>CAMAWH010000027.1 GCA_945861635.1 Klebsiella pneumoniae | reverse complement strand
CGATTCTGGCGCTTCGCCCCGGGCGAGTCGTTCGCCGAACAACGCGAAACCGGCGGCCGTACAGGGGATGCCGGGGATCAGCGACGCGCACGAGTTCCGGCGCGCAGAGAAGTGAGTCCTCGAGGAGGGTATCGAGTTCAACGATCGTTGTACCAGTGGAAATGCGGCCCGAGCTGCCGGCGGCAGTCGCCGACGTCCGAAAACGTCACCCGGTTGAACAGCTCCTTCTGGATATTGGCGTTGAACACCTCACTTTTTCCATTGAGTTCCGGCGTCGTGGCGATCAATTGATCGACCCCGTACTCCTCCAGCACCCGCGTGAAGCGGCTCGACCCCTTCCACGACCAGAAGGCCGAGCCGCCGTCACTCATGACCACCTCGGGTTTGCCGTGGCGTCCAACCGCGCCCTCGAACGCGGTGATGACCGCGTCGGCACGCTCGGCATCGTCGAGCGCCCAGCCGGTGACGTACCGCGAGTAGTCGTCGATCAACGCCAACACAAACACCTTCTGCCCGTGAACGTACCGATGCAGGAAATCCATGTGCCAGAGCTGGCCGGGGCGGATGGCTTCGTACTCTCCCGTGTGCTCTCGGCGTTCAACCTTGGGAGGCCGATAGCCCGCGTCCTCCATGACTCGGCGCACCGTATGCACCGACACCTTGATGCCTGCCCGGCGGAGTTGGTTGCGGATCTGCGAGGGGCCGAGTCCCTGCTGCTTCCGCCACTCCCCGAGGATCGCTACGTCACGACGCTCTTCGACGGTCTTGGGGTCCGGTCCGCTGGTCGGTGCGGGGCCCTCGCCCTTCGCGGCTTTCTCCACTTTCCGCTCCCAATCGCGAATCGTCGTGCGCGAGATCCCCAGTTCCTTCGCCGCCGGGCGCACGCCGATGGCCGCGACGCGCTCCAACGCTAGCGCGATTTGCGACGGGGTGTAGACCTTCGCGACGCGGGGTCGTCGTGGCGACGGGATGGGGGCCGCCGGTGCCGCCGGTTCCGGACTTGCGGTGGGCGTGACCGTCCCCGTGGGCGGCGGCGGCGCAGGAATTTGCCTCGCTTCGCCTGCCCAGTGCGCCACCGTCGGTTTCGGGATGCCCAGATCGGCGCCCGCCTGTGCTGGTCCGACCTCACCCGCGCGCTGGATTGCCGCTTTCCTCTCGTCGTCCGTGTACGACCGCTGATGTCTGGTTCCCATCCTGACCTCACGCGCGCTCACCACGAGCCGGACAGAAGTGTCCGGGATTTCGGGGTCAACTACGCGTGGTCACGGTGCGGCAAGAGCAGGTAGGCGTTCGAAATTGCTTTTTCTCTCTCTCTCCTATTCTTGTGCGCGCTTCATCCCCTTCAGCGCGCCACTGTCAAACCAGCGGGCACCGACCGCTTGCGCAGGCGACGCCTGTTGCGGTTCCGGAAGCTCCTCGGCGCTCCCTCGGTCCGTCATCTGCCGTCCCGGCGCCGCCTCACTCCAACTCACACCGCCGTCCTTGGGCGAATCGTCGCGTCCATCGGGTTGGTAGGGCGGAGCGCTGGGCACGAGGGGCTGCCCCCAGTTCTCCACGCGCAGGGAAACGAAGTGCGCCAGGGGCACAGACACGCTCTCCGGGCCCATCGGAAGCGCGACGGTGACCACGTCATTCCGCATGTGGCCGACGAGCACGGTGCCGGTCTGTAGCTCCACGCGCCACTCTCCCGTTGGGTCGCCGAGGGGGGCGATGCTTCGACACTCTGACAAAAGCGGCTCGAAGCTGCCGAGGTGGTTGTCGAGCGCGAGGTGGGTGCGTGCGGGGTCCACGAGGAAGTCATCACCGAAGGAGGTGCGCATGCGGTAAACCTCGCCTTGCGGCCAGCGTTCAGCGCCCTGCAACTGAAAGCGCGTCAGGTCGTCCATCGGCAGTTTGACCCCGACGCTCGCGCCGCCGACGAGGATGGCCAAATCCAACTCCGGGTCCGCCCATTTCCCGCGCAGCTCACTTCCGTTGCGCAGCCAGACGTTGACGTAGCCGTGGGCATCGCCCAACTCCCCCCCTTCGGCGGGCACAACCTCGCCGACGTCGGCCAGCGGGATCTCCAGGAGCCCCGCCCCGCCCTCCAAGCGAAGCGTCTTGGTTCGCACCTCTCCCATGAGGATCTGTCCATCCCCAAGTGTGGCGCGGACGGCCGTGTCGGGAACGTGGGGATGGAAGAGGGCGGCGATGAGTGCGAACATGGGCTCTCGGGGTTCGCGGTTGGAACGCCGGGCGAGCCGCGGGGCTTACACGTGTCGACGTCGGCGACGGAGCAGCATTCCGGCAAGCGCCGCTACGGCCAGCACCCCGCCGCCGGTAGGCGCTCCCGTGGCGCAGCCGCACGCGCCGAGCAGGCCCGGGTTCTTTTCGTCGTCGCCGTCGTCGCCTCCAAGCTCGGAATCGGCATCGGCGTCCCCGTCCGCGTCCCCGTCGGAATCGGCGTCGGAGTCCGCATCCGAGTCGGCGTCGGAGTCCGCATCGCTGTCGGCATCACTGTCACTGTCCGAATCGGTGTCGGCGTCGCCTGCTTCGGGGCAGCCTTCGTCGACCTTGCCATCGCAGTCGTTGTCACTTCCGTCGCATGTCTCCGCGGCGCCCGGGTAGGTGTCGTCGTCGTCGTCGTCGCAGTCGTCTCCACCGAATTGATCGTCATCCTCCCCGTCTCCGTCGACGTCACGGTTGACGGTGACCTCTCCCGCGAGCACCGTGTTGTTATCCTCGTCGAACTCCGCGATCTTGTCGGAAGGGTCGAGCAGCCACCCGAGATGATACTTCCCGCTCCACGCGTCATCGGGCAGGTCAAACGTGAGGCTCTCCGACGCGTATTCGAGCCCGCCGATGGAAGTGAGCGTGCTTGTGCCGACAAGGAGGTCGCGACTGGTGATCTCATCGTCGTCGGACAGGTAGGCCTTGAGCGAGTAGCTCCCCGTTGCCGCGGTGCCAAGATTGTAAACGTAGGCGTCCGGGGTCAGCATATCGCCGGTCTTCAGCCACTTATCGCCGACGTCCGCGCCCGCGTCGGCCAGGTCGGCCAGGTCGGTGGGCTCGTCGTCGTCGGCGATCCACGCGTTGAGGTTGGCGATTCGTGTACTGGAGAGCCGTGGCCCGCCATTGTCGTCACTCCCATCCGCCACCGCCCAGGAGTTGACCGCCGCAACTTCCGGCGTACCATCTCCATCATCGTCTACCCACAGGTTGCCGCCGCTGGACCCGCCCGTCATGTCCAATTGATGGCGGATGCTGAGACTGTCGGCATCCGTGATTTCGTCTTCACTGTGGTACAGCGTTTCGCCGTCCCCAAAGGCGTCCGCCGGATAGTGGTACATTTCCATGTCGAGGCCGATGTAGTCACTGCTGGTGGAATCGTACCATGTGTCGTACCAACCTGTATACTCCCCGATATTTCGGTCGAGCGTGATGACGCCGATGTCGTAGTCGTAGTCACTCTCGTCCGTCCATCCACTGTAGGAGTGCAGGTCCACCATGTAGGCGTACCAATAGAACCACTCACTTGGGTTGCGTCCCGGAATGACCCAAATTTCGTCGGCCCATCCCCACCCCTCGTCCACATCGTAGATGCAGTGCCCGGCGGTCAGCACGTGGTGCGCGCCAATCAGCGCCCCCGAGCAGGAGTACGAGTTGGTGGGGTCCTCGTCGTAGATGACGACCAGACTGACCGCCGCCGACGCCGGCCAGGTCGTCGAGTCCGCCACGGTCCGGGCGTCGTCGGCGCCCCGTTTGGCCGGCGGGGGAGGCGGACGCGGAACCTCGAATCCCGTTACGTCGGGCGATGCGAGCGCCGGAATCGTGGAGTGGGGCAACGGCGCGTCCTTCGTCGTCTCGCCGGTGGCGCCGTCGTACGTCACACCGATGGCGCTGCGGGCGGGGTCCGTGGTGCGCGCGAGCGACGCCGCATCGCGGATCTGCCGGCGTCCTACACTGGGGATCGGGTGATGGGAGGGCGCACCGGGGTTGCCCGACGCTGGAGAGTCGGCGCCCCCTTCGGGCGCGACGCAGCCAGCGGTGAGCGAGGCGAGGGCCAGGACAGCCGGGACGAAGGCGCGAACGGCAGACGGCGGAAGGAAGGTGCGCATGTGGCCCCCTAATCGAGCCCCGCGAGCACCGCATCCGTCACGGACCACCACGGTACAGGGCCGTTTTTGGTCCGTGAGGTGCAGAACCCGACCACGCCGCTCCGCTGCTCGGTCCGGAGGTACAGGAACGCCCTTTTTGCACCGTTCTTCCCCGAATGGGCGATGATCGGCGCGTGCACGGGGCCCGCGATTTCGAGACCGTAGCCGTACGCATCGGGTCGCGACCCGACCCCGTAGGCGAACGCTCGAGCAAACGCGCTATCGTCGCCCTCGGACGAAGGCATCTTGACGTGCCGCGTCGCCATTTCCTGCGCCGTTTCCGGGCTGACGAAGCGATGATCGAGCACGCCGACCGCGAACGAACCAAGGTCGGAAATGTTGCTGACGACCCACGCCGCCGGGGCGATGAAGGAGTCGCGCGCTGCGGTGATGCGCGTGCCCACAAGGCGGTCATTGATGAATGTGGTCACCAGCCCGGGGTAGGTCTGGCCCGAGGCGGCGCGAAGCACGCCTCCGATGACGCCATACCCGTTCGACGAGTACCGGTACTTCCCCCGTGATTTCAAGAACATCTTGGCGCTGTCGCGAAATTTCTGGCGGGTGACGCCGCCGGTGTGGGTGAGCAGGTGCCGGGTCGTGAGCGGAGTCGTCCGCCGGGCCGCGGGCATCAGCACCTCGTAGCGGCTGGCGATTTCCCAGATCGGTTGATCGAGGTTCAATTTTCCGTCTTCGGCCAGACGCATCGCAATCAGCGCCGTTACCACCTTGGATACCGATCCCCACTGGTATCGGTGTGTGATGGCGCGTTTTCGACCCCACCCGTTGGTGTAGGCGACCTTCCCGTTCACCACGATAGCGAGAGCGCCTTCTATACAATCGCGCGCGAGCGGGGCGGCCGCTTGCTCCACCTGGCGCGCCTGCAGTGTGGTGAGTCCGGTCAGGCGCGCTTGGGTGCTCGGCAACGGGTCGAGTCGTCGCGACGAGAGTGTCAGCGTAAGCGTCAGCGCTCCCGCAAGCGCGATGATCGCAAGGGCGGCGAGTCTGAGTCGCCCACGGTGGGGAGCGGGGCGTACCACGACCTAGTTCACCGCCCCGACCCCCGGCCCACCGAATTCCGCGCGCAACCGTGCATTGTAGACGCTGATCGCGGCGTCTACCTCCGCGCCCGTGCGATATCGATACAGTGGCGCATCGGGGTCGGCGGATCCCGCATTCGTCAGCGAAACCGCCACCAATGCCACGCCCGTGCCGACCAGCGCGAAGCCGAGCGCCGTCAATGCGTCGTTCCGCGTCGTGTTCTCTTGCCACGCGACGCTGCCCGGGCCTTCGGAACTGGGCGGGTAGGCGATGAGCGCGGGCGCGAGCCCTGCCCCCGCCACGGTGATGCCAAGAATGCGAACGGGCCACCCCGTCGCGGCTCCCCGCCGGTTGACCGCCGTCGTAAGCGGCAGCGTGTCTCCGGTCAGGGCCGCCCACGTTCGGAGATCGATGGTAGCTCCCTTTCCGTCGTGCACGGCCCAGGGGTGGTCGGTCGTGCGCGTCAGCGTGAGCGCCTCGACGCGTTCGGCGTTCGCACGCGCCATGCGGGCTGCGGAAACGGGCGGCTCCGGCGGGGTCGGCGCCGCGTCTTCCGCGCGCGCGAGCTGCGTCAAGAGAGTGAGAATCAGCGGCATCCCGATCGCTCCGATGCGGCGGTGCCAACGCCGCGGCCTCGACAGGATAGCATCGCCGCATTTACTCGGGAATCTGGCTCGCGCTGTCGATGACGGTGCACGCCGAATTGCCGGACCCGCGGGACACGGATGTGGAGTTGGTTCGCCCCCGAGGCGGGCCCGACGGTTTTGCTGGGGTGGACTCGACGTCCGCGCCGGCGGTTGGCCGCGTCCGCGTCAGTAGTCTCGTGCAGTACGAACATGAGCCCGTGGTCTATTTCCATCAGGGCGGCTACGACGGCGCTGTGGTGGGCCGGCGGTTGGCTGTGGCACTGGTGGCCGATGTCGGCGTGACGCGTTGGTTGGGGGCAAGCGTCGTGTTTCCCGGCGCACTCAACTTTGGGTCGGATGACACGCCCTACGGCGCCGATGGACTCGGTGTAGGCGATCTGGGGACGGCCCTCCGCGCGCGTTTCTTGCGTACCCGCACGTTTGGCGGCGCCGTGCGCGTGGAGGCGGCGTGGCCGACCGGCACCCGTAATACGTGGACGAGTGAGCCCTGGGTGCGGCCATCCGTCGGCCTCGTGGGAGATGCGAAGGTCGGCCGCCTTACGACGACGCTGGATCTGGCGTACCTCGCGCGCCCCACGGAGGATTCCGGCGTCCAATGGACGTCTTCCAGTGACGTTCGCGCAGGGCTGCACGCGCGGGTTTCTCTGGTTCCGAATCGCTTCGAGCTGGACTATGCCGCGCTGGTTGGCGTGGGGGTTGCCCGTCCTGATCAGCTCGCGACGCGGACGATTGAGTTGTTGGCCGGACTGGCGGGTCATCCCGGTGCGGGCGTGGATGTTGGCGTGGGTGCCGGCGTGGGTGTGTCGGGCGGTGTCGGCGCGCCGACGGCACGGGGCCTGGTGGCTGTGGGCTGGTTGGTAGGCGTGCGGCGTCCGCTCGTCGCGCAGGCGCCCCGGGCCGTGGAGGCGCAGATCCCGGACGACGACATCGTGATCGTGCTCACGCCGCCTCCGCCGCCGCAGCGCGTTGCGGTCTGGAAGGAAGGCGAGTTGGCGCGCGTCGAGAAAAAGGAGATCACGATTCGCGATCCCATCCAGTTCGAGTTCGCCACGGAGCGTGTGCTGACAGAGTCCGAGCTGACGCTGCGGGCCGTTGCTGCGCTGTTACGCACGGACGGCCGCATTCTGCACGTTGTCATTCAGGGGCACGCCAGTGATGAGGGCAGCTACCTCTATAATTACGATCTGTCGGGCCGCCGCGCACGCGCCGTATGGGAGGCGCTGGTGCGCTCCGGCGTCCATCCGGATCGGATCAGCTTTCAGGGGATGGGGGAGGTGGAGCCCGCCGGATCGGGCGAAACGGAAACGGAGCTGGCAGCCAACCGCCGCGTGGTTTTCCGCATCGTTCGCTTGCTTGAGCCCGGCGATACCGTGCCAGACCTGCCATCGACGATTACGCTTCCGTGGAGCGGTGAATCCGGCGCCGTCGTCACTCCCCCGCCCCCGGCCCCGCCACCCACTCCGCCCGAGGACGACATCGAATGATCCCGTTCCTTTGGGCCGCCCTCGCGTTTGCCGAGCCGTGTGGAAATCCTACGCTCACTCAGGACATCAATTGCAATCTGGTCAACTGGGATCTTGAGGAACCGGTGGATCTTTCGGACCCGCAGTGTGCCGCCAACATCGACACCAATGGCGTTCCGTATCCGACGGCCGATTGGTACTATGACTACGGCTCGTTCGGTTGCGCATATTTTCTCCTTCCGCTCGATGGGGATCTTGATGGACTCGCCAACGGTGTGATCACGCTGCTGGGGGTGGACGGACTGCCTGACCTGACCGTCATCTTCAGGTGTGATAATTGTAGGGATACGCCGAATACCGACCAGTTGGACGAGGACTGTGACGATCTCGGAAATGCCTGCGATAATTGTCCCACCATCGAGAATCAGGGTCAGGGTGACTCCGATGAGGACGGCCTGGGAGATGAGTGCGATAACTGCCCGACTCATTTCAACCCCGCACAGGAGGATCTCGACGGTGACGGCAGCGGGGAAGAGTGTGATAACTGCCTCACGCTCTGGAATCCCACCCAGGAGAACAATGACGGAGACAACTGGGGGAACGCTTGCGATAACTGTGTGGGTGAGGAAAATTCCGACCAAAACGATCGTGATGGAGATGCAACCGGTGACGCGTGCGATGTGTGCCCCAACGATGCCTTCGACGGCGGCATCGATGCCGACGAAGACGGCTTTGGAGATGTGTGCGACCTGTGTCCACAGGTGTCGGACCCCAAGCAGATCGACCACGACTTGGACGAAATCGGTGACCGGTGTGACAACTGCGCGTTCGAGGCCAACCCGGATCAACGCGATCAGGATCGGGATCTCCGGGGAGATGTGTGTGACGGCTGTCCGACGATTTGGGACCGAGCGGGCCACGACGTGGACCAGGATGGCACCTCCGACGCCTGTGATGACGACGCGCTACTCGGGGGGCCGGCCCGTTGCGGCATGGCGGGGCCGGCGGGTGCACTCGCCATCGGGCTCGGAGCGCTGATGGTGCGCGCGCGTCGTCGGCCGACCTCCCGTCGGGCCGCGTAGAGGCGGCGTTGGTGGTTGCACGCCATCGTCACGCCGGGGGCCGAATGCTCGGCGGGTCGCTGCTGCTGTTGTCAAGCGGCTGCACGCTTTTGTTCGACGCCGATTGGGACCAGCGCCTCGATCCTGACGGGGACGACGTGCACTTTCCCTTCGACTGTGACGACCGGGATGCTGCTGTCGGCGAGACGATCAGCATGTTTCGGGATGCCGATGGTGACCGGTATGGTTCGCTGGACAGACGCGGGAACCACTGCGCGGCCGACGACGGGTGGACCGAGCGAGCGGGGGATTGCGATGACGCCGACCCCGCCATTCACGTCGAAGCGGCGGAGATCTGTGATGGCCTGGACAACGACTGTGACGGCATCGTCGACGAATGGCTCGACCATCGGGTCCGGTACCCGGACGCGGATGGAGATGGCTGGGGAGAAGATATCGGGCGGATAAACACGTGTGTTCCGCTGGCGGGGTACGTCACGGTGGGTGGGGATTGTGCGGATACCGTCCCGACGATCAACCCGGGCGCGGTCGAGGTCTGTGACGGCGTGGACAACGATTGCGACGGCGCCACGGACGACGGAATGACGATTCCGGTCTGGAAAGACGCCGACGGGGATGGATTTGGGGATCCAAGCCTCGGCGGCGAACAGTGCACGATCCCCGACGGGTACGCCGCGCTTGGGGGGGACTGTGACGATGATGCGGCCGCCGTCTACCCCGGCGCTGTCGAGGACTGTGAGAATGGGCTCGACGACAACTGTGATGGTCGCCAGGACGATGACGCGTTTTACCCGGACATCGATGGAGACGGGGATGGGGATATGGCCGCCACGCCTGTGCTGTGTGTCGCGCCGTCCGGTTGGGTTTTGGGTGCGGGTGACTGTGACGACACGGACGCGGCCCGCAGCAGCCGCACGACCGAAATCTGTCCGGACGACATCGATAATGATTGTGATGGGCATGTGGACGATTGGATCGAGTGGAGAGATGGCGACGCGGACGGCTTCGGGGATCCGGCCGGGAAGCGCCGCCATTGCGTCCCCCAGAGTGGGTTTGTGACCAACGCGCTCGATTGCCTGGATACGAGCAGCGCAACGCCCCGCTTGGTGGACGCGGCAACGGGACACGCCGGGGCAACCGGCGCCTTCGGAGACCCGTTTGACTCGCTGACGGAGGCGATCGCTACATCCGCGTCGTGCATCGTCGTCGGCCCGGGCGTCTATGCGGAGACGCTCGACTTGGGTGACGGCCCGGTCGCGATCACCAGCACGGAGGGGCCCGCCGTGACCGTCATCGACCCAGGGCTCTGGCCGTGCGCTTTGGCCTCGTGGCCCGCGTGTTCGCCTACCATCACCGTGATCGGCATGAGCGCCGTCAGCATCGAGGGCTTTACGATCACCGGCGGCAGCGGCTATCCGATCGAAACGGTTGATGGCGCGGACACGACGTGGACGCTGTGCGGAGGCGCGGTTTATGCGGAGGACGCCGACCTCCTGCTCGCCAACGATCGCATCGTGGGCGTCCCGCTTCCGGACGAGGACACGTCGATCGATGGCACGGGCGCCCTTACGACGTTGACGAGCGCGGGCGGGGGCTTGTGCGTGCGCGGCGGTACGCTCGATATGACCCATGTGAGCATCAAGACCAACCACGCGGTCACGGGCGGAGGCGTCTACGTGGACGACGGCGCTTCCGTGACGACGGCGCAGTTGGTTGTCGAGGGCAACACAGCAGCAGAGGGCGCCGGCGTGTGGATGGGGGAGAGCACGTTCGATGGGGAGCAAGTGCGTGCCTGGTGCAACGTGTCCACCGGCCGCGGCGGTGGTTTTTTTCTCGGGAACGGGTACGCAACGCTGGCAGTGGCGTTTGCCGACCTTGCCTTTGACGGGGTCGCGGGAACCGACGGGCCGGCAGAAATCGACGGCGTGGCCGGGTCGATTGCGGATTTGGAGGACGCGATTGTCTTTGGCGGCGCGGGAGATGCCACACTTGGGGGAAAGGGCGCCATGCGAGTGACCTGGACGGCGGTGGGAGATGGCGGCGGGGCCACCCTCGGGGCGGGCGTGGCGACGGGAGATGGGGTGCTGATCACCACGGCACCGCTCTTGACGTTCACCTGCAATGGCGACGCCACGGACGACAGCTTCGTGCTTTCCGCCGGGTCTTCGGCCCTTGACGCCGGTAATCCCGCGTTGACGGATGCGGATGGCACGCGCGCGGATTTGGGGAGCAACGGCGGGCCCGGTGGGGTGTGGTGATGTGGGTCTGGCTGTGGGTCGGTCGCGCCCTTGCCTGTGACACCGTCGTGATGGCCGACACGCTCGCCATGCAGCTCATGCAGGCGCAGCACGACCCGGAAGCGCCGGCGCGCGCGCGGGCGATGTTGCCCTGCCTCGCCGAGGCGATCACGCCGCTCGACGCGGCATTGTACCACCGTGTGATGGCCAGAGATGCCCTCGTTCGCGGCGCCGACTCCGAAGCGATCTCGGAGATGCGCGCGGCCCGCGCGGCCGACCCGGCGTGGAATCCTTCGCCCGCGCTGGCGCGGCTGTATGCGCGATCGGAGCCCCAGAGCGCGGCCCCCGCTCTGGCAAGCGGGCGCGCCGTTGTGGACGGCGTGGACGGGGCCCTTGTCTACGTCGATCGCGCGGCCATCGTGCAGAGCGTCGAGGACGGCGAATGGCGCACCCGCTACCTCGTATGCGTGGGGGCCGACGACCCGAAGGGTGAGGAAGCGCCGATCCCGGCCGCGCCGATCGCGGTCGAGCCGTTGCCGGTCGAGCCGTTGCCGGCCGCTGTTGTCGTCGCGGCGCCGCGCCCGCTGCGTCCGGGGCATCGCGGCATCCGCGTCGGGCTCCGCAGCCCGGTGAGCGTGCCGTTTGTCGTGACCGGCGCGGCTCTCGGCGTAGGCGCCGTGGTCGCATTTGGCCGATCCGCCGAGCTCAACGCACAGTTCCATGACCTCGACAACGCGGCCATTCAGGATCAGGACGATCTTGCCGCGCTTGGTGCGCAGACCAACGTCGCCGCCGCTGCAGCCATCGCGGGGGCGGTGCTCGGCGCGGCTTGCCTCGCCGCGGGCACGGTGACGATCACGTTTCACTGATCTCGCCGCCGCCGCTCGTCTCCCCCTCTCGCCGCCCGCTCCCCGATCCGATCCCCGGCCATGGGATGCGCGCATCGATCCCGAGGAGTTCGGCATGGACGGCGCGCGGATGCTGGGCGAGATCCTGACGGAGGACGAAGGCGTTTCGGCGGGCGCCGTGGCGTCGGCGCTCGATTCGCAGCGTGCGGCGCGCGGGCGCAAGCGGCTCGGTACCCTCCTCGTCGAGATGGGCGAGGTCAAGGCGGAGCGCCTGGCGCGTGCCGTCGCGACGCAATTCGGCCTCCGTTATGTAGATCCGCTCCGGGAGCCCGTCGATCCCGTTGCGCTATGGAAGCTGCCGCGGGATGTCGCGGAGCGCCACCGAGCGATTCCCCTCAAGGGGCAAAGCGGCCTTGTCCTTGCGATGTCTGAGCCGCGTTCGGCTCCGGCGGTGCGGGAGTTGGCGGGGTTGTTGGGCGTTGCCGCGCCGGTGGTGGCCGTCGCGTCGGAGGAGCGCATTTTGGAGGCGATTCGCCGACACTACGACACCTCTCCCGCCGTTGCTCGTGCGTTCCAGAAGCTGACGCCCGACGAGCGGCCGCCCGTCCTCTCTCCCACGGGGATGGAGTTGGACACGCGAGCCATCCTTGCACGCCTCAAACGAGGGCCGGGAAAGCCGGTTGTTGACGTCGCCATTGCGCTCCTCGCCCACGCGGTGGAGCTTGGTTCGCGTGAGCTTCGTATCGAGAGCGGAATCGTTCGTCACGTCTACGACGGCGTTTCTACCGACGTGATGGAGATTCCGGCTGCGATGACGTCAATGCTCGTGGCGCGACTGAAAGTCGTGGCTGGCCTTGAGCCCGGAGAATCGCGGCGGTCGGTGGTCGCGCGGATGTCGATTGCCATCGGGGAGCGGACCGTGCCTACGATTGCGTCGGCGGGACCGGGTCCTGCGGGCGGTGCGCTCGTCATTCGCTTCGCGTCGTCGTTGCGCCGGACGGCGGACCTGGGAATGTCGCCGGCAGTGGAGTCCGCATGGTCCGGGCTTTCCCGTGGTCACGGGCTGGTTTTACTCGTTGGACCTGAAGGCTCCGGTTGCGCAAGCACGGCAACTGCCGCCGGTGTGCCGGTGATGCTGCTGCGCGATGCCGAAAGCGTGGCAAACGCGCTGGCCGCTGTGGAACGCGGAGAACTGGTCTTCGGTCGGGTGCACACCCACGGCATCCCGGAGGCGATCGCCCGGTTGCGCGAGTTGGGCGCACCCGGAACGGTGTTGGCGCTGACGCTTCGCGGTGCGTTGCACCAGCGTTTGGTGCGGCGCGTGTGTGCGTGGTGCTCTCCCGGAATGGGGAGCGAGCAGGTCGGCGCGCACGGTGCGTGTGCGCCGGAGTTCGCGCCGGAGCACGGAGCGAGCACGTTCCTGGCGCCCGTCGCGGGCCCGGGTTGCCCATCGTGTCGCTACCGGGGCACAGACGGTCTGCGCGCGCTGTTCGAACTGGTGGTCGTCGATGATGCACTGCGCGAGGCGATTGCGGATGGCGCGCCGCTGCGACGCATTGGCGAGTGCGCAGTCGCGGTTGGCCGCCGGTGCATCCGTACCGTCGCGATGGATCGCGCCGCCGCCGGTGAGGTTGCGGCGTCCGAGATCCATCGGAACGTGCCGGCGCGCCCGTCGTGGTCGTGGCCGAAGGCGGCGGCTGTTGAGCCTCGCGCGGTCGGTTTGTCTGCTGCGCCGAGGCTCCGTCCGGTGCCGACGGGCGCTGCTGCGGCCCCGATGCAGGTGGTTGCCGCGCCGGACGTCGTGGCGCCTGCAATCCACGCCGTCACCGGTGGGCGCGCGAGTGCTTGTGCGGTCGCCCGACCCGCGGCCCTTGTGCTTCACGCCGATATACTCGCGCGTGGCGCGGTTGCGGAAGCGTTTGGAGAGCGTGTGGATGTGCGGTTCGTGTGGTCGCCGGCGGCCGTGCGCGGGGCAATGGAGGCGGAGGCACCGGCGGTGGCGTTGGTTGCGCTCTCCGATGCGCGTGGCTTGGTGGCTGCCCTCCGTGATCGGGGCGTCCGCGTCGTCGTCATCGGCGAGGCTGGCGGTGTTGACGAGATTCGCGCGGCGTTTGCCATGGGCGCGGACGACTACGGCGCCACGGTCATCGAGGCGGCGGTACGGGCTTCGCGATGGGTGGCCGCGGCGTAGACGCGCCGCGCCGCTCCTCAGAGGTGGAGCGCGACGCAAACCTTGTAGGCACCGGCGCCGATCAGCGCGCTCGCGGGGATGGTCAACAGCCACGCCACGGCGATGCCACGGGTGACGCCCCAGGACACCGCGCTCAGGCGGGTTGTAGCGCCGGCGCCCATGATCGCGCTGGTGATGCAGTGGGCCGTAGAGGTCGGGAGCCCGTACACCGAGCAAAACTGGATCACGGAGGCGGCCGCTGTTTCCGCCACGAATCCGTGGATCGGGCGCAACTTGAAAATCTTCGTGCCCATGGTTTGGATGATCCGCCAGCCGCCCATGGCCGTGCCCAAGCCCATCGCGGCCGCCGATGCGACCGTTACCCAGAGCGGAACCGGGAAGTTTCCAAGATCGGTCGGCGCGCTCTGGGTCGCGACCAGCGCCATCGTGATCACCCCCATCGACTTCTGCGCGTCGTTCGTTCCGTGCGAGAAGGCCACGAGCGCGCTCGAACACAGTTGCAGGCGACGAAATACGATATTGATGCGGTTTGGCGGCATACGGCGCACGATCCAGTAGACCGCGATCATCGCGACAAAGGCGGCGCCGAACCCGAGAAATGGAGAAAGCACCAGAGCCTTTACGACCTTGTCGATGCCGCCGCGCAGGATGTGGTCTCGGCCGGCGGACACCCAGGTTGCGCCGACCAGCCCGCCCACCAATGCGTGCGAGGACGAGGACGGAATCCCGAAGTACCACGTGAACAATGTCCACGCGATGGCACCGACGAGCGCGGCGAGGACCAGCGTCAACGTTACGGAGGCGGGGTCGATGAGATCCCTCCCGATGGTCGCCGCGACGGCGGTACCCGCGAACGCCCCGGCCACGTTCAGGGTGGCCGCCATCAACACGGCGGTTCGCGGGCGCAGGACGCCGGTGGAAACGACGGTCGCGATGGTGTTCGCCGTATCGTAAAAACCGTTGGTGTACGTAAAGATCAGCGCGGCAGTGATCACCAGCACGAGCAGGGCAAACGTCGTCACGGCTCAGCCGTTCTTGATCATGATGGCTTCGAGGCTGGTGCCGACGGACGCACACCGGTCCACCGCATTCTCTAGTCCTTCGAGGAACTCCTTATGTTTAATCAACCGGATCGCATCTTTCTCATTGGAGAACAGGTCTCCGAGGCGCAGCCGGAAGATGACGTCGGCCTCATGCTCCAGATATTGCAGGGACATGGCTACGGCGCGGATCTTCTCGCCATTGCGCATGTCGCGGAGGAGGGTCACGCCAAGTTGGAATTGGGCCGTCGCCTTGACGAGGATGTCACTCAGCTCCCGCGAGCCCTCCGGCAGCGTGTCCATCTGATGGACCGTGAGGTGGTTCGCGGTCGCTGCGATGAAGTCGGAGACATTTTCCAACGCGCCGACGAGGTGGTACAGGTCTTCGCGATCGATGGGGGTGACGAAGGTGCGGTCCAGCGCGTCACTCATGTCCTTCTTCGCACGGTCGCCATCGTGCTCGGCATCCCGGATGCGTTCGACGAGAATGAGCTGTTGGTCGCGACCCTGCGCCTTTGTGAGCGCGTTGAAGAGGTCAGCGGCATCGACGGCGGCCTTGGCGGCGGCGTCGAGATAGTCAAAAAAACGACCTTCCTCAGGGAGAAACCACTTGATGGTGCGTTGAAGCCAGCTCATGCGATAGTTCCCATTGCGGATCGGTTAGCCGGACGCCAACGCGTCCGCCCGCGTCGTTGTGTGACGTTCCAGAAACCTCATTCGCCGCAGGCGTCGGTGCACGACGCCGGCCAGTCGATGCCGTCGTCCTGACCGGCCACGATTTCCAGGATGGTGGCGGCGCCGGCGGTGGCGAGGAGCGGCGTTGAGCCCAGCAATACGTATTCCCCGCCGTCCCAGCCCCACGCGTCCGCCGTCCACTCTCCCGGGGGGACGTTGATGGCAACCCACAGTCCATTGTCGCTGGAGTCTGGCTGGTCGTCGTGCGCCGCAGGCAGGGTGTCGTCGTCAAAGTAGTAGACCTCCATGTCGGACGCGCCGTCTCCGCCAGCGTCGTGTACGAAGATCTGGGCGTTTTCAACGGCGTCACCGGCGCAATCGACGACGATTCCCGAAATCAGCCCGCTCGCACGGTCCCACGCGTCGCCCACCAGCGCGGGGATGAGTCTCGCCGTTGACTCGCCAAAAGAGGCAGCGACCACGCTGATTTTTCCGTCGGACTCCCATCCGTACACCGTGTGCTGGCGGAGAGTATCCACCGTCTGTTCCCATTCTGGAGGAGTGGAGGTCCGGACCGCCATCGGCTGGCACGCCCAGGCGCTCAGTGAAAACTGGCCGCTGCTGTTCGTTGTGGACTGGGCGTCCGCGGCGCCGCTGGGGTCGTCGTCCGTCCACCACGCCACGTCCGCGTCGGCAACGACGTCGTTGTCCTGGAAGTCGCGCACGCTGCCGCTGACGGTCATGACCTCGTGGCACGCCTCGTCGGGCTGAGGCGGATCGTCGCCGAGGCAGGTGGTGTCGCCAATGTAGGCGTCGGTGGTGTCGACGAAATGGTCGAAGCGCCGCCCCTGATCGGCGTCGGCGTCGCTATCCGAATCGCTGTCGGCATCGGCGTCCGTGTCCGAATCGGCGTCCGTGTCCGAATCGGCGTCCGTGTCAGCATCTCCTTCGCAGTCGAGGACGCAGGTATTTGCATCGTTATCGGAGGATTCATGGTCGTCTGTGGAGACGCACGCGGCGAGAAGAACGAAGAACAATGGCCGGCCCGGGTGGAGGGCCATTCTACCCCACGCCGGAATACGTCGCGGCGATGTGGTGGCTGATCTCCGCGGCGTTGGCATCGACGGTGGCGGTCTTGCCGCTCGAGCAAGGGGCGGGCGGACAGGCGTATGACGGCCTTGGCAAGGCGTTGGCGGGAATGCTGGTCACCGACCTTGCCCATGCGCCGGGGATTACGCTGGTCGAGCGGGCGAGGCTAGACGCGCTACTCGCTGAGATTGCCCTTGCCAAGACGGGTTTTGTGGACGCGGAGAGCGCACAGCGGGTGGGTCGCGGGCTCGGCGCGGAGTTCGTGGTCACGGGAAGTTACAGCGTTGTAGGCGGGCAGTTTTTGATGGACGTGCGCCTGGTCGGCGTGGAGTCCGGGGCGGTGGTTCGCGCAACCGACGCGCAAGGCCCAGCAAGTTCGTTTGTTGATGTCGAAAAGCGTTTGGTTGCCGAATTGTTGGGGGGGCTGGCAGTCACGCTGGCGGAGGACGCGCGGCAGCGGATTCTCGCCTCCGTGCTGACGCGCGATTTCGATGCGTTTGCGGCCTATGGGGAGGGTTTGGCGAGGCAGGACGAAGGAAACCTCGGTGAGGCGCAGACGGCCTTTGGAGAGGCGCTCTCCGCGGATCCCGCGTTTCGCGAAGCGGCGACCGCGCTCGGGGGGCTTCGGCAGGCATTAGACGGAATGGCGGCGGCGAAGCTGCGGAAGGACCGAAAGGCACGCGCAGACGTGTTGGACAAGGTGGTCGCGACGTTTGCGGAGCCGAAGGATGGAAAAGACCGGCGGACCGTGGCGGAATTCGGCGTCCGGTTGTTGGCCCTTCAGGATCAGGGTCGCGATTGCCAGCGGTACGCCGAAATGCGGGCTTACCTCGACCGCGTCGGCTGGAAGGTAACGACGCCGACGGGCGGCTACAAAGCACTCTGGACCGAGATGCGCATCGCTGGCGAACGTATTGGCCTCACGCCAACGGACGCGGAGAGCCCGAGCAGCAATCGCGACTTCGAGTTCCGTGTTCAAACCGACGCTGCCGTGTTGTTCGCGTCCACGGGGCGGTACTTGTACAACTTCCCGGACATGTTGCTTTCGGTGCCGCGTTCGCCGGACATGCTCACCACGATGACGCGGTGCGTGTCGCCGCCGGAGCAGGTGACGGAGCTTGCTTCGATTGCGGCCGCCGTGGCGGCGCATGGCGTCGGGAGCGAGATTGTTTGGAACTACGGCGTGACCCTCTCCGAACGGCTGGAATGGTCGATGGACGCGGTGCGCGCCCGGTGGATGGGCGTCGATGACGCACTGCGCACGCGCGTCGAGGCCCGGATTGCGGCGCACGAGGGCGATGACGAGACGCGCGCCTGGTTGGTTGGTCAAGCCCGCCAGATTGCTGCGTGGGGAGAGCAGCGTGAGCGCGCGCGCGTCGCGATGCTTGGCTTCCGCGAACGGGAGATCGTCGCGGTCATCGACGCGTTGGCCGACGGTTCCCTTGCGACGGCACCGCCCCCGGCGTGCACCGCGATGGCGACACGACTTGGCGCGTGGGGCAAGGCGATGCAGGGGAAGCCGCCGTACCCGGGTGTCGCGTCGATGGTGGCGCCGTTTCGGGACATGGGGTGCGTTGCGGGAGTGGCGGGCCGGTTTGCAGATGCCGCGGGCGCGCAGGTGTGGGTTGCGACGTCACCTGCCCGAGCGCGGCCAGAGTACGCGGCGGCGTGTCAGAGCGCGTTCGCGGAGTTGCCCTCGCACGCGTCGGGCACGATGGACGATCTCACCTGGTACTATGGCCACCTTGTCATGCCGCTGTGCGTGGCGGATGACTACTTTTCCTCGCATGCACCGCGGTAACAGACGAAGTCGGCGTCGTCGGCATACGCGTGGTCGCCGTCGTCGGCGGTGACATCGGTCGGAGCGTTGTCGTCGGTGGAGTTGGCCGCGCCAAAGTCGCACCGCAGGGATTCGAATGTCGCGGAGCCACTCAGCAGGACCGCGCCGCCCGTTTCGGACGTGTTGCCCAGGAAACCGGTGACCTCGTTCGTGTCGCCGTAGCATTGCACCAGAACGGCCGGTTGGATGCGCAGGCCGCCCGCGGTGGGGGCGGTGTTCCCGCTCACGACCGTGTTCGCAACGGCGAGAAAGGCGCTCTCGTCGGATTCCGGCGCAACCGCGATGCCGCCGCCGGTCACGCGCGCCGTATTGCTCACCACCGTTGCATGGTTCAGCTCGACACTGCCGCGGCGAATGTAGACGCCGCCGCCTTCGTCGGCGGTGTTTCCCAGGATGACGCTGTACCAGAGGTAGAGCAGGCATTCGTCCGTTGCGACGCCCCCGCCGAGCTCGGCGGCGTTGTCGGTCAGGACAGCGTCGTGAATGTTCAATGTGGAGTTTCCCCTGCAGGTCACGCCTCCTCCGGCCGTTCGCGCCGGTTCGGCGTCGGAGAATCCCGCGGCTCCGGCGCCGTCGCGGAGGGTCAGCCCGCGGATTGTGACGACGTGATCGCCGCCGCTCAGGGTCACGACAGGGGCGACACGACCGGCGGAAATCGTCGTGTCTTCCGCACCGTTCGGGGCGACGAGGTCCACGTCCGTGGTCATCGTGATCGCCGCGTGCCACTCGCCCGCGCACACCGCGAGGGTGCCCGGCTCCGTCAGCGTGATGCGAGCGGGGTTGTCGGCGGTGCCCGCGGCCCACTCGGCGGTGTGGTCCACGGCGCTGTCCGGGGCACCGTTCCTGGCGAAAAACGTCGTAAGGCCGGACTCGCTCGACGCGGGTTCGCAGTCGGTATCGAAGCCGTCACACACTTCCGCGGCGCCGGGGTGGACGGTGGCCTCCGCGTCGTCGCAATCGGTGGCGTCGGTGACGTCGTTGGCGGGTGCGTCACACGCCGCGGCGGCGGTAGCCGCGTCGCCGAAGCCGTCACCGTCGACGTCGTCGTAGAACATCTGGCGGGTAGACGGGTCGAGTGACGCATCGCGGTCGTCCACGACCCCATCGCAATCCTCGTCGGAATTCGCGGCGTCGCATCGTTCAACGGCGGCGGGGTTGGACGTCGGGTTGGCGTCGTCGCAGTCGGTGGAGTCAGCGACGTACCCGGTCGGAGCGTCGCATGTGACGATGCGGTTGTCGGGGTCGCCGAAACTGTCGCCATCGGCGTCAGCGTAGAGGACGGCGGGAGCAACGGCGCAGTCGGCGGGGTGCGCGCCGGAGGGGCCGCACGCCATCGGCGTACCGAGGAGCGCCGCACTCAGAACCACGAGGAGGGTCGCCGGGGCTGTTGCGTGGTGCGATTGCGGAACTGGCATTTCGATGGTTCAGTCTACTGTGTCAGGGTCGGGGGCGTCGGCGCCTGCTCCGGTTGGGCGCCCCGCCGGATCAGGTCAAGGGCTCGACCTCGCAACGCGGAAGCCGACGTTGTTGTTGGCGGACCACGGGCCGACGTAGAGGCGGTAGGAGACGTACGCGCTCGACGAGACGTTGTACCAGGAGCCACCGCGAATGACACGGGCGAAGCTCGACGACGGCCCGGGCGGATCCGCGGCGGGCGACGTGCCGTAGTAGTCACTTCCGTACCAGTCGTTCGTCCATTCCCACACGTTTCCGCTCATGTCAGTTAGCCCCCAACCGTTTGGCGCCACCGTCGCCACCTCGTGGGCGTAGGTGCGAACCGAGCGGGCGTTCTCGTAGGTCCACGCCACGTCCGTCGACGTATCCGACCCCGAGTACGTCGTGTCCTCCGCCGCCCGCGCCGCGTACTCCCACTCGGCCTCCGTCGGCAGCCGGTACCCGTGGCAGGCGTAGGGGTCCGCGAGGTACTCCGCCGCGAGTTCCGTGCCGTCCGCAAGGTAGCAGAGGGCGAGCCCCTCGGCGTTCGACAGCGCGTTGGCGTACCGCGCCGCGTCGTGCCACGAGACGCTGTCCACGGGGCAATCCGCGGTCGTCGTCGAGGTCGTGCACGGGTAGCCCGGCATGCTCCGGTACGGCCACCGCGAACCCCCACTCCACGACTCCCACGCCCCCCGGGTGATCTCCGACGCCCCGATCCAGAAGTTTCGCGTGAGGGTCACCTCGTGCTCGGTGTAGGCGTCCTCCGGGTCGCCCAGACCGCCCCCCATCGTGTACGCGCCTGCCTGAATCGCCACCATCCTGGAGCCATACACCGTGGTGTAGTCGAGGTCGGTGCTGGTGTCGGTGTCGGTGCTCGCGTCGGTGTCCGCGTCGGCGGCGGTGTCGGTGTCCGCCACACATTCTCCATCCTGTTCGACCTTGCCGCCCGCGCACTCCGGACCGCAGGCAGTCAGGCTGAGCAAGGTGAGCGCGGGCGGGATCATGGGGGCTCCGGTAAGCGAATGCGAACCAACACGGTATCACCGCCCCGGCGCTCCGGCGGCACGGGGGAGAGTTTCGGCACCTGCCGCGGGAAGGCGTCCGGCATCGTCGAGGCCGTGCCCGTGCGCTGATTCAATCTACCTCGTCGGAGTCGGGGGCGTCGGCGCCGGCCCCCTCCGGCTCGATGTCCATCCACTCCATTCCTGCGAAGACCGCCAGACCCGCGGCAAAGTAGCTTCGATCGATCTCCACCTCGCTGGCGTTTTCCAGAGCGTGGGTATTGACGCCGATTCCGATGGCGGCGCCGTACGAAATGCCCCGGTAGACGCCGAGCAGGTCGCCACCCGTTGGAATGCCGTCTACCTGCGAAATGTCCAGTTCGGTCGGTGCGTCGAAATCGATGACACTGTCGATCTCCACGACCAAGCCAAGCACGTTGCCTTCGAGGGTCACCGCGTGCGACTGCGTTCCGCCGTCGATTCGCGTGATCTCAAGGATTGCCCGTCCGTTTACGGCACCGACGAGCAAGGCGACGGTGCCGAGTTCGACAGCGGAGAGTTGCGCCGCCTGCACCTCCACCTCGGCGAGGGAACCGTAGTCGTTGCAGGCGGACAGCAGGTGGATCATGGTGGCCCAGTATGGCAGGCAGCGCGGCGGGTGTTCGTGTTTCGAATCGTCGGGGCACGAAGCGGCCGTCGGGTACGGCCGTTGATTTGCCGAACCTTCAGGCCTCGCGTGCCAATGCCTGCGCCTCGTTGGCGAGGGCCTGTTCCTTCTCGGCGAGCGCCTGCGCCAACCTTGCCGCCGGACGGCACGTACCTCTGGGAAGAGGGCGCCGCGTGCAAAACCGCGGCCGCCCGCGCGGGAGAAGCGGTGGCGTCGCTGCGCGCCCTTGGTGCCGTGGTTCAGGGTCGCGTTGGTGATCACGTCGCGTACGACGCCGTGCTGGATGCGCTTGGAAAAGAACGGTTTGACGAGATCATCCTTTCGACCCTGCCGCTCGGTATGTCGGCTTGGCTCGGCCTCGACCTTCCGAGCCTGATCCGGCGCGCCACGGACGTGCCGCTGACCCACGTCGTGTGCGATCCGAGCCGCCCCGCGCTCGCATCGCCGCCGGTCGATCTGGAGCATATCGGCGGGCCTTATCGAAGCACGCCCTGATCTGGACGATCGGGTGGAGGCGAGGATCCGCGGCGAGGCGCCGCGGCGCGCATCGGCGACGCCGCGCGCATCGGCGCCGCCGCGGCCATATCCCCGGTCAGATACCGTATCTGGGCCGATAATTGGCCGCGAGGCCTCTGCCCAGCGATCGTGTCCGGCGTCGTCTCGCCGCAGCGCGCCCGTTGGGGACTGCCGTCGACTCGCGTCGGCGCGGCCGCGCACCGACGCCGCGGCAGCCCGAAAACGACGAATGCCTCCCCATCCCACCGCACGCTACTCCTTGGCGCAGGCTCCGGTGCCCGCATCACACCCGCAGGTCGTCGTCGTGAGCGCGGGGCAATCGCTGACGGGACACATCAGCATGCATGGATTCGCGTCGGCCCACGATTGGGTCACGCACTGGATGTCGGCGTCCGTGCACTCGCCGCAGAAGCAGGCGTAGACGATGCAACCGTTGGCCTCCGAGCACGCGTTCGGGTCAGCGTCAGCGTCCGCGTCGGCATCCGCATCCGCGTCAGCGTCAGCGTCGGCATCGGCGTCGGCGTCAGCATCCGCGTCGGCGTCAGCATCCGCGTCAGCGTCAGCGTCGGCATCGGCGTCGGCGTCGGTGTCGGCATCGGTGTCGGCATCGGTGTCGGCATCGGTGTCCGCGTCGGCGGCCGTGTCGCGGTTGCCACCGGTGTCGTCGCCGCCGACCTTCCCGCCCGACCGGTCAGGTTGGCAGGTCACGATGAGGAACACCATGCATGCGGAGAGCAGAAGGAGACGCATGCGGGAATCCTACCGCGCGGTCTGGCGCAATGTCGTCGCTTTTGTCGTCCAAACGCAATCGCAAAGCGATTGCCCGGATCCGAACGTCCGGCTATCCGAGTGCTTCTTCGACCAGCGCCGTTTGCTCCGCTTCGTGCCGCGCCGGGTAGCCGGTGGCGGGGGACGCCCGGGCTTTTCGGCCCGCATACGACATGAGCAGGCCGGCTTCCATCAACTGCAACGCCACGAATGGCCATGGACCCATATTCGCCGGCTCCTCCTGACACCACACGACGGAGGCACCCGGATGGCGCGCGATTTCGGCTTGCATCTGTGCGAGCGGAAAGGGATACGTCTGCTCTACGCGCACCAACGCAACTTCCCGCTTTCGACCGGCTGCTTCGCGCTTTTCGCGCGCCGCCAGCAAATCAAAATAGACCTTTCCGGAGCAAAACACGACGCGCGATGCCCCCTCTCCATCGCGGATCACTTCCTCGAAACGACCTGTGGACAGCTCGTCCAACGTGGACACGCACTCGGGATGCCGCAACAACGACTTGGGCGTGAAGATGATGAGCGGATCGCGCACGCGCCGTGCCACTTGGCGTCGTAAGAGATGGAAGATTTGGGCCGGTGTTGTGCAGTTCGCACACTGAATGTTTCCTTCGGCCGCCATCTGCAGGAAGCGCTCGATGCGCGCAGAGGAGTGCTCCGGTCCCTGGCCCTCATAGCCATGCGGCAGGAGGAGCGTCAGTCCGGAAAGCCGGTTCCACTTGGCTTCTCCGCTGACCAGGAAGTTGTCGATGATGACCTGCGCCCCGTTCGCAAAGTCGCCGAACTGCGCCTCCCACAACACCAACGCTTCCGGGTAGTCGAGGGAATAGCCGTATTCGAAGCCGAGCACCGCCGCCTCCGACAGCAGGGAATTCACGACGTCGAAGGGTGCCTGACCCTCGCGCACATGCGCGAGCGGCACCCAACACTCGCCCGTCTGCTGGTCCATCAACTGCGCATGACGATGCGAAAACGTGCCGCGACCGGCGTCCTGACCGCTCAACCGGACGCGATGTCCGCTGGTTGCAAGGGATGCGTACGCCAACTGCTCCGCTGCGGCCCAATCCAACGGTTTCTTTCCGTCGGCCTGTTCTTCGCGCAGTTTGAAGAGCCGGAGCAGCTTGGGATGGACGTTGAAGCCCGCCGGAACAACGTTGAGCTGGCGCAGAAGCCCCGACAGCGCCGCCTTCGGGACCGTCGTGTCGGCTTCGTCCGGGGTAGAACCATGGTAGTTCGCCCATAGTCCCTGGAGAGCGCTGGGCGCGGCCTTTCCGTTGGTGGCAACCAGTCGGAGCGCGTCATCCAGCTCTGCCCGAAAGGTGGCCTCCATGCCTTCGGCCTCGGGACGGGTGACAATGCCTCGGGCAATCAAAGAGCGAAGGTAGATTTCTCGCACGCCGGGGTGCTCCCCGATCTTCCGGTACATGAGCGGCTGGGTGAACGCCGGCTCGTCCATTTCATTGTGGCCATGGCGTCGAAAACAATACATGTCGATCACGACGTCGCGATGGAAACGCTGGCGCCATTCCACGGCGATCCGCACGACGTGTGCGACGGCCTCGGGGTCCTCTCCGTTGACATGGAAGATCGGGACACCCAGCATGCGCGCGACGTCCGTGGAGTAGGGAGTGGAGCGGCCTTCGGTTGGCGACGTCGTGAAGCCAATCTGGTTGTTTATGACGATGTGGACGGTACCGCCAGTGCGGTAGCCGTGAAGGTCCGAGAGATTGAGCACCTCGGCGACGACGCCCTGGCCGGCAAACGCCGCGTCTCCGTGAATCAAGAGCGGCAACGCCCGCTCGCGTGCCTTGTCTCCTGCGCGATCCTGTTTGGCCCGCACGCGCCCCTCACACACCGGGCTCACGACCTCAAGATGCGACGGATTGAAGCACAGCGACAGGTGCAGCTTTTTGCCGTTGGCGGTGACGGCATCCGAGGAATACCCAAGGTGATACTTTACGTCTCCGCTACCGGCGTCGAGGTCGACGGCCGTGTGGCCGGAGAACTCGGCCAACATTTGTGCCGGCGGCTTGCGCAGGACATTCAAGAGCACATTCAGCCGTCCACGGTGCGCCATCCCAACGACGACTTCCACAACCCCAGCATCCGCGGATTCCGTCAGCAGGAGATCCAGAAGTGGAATCAACGATTCCCCGCCCTCGAGAGAAAATCGTTTGTATCCCTGGAATTTTACGCCGAGGAACTTCTCGAATCCGTCGGCTCGGGTCAGCATTTCCAGCATGCGGAGCTGCGTTGCCCGGGGCATCGTCGGCGCATCCACGCGCCGCTCAAACTGCTCCTGCACCCAGTGCTTCTGGTCGTTGTCGCGCAGGTTCATGTACTCGACGCCGATGTTGTTGCAGTAGATCGCCCGCAACCGCGCAAGAATGTCACGTGCCTTGGCGTACGGCGGAAGCCCGTACGTCGGTGAAGTGGAGACGTTGGCCTCCATATCGGCGGTAGAAAGCCCGTAGTAGGCGGGGTCCAACTCCGGGTGGGCGTCGAGCGCGGCAAGGTCGAGGGGGTCGATGTCCGCGAGGAAATGACCTTGCACCCGGTAGGCGTTGATGAGGCGGGCGACCTTGGCCTGCCGGTCGGCGGCCGCAAGATCGCGCGACTCGGACGGAGTGGACGTGCCACGGGGGTTGAAGATGCTGCGCGCCTCCGCTCTCGGCACCGCAGGAATCGAACCGTTGAACTCGGCGAATAACGTTCGTGTGGCTGCGTCCACCGATGTGGGGTCGTTCCGGTATTGCAGGTAGAGCGCTTCAAGGGTTGCGGCGTTGTCGCCGCTGAACAGGGTCTCGGGATTCATGTCGAGCCATGTAAGTCGCCGTCCAAAAATTACTGACGCATTCGGCCGCCGTCGCATCCACGATCGCTGCGTTGCTCATCGCTCACATACTGGCGTATGCTCGCTCTTCTCGCCTTGCGCTCGCGGCGCGCCGACGCCCTCGGTGCAGCCAGTTATTTTTGGACGGCTCCCAACGGTTGGCGCACAGAGGAGCCGCCGCGGCATGATTGCCGCTCAATCCGCCTTTCGCCGCCACACACGCCACAGGGCAACGCTCAGGAAAAGCACACCGAACGCGATCAGCCGTGCACAGAGCTGGCCCATGGACAGACCCATGTCGTCGGGGGCGGCGGGTTTGAACCCAAGGTTGTAGAGGTCGCCCTTTACCTCGCGAATCACCCAGTCCCCCGTGCCGCGCTCGGGCACCGATGCGATTCGGGTGCCGACCTTGAGCATCGCGTCGTAGGCGTACCGCGCGGGGTTCAGGTTGGTGATTGCGTGCGAAAATCCGCTCATGTGACGAAGCGAAAGGAGGAGCCCCGAGAAGCTGATCTGCGGGATCAGTAGCAGCGGGAGCATCCCCACCGCGCCTTCCGACGATTGGTTCAGCGCGGAGACGACGAGACCCAGTGTCATCCCACAGATGCCCGTCAACGCGGCGACCCCCATCAACGAAAAGGCGCCGAAACCGTTGTGGAACATGCTTGGATGAAGGAGCATGTTCATCAACGCAAACGCCGCGCACTGCGCGCCGACGAGCGCGCCAAGCACGACGACTTTGCTGCCAAGGTAGGGAACGGGGCGCACGCCAACCCGACGTTCCCGCAGCCAAATCACCCGATCGCTGATGAGCTCTCGGACGCTGGCGCTCATCCCAAACCAAAGACACGAGAGCGAAAGCATGAAAAGCATCTCTTTCGTGGGCGCGCGAAAGACAATTTTCATGACGCCGGCGAGGATTGGCGCCTGTGCCAGGAGGACGATCAGGCCGCCAACGTCTCTCCCCTTCACGAGCGCATACCGACGCACCAGCGTTTGAACCTGCTTCACACCAGAACGGCGCGGGGGCGGCGTGGGCGCGGTTTGGGAAGCGGGTCGGGCGCCTTCGAGCGTCAACAGATGCTCGCGGGCCAAAACGTAGACGCGTGCGTCCGCGGAGAGTCGGTAGGCGTCTCCCCATTCCGCGGGCTGTTTGTCGGAAAATCGGTTGAAGATCGCGTCCGGCGTCTGGACGCCGAAGTATTTGCAAGCCGCTTGCGGTGGGCCAAAGAAGGCGAGGCGTCCGCCCGGCGCGAGCACCATGAGGTGATCGACCTGCGCGATGACCTGCGGGGTGAGGTCGTGCGTCACGATGAACACGATACGGCCGCGGTCCGCAAGCTGCCGAACGAGGCGAACGATGTCCTGCGAGGCGCGTGGATCCAGCCCGCTCGTCGGTTCGTCGAGAAACAAGACGCGCGTCGATCGCGATAGTAATTCCTGGCCAAGATTCACGCGCTTGCGCTGGCCGCCGGAGATTCCGCGTCGTAAGGCGTCTCCGATTCGCGAACGGCGAATGTGGTCGATGCCCAGCTCGTTGAGGACGCGATTGACCTCTCCTTCGATTTCGACGTCGGTGGTGTTGGACCCGAACCGGAGGCGCGCGCCGAAGGTCAGGCTCTCCTCCACCGTCAGTTCGGGATGCACGATGTCGTCCTGCGGCACGATGCCGACCCGCTGGCGTTCGGCGCGCAGCAAGGTGTGGAAGTCTTCGCCGTCGAACAGCACCTGCCCGCTGTCGGCGGTCTTGACCCCGGCAATCGCGTTGAGCAGCGTCGTCTTTCCGCACCCGGACGGACCGATCATCGCGACGACTTCACCCGAAAAAACCGTGAAGCTCAGGTCGTCGAGAAGCGAGACCTCTCCGATGCGGCGGGTGAGGCGCCGAGCGGAGAGCGCGGCGAAACTGCGGTCGGTGCGGATCCGCAGGTCCGTGCCGCCCGGCTCGATGTGGAGGATGCACGGGCCAACGCGCACTTCATCGCCGTGGTTCACGGGTGAGCTTGCGACGGGCCGCCCGTTCAGCACGGTGGGCCGCCCGCTTTCCTGGTCGACGATGCGCCATCCGCCGTTGTCCGTCCTCACCAGGTCCGCGTGGCGCAGCGCAACCTGCGGGTCCGAAAGCACGATATCTCCGCCGGGAGAGCGGCCGATGCGGATCCTGTCTCCGGTCAGTGCCACCGTCCATTCGCCGCCGGCGTGCGGTGCGTCGTGCTTACGACGTAGCGCGGCGAAAAGCATGCCGTCTATGCCTAGATCAATCGCCGCCGCCTCCAGGCGTCGCAGCACGTTGCGGTCGAGTCCGCCATTGCTGGTGATGACATGAAAAAGCGCGTCGAGGAGTAGCAGCGCTTCTCCCGTTCCGTAGGTTCGCGCAAAGCCTTCCAAATCAAGTTCGCTCGCCTCTTCTTCCCGAATCATGCGTCCGGCCGAATCGCCAAATCGTGCGATGAACGCGGCGAGCTCACCCTCCTCCACGACGGCGCGAAATTCGGGCAACTCCGCGAGCAGGAGCAGCGCTGCAACGTCGTCTGCGCCGAGCTGCGTGCGTTGGCCGGTGACCAACTGAACGGCGTCGCGGCGCGCGGCGAGGTCCTCCGCTGATGCGATGGACACACGCAGAACGAGCCGCACGAATGCTACCGCGAACCCGACGGCATCCTCGGAGTGCGCAACGCCCTTGCCCGCCAACGCGACCCGGAAGCGCTCCCGCAGGCGCGCCTCACGGGAGATGGGAAGTGCGCCGTCCTCCACGGGGCTACTTGTACGTCACCGCCGTCGCGATGCCGGCCTTCTTCGCCGCGTCGTTCACCTTGGTGGCGTGCACGGCGACGTAGAACGTGTCGGTAGCCGTCGGCTTATAGCTCAGGATCGGCTCACGGTCAGACGTCTGATCGCGCATGACTTCGTTTCCGAGCGCGTCGTAGAGGACGAGGTCGACGTTTCCGGCAAGGTCATCCCCACACGCCATGACCTTGTACTCGGTGCCCGCGTAGAGCGTCACAAGGTAGATGCGATGCTCTCCTTGCCCGAGAGAGGTTGTCGTGGCGGTGCGGACGGCCCAGCCGGTGTTGTAGCCGTCCCAAATCTTCGTGCGCAGGCAACTTTCCGCAGAGTTTTCGTCTGCGTGGGCCGGCAGGATCAAGGAGGCGAGGAGGAAGAGGAGGGTTTTCATCGGGGACTCCCTAAAGCAGCGCGAGGACGGCGTCCGTCTCGGACTTGATGGTCTTGACGTCATCCGCGGAGAGCGTCGGCTGCGCCGCGATGTCCTTGAGCTTGTGCAGCGTGGCGTCGAGCTGCTTGATGACTTCATCCGGCGCCTTGCCGCTGCCTTCGACCTGAACATACTTCAGGAAGTAATCGGCGACTTGCGGCTGGCGCAAGAGCTGGCTGGCCGCCTCTGGTTTGTTGGCATTGATGATGGCGCTGGCAACGAGGTTCGAGCCTTCCAGCCACGAGCCGGCCTGCAGGAGGGGAACGCACCGTTCACCTGCTTCAAACTTGATCTCGGGGATGATGGCGCCGTGCATTTCGTCGAGTTCCTTGACCAGATCGTCACGCGAGATCCCGTCGTTGCCGATGCGGGCGTTCAAATCGTCAATGGTGGCGCTGATGTCGGCGCCTGCGCCCAGTGCCGTCAGTCCGACCTTGACCGTCGTAAGGCGTTCAATCAACTTCTCTTTCGGCGCGTCACGAACCGTGAGCAGGGCGTCGGCGAGAATCACGCCCGTGCGCACGGCAACAACGTCCTTGTTCTCGACGTCTACACGCAGCTTTCGTTCGACGACCAGCTTGGAGAGGCCCTCGACGATTCCCGCCTTTTCCATGGCCTTTTGCATTTCGGCGGGGGAGGGGACGAGCGCGATATTCTGGGCCGCGGCCTTCAACTCTTCAAGCGCGATGCTCGGGGCAGGTCCCGACGGTACATCGACGGGCTTGACGGGCTCCGGCGGCGGGGCAACGGTTTCTCCGCTGCAACCAGGCAGCACGAGGAGAGCATAGAGCAGAGCGGACGACATCATCGGGATCCTCCGAACGGACGAGAGCGGGCGAGCCCCGAGGGGCGGGCGAAGGGTACGCCGCGCCGCGCTTGTGTGCAAGGGTAGGCCGTCAAGCAAGCGCCAATCGTGGCACGCGGCGGACGCATCGGCGGGCTCATCGGCGCGTCGCAATGGCGGCGACACCGGCGCTTCCCGCCTCGTAGGTACGGGCGTCGACGAGGTCCGCGCCTTCCAGCAATTCCTGGATGGCACTGCGTGACCGGCGCACCATCGGCCAGTTGAGCAGGAACCGGTACAGCGCGTCGTCCGGCGCGGGTACCATCGACGTCACGAGGACGTGGCCGCCGGGTGCAAGCAGGTCGTGGGCGTAGCGCATTAGCGAAACCGCCACGCGTTCCGGCAGGTACTCGACCACCCCGTCGACGATCACGACGTGCTGCGGCGCGTAGGCGATGCGCGCCCGCCCCAGGACGAGGCGCCCGAGATCATCCACAACGTGCTTGATGCGCACGTTTCGGGGGCGAGCGTGCAGCTGAGCGTCGACGACGGATTGGATTTCGCGCGTCTGATCGATGCAGATAATTTCTCCGCCGAGGCGCCCGAGGTGCTCAAGTTGGCGCGGCAGGCACCCGACGCTGCTTGCGGACAGCGCGAGGATGCGAAAAGGCGGCACCGCAGGTAGACATTCGCCAAGCAGCGCCTCCAGAACGGCGGTGCGTTCACGAAACGCACGCGAGGTCGGCAGCGTCAGCAACCACTCATCGAACATTTCTCCCAACGGCCCATCTCCCATGGGTTGTCCGTGCAGCAAGTGCGCGAGGGTTGCGATGCTGCCGCAGTGTCCATCGGGTCGGTCGATCGCGAGTTCCCCGAGCTGGGAGCGCATCACGTAGGGGTGCAGTTCACGGGCGATTTCTGCGCCGGCGGCCGCGAGATCTTCCTCGCTCAGGCGCGCGAACGCCTGCTGTGCGGCCTCCGAAAAACTGTGGAGGGCGGAGAGGAGCTCTCGGTGCGCGAGCGCACGATCCCGCCGGATCACCGGCTCGATTTCGAGCAGCCGCCCCCGAACACCGGCCGCAAGGCGGCGGCCCTGCGCCACGGCTGCCTCGTTTCCCGGTGCCGGTCCGCGTCCGCCGCCAATCGCGCCCACCATGGCGTTCGTTGTGATGGCGCGCGCGCGATCGACGGCAAGTCCGGCGAGGCCCCGGTAGAAACCCGCGGCAAACGTAGGGTCGGCGTCGAGGATGCGCATGAGGGCGCGCCTGTCCCAGCGGTGAACGACGCTGTTTTCAGCGGCACGAACGTCCGCAGTCCGCACCTGATCTTCGAGGAACGCCATTTCGCCGACCATGGCACCCTTCCCGATGACGTCGAGCACGACGGCGGGCTGCGATCGGTTGTCGATGATCTCGAGCTCTCCCTCGGCAACGCGATAGACGTCACCGCCCTTCTCCCCGCGTTTGAGCAGGTATTCGCCGCGTGCCAAACGCACGGGCGTTGAGGCTTCGAGCAAACGTTCGCGGTCGCGTTCGGCGAATCGTTCGAGGAAGTCCACGGCGCGAGTCTAATCAATGGCCGGTTAATGCGCGGGCAGGAGATCGAATGAACCACATCGACGCGCTGATCGTGGAACTGCGGGCCGCAAGCTATTCCGCGCGGGACGCCATCAAAACAACGTTGATCGCCCTTGCCGGTGGGCCGGCAGGTGCGCCCGTGCGTGAACATCTGGAGAGCTTGAAAAAGGGCGAACTGCTCGAAATTCAATGGGAGATCGAGGAGGTTCTGGAGGCCGTGACGCCGAAAAAGGAAGTTGTGGCTCCACCGTCGCCGCCGAAGGCCGAGCCGCCGCCGGATCCGAACCGCCCGCTCAAAGCCAGCGACCTTACGCTGGTCTACGACGACCCCCGGGGTTTGATGCTCCACAAGGCCAAGGTCGGAGAGCGTTGGTTCGCAACGCAATTCGACCCGCGCACGCAGCAGCCGCAGACCTTCGAACTCCAGCCGGCGGAAATCGCCCAGCTCAAAACGCAGCTCGCGGGCAGCCCGCATTGGATACTCGGGTCGGCGGCGGCAACGGCTGCGGCCGTGCCGGCGGGGCCGAGTCCGCTCGCGATCGGTGGCATGCCGCCGGCGCGGCCGCCGGGTCCACCGAAGGCGGGCGGGCGGTAGGCAGTTGACACTGCGCTTGCCGACGACTTAGGTACGCCGCAACACGAACATCGTGTGATCGCCCCACCCGCGCACGCCCGGCCATGTCGCAACCCACGGCTCCACTGCCGTTCCCCAGCCGACGCGCCCCCCGAGATCCGGCGGTGACATCAGCGCCCCCAAGGCCTCGATTCGCACGACGCGAAACGCAGGAGAAAACTCCTCAACAACGGTGCGCGAGGAAAGATACCGAACGGTGACGGCCTGCTCGCCCACGGAAACGCGTCCATCCTGTCGGCGCGACGGCCGCCCCCGCATCGCCAATGTCAGAGTCTCAACCGGACATCGCCGGTTCATGACGACGAGGATGACCCGCGCCCCCGACCGCAAACCCGCAGCCGTCCCCGCTGCGATGCCCCGCAGGGTCGGCAGGCAGTTCAGCGCGCCGAAGTTCGACAGCACGCCGTCCCATTTCTCGCCCGCAGTACCGCCGAACAGCTCCGGACCCGCCGTCGCAAGGTCCGCGACGCTGGCAGCTACGCCTCGGCGCCGTGCCTCCTCGACCATCCCGAGCGACCCATCGACGCCGGCCACGCGGTAGCCCAACGCGGAAAGCACCACGGCGTCGGCGCCCGTCCCGCAGCCGGCGTCAAGGAGTCGCGACCCGGGTCGGAATTCGGCGGCGCAACGCGAGAGTACTCGTGCGCGCAGGGTGCGTACCAATGGATGCGCGGTCCAAACGGCGTCGTAGTCGGACGCGTGCGCGTCAAAGGCTGGTGAGAATGATGGGGAAGGGGGCATTAGGGTTCGCTGGCGTCGTTGACAGGCGGCGGCCGCGAAGTACCATAGCGCCCCTCTCTGTCGGAGCCCCCCACATGCCGAAGGCATCCTTGTTGCTGCGCCTCCTCCTTGCTGGTGGCGTCGTCGCCATTCTCGCGCCGATTCATCCGGCTGCCGCGCAGGCTGCACCGGTGTTTGCGGGGTCCGGGGTGTTCGAACTCGTCCCGCCCACCGGCATCGTCGGTGACGGCGCTACGGCGGCGGACCTGTACCTGCTCGCTCTGGCGGCGGATGGCTCGCCGATCACCGGCATCAAGGGCAAGCCCGTCGTAACCGGCGGAACGGCTGGCGATATTGTGGAGGTTGGCGGGGGCATCTACCGATTCACGTTCACCGCGGCCAAAGTCGATCAGCGCGGAACGGCGTCGCTGACCCTGAAGACGAAGCTGGGAAAGGAGTCGGTCACGAAGGCATGGAACGTATCGGTTGCGCCACCGAAAAGCCACACGCTGGCCGTCGCGGCAAACCCCGGGCGCATGACGCTGGGCCAGGACCGGACGGCCACCATCTCCATCAATCTCGCGGGTGGAGATCGGCAGGGCTTGCAGGGCGTCGACCTCAAGGTCAACGCGTCGGCCGGCACGGTGGAGAACCTCACGAACCTTGGCGGCGGACAATTCACGGCGCTGTACACGGCGCCGGCGGTAAACTTTCCCCACGTCGCCATTCTGACGGTGGTCGACCGTCGCGACCCCACGCACACCTATGGCTCGCTCGCCATTCCGCTGGTCGGAAAGGTCGAATATCCGGTCACCGTGGCGCCGGGCGCGCGCGTGGTCATGAAGATCGGGGACCAGCAGTTCGGCCCCATTCAGTCGGATGCGCAGGGGCGCGCGCGCGTTCCCATTCTGGTGCCGCCGGGGGCAACGATTGCCACCGTCACTCAAATCGGCGCCGACGGCAAATCCGTTGATTCCGCGCTGGACCTGAAGGTGCCGGAGGCGCGCCGGGTGTCGATGTTCCCGACGAACACCGCGATTCCCTCGGACGGACGAATCAACGTTCCCGTGCGCGTGCTCGTCACGACGGCAGACGGGAAGGCGGAAGGCAACGCGCAAGTCGCGCTCACCGCCACCGCTGGCGCGATCTCGGTGGCGAAACACGAGGGGGGCGGCGTGTACGTCGCCACCTTCACTCCGCCGTTCGGCAACGCTCCCACCCAGGCTACGATTGCCGCAAACGTCAACAATTCACCGCTCCAATCGGATTCGTTGGCGATCAATCTCGTTCCCGTGCGGGCGGCGAAGGTCCAACTCACAGCGGAGCCGGCCACGTTGGCGGCCGGGGCCGACGGATTCAAGATCTTCACCAAGGTCACCGGCCCCGACGGATCCGGGCTCGGTAGCCGCGGCCTGACTTTTTCGGCCAACGGAGCGCGCCTCAAGGGTGATGTCAAGGACCTCCGAAATGGCGACTATCAGGCGCTCTTCACGACGACGGGCAGCGGCCCCGTCGAGTTGACGGCAACGGTGTCTGCGGCGGTGACGGGCAACCCGCTGAATCGTGTCCTCCTCGTGCCCGCGCGCGCGCGCTTGCCCGGAGATGGGCTCTCGTCGAACATGATCACCGTCGCAACGGTCGATGAGTTCGGCTACCCTGTTCCCAACGTTGAAGTTTCTCTTCGCCTGACGTCCGGTGACGGCGCGGTTCCGGCCACGACCAAGACCGGTTCGGACGGTATGGCGGCGATCTACTACACGGCGGGTCGCAATGCGAGCATGGTTGGAATCGAGGCCAGCTCCGGCGACATGATCGCGGCAGCGGCCTTCCTCCAGGTTCCCGATGCCGTTGTGGTGCCTCGCCTGCCGGTGAGCGGACCGAAGGCCGAGGCCGACCTCATTGCCGAATGGGGTCTGGCGCTCGGTGCATCGCGCATCGAACGTGACGGCATGAGCGGTGCCATCGTGCCGATCATCGGCCCCGTGTCCATCGCGAGCGTCGGGCTCCCCACGAAGGCCGGTATGGTCTCGGACCCGGCCACCGTGAGCGCAGGCGGCTCCGTCAAGCTGAAAGTGACGGTCTCGGACGAGGCTGGAAAGGGCGTCGGCGGTCAGGGCCTGGACTTTCTCGTCTCGGCGGGGTCGGTCGGTCCCGTGAGTGACCTGGGCGGCGGTCAATATGAAGCGATGCTCGCCGTCCCGACGACGGCCAGCGGAGAGGTCAAGGTGTCTGTCGCCACGCGGGATGGTTCGGTGTCCTCGTTCATGCGCATTCCCATTGGTGGCGCGGAGGCCGCGTGGAGCGCGGCCAACCCGTTCACCACGCAGCCCGACCCCTACGCAGTCGTTCAGCCAACGCCGCAGCCGGTTGCGCAGCCGACGCCTGTGGCACAGCCGGTGCCGACGCCGCAGCCGACGCCTGTCGCCCAGCCCACGCCAATCGCCCAGCCGACCACGGTGACGACCGTCAACAAGGCGCCGCCGGCCAAGGGAGACCACGCGTGGTTTCGCGGCCGCGGTGGCTACATGATCGGTGGCTATACCTACACCGAGGCGCCGTTGACCCAGGCCACGGTGCTCTACCCGAAGCCGTTCACGATCGGCGCGGTCGGTCAGGGCTACCACGCGCAGGTTCGCGCGTTTCTTCCCATGTTCGAGTACGTCGGAGTGGACGTCGATGTGCACGGATCCAGCTACACGATCGATCCCGTCGGCCTTTGCCAGGGCATCGACCGCCCGTGTGACTCGCAGGAGCCCGTGGCGGATTGGTACACGACGACGCGCGCCGTCGTCGTCGGACGCTACCCGTTCGAGGTTGGCTCGTCTCAATTCCACGTCGGTCTCCGGGCCGGCGTTTCGGAAAGTGACGTGCAAGTGTTCACGGTCATTTCGGACGCGATCAATCTTGACCAGCTCGCGCTGGTTGGGCTCGCTGCGGGCGCGGAGCTTGGGGCGGACCTGAAGTTCGGACAACAAAATGTCTTCTTCGTTACCCACTTCACGGAGAATCTGGCCGGCGGAACCACCCCGTACAATCACGAGTTTGGCGCGGAAATCGGGTGGGCGATACTCGACCCGATGTTCGTGAGCGCCAGCTACGACCTGGCAATTCGCACCGCGCAGGTGCAAAATGACAAGGGCGCGATTGTCGGTCAGATCGATGACACGCTGCACGGCGGCACCATCGCGGTGGGCGTGCAGTTCTGACGTTCTAACGCGACGACTTACCCGCTTACCCCGCGCGGACACGCCAGCCGGCGGCGCCGTCGGCTTCGGGCACGAAAAAGCCGTCGTACCACTCCACAATCGCGTACTCGCCCTCCGGCAGGTCGAGGCGCACCCACTCTTTCCCCGGCGAGATCGGGGTTCGCTGCCCTTCTTCCACGCGATCGGCCGAGAACTTCCAGAAGCTCGCTTCACCCGGGGTCATGCGGTAGGCGCAGCCTTCCGCGTCGAGGCGGTACACACGCCATTCTCGATCGTGAACCTCAAGGAGTCGGATCGCGCCGGCGGGCACGACGGTGGCGGCGTCCGGAGGCGCGGCTGACGTGGCGCCACCGGCGGAGCCAGGCTCGACGGTGGCGGCTTCCGGTGCTGCGCACCACTTCTCTTCGGGCGCGGCACCGGTCACCACCGTGTGCAGCAACGGCGCTCGTGCGAGCGCGGCAAACGCCGTTCCGGACACGATGTACAAGCCGGGTGCCGCCGGGTATCCGGCAAGCGTCGTCACCACAGGCTGAACGGTCACTCCCGAAGCATCGACGTCAACAGCCCGATCGAGGTAATCGGGGTGCGTCACCATAAAGGAATACTTCCCGCGGGGGCACCGCGTTCGAAAGGCGCCGAGCGCATCGGTAACGGCGTGGCAACCGTCGGCATGCAACGATGCGCCGACAAGTGGCTTTCCGCCGGCGTCGGGTGCCGCCGACACGGTGCCTTTGAGATCCACTGCGCACGCGAGCGCGAGTGCTATCACCCCTCGACCAACACGTGGTCGACCTTCGTCGTGGGAATGATGAGGGTCCGCGGTTTCCCTTCCAGCGTCCGGCCCGCCTCGTCGAGGTAGCCATCGGCATCAACGGTGTACCCGCCGCTTCCCTGCTCCGTCAAACTACCAAGGATCACCCCGATGTTGCGTGGAACGTGACCGTCCGTCGTCAGGGTAAACAGGGGCCGATTCAGAAAGATACGAACGCGCATCCCGCGCGCTTATCGCATGGCGTCCATGCGCGATAGCGCGGCGCGTTAGATGGGCGACCATGATGTTCACCGTCCTCCTCGCCATGGCCTGCAAGGATCAAGCAACCCTCGATGAGAATGAGAAGCTCAGGATGCGCGTCGCCGACCTGACGCGGACCAACGAGCGCATCGAGAAAGACAGCGAGGCGCTGAAGGCCCGGTTGGAGCGGCTGGAAGGTGACGCGAAAAAGGCGCAGAACATTGAGCGCGCGGCATCCTTGGGCCTCCAGCCCGGTCAAAAGCTCGTTGCGACGATCCAAACGTCGATGGGTGACATTCACTGCACCCTGCGCCCGGATGAGGCGCCGGAAACCGTGGCGAACTTCGTCCAGCTTGCCCGGGGGGAAAAGGATTGGACGGACTCGAAGACGCAGGAACCGACCCGCCGCCCGCTCTACGATGGCACGATCTTCCACCGCGTGATTCCGGATTTCATGATTCAGGGTGGAGATCCGCTGGGCACGGGCACAGGCGGCCCGGGGTATCGATTCGAGGATGAATTCGGTGAAAACACAGTTTTTGACCACGTCGGCATCCTGGCGATGGCGAACTCGGGGCCGGACACCAACGGCTCCCAGTTCTTCATCACAGACGGAACGCCGACGCATCTCAACGGCAAACACACGGTCTTCGGTGATTGTGACAATCAGGACGTCACCACGAAGATCGCCAACACGAAGAAGGGCCCGCGAGACCGGCCGGTTGTGGACGTCGTCATCAAGCACATCAAGGTCGAGGCGAAGTAACTTCCGCTCGCTACGCTGGCAATTCCGACAATTTCGGCAATTCCGGCAGACGCGGTGCACCGGCCTCCCGCCACAATCGGGTCACGTCGGCGCGCACCCTCTCGGGCTCGCGCGTCGTCCAAGCTTGCCAATGTGGGAGCACGGTCCCGCGGACGAATGCCATCCGCTCGCCCGCGTTCGCTGGGTTTTTTCCGGTGAACTTGAGCACAGGCCCGGCCGTGTCGGCACCGAGGCGAAAGGCAAACTGTTTCGCGAGCACGAGCTGTTTCTCCTCGGGTACCCGGTCATACACCGGTTGCACGACGTCACACTGCTCAATCTCCGAGATGCGGCCCAGCGCGTCGTCCGCCAGCGCGCGTGCCTCCACCTGATTTGTCGCGGCGGTCGTATCGGCGCGCCGTAGTTGTTCGAGCGCGACCGACAGCCGCGATTGCCGCGCGTTTCCAGCCCGGAAACACAAAAGCTCGGGCACCAGATTTCGGTAAATCGCCATATTTCCTTCGGCGAGGAAGCCGTCGAACAGGCCGGCCGTCCCGACTTCCAGCACGCGGTGGACCTTCCGTCCGACGAAGCTCGCGAGCCCGCACCACGCGTGCAACAGCGGCTCCTCAAGGTAAAGCGCTGCGTAAACGCCGTAGATTCGTCGCGATCGCTCCGCCGCGTTTCGCGAACTGGGGCCCAGAAGGTGGAGCGCGTCGGTCAGGTAATCGCCCATGCGTTGGCTTATCCATGATCGCCGGCCGACGTCGCAATCCGATAGACGGCGGGCGTGCTGCCAGACCACGTGCGCGTGCTGCCGTTCGCGGACCGAACGGTCGTTTTCGACGACCGGACCGGGCGCTTTGTGGTGCTCGGGTGCAAGTCCGTCGTGGCTGCATCGGTTCTGCAACGTGACGTTCGCATCGGTAGCGCGGAAATGCTCTCGCCGGTGCGCGCCGATCTGATCCCGTCCAGGAAACATCGACCGTTGCTACTTCCTGAGCGAATGTCCATGCTCGCCCCGGACCCGCGTTCGCACCCGGCCGGTGGGCACGCATGGCGCTTGTTCCCTCTGGACCTCGCGGACCTCGCACTTTGGAACGCCATCGATGGGCGAGCCGGAATTGTGGAGGTCGCAGAACGCGCGCGCACATCCGTCCTGGAGGCCATGGATCGACTGGGGCGCTTGGCCTGCTACGAGGTGCAGGCCGTGCAATTGCGCCCGGAGCGCCTGCCGGATGCGCACCCGCAACGCGCGCTGCTGATCGGGCCGCCGCGCGAACCCAACGTGCGCACCGCCGACATGTTCGACGCCGCTGGTGGCACGGCGCTCGGGCACTTCCATGCCGGCATTGCCGATGCCGACACGCGTTTTGACCATGCGGAGACGACCCTTGCGCATGCGTTTGGCGAACCGCATCCGGCGTTGGACGGATGTGTGTGGGGACATCGGCTTGCGCACGCGATCAGCGCGCGGAGGGCGATCACGGGCGACACGGTTGTCGTGGAAGTCGGCGGCGGTTCGGGGCAAGTGGCGGAGGCGTTTCTGACGGTGGCCGCGCCTCGGCGCTACATTCGGGTGGACCGATCTCCGGCGTTGTTGGCGGCGCAGGGCGTCCGCGTACCCGCGTCGGAAGGGTTCCTCGGCGACGCCACGGCACTTCCGCTCGCCGACGCGTCGGCGGACATTCTGCTCGCGAACGAGGTCATCGCCGATTTGCCGGCCGCCCGCACACCCGAGGGGTGGCGGAACGTTGGCGCGGAAGCGTTTGTGAGGGAAATCGCGCGCGTGCTGCGTCCGGGCGGCTTTGCTTATCTCTCGGAGTTCGGCGGGGAGGACCAAGCCCCCGAGGAGGCCGATCAGCTCGATCATCCCGAGGTGTCGATCGACTTCGGCGTGCTCGCCCGCGTTGCGACGAAATGCGGCCTCACCGCGCGCATTGTACCGCTGGCGGCGTTCATGGACCTGCGGCTGGACGCGCGGTGGCTGTGGCGCCCGCATTTTTCGGCGGTGCGGGCATTGGATCGGCTCCATGGCCGACGGCCAACGCCCGCGCGCGCCGGTTCACCGGGAGTTCTGGACCTGCCGGAAGCCGTCGAAGGGCTGCGGTGGGTGACGCTGCACGAAGAGGGCCCGGGCCCCCTTCCCGCCCGGTTTTCAGCGTTGCTGCTGGAGAGACCTACAGCTGCCCGCAGTTCGTGATCTCGACTTTCTTGCTGGTGGCGCCGCTTTGGCTGCCGACGGCTTCGACGGCACCGACGACCGCCGCGCCCTCGACAACGGAGCCAAACACGACGTGCTTTCCGTCCAGCCAGCCGCAGGGCACCGTCGTGATGAAGAATTGCGAGCCATTGGTGCCCGGGCCGGCGTTGGCCATGCTCAAGAGGTTGGGTGTGGTGTGCTTCAGCGTGAAGTTCTCATCGGCGAACTTGGCGCCGTAGATGCTCTTGCCACCGGTGCCGTTGTGGTTCGTGAAGTCGCCGCCTTGCAGCATGAACTGTTTGATCACGCGGTGGAAGCTGGAGCCTTTGTAGCCAAAGCCGTGTTCGTGGGTGCACAGCGCGCGAAAGTTTTCAGCCGTCTTGGGCGCGACGTCGGCGCGCAGTTCCATGACGATGCGGCCGGCGGGCGTGCCGCCGATGGAGATGTCGAAGAATACGCGGGGGTTGGCGGCCATGGGAAAGCTCCGGTTTGGGAGGGCCTCGGTTAACCGGCTCGCTTCAGGGGCGCTGGCTCATGGGCCGCTCTGCGTCCGTTTCCACGGCGAAACCGACGACCCGCGCCGCCCCGGAGCAGGAACTACGGCTTTTCAGCCGGCTGAAACACCTTCTTCCCCGTCAGGTACTCCAAAAGGGCAATCGAGATCAGTGAGTTCTGCTCGTTCTGACCCCCCCCTCCGCCTCCGCCCGAACTGCCTCCGATGTACACGTCCGGAATCAACTTCAGTTGGTTCGACGCAATCTTGTCCACGACCTGAATCTGGCCGAAGATTTCGTTGCCCATGGCGCTGACCTGCAACTTGAAGGACTCGGCGGTGGACTTGCCCTGTTCGAGGATGACGAGCGCTTCCGCCAGGCCCTTCTTCTCGATGGCTTCGGCCTCCGCCAGCGCGTTGACGCGGGTGGCTTCCGCCGACGCGCCCGCCGTCACCTTCGTGGCCTTCGATGCGCCCTCCGCGCGGATTTCAATCGCCCGCGAATCGCCGGTGGACTTCTCGATCTCAGCATTGGCGAGGTTCTTCGCGATTTCGACGCCCCGTTCGGATTCCACGACGCGCGGCTGCAGGTTGGCCTGCGCGGTGGCGTTCTCAAGCAGTTTACGCTCGTCCTGCGCCTGCTTCTGGGTGGCGTAGGTGATGCGCTCCTGCTCCGCGATCTGTCGGTCTGTGACGGTGCGTGTGAGCTGTTCGGGGAGCACGACGTCCGCGATCATCGTGTCCTTCGATTCGATGTGGTGGATGCGCAGCACGCTTTGCAAGTGCTCTTTGGCGTGCTGCTGTAGCTCGGCTCGCTTCGTGTACAAATCGAGCGCCTTGACTGCCTGCGCCGAGTTGCGGAAGTGCGAGGAAATCGCCGGCTCCAACACCTGTGAAATCATGTTGTCCACCGACCCGAGATTCGCGACCACCTTGGGCGCGTCCGCCATGGCGATGTGAATGATGACGCTCACATCCATGCTGACGTTGAAGGCGTCGGCGGTGCGCAACGTGATGGTCTTGAGCTCGGAGTCCAACTCGTGGGCGCTGGATTGCGTATCGGCCCAATTGAGCAGGATTTGCGTCGTCGGCACCTTGTCGACCTTGCATACTTTCGTGTTCAGAGGGTGCTTGCCCGGCCCGAGCGGATCTGCCCAGATGCCGCGCTTCCCATTCTGGACAATCTTGGCGTTGACGTCGGAGTTTGTCGTATCGTCTCCTTCATCCCCTACGAAGCTCGTGACCACGCCGCACTCGCCGATCCGGACTTCGACCATCGGCACCTGATCGATGGAGGCGAACCACGGATTGATGGCGTAGTTTCCAGATCGAAGCACGGGAATCTGCAAGCCCTTCTGCCCGCCGGCCTTCAAGAACGCGGCCGCGTCCTGGAAGTTGTTGTGCACGGCCAGCGACATCTCGTCCGCCGCGATCTTGTTGGCCTCCATGATGGGCTTGCCCTCAAGAACGGTGACGATACCAATGGAATCGGCCGTGATGTACGTCCACGGCACAACCGCCTTGATCATGAACAACGACGTGTTCACGCGGTAGGTTCCGGGCATCAGCACATCGAGTTGGTGGCCCTTCTGTCCGCCATTGTCGATGAATGCGCTGCCGTTCTCGAAGTTGGAGTGCCCCTCGATTTTCCGGCTGAGGAGGCTGCCTTCCATGATCCGGGCACCGTCCATGGCCGTAATCAGCCCGATGTGCCCGTTGGGAATGACCGTGACGGGTTTCTTGTCGACCTTGAACAAGGCCGTATTGATACGGTAGTTGCCGGGGGGCAGCACGTTGACCTGCGGCCCCTTCTGGCCGCCATTCCGCAAGAACGCATCGGCGTCCTGAAACGCATCACAGTCGACGGCGTCGGCAAAGATTCGGCCGACAACACAAGGTTTCCCCGCGACCGCCTCGATGATCCCGATCTCGTCCTCATGGATGATCACTGCGGTGACGATCTTCACGGTGAACAGGTGCGGATTGATCTGGTACTCGCCCGGCGGCAGGATGGCGAGCTGCGGCCCCTTCTCTCCCCCGTTCTGAAGAAAAGCCTCTCCATCCTGGAAGATGTTGCAATCCACGGTGCGGGCGAAAAACTCTCCCGGGGGAATCGGCAGCCCCGTAACGGCCTGCACGATGCCGATGTCGGTTTCGCCAATGGAGAAGAACGGGTGCTTTTCTACCTTGTAGATGAACGGCACGAAGAAGTGGATGCCGGGGCCGAGTGTGCGTGCTTGCAAGCCGACTTCGTTGTGGAGAGCGACCGTGCGGCCGTCGGCCATTGACTTTCCGAACCACCGGCGTTCCACCGTGATGAATTGGTCACCACGGGCAATGGCGATGCTCTGGTAGAGCAGCACCAGAAGTGCAAGTGCTTCCACGACGAGAGCGAGATTATCGATGATCAAGGAAATGTCCATGCGCCCCGCTAATCCGAACTTGCGTCCGGATCGACAAGGAAGAAGTCGTATCGCAGGGGGAGCGTGAGCCATTCTGCGACCGGGCAGATCGCGCTGGAGGCCCCGGACAGATCGGTGGGGACGGGGTCGTCGGCGCAGCGTTGCTGCACGACGTCGGTGGGGTTGCCGACCCAGAGGATGTCGGAAAAGGAGGCGCTGCCGCTTTCGAGCAGCACGCCGGCGTCGGCGCTGGGGCCAAGCGTGGTTCGCTGGACGCGCACGCCGGAGATGCCGTTCCACGCGGTCGTTTGGTGCGCATAGAGTGCGTTGCCGTGCGCCGTCAGTCCGGTGCGGAGATCCACCCCTGCACCCCCGATCAGCGTGCTGTCCACGATGTCAGCGGCGGTTTCGCCGTCCAACCACACGGCCGCCCAGGGGTTGTCCGAAATGTGGACGCGATCAAGGCGCACGCCCGCCGGACGATCTTCGGCGCGCGCGTACACGCCGATGCCGCCGCCCCAACTCGCGTTCGGCAGGGTGTCGCGAACAACCGTGTCGGTGAGGTCGAGATTGCCGCCGACGGCCGCCGCGCCGGCAAACGCATTCCCCTGTAGCTGACACCGATTGCACGCTGCGCTCGCGCCGTCTGTGGCCACGATTCCCACGCCATGGGTGTCGCTGATGTGCGCGTCGGCCAGAGTCACCAACGCGCCGGCTTCTGCCACCACGCCGGCCGCGGACGCGTATGCGGGACTCGTGCGGGTCCCAGAAATCGTCGTGTGGCGAATTGATGCGACGGCGCCCGCTCCATTCACGACGATCCCCACGCCCACATTGTCAGCGAGCACGAGGTTCTCCGCGTCGAGCGAGCTTGCGGGGCTCACCTCGACCGCTGCGCCGCCACCGCGCGCGTCCGCGGTATTCTCCGAGACCCGAACATCCCGCAGGATGGCCGAACCCCCGTCGATCGCGATGCCTCCGCCGATGGTGTGCTCCACGCTCAATCGGGACGCCACCAGCGAGGCGCCTTCGTGCAACTCGACGCCATGGCCCTGAACCTCCTCGTTGGCGGGCCCGACGTTGCGTACGACGACGCTCTCCAGAGTGAGAGTGGACGATGCGCCCGCCGCCCCAAGTCCAATCTGCTGCACGTCGTCGATGACAAACTCCGTGAGGGTCAGCGAGGCGCCTCCCGTCACGACGCCGCCCAGCCCATTCTGGCGGCTATCATCGCTGCGAACCCGACGGATACTGCCTTCCCGCAGGGTGGCGATTGCGCCATTTTCCATCGAGATTCCGGCCTGATGCGTCTCTTCGATGGTGATGCGCTGCCCCGTGAAGAGGGCGTGGTCGTTCATGGACACTCCGCCGCCACCCAAACCGTCCGGAGCCGGCTGGACGCCCGTCACGACCAGATCCTGGGCCACCAGGGTGGTGCCGGAGCCGTCCATGCCGATGCCCGCGAAGCGACTCCCGGACACGGTGACGCGCTCCATTGTAACGGTAGCTCCGCCCTGAATGCCGATACCGGCACCGTAGACATTGCCGCGTCCGGGCGAGGCCGTGTCGGCGATAACGGTGTCTGTGAGGGACAGCGTCGAGCCGTCCACGAGGATTCCCACCGCGCGATTGTTGCTCAACGCGCAGTCGGTGAGGGAGAGCGTGCCGCGCTCCCACACCTCCGCGCCGAAGCCGGTCTGTCGGTCGGGTCCGGCCGTGCCGTCACGGATGACGCAGTGTGTGAGGGAGACCACGCTACCGATTCCGAACACAGAAAGGCCGCTCAGCGCGTTGCCTTCGATCAGAACCTGGCTGGCGGTGAGGTGGGCTCCGAGCGTCACTTCGATGCCTCCCGCGTTGGCGCTCACCTCCGGGGCGACGCTACGTGCGACGGTCAGGCCCGTCACGTCGATGGACCCGCCGCTTACGACGATGCCGTGGCGCCAATTGCCGTCCAGGAGCAGGTTCCGCCCGGTGAGTGTCGCGCTGCCGTCCACATCGAGGCCGGCGCCTTCGCTGTCGTCGTCTCCTGCCACGGTGTTTGTGATGGCGAGATCGTCGACGAAAACGGTGGCGTCACCCCGGGCGAGGAGGCCGCGGCGGCGATTGTGATCCAGCGCGACACGCGTGAACGTGGCGGCGCCATCCCCGACGATGACACCGGCCGTTTGCCCTCCCGTGATCGTCAGGTCGCGAAGGGTGACGCCGCCGCCGTCGATCTTGACGGTGGACGCCTCGCCGCCGCTCCCGTCGATGACCACCAACTCACGGCACCGTCCGGCGAGCACGATTCCCGCGTGCCGCTCGCCGAAATCCAACGTTTCCGCCCACGTACCCGCTGCGAGGGCGAGGGTGCCGCTGCCGAGCGCATCGGCGGCCTCGGCGATGCGCTCGCCCGCGGCAAGCTCGACGTCTGCGCCCTCAACGAACGCCGCCGTACCGCACGCGGCGGGGACGCAGAGTCCGGCATCGTCGAGGAGTTCCGCCTCGGAACATGAAATTTCGGAGCGCCGCGTTTCTGGCGGGGCGCACGCGAGGGAGAGGGCGAGGATCACGCAGGCCGTGTATTCGTTTGTCGGGACGGGTGGGCAGCCGTTGACCCACACTCCTATTGATCGGTAGGTTCGTAGTGATTTGTTCCGATCGGATGGGGCTTGGGGGCTGGTGTCGGAGCCGGCGGCCGAATGCGTCAGTTATTTTTGGACGGCGACTTACCGAGGCTGAACGCGGCGCTCGCCGCCGGCGAAGTGGATTGGACGAAAGCGAGGGAAGTGGTGCGCGTCGCGACAGCGGAAACAGACGCCTCGTGGACGGAATGCGCAAAAACGATGTCCGCTCGCGTGATGGAGCGCGAAGTGGTCGCCTCCCGCATCGGAGATCCCACACCCATTGGCGATCCGGACGCCGAGCTGCGCCCCGCGCGCGCGCATCACCTTTGAGATGGAGGCCGCCGATGCCGAAGTACTGTACCAGGCGCTCTCAATCCGGCGCGAAGGGCACGCAACCCGCGCGATTCCGCCGGCTGTTTTGACGTGCTGGCCGATCATGGCGCGACGCCCGGCTCCGACCCCCTCTTCCCATCGTTCCTACCGAAAATCCCTTCCCTTCACCGTCTTTCTCCCATCCGCCCGCGCCCGCAGAATCGCTTCGTCCGCCTTCTGCCGCACGATCTCCGACAGCGCGTCCAACACATCGCCCGCCGTGTTCATGCCGGCGCGTTTGTCGATGTAGTCCTTCAGCCGGGAAGCCACGATCAGCACGTCCTCTGCGCTCGGCTCCGGTGCTGCCGTGGGCACAATCCGCCGCCGCGCCTCCGGGTCGACCAGCGCAACCGCAGCCACCGACTCACTCGGCGCCCGGCGCTCCTCACACCACGCATCGCGATGATTCATCGTGGGAACATGCGCATCCCAACATGCGACGCCACAGAACACCCAAGCCACGCGCGGCCGGTTGCACGTCGAGACGGAACAGACCTGATGGATTTGACCATGGTGGATCGGTTTCTTGCAGGTGCTGCACGGGCGCCAGAGGGGCATGGTGGGCACGGTAACCCAACCACGCTAAAACCGTCGCCCCCACCGGAAGTCCCCCATGCCCACGACCCTCCTCGCCGTCGGAACCCGCAAGGGCCTTTGGTTCTATCGCAGTACAGACCGTCAGAATTGGACGGTGGACGGTCCCCATCACTTTGGCAGCATCGTCCACCACGTCGTGCTCGACCCGCGTGACGGCCGTACGATGATTGCGGCCACGCGCTCCGGACACCTCGGCCCGGCCATGATGCGAACCACGGACGGCGGAAAGAATTGGGCGCAGGTCACCACGCCCCCGACGTTTCCCAAGGGTGAGGCGCGCGCGCCGTCGATCACGTGTTCTGGCTCACGCCCGGCCACGCCACTCAGCCCGGCGTTTGGTTCGCAGGAACCTCGCCGCATGGCCTTTTCCGGAGTGAGGATGGCGGCGAGAATTGGGCGCCCGTCTCAGGCTTCAACGACCACCCCGACCAGTCAGAGTGGGTCCGGGGCGATCAGGATCAGACGCCGGATGGTGGCAAAACCCACTCCATACTCATCGATCCGCGCGATCCCAATCGCATGTATATCGGCCTTTCAGGAGGTGGATTTTTCTTTTCCCCGGATGGAGGCGCGTCGTGGTCTCCGCTGAATGCGGGCGTTGCGATGGATTTTGCCCCGCCCCTCCCCGACGGTGGAGAATACCTCCACGGGCACGATCCCCACTGCGTGCAGGTGCATCCGCTCCGTCCTGATCGCTTGTGGCGTCAAGACCACTGTGGCCTCTATCGCCTCGATCGGGATGTGAGTGAACGATGGGAGCGCGTCGGCAAAGCGATGCCGGCGGAGGTCGGTGACATCGGGTTCCCCATTGCCATGCACCCCCGTGACCCTGATAACGCCTGGGTTTTTCCGATGGATGGCACCGCCGTGTGGCCCCGGACCAGCCCCGGTGGAAAGCCCGCAGTGTACGGTACGCGGGATGCCGGCGCTTCCTGGCAACGCTTGGACAAGGGACTGCCCGTCGAGCAGGCATGGTGGACCGTCAAACGTCAGTGCCTCGCGTCGGATGCTGGGGCTCCGGTTGGCCTTTACTTCGGGACGACCAGCGGAGAGGTGTGGGCGAGCAACGACGAAGGCGGCCGATTCACGCGCGTCGCGTCGAACCTTCCGCACATCTACTCGGTGACGGTCGCCGAGCTGGCGTGACGCGCGTTCTGCTGCCGACGCACCTGCGCAGCTACACGGGGGGCGTTGCCGAGATCGAGGCAGCGGGCACCACGCTTGCGGAGGTGTTGGCCGACGTGGAGCGGCGCCACCCCGGATTTCTGATCCGCATCACCGACGAGCAGGATCGCATCCGGCCGCACATCAAGTGTTTTGTCGCCGGGGAGCAGGCGTGGACGCTGGACACGCCGATCGTGGGTGAGGTGTGCATCATCGCGGCGTTGTCCGGGGGATGATCCCTACGCGGCGCCCCGTCGTAACCGAGCGACGAACGCGGCGATGACGGGCCCCGCCAGACGGTTGACTTCGTCATGTCGCACCTCCATTTCCTCAAATGGCAGCCACGCTTCGACCAAGAGATCGCGCCGAAACTCCACGCACAGCGCCTGTCCGGGCCGCGCCTCCGACCACCGGGCGCCCTGCGTGGACGGATGGAGCGTATAGGTTTTCGCGATCTCGCCGACGAGCCCGATCGCTGCGTAGCCAGCCAGCAATTCCTCCACCATCCCGTCGGGCGCGAGTGTGCGGCCATCCGGCGTGACAGAAATAAAGTCGATCTCCGGGCGGCTCGGCAGCGACTCCCAATTCGCCGGCTCCGTTTGCTCCCGCAGTCGCGACACGATCTCGTCGTCCACGACCGGGATGTTCATGGAGCGCGGGCCATACGTATGAGGCAGAAAGAGAAGTCCGTCGGCGGGAAGTTCGGACGCGGCGGCCTCGACGGTGGCGATGTAGTCACGGTGGGCGGCCACAAGGAACGCGCGGTCGTCCGGATGCCGTATCCACGGCGCCAAGCCAGCCGTCAGTCCGCTGGACGCAGCGGCATCTTCCAGACGATTGCAATCAATGAACGTGCGGGGGATCAGGCTGCGAATCGCCATGGTCGCAACGCCCGCCTCGGCGGCGACACACTCCGCAACACGACGCCCCAGCGCCCACGCCCCGACATCGGTGTTGATGTGGAAAAACGTATGCAGATCAGCCGGAAGATCGCCGACAAGCCGCGCCCGGATGGCGTCGTAGTGTTCCCGCCGATCGGCGCCGTGGGGCACCTCGACGAGCAGCTGAACCGGACCCGCGCCGAAGCGCTCGATGGTGAACATGGGCGCGGCGCTTGTAGCGCGAGGCGGTCGATCCGCCTACCGCAGTGCCGACGCCATGCCGATCTTGATCCCGTGTTGCACCGCCACGGCGGCCGCCGCATCTGCCGCCACGCCATCGTCCAAAAGCCGCGCGCGCTGCGACCACGCAAACCACAGATCGTGAATCTGCTGCCGTGACTGTGCCTCGGCAATGGCCGCGTCCAGCAGGCGCCGTGCGCCGGCCTTGTCGCCGCGGTGGACGGCGGCGCTCGCCCGGGCCACCAGTGCCCGCGCGCCCCACCGCGGGGATCGAGCCACGAGCGACGTCAAAGCGCTCTCTCCCTTCCCCGTGGACATCACGCGCGCAATCGCGATGGCGTCGGTGAAGTCAAGCCGCAGGCGACACCGCCGCATCACCGTTTCGCAGCGCTCCACCCAGCGCATGGCTGCGACGAAATCCCCTACTTCCACCGCCACATCCGCCGCCAACCGCGAGGCGACCGCCTCGGCCATGTCCGACCGCGCCCGCGCCGCGTCCGCCCATTCGGCATAGCCCTGCGCAGCCCCCTGGCGATCGCCGATGAGCCAGGCCACGCTGGCGTCCGAGCCGTCACACCATAGTGCGGCGCGTGCGTCGCCGGTGTCCGTCGCAAGGCGGCGTACGTCGGTGAACACGCGCGACATCGTTGCGGGCGCGGCCAGGTGCATGCCGGAGGTCGATACCGACGTCATGGCCAACGCCGCAAGGTAGGGATCCCCGGCGCGGAGGAGGCGTTCTGTTGCGTCCACCGCGTCGGTAAAGGATTCAACGGTTTCCCCGCGGAGTCCGCGGGCAATGGAACGGTGCGTCAAGAGCACCGCCGCGCCGTAGGGGTCGGCGTCCTCTCGCAGTTCGCGCGCCAGCGCCGATTCGATGCCGCGCGCAGACTCGTGACGCCCAAGCGCCGTCTGCCAGATCACATCCATCGCGCGGGCGCGCGCTTGCGACGGGGCGGCGGCGAGCCAACGCCGATGAATCCGGATGAGCGAGCGGTGATCGCGCGAAAAATACAGGTCGTACAACCGTTCGAAGCACATGGCAAGGCGTTGGTCTGGCGACGGTTTGACGGTGCGCTGGCTTACGACGGCCACGAGCGCGCCAACGTTGCCGATCCAACCGAGGAAGCCACCATGGAGGGGTGCGCCCAACTCCGCCGCCAACCGGCGATAGGCGTCGATGGCATCCGTGTCCCGGCCCTGCCGAAAGGCGACTTCCGCCTCCGCTTCCGCAATGTCGGCCGCGGTCCCCCTGGCCTCACGCAGGCGTGTGATCAGGCTCCCGGCAAGGGCGATATCGCGCGCCACTACGGCGATGTGGAGATGTCGTAAGAGACGGGCTGGCGTTGCCGGCCGCGGGTCGCGCGCGGCGATGTCCAGAGCCTCGACCGGATCGACGCGTTCGACTTCCTCGATGGCGAGGTCGATAACCTCGGCGAGTCGGTCTGTGTCCTCACACTGAATTGCGAATCGCGCGATGAGCACGGCGTCTCGCGCTGGATCCAGACGCATCGCGGCGTCCCGCAGCCATTTTCGTGCGATATCGGGCGGTGGCATCACGCCGGGTCGGGCCACCACTTCTGTCCCCGTCCATCGTGCTTCGCGGGCAGCTTCAGCGTCGAGCGTGGCGTCCTGAAACCGCTCCTCGTCGAGGGCGGCGGCCCGGCGCAGGGTTTCGCCGAGCGGAAGAGCGAGCGTGCGGGACCGCAGGACGATTTCACTGGGGCTGGGGTTCGATGCCTCCTGCAGCGTGATTTCCTCGAGTTCGTACGTCTGCGGCAGTCCGTGCGGGCGTCCGTGTCCGGCCGTTCCCAGCACGCACACCTCTCCTGTGGACACAAGCGTCGCAAGGAACCGGCGCGATGCGCCGTCGATACGATCCATTCCATCGACGAGAATCAGCAGCGGGCGGGGGCAGGCCGCAAGGAACCGCCGGAGCGCCAGCGCCAAGCGTTCCGCAGGCGGCCGCGCCATCGGCCGATTGTCAGCGCCCAACCACGCCCGCGCCGCCGGGCTGGCGGCTCCAATGACGCCCGCCATCGGGCCAAGGTGCCCCGCGATGCGTTGGAGCGTGTCACCATCAAGGCCCTCCGCCGCGTGAGCCGCCAGCGCGAGCGCCCCCGAAAGCGGCACCGCGGGCGAGCCCCAGTCCGCCGATGCCCAAAGCACGTACCCTTCCCAAACACGGTGCGCCGCTTGGAGAAACCCCCGCGAATACTCGATATCGCCGGTCACGGCTACGGAGCGCCCATCCCGGAGTCGGTCGATCACCCGTTCCACAATATCCGGCGGTGGCGGCGAGATGTGCGGGGGCGGCAGCGGGACGTCCGTGCGACCGCGTCGGTATCGCGAGAGCGCCAGCCAGCCGCTGCGCGCGTCGGGGAGCTGACCGGAAAGTCCAGCGTGAACAAGGCGATCGAGCACGTCGTCGGGGACGGCCTCGCGATTCGGCAGCGTGTCCCCATGGGCCCAACGAAGCGCGCCAACGGTCCACGGGCGCTCGCCGACGACCAACTCAGACAGCATGACCCACGCGGCGAAACAGTCCGTGCGCGCGGTAGGTAATCCGCCGTGGAACAGGGAAGGATGCATGTACGGCGGCGTACCCGGGAACATTCCCCGCCCGTCAATCAAATGGTGGAACCGCGCGCGTCCGAAATCGACAACGCGCGCAAGCGATCCTGCGAGTAGGATATTTTCGGGTTTAATGTCGCCGTGCGCAATGCCGCTGCGGTGCATCGCGTCGAGCGCGGCAAAGACCTGAATCACGATGTCGACCGCTTCCTCGATGGGCAGAATCCGCGACTCCAACAGCGTGCGCGCATCCATGCCATCCACGAATTCGAGGGCCAGCCAAGGCGCGCCCTCCCACACACCCGCATCGAGAAGGGCTACAAGATTCAGGTGTTTACCCCGCATTGCCGCGGCCGCCTCACGACGGAATTCCTCCTCGGACGAACGCAGCGACGGAAAGAATTTCATCGCCACGAACCCGCCCCGCGTTGCGTCTCGCGCCAGGTAGACCTGCGCCGCTCCGCCTTCTCCAAGGCTGCGTTCGACCTGATAGCGCTCCGCAACCAACTGACCGATCACGGCTACGGCTCCGACGCCTCCCCCCTATCTCGGGCGATGCGAAAGCCCAACCCGCCCGCGGTGAAGGCCGGGTCCGTGGGCGCGCGATTCGCATGGCGGCAATTCGCCGGCACGCTGCCCCAACTTCCGCCTTTGTGGACGTATTCCGTTCCTGTCGTCGGCCCCGTCGGATCTGTTTGCGGGTCTCCGGAAAATGATGCAAACCAATCGTTTGTCCACTCATAGACATTTCCGGTGGTGTCGAAAATATTCCACGCGTTCGGCCCAAGCGTCGCAACCGGATGGATGGCATTGGCGGCGTTTCCGCAGTACCATGAAATGTCGTCGAGGACGTTGCCGTTGTCGAGGAGCAGCGCCCCCGCACAACTTTCGTCCGTCCCGGCAAGAATATTTCCGCCGTTGTGCAGCGCCGTTGTTTCGCCGGCGCGCGCGGAATATTCCCACTCCGCTTCGGTTGGGAGGCGATATCCAACGCACCGCCTTGGCTTGGCGGCACAGGAAATGGCGGTGCCCGCCCCCGCGCAGACGTAGCAGGCCTCGAGATCCTGGGCCGACGACAGCGCGTTTGTGAACGCTGCGGCCTCGTGCCAACTCACCCAGCGCACGGGGCACGCCTCGCCACACATCGTGTCGTTGTGGGGGATGTAACCGAGCACGGCCTCGAACTGCCCGAGGGTCACCTCCGTTTTGCCGATGTGGAAAGCGCCGGTGAGCGTGACGGAGTGGCGGGTTTCGTCGTCGCTGCGGCCGACCTCCTCCGCAGGGCTTCCCATCGTGAATGTGCCTGCGGGTACCGGCGTCATCACCAGATCACCCGCGATCGTGTAGGGGGCGGGGAGGGCGGTGTCCGCGGTGTCGCTGGAGGTGTCGGCGGCGTCGCCCGTTTCAGACCCGGAATCGCCGTTAGTACCCGCCGTTTTTCCGGCAGCCGGGTGGGGTGAGGTACAGGCGGCGAGCAGCAGGGACGCCGCGATTGGAGCGAAAGACGTCATCGGCGTTGGCATGGTACCGCGGGGGCGTGGTTTACGGCGTGACCCGCCACTCAAGGATGTCCTGAAACTTCAGGTTGGGCTCCGGAAAGCTGGGGCGGCCGTGGCCTTTTCCGTTGAGGCGTTGCCGGACGACCTCTGCGGCGACTGCGTTCAAATCCGCGTTGGCAGAGCGATCATCGGTGATCCAACCGGCCGCCGACCCCCACGCCGCGAGTGCGTTTTCCGGCTCACGGGCGGCGAGCGCTAATTCACCCCGGAGGCAGTCCGCGAGGATCCTGTGGTGGGTGGAGAGCGGCCCCGTGGCGGCATCGGACCGCGCGAGATCCGCGCGTGCGCCCTCGACGTCTCCGATGTGGGCGGCCAGGAGCGCGGTCATCAGCGGAATCGCCGGATCGTCCGTGACGACGCTCCGCAACGCCGCAACCGCACCGGGTGAATCGTGCTCATCCAATTGCAGCCGCATGGCGTCGATGTACGTGGTGGTCACAGGGTCGCGGGCGATTCCCGGTACGCTCTCCCTTACGACGGACGCCTGTTGGAAGCCGTCGCTGAAAGAGTATCGGTCGAAGGCCGAAAATGGGGCGGGCGTGTACCCGTCGGCATTGGGGTGGGCGATCCAGATTTCGGGGTCGCCTCCCGGGGTCGTGCGGATCACCATGCTTTGCGACGTGTCCGTGCTGACGATGGTGTTGGCTGAAGCCGAGCGGGCGCCGCCCGTCGCGAGGTCGAAACGGTCACGCAGGATCGCGATGGCGGCAGCTACGGTGAGCTCGGGATGCTCGGCACGCAGCGCCTGGGCCCGGTCGTACCGGAGTCTCGCACCCTCGACCGGTCCTCTTGCCGGAACCAATTCTCGCGCGTGCATCTCGGGGTCCATGTAGAAATTGGTCACGACGCCGGGGTTGTCGGTCGAGCGCACGGTCTTGGAGTCATGACCGATCATCGCGCTGGCCCCGGACGGATCGGACACGACGAAGCTCCAGGCGCCGAGCGAGGGCATGGCCGACAGCAGCTGTTTTGCATCCGCGACGTTCGCCGCCCGGCGCAGGACCCGCTCCGTGAGCGCGTATACCGAGGATCCTGGCCGGGATCGCGGGCCGGTGAACCCGCGCCAGAACAGCTGGAACGGCGTCAGGCGCAAGTCGCCATCGACGAGCGCCACGTCGCGACTCGCATGCAAATGGACGGTGACGACGAGTCCCTTTTCGTTTACGCCGGTAGAGGCTGCAAAAATCTCTCCCACCGTCCCGGCGTGGGCGTACCGGAAGCCGTCGGGCGTGCCGTCGGCATGGAGCGGCTCAACAAATAGCAGCGTGGCGTTGGGCTGCCAGAAACCCATTCCCCAGAAGTCCAGGTTGCGGGCGTGGACCGTGGCGTTACCATCGCGACCGACGATCGACGTGCAGCGGGACGTGTCCAGGGTTCCGCGGACCCCATCCCATTGGACGGTGCCGGCGACAGCGAGTTGCACCGCGGGGCCGATGGACGCCAGGTCGGTGATCCACCCGTAGCGGAGCATCGTCCCCGGCGACATGTCGAGCGCGGCCTCCAGACCTCGTGCGCGCGCGTGATTATCGGCGTCAAAGTAGTCGGGGTAGCGGTGCTCGTACATCGCCAGAACGTGTCGGAACCCCACAGGAAGGTCGGCGATCATGTGGTCGGTCATGGGGACGTAGCGTTCCGTCAGCTCGCGACGCAGGAGCACGCCATACATGCCCCCGATCTGCGCGTCGGTGCCGTGCAGATCGAGCACGCGGTGGCCGCCGACCTCACGGCGGCAGGCCCATCCCGCGGCAGCGTGTTCTTGTCCGATGCATGCGACGGTGGGGGTCATCGGGAAAGGATAAACACGCGGCGCGCACGCACGCTGCGCTTTTACCGGCCAAACTCCCGATCGATGAGCGCCCGTTTTCGCGCGGCCCTCGATGCGTTGGTTGCGTACGTGGCCTCGGACTCGGCCTCGCGACGCATCAACTCGGCCTGCACGTTCGCTGTGACTTCCGCCAACGTCAGCGAACCGCCATCCCACGTGGCGGCGATTTCGGGATCCGTCGGTGACGGCGTGCCCGCCCGCGAGTTGCCCGAGGTCAACGCAAGGGCGCAGAGGAGACCGAAAACGACCGCCATCGCCACCAGGACGCGCGCGCGGATGAATCCTTGCCTCCGACGGAGCGGCCGCCGCCGGCACGCGCGGGGGCCGGTGCTGCCGCCGCCAACGCCAGCGCGTTCCCCAAATCGTTTGCCGGCATCGGACCCCATTGCCGCGATGACCTCGGAGGCGGCCCGTGCGCCAGACTCGGCAGCGCCATTCATGTATCCCTGAAATTCATAGCTCGTGTGCTCCCCACAGAAGAACATCCGGCGTATCGCCTCGGGCTCCGCGCCACCGATTCCGGTCCACTGCCCAACGAGGTAGCTACTGTAACTGCCCTTCATCGTCGGGATGCTCGGCCAGTGATGGCGGACCGGATCGTTTCCCGCCGCATCCCGAATCCCCGGCCAGAACGCCTCCAGTTGGGCGAGCGCAGCTTCGGCCTGCTCGGCAACGCTACCCTCTCCCAGCGCCACACCATGCGCCCCCCCGGTGAAGTTGGCAAAGGCGCCGAACGTGCCGGGAAACAGCGCCGTTTGGTCCCACCCCGCTTGCAGGCCCGAGTCGGTGAGTACGGCGCCGTAGTCACCTTGTTCGCGCCAGTACCGGGTTTGGAAGGGGAGGATGAGTTTGGCGTTCGTGCCATAGCCCAGCGTGTCGATGCAGCGGCGTTTGACATCCGCCATCTCTACGTCTACGTCGAGTTCGCGGAGAATCGTGAACGGTAGGGCGCAGACGAGAAAGTCGGCCTCGGCGTGCGTGCCGTCTGCAAAGGTCACGGTAAAGGCGCCGGCGGAATCCTCCGAGATCGACGTGACCACTTTGCCGTACCGCACACGATCCTCGTACTGTGCGGCCAGCAATTCTGGAATTTGCTGCACGCCGTCGGTGATTTTGTATCGTTCGTCGTAGGCTTCCACATCGCTTCCAAACCAATACAGGAGGTTGAGTGCGGACTGCTCTTCCATCTCCCGGCCGTAGTCTGTGAGGGTGGCCATGGACATCATCGCGATCGCGACAGGGTCATCCGTGACGTTGGCAAGCCAAGCCGCTGCAGAGGTGTTGTCGATGTCGGCGGCCCCGCCGGCGTTTGCGTACGAGATCACGTCGCCGTCGATGGTGGCGAGGGCTGCGTCAACCGCGTCCACCACGGGCGAAAATGCCGCGTACAATTCGCTCGAAGAAATTCGCCTCCCGTCTACCCAAGCCACTTCGTCGAGTTCGATGTCGTCGTACAAATCGAGGCTGTCGAGGCCAAGCTCCCCCATCACGGTCAACAACTCCGTGTCGTTGGAATTGATGAATTCGCCCCCCAACTCGGAGGTGAGGGTTTCCCCACCGACGAACAGCGCGGTGGCGCTCAGCATGCGACCGCCTGGTCGGTCGGTTGCCTCGTAGACCACCGCAGCAACACCGAGATCGGCCAGACGGTGGCAGCAATGGAGGCCGGCGAGTCCGCCGCCGAGGATGACGACGCGCGCGTCGTGGGCGTCGCCGGAGGTCGATGGCCGTGCCGTCGGCGCGCAGCCGACCACGGGAAGCACGCCGAGTACGGAAAGCACCGTGCGGCGGGTCGGGCCCTCGTCGCGGCGCACGCGGCGGGCCGCAGCGTCGTGTTCCAGCGCCTCCAACGCTGAGATCTTCGTCAAGCGCTCCCGCCTGCGAGCCGTGGAAAGGGAGCGGAGTGTGGCGTCGAGTGGCGAGCGTGGCATGCGGCGACCGTAGCACGCAAGGGGTGGGAGATGTTCCGGGCGGGTGCCGGGTCACGCCATCCCCATTCACCCCCTGACCATCGGATCGTTCCCGTCGTACCAACTCGCTGGCGGCAGCACGGCGATGGGGGAGTGCGCAGCCGGTTGTTTCCCGGTGAGCGAGCGATACGCCTCTCGCGACGCACGCATCGCGGAGAGGGTCGCCGCCTCCATGCAAACGATGTCGAGTCCATTGCGCGTCCAATCGCCGGCGGGGAACAGGCGAGGGTCGCCGAGGGGTACCCCGCTCACCGGCCGCTTGGGCCAAACGCCCGCACCCGGCGAGAAAATACGATTTCTCGCCTTGGCGTTGCGCATCACGACATAGCGAATCCGGGCGCCGAGCGCAGGGGGAGGCTTCAGCAGCTCTTCTCGCGTCTTTCCTCGGGGATCGAGCAGTGCGGCGTAGGCGGCAAGTTGGCGCACCGCGCGATCCCCAAGCGATCGAATCATGGAAAGTTGGCGCATGTACCCCCACGCCAGCCAACGACATGCCTCAAACCAATCGCCGCCGCTCGACGGGTCCATCGCGCGGGAGGGTTTCCACGATCCGCTCTCTCGTTCGGCGCGCCAGCCGTTTTCGTCGTGCGGCCAGGGGCGGGGATCGACTTCATCAAAAAACTCGGGCTTGGAGAGCAAATCCCGGATTCGTTCCTTCACGAATCGCGGCCACCCGTAGGCGTCCTCTCTAGACTCACATGCGTACAGTTCCTCAAATCCCCCACAGGACTCCAGTATCGATCCGACGAACGGCACGTCGGGCCCGAAGGGATGTTCCTCGTCCAATCGTGCCTGCGACCACAGGCCGCAGCGGTAATCTGCCAAGAGGCAGAATGCCCCTTCCAAGCCCGTGATTGACGCCTCCTGCATCCCGATCCTTGCCGCTTCGCTCCACGCGATGGGCTCGTCCAACCACAGCATCAACTCAAGGGTTTCGTTTCCGAGTCGGGTCAGCGGGCCCAGCGTGCCGCGCGCCGCCGCAAACGAATCGCCTTCCAAAATGCACTCCAACGCACCGGGGGCACAGGTGGTGACGACGCGATCGAACGCCCGGGCCGGCCACAGCCCGGCGGGAGCGTGCATCGCCGCGTGAATGGTCGGTGCCCACGGCATGCCCAGGTCACCCGAGTGGCCAGAGTACGGTCCGGCCTCGATGATCAGACCCGCTTCGGCGGATGTGAGTCGGTGCACGCGTCCTTCGATGACATCTAGCGTCACGCGCGGATCGTTGGCCGCGGCTGCCCGGATCCGCTCCCAGAAACGTAGCCACAAACGCTGAATCTGTCCGCCGTCAGGCGTCCACATGCGCGACGCGGCGGGTCGAGAGAAACAGAACGCCAGCGAGCGGGCGGCTTGGGCGGCGTCGAAGCTATACGGCGAGGTGAAGGTCGCGTCGGGCGCGAAGCGAAAGTGAAGCGTTCGCCAAATTGGGTAGTCACCCGCTGCCAGTCGGGTCAGAGCGCCTGGCATGTCGCGCAGCACACGCTCCATCTGCGACGCCAACCACCGTTGGGCGATGTCCCGCTCCGTTGGATTCGCCACGTCGAAATCAGGAAGTGGTGCCGGCGGACCCTCGCCCTCCAGGGCCTCTTCCACGATGGCGCCGAGCGCGGTCAGGTCCACGATGAGCGCGTGAAGGGGGTCCAGCACGGCATTGGCCACGCCGGCCCACTCGGTCACCATCGACTCGGCCCACACATCGTATTCGACATCGTAAAGCGGCTTGCCGCCGATGCGTTCCGTCTCTGGATTCATTGTCCGCGCGCGAATGCTTGCGACCAACAGGGAAACGCGCAATTCCAGATCGACTTCGTGGGCAAAAAACAGGTCCGAAAACGAGAGCGGATCGATATCATTTCCGGGGAACAGCAGATCCATCGCCGACACAAAAGCGCTGCCCACGGGTGTGTCTCTCAGTCGAAAAAGTACTTTGGTTTCTTCCCGGAACGCAAGCCCGGTCTCCGGGTCGCACAAGCCCATCAGGCCGACGCCCGGCCCGCCCGGCGTGCGTTCGTCGAGGCGTGCCTGGAAACTTGCGATGACGCGGGCCCCGCCCACCGGCCGCAGGAGTCCCATCCCATCCCCACTGTCGCCGAGCATCCGGCGGAGATTTGGGTACTCCCACAGGACGTGGTAGCCGTGCGGAAGCGTGCCTCGCCACGGCATCATCGGGCCGTAAAACGGCGGTCGGGGCATGTCGTTGTGCGCGTGGTCCACGTACCCCTCGAAATGGCGTGACATGGCCTTTCCGCCAAGCCCCGACCCATCACTCCCGGTCGTCGGAACGAGCGCCGCGTACAGTGTGAGTTGAAGGGGTTCACTTCCTGGGTGTGCCGCCCACAATTCAAGCCAGTGGTACGCGGCAGCGAGCCCGGCGACTCCCGACCCGACGATGGCGACCTTCACGGCTTCCACTTTTTGTGCGTGAGGTGCGCACCACCCTCCTTCCCGGGACTGGGAAACTGGTCCAGACGTTCCGCCAACCACTGCATCCATTCGCCGTAGTAGACGCCCACCTCGGAACGGCGGGACTCCACGTAAGGCTTGAGTTTTCGCCAACTCTGGCGCACGTAGCCGCCCATCAGATCGTCCACGAGATGGATGTGGATGATGCGGTGGTAGACCAGCACGCCCAGGCTCTCAAATACGTGGCTCAGGGAGAGCACAGCCGCCGCCATTTCGGGGTCGTCGGCCACGCGCGATGGCGGTGCGTAGTCGGGAAGCGTCATGACCAAACGCACACTGCTGGCAAAGTCGGCGGTTTGCATCGCATGGACCAATTCCGCCGATGTGAAAAGCGCGCGCGTCATGCGCATCTGCCGTATCTGCAGCGTACCGAGGACGACGGCGACCAGCACAGCCACCGCCGAGGCGACGTTGGCGAGGGTGGCGAGTTGCATGCGAAACTCCGGGCGGCGGCGCCGTCTAAGCCGCCGCCGCGCGCGCCGTCGGCCGCTCCGCTACTTCTTGCCCTTCTTCTTCTTCTTCCCGGCTTCTTCCGCCGCCTTTGCGGCTTCTTCCGCCGCCTTGGCGGCATCGGCGGCTGCTGCAGCAACCTTTGCGGCTTCTGCTGCTGCTGCGGCCTGCGCGGCCTCCTCTGCCGCCTTACGAGCGGCTTCTTCGGCGGCAGCCTTCGTGCCGTCCGTCTCGGCCATCAACTTGAGCTTGGCAAGGCCCGTGCTGAAATCCGCCTGCATCATGGCATCCATTTTCTTCGCCGGGTAGAACAGGCTGGCGGGAAAGCCCCAGCTGATCAGGTTCTGCCACTCGACGTGTGAGCCCGTTGCGGTCGGGGTGATCGTGATGCGGGCCTTACTCGGGTGCTTCTTCGCGGCGAACCAGATGTCGTAGGTGATACCGCCGTTATCGGCGCCGACGGTGGTGATTGCGGTGCGGCCCTCACCGAACGTCTTGCCGGTCCACTTCGTGTCGGAGCCCACGGCTCCGTCCGTGCCCGAGTATTCCCACGTCGCCGTGGGGTCGGCCTCCGCAGACCACACGGTCCATTCCGGCCAGCGCTTCAGCGTGGCGACGTACGGATGCACGAATGCTGGGGATGCGTTGATCTCTACGCTTGAGAGAGTGCTGACGACGCCCTTCTCAGGGATGGGAGTGTTCGCAGTGAGCGCCGCAATGCCGAGGTCTTTGGCTTCAGCGGGGGGAGTGAGCGAGAGCGCGAAAATGGCAAAAAACATGGGGTCTCCGGTGTGGGGCCGCGATCCTATGCGATTGCGGTAAAACTGTCGCCCCCCGGGCCGCACTATTCCACGTCCACCCATGCCGTGACCGGTGCGTGGTCCGACAGCGATGCGCCGCGCTCGATCTCCACCTTTCGAGCAGCAACGCCCGGAGTCGCCCAGAGGTGATCGATCCGCCACCCGACATCGTTGGCATACGCATTTCCGCGATTGGACCACCATGAATAGGCGGTGGACGTGGGGTTGGCTTCACGGAAAAGGTCGCGCCATCCGAGCGAAATCAGTCGATCCAGCCATGCGCGCTCCTCCGGAAGAAATCCGGAGTTCCTTGCATTGGAGCTTGCGTTTTTGATGTCCAACTTCGTGTGCGCGATGTTGATATCGCCCGTGATGATGGCGGGCCGCCCCGACCGAAGGATGGCCTCCATCCACGGGAAGATGTGTTCCATGTACTCGTATTTCCAAGCTTGTCGGTCGGGTCCGGAGGATCCCGAGGGCATGTACACGCTATATACGTCCAACGCCGCAAGATGGACGCCGGTGACTCGCCCCTCTCCGTCGCCGCGTTCATGTCCGGTGCCGGAGCTGAATCGCGCGCGCTTGGCCTTCGACCATACCGCGGTGCCCGCGTAGCCTTTCGCAACTGCCGGCGACCATCGGGCGGAATATCCTTCTGGACTCCATAGCTCCGCCGGCGCCGAGGCTTCGTCCACACGGATCTCCTGCAGGCAGAGGACGTCGGGACGCGCCCGTGCGAGCCAGTCACGGAAGCCCCGCCGGTCGGCGCTGCGCAGGCCGTTGAGGTTGAGGGAGGTGATCTTCATGCGGGGGGCTATTCTGCGGGGGCGCTGGTGTCGTTACGGGCGCCGGTGTCGTTACGGGCGCCGCCGGCGCGCCGTCACCAGAAGACCGAGCAGCAGCGCCGCGGTTGTCGGTGTCGATGCGTCCGTCGCGCAGCCACAACCTTCCGGCGCGGCCTTGGCTCCGCCGTCGTCATCGGCGTCGGCGTCTTCATCGGGTGTTCCCGTATCGCTGGTTTCGGTGTCCTCCGGCTCGCCGCTATCGTCGGGAGTGCCCGTCTCGTCGGGAGTGTCCGTGTCCGTGTCGCCACCGCCCGTGTCAGGGGCGCATTCCAACCCGTCGTCCACGACGCCATCGCAGTCCTCGTCGACGTCGTCACACGTTTCCGTCGCGAGTGGACTGACGTCGGCGTCGCGATCGTTGCAGTCGGCCGCGTCGTCGCTGTAGCCCACCGGCACATCGCATACGGCGATTCCATTCGCCGCGTCGCCGAACGAGTCGCCATCACGGTCTGCGAAGGCGAGAAGGAATCCCGCTCCGGCAACGCTTTCATCCGCGTCATCGGCGGCGCCATCACAATCCTCGTCCACGTCCTCTACATCGCAGACTTCGTCGGCGTCGGGATTGACTTCTCCCACCACATCGTCGCAATCGGTGCCGTCCGCGACATACCCGAAAGGAGCATCGCAAGCCAGGATACCTTCGGCGTCGTCTCCGAATCCGTCAGAGTCGGCGTCCGCGAACCACGGCGTCTGCCCCGAAGCATCCACGTCCGCGTCCGCATCGTCCGCGTCACCGTTGCAGTCTTCGTCGGCATCGGCCGCATCACAGCGTTCTACGGCGCCCGGGTAGACGTCGTCGCGGAAATCGTCGCAATCGGACATCCCTGAGGCGTACCCGGACGGTGCGTCGCACGCCGTGGCTGTGTACCGGGCCGAGCCGAATCCATCGCCGTCGTAGTCGATGTAGAACGTGCCTTGGCCGGTAGCGACGTCGTCGTCTGCCGCGCCGTTGCAGTCCTCATCCGCATCGGCGGCATCACACACCTCCGTGCCGCCGGGGTGAATGGCGGCGTCGGCGTCATCACAATCGGAGCCTTCCGCGACGTAGCCGGCGCCAAGGTCGCAGGCGGTCGTCGTGCCGGCGTCATCACCAAAGCCATCCTCGTCGGCATCGCGCCAGGCCGTCTCGAAGCCGGAGGGATCGACGCCGGCGTCGGCGTCATCGGCATCACCGTCGCAATCCTCATCCGTGTTCGCTGCGTCGCAGATCTCGGTAGCCGCGGGGTGGATTGCCTCGTCCGCGTCGTCACAGTCGGACGCGTCGGTCGTGTATCCGGACGGCGCATCGCATGCGTCGAGCGAACTGGAGGCATCGCCGTAGGCGTCGGCGTCCGCGTCGGGATGGTAGGTCGTGGTTCCGCTGGACGATACCGAAGAATCGGCGTCATCCGCCGCATCATCGCAGTCCTCATCGAGGTCCGCGGCATCGCAGACCTCGGTGGCGCCGGGGCTTACGTCGCTCCGCACGTCGTCGCAATCGCCACCGTCCGCGACGTAGCCGGCAGGTGCGGTGCAGGACGTGACCGTCGTATCCGGCGTGCCGTAGGTGTCGCCGTCCGTGTCGAGATACCAAGCGGAGGCGGCGCCGACGGTCGGATCGGTGTCGTCGCAATCGACGCCGGCCGAGTATCCATCCCCGTCGACGTCATTGTTGCCGTGGTGGATGTACGCCGCTCCCACCGTGGTGGCTGTGCCCACGTCCACCCCGTACGCGCCGACGATTACGTCGTCGTAGCCGTCGTCATCGACGTCTCCCGCGGACGACACGTCGGAACCGAGATAGTCGCCGGCCGCGGCACCGACCAGCGTCGTATCCACTGTGCTGCTCAGCCCGGTGGACGTCCCGAGGTAAATCGAGGCTGCACCGAGGTCAGCCGAGGTGCCGACGTCGTACCCAGTGGCTCCGACGATGATGTCGTCGTACCCGTCGGCGTCTACGTCGCCCGCGCTCGCCACGTGTCCGCCGACGTATTCTCCCGTGGCGGTTCCCGTCACGGTGAAGGACGTGGTTCCCGAGGTTCCGAGCGAACTTCCATGGAACACGTAGGCCGCGCCCACGCTCACGAGCGCTCCCGTGTCGTAGCCCTGGGCGCCGATCACGACGTCGGCATATCCGTCTCCATTGACGTCACCTGCGCAGGCAACCGCGCCTCCGAACGCATCCCCCGCCGTCAGGCCGATGAGCTGGCGCGACGCGGTCGTAGACATTCCGGACGACGACCCGCGGTAGATGTACACCGCGCCGGCATCACTGGATGTACCTGCATTGTACCCGTTCGCCCCGACGATCACGTCATCGTAGGTGTCACCGTTGGTATCGCCCGCACTCGCTACCGCGATTCCCAGTTGGTCACCGGCCCCGGTGCCGAGCACCGTTTTCGACACGGTGGCGCTGATGCCGAGCGTGGATCCGTGGTAGGTGTACGCCGCGCCAACCGATGAGCTTGCCCCTGAGTCTTTTCCGTACGCGCCTACGACGATGTCGTCGTACGTGTCCGCGTTGAGGTCCCCCGCGGACGCAAGGCTGTAGCCGAAGAAGTCAGAGGCGGCGCCGCCGACCAGGGTGCGTGAGGCGGCGGACGCCGTTCCGCTGGATGAACCGTGATAAACGTAGACGGCGCCTACGTTGGAGGTGCTGCCGGAGTCGTAGTACGGCGCACCCACGAGGATGTCGTCGTATCCATCCGCGTTCACATCTCCTGCTGCGGAGACGGACCATCCAAAGTTGTCCCCGGCGACACTGCCCGTCAACGTGCGCGACGCCGTGCTGGATATTCCAGATGCGGAGCCGTGAAATACGTAGACGGCACCGATATTCGACGCAGTGCCGGAGTCGTAGTAGGGCGCGCCGACGACGACGTCGGCGTACCCGTCGGCGTTGACATCCCCAGCCGCGGATGCGGTGTATCCGAATTGGTCGGAGGCGTTGACGCCGCTCAGGGTTGTCGTCGCGGTTGAGTAGATGGGATCGACGACGATGGGGAACGCGCCGTTCGCATCGTCCACGCGAACGCGCAGGCGATCCTCGAGGACGACCAACGATGCGAGGAGCGCGTTACCATCGGCGTCCTCCGCGCGGACGCCCGTCACGTTCCATCGGGTTCCCGCGGCATCGAAGAAGCGAGCGCCGTCGGCATGCGCTTCCATCGCGCGCGCGCCGTCCACAACGGTGTCGAACACGATGGCGCCCGTGCCCTCTGGCGGCGCGTATACCGTCCAGCCTTGCTCGATACGGGTTTCCTCGGTGATCCACCAGGCCGTGGCGTCGCCGTGGTCATACTCCGCACGATCTCCGGTAGAGGAGAGAGAAGGCGCGGTATCTTCGACCACCACGGGAGATCCTTCCCGGCCCCAGGCGGCAAATTGGAGGCCAAGCGAGGCTGTTGCCGCGGCGGAGCGGTTCGGTCCCACGCCGA
>CAMAWH010000026.1 GCA_945861635.1 Klebsiella pneumoniae | reverse complement strand
GATGACGTGTCCAACGTGCTCGACGAGTTTGGCGGTGACTGCGCGATGACGCCGTGGCGGCCATTGCGCTATCATGTGCGCTCGGCCAGCACATGCACCGTCAAGGTGGGGGGCGTGTGGCGGATGTACTTGCCTGAGCCGCGGGTCCGGGCCGACGCTCCGGATGGACTGGACTACGTCAGCGCGTGGCCGCGGTACCTGCCGGCCGACCCGACCTCCGCACGGCGTGGTCCAGCATTCCCCGGCGGGGACTGGGCAGCGGAAACCGCTCGATTCTCCGCGAACTATATTTCGTTCGTCGATTCGCCGGATGGTGGGTTCAGTTTCCCCGTGTACGGCCCGCGGATTCCCGCGCTGGCGTGGGATGCAAAGACGGGCTGCGTGAGTGCGTGGGACACCACCGCGGCGGAATGGTCGGCCGCGGGGTGGACGCCGACGGTGATTCCGAGCCGGACCGATCCTGCGGATCCGGCGGTCGACACCCGGTCCGCCTCCGAGAGTTTCTTCGGCATCCCCCACGCTGCGGTGAACGTCTACGCGATCCACCGTGACCCGAGCGTCATCGACCTGAGTGCCACGTACGGGATGTACGTGATGATTGCGCTGGAGTGTCGGAGCACGTCGCCCTACATCGATGACCTGCCCGACGCCGACCCGTGCGGGGGTGGCGGTATCGAGAAGCGCTACTACAACCGCATCGTGGCGTTTGCGTGCACGTCGCCGGATTTCGCAAGCATTGGCGGGGCAAAGGGCGTCTGGCCCGATCCGCGGCGCTGGTCGGAGGCGGTGGTGCTCCTCGACGGCGGCGGGAATCCGGCAACGAGATCGGCTCCTGATGAGACCTACGGCGTTCCATGTGCAGTTTTGAGTCCCGATGGCGCGAACGTGCTGCTGTATGTGAGTGCGGTCGGGTACAACAAGACGGATACGGTGCGGGTGCTGGAAAAGTACGGGGACCCACCCGATATTCCATTTTCGCCGGGGCCGGCTTGCTTCTCCATTCCGGTCGATTCCCTTGCCAAGCACATGCGGTCGGTCCGGCTCCGCGCACTGCTTGCAGCGAAGGCGGCCGCGCTTGCCGCGACGGGCGGCCCGCGCCTGCCCGTCGTGCCCGTCGTCACGGTCGGGAGCTTCGTGCCTACGGTCGAGGCGGGCTACGAGGGGGAGACCCTGCTTGGCGATGGCACCTTGGACGGGGGCGGCAAGGCGAACCAACTGCAGAATCTGGATCCGCAGTTCGCCGTGGTTGACGGTGAGTTGTGGGCCTTTTTCGCCGCATCGATCAGGGCGCCGTGCTCGACCTACGAGACGTTAGGACTGGACTGCGACCGGGATGTTTCCGTGATCCGATGCGCGTTGCTCGGCACCGCCGACGACTACACGGAAGCGAATGAAGACTTTGCGTTCCGCCTCCGTGATGTCCAGGGCCCGGATACGATTTTCGTTGCACCGGACGAATGCTTCACGCTGTTGGACGTCGGCAAGGCGGTAGGCGCGCTCACCAGCAACGGCCTCGTCCGCGATCCGGATGTCGCGCAGTTGGACGACGGCACCTTGCGCATGACCTTTGCCGGGGAATCGGCGTTGCCAGTGGGACCCAACATCGGCAATGGCTTGATGTACGCGCTCCGGGCGCCCGATTGCGAGCCGTGAATCGGTGCGTCGGCGTGAGCGTCTGCGCACTCGCGCTGATGGCCGCGGTGCTGCCGGCGTGTGGTGTGAATCCCGTCAGCAGCAACCGTGACCCGCCCGACACTGCGGACAGCCCTGACGCCGCCACTGACGCCTGTGTCCCGGAGGCCGATTCCGCTGGTTTTTGCGACGCGGGCGCCTGTGTGGCGGACGTGGACCCTGTCGACGCCGACATCGTCCCCCACTCCGAGCCTTCCGTAGGCGACTCGGACCGGTTTGCGGACATCGAGGGCGCCGCCTGCACAACAGCGGCTGGAGACACCCGGGTGGATTGCGCCGATTCCATCCTGACGTTTCCGTCCACCGCCAGCACAATTGGCTACGCCCCACGCTGGATCGGCGACATGGATGGGGATGGCGCGGATGACCTCGTGCTTCAGCATGGGCTCGGCGACACTGACCTGGTACGGTCCAGCGCGCTGTTGTATGGGGGACGACGCGCTGCCAGCGGCGACGTGCACACCGTTGCGGATGCCGTCGGGCAGCAGGCGGCGGGATTCGCCGTTGGCGCTCGTGACATGACGGGTGATGGTCAGGATGACGTGCTGATCGAGACGCCGCCCGCAACGCTTGATGACCCACTCGACGTGGGGATGGCGATTCACTCGGCGGGTTGGCCGCGGAGCGCCGGCACCGAACTGCAATGGAGCGGCGGAGACATGGCCTGGTTGGACGCCGTTGAGAGCTATTCCTTTTGGCCTGGACGGCATACGAACTGGCTCAGAACCGACGTTTCGCGCGCGTCGGCCTCGGACGTCGATGGAGACGGTGTTGCCGAGCTTATTTTCTTCGAAACCGACAACTTCGGCACTGCGGCGCGCGCAAGCATCGTCCGCGGTGGTCCAGCAATGATTGGCCATTCGACACAGTGGGAGGACGCCACGTGGCGTATTTCCACGAGGCTGGACTGTGTCTCGTGGTGGGGCGCCGGGGAACCCGTGATATGCTCTGAGGTGTCGGCCCGACCCGTTACCGATCTCGATGGCGACGGGGTTGACGAAATCGTGGTCGTACGTAGCGCCGGGTCATTCACGGAGCCGGTGGTTGGCTGGTCCGCAGCCGTGCTTCCCCTGCACGGCGTCGACGATTGCGCTTTCGACGTGGACGACGTGATGGTAAACGCAGTCGGCGTCGTAACCGGAAATCACTGGGGGTTCCTCGCACACACCGCCGACACCGACGAAGGCCTCGCCATCGCCGGCACAACCGACCTGAACGGGGACGGGCTTGCGGATCTGATCCTCGGCGGACCAACCGGAGAATACGGGGCCTGGCGCACGTCGATCTGGTTTCTGTACGGGGGCGGCGCGTGGCTCACCCAAGGTGGGGAACTCACCGAGAATCCCGACCGGATCGATTACCCGATGATCAACGCTCCATACCGGGAGCAGGTCGTCTCGGCGGACATGGCCGGCGTGTCCTCCATGGATCTCGACGGCGACAGCATCGACGAGGTGGTCATTGGCTCCAGTGCGGCGGGCGCGGGCCTCGAGCACTGGGGGCATGAGCATGAGGTCAGCGCCTGGGTCACGATCATCCCCGGCACCGTTGGCGGCCTGCAAGGCGTCCACATCTGGGACGATTCCGAATTCCACGCCATCAGCAGCGCGGACCATCAGGCCCTCACCGTCCCGGCCGGTCGTGGCGATCTCGATGCGGACGGCTTCGACGATCTCGTGATCATGGGACTAGGGCCGTACCAGGAGAACACCGAGCAGTTGGGCGCCTGGATCTTCTACGGGGGCGCCATTCCCTGACGATGCGGCCACCCTACCCCACACCGTCGCGAATCCCCCCGCACCGGGGCACCCTCTCGTTGGGCGCACTCGACGAAACCTCCATTTGTCGGCAGACTACGTGCCGGCACGGCAGGAGATGATGATGCCCCTCCTCCTTTGGAGCGCCTTCGCATTCGCGGAGGACACCGCACCCGTGCCGCCCGCCCCCCCGATGTTCGCACCGACGTTTCACCTGCGCGTCGATTCTGCTGGTTTTTCCCCGGAAGCGCTCGCGGTGGTGACGTCCATCTTCCGCGACGAGTGGGCCAGGAGAACGCTGGCCGGACCGCCGCTGGCGTGTCCGCTGGAAGGCTGCGGCGAACGGGAAGAGCCATGGATCTGGCTGACCGTGGCAGGTGTCGGTGGCGGGGCGTCGGTGGCCGCCTACCGGTACGCCGACGATGGCGGCGTGAGCAATGTGAGTGAGGCGGTGCCGAACGTGGACGACCTCCCCAGACTGTTGGAAGCGATCGCGCACCGCATGATTCCGCCGGAAGCGCCCGTCCCCGACTCCAGCGGGGACACGGCACCCGCTCCCGAGCCTGCGCTCGCGGACGCGCCTCCCGACGCCCGTCCCGACGCCCCTCCCGACGTCCCTCCCGACGTCCCGAGCGCGAACCAGCGCCCCCCCGAAGTCTCCCTCCGCGACAACCTGCCCGGCGCGCGCATCGGCATCGGGCTGCCAGTGACGGCCGTGATTGTCCCGGTTGTAACAATCGCCTACGCGCACCGCGTCACCGACCGCAGCGGTTTCTCCGAGTGGGAGGCGTTGGTCGGCATCCCCACCGATTTCAACTTCCAGCACAGCGTGACGGAGGTGTCGACCACCGTTGGGCGTGCCTTTTCCATTCACCAGAGCGGCGGCGAGATTTTCTTCGGCGGTGGGGGCGGAATCGGCATCGTCATCCATGAATACCCGCAGGTAGCAGGGGTGTTCTACGCAGAAGCGGGTTGGCTGAACGGCAGCCGCGGTGAACAGCGGTGGTTCGTGCAGGGGCGCTCGCGCGTGTTGGTATCGACGGATGGCCAGAGCATCCCGGTGCTCACCGTGGAAGCCGGCATCGGGTTCTGACCCTCGCCGGTACGCCGCCGGTGTAGGATGCGGCGATGTCGCTGAGGCCGCGTCTCTACCGGGTTCGCACGGGTGTGCGCGTTGCCCCCTGGGGAGACGCGGTGGGTGACGTTCGCGTCCTCGGCGTCCGCCTCCGCGAGCGGCAGGATGCGGTTGCCGCCCGGCTCGGACTCGCCTTCTCCGCAGACGTTGATCCGGGTGGCGTGGCGGACGACGCCTTGTATTGGGATGATGACGTGGACGTCAGTTTCGGCGCGCTGCGGGCGTGGCTGAAGATCGCAGGCCCGGCGTGCGAAATGGCCATTATCGAGCGCCCACAACGGCTCGGTGAAATTGAGGTAGAACGTAAGGTACTGGTCACGGACTGTATCACTGCCGGCTCACGCGACCTTCGTGCTGGAGAAAGCGCGCGCGTCGTTGGCATACGCTGGGGGAGGGGAGGGAATGCTGCGCTCGTCCCGACCCTGGGGTGGGAGGGAAACACATTTCTTTCTGGCCCATTTTCAGGGACAGTGCCGTGGTATCTTACCGCCAGAACCGCCGTGACAGTGCGGCATTGGCTCCACGTCCTCCGCGCCAACATCGCGGCGGCTGGCGTGGAGATTTTTGAGCGGATCGCTCTCTCGCCATGGAACGTGGTGTGGACGTGGCTCCGCGCGCCGCTGCGCGGGGGCGTGGCGGCGGTGGGGCGGGGCTGCGATATCCACCCGACCGCGCGTCTCGAAGGCTGCGTCGTCGGAAACAATGTACGCATCGGGGCCTACAGTGTGCTGCGCGGCTGCTGGATAGGGGATGGTGCAGCGATCGAGGACCACGTCACCGCGCGCGGAAGCGTGCTCGGCCCGAACTCGCACCTCGCCAATTACTCCATGTTCAACCTGTCTGTCCTTGGTGAGCGGTCGAGCGCGGGGCACATTGGTGCCCAAGCCTCGGTCATCGGGAATGACGCCTTTCTCTCCACGTTCGCCACGCTGATGGACCTGAACCTCCGCGGTAATGCAAAAGTATCGTTTGATGGGCGCATCCTTGACACGGGAATTCCGTTCTGCGGGTGCGCGGTCGGCCACGGCGTTCGGTTGGGTGCCAATGTAACCATCGCTCCGGGTCGGGCCGTGCCGAACGGGGTCCACGTCATGGCAGAGGACAATGTGCTTGCCCGCCTCACGGGTGAGGAAGAACCAGGGGAGTATCGCGTTCGCGGGGGTCGGTTGGTGCGCGTTTGACGGTGCTCTTCTGGCTCATTGCGCTGGGAGGATTGGCCGGCCGAATGATCGCCGTGGCTCGCCTGCGGCGCTTGTTTGACGGTCGCTGGAACCTCGCAGGGGCCCCCATCGATCGACGCTCGGATGTGCGGGTCAGCGTGCTCATTCCTGCACGCGATGAGGAAACCAACATCGGGCGACTCCTCGCCTCCCTCGACGCGCAGGACCACGACAATATCGAGGTCATCGTGGTGGATGATCACTCGTCCGACCGCACGGTCGAGATCGCCCGACGGCACCGGTGCCGCGTGATTTCCAGCGCGCCACTGCCGGAGGGCTGGATGGGAAAGGTGTGGGCGCTCGATCAGGCGCAAGCTGTGGCAACCGGGGACATTCTGCTCTTCGTCGATGCGGACACCTGGCACCATCCGGCGGCCGTCCGCACGGTTGCCCTGCAGATGGTGGACTGTGATGCACTGGTCGTGTTGGGAAAGCAACGGATCGTGTCGCTGGCGGAACGGTTGATCCCGCCGATGTTCTGGGCGCTGGTGCTTTCCCTCCTCGACCCCGCCCGTCACGCCGACCCCGCGCTGCCGGATGATGCCCTTGGGAACGGGCAGTTCGCCGCCTATCGGGCAGTCAGCTATCGGGCCGCCGGGGGGCACGCGGCCGTAAAGGACCGCATCGTTGAGGATGTCGCCCTGGCACGCCTGCTCAAGCGCGGCGGTGCACGATCCCGGTTGTTTCTCGGGCCGAACCTCACGTTCACGCGCATGTACGAGGGCTGGGGCAGCGTTTGGCGGGGATTCTCCAAGAACGCGGCCGTGGTGGACCCCGCCCGGCCGGTGTTGTCGGCCTCGCTCACGCTTGCGGCCTCGCTGCTGGTTGCACAAGCGGAGCTGTGGCCGTGGGCCGCACTGGCGATGGCGGGCAGCCATCCGTTTCTGGCACTCGCCGGCGCCCTTCAGATCGCGCTGATCGGGTGGGGTCGCGCTCTGGTGTACCGGCACGCGTGCGAGGCGCCACGGAGGGACGTCCTCGCGTACCTCCTGCAGCCGCTTGGCGCCGTCTTCGGCATCGCCATCATGCTCAACAGCTTACGACTCGGGCTCGGGCGTGGCGCCGTCTGGAAGGGGAGGGTGGTGGCGGGACGTTCGCTGTAACAGCGCGTCTCGCGGACGTCGGACGCGTCGCTACGGCTTGACGGCGCCGCCCGCGCGTGTGACATTTTGGCGCAGGCGTCCATCCGGTCGCCCCACCTTCTTCTTTCGCCTTCTTCCTGAAACCCTGAATCAGGGCTGCCGCCCTGCGGGATTCGCGCTCTCCGGTTCCAACCGGTCATCGAGCTGAATCCAGGAGCAATCTCCGGTGCGGATGCGTTCTCGCCCCACCCTGAGCCCCAGCCAGCCGCTTCATGCGGCGGTGGGGATTGCTCCTCTTGCGCGCCCGGCCCTCCGGAGCCCCCTTTGTCGACTGAGATCCTCGTTAATAATACTGGTAAGGAAACCCGCCTAGCACTGATGGAAAATGGGCAGCTCGCGGAGCTGCACGTCGATCGCGGCACCGACCGCGGGTACGTGGGAAATGTCTACCTCGGCAAGGTGGTGCGCGTACTACCCGGCATGCAGGCTGCGTTTGTGGAAATCGGTCTCGAACGTGCAGCGTTTCTGTACGTCGGGGACATCTACCCCCAGGTCACGGATCACAAGCACGATGAGGAAGAGGATGCAACGGTCGAAGAGTCGGATCCCGACGCCACGATGGTGGAGGAAGGTCCGCCGCGCGACACGCCTCGTCCGGGCCAGCCCGCCATCCAGGATCTCCTGACCGAAGGTCAGGACATCGTCGTTCAAGTCGCCAAGGATCCAATCGGGACCAAGGGAGCGCGGGTCACCACGCACGTCACGCTCCCCGGCCGATATCTTGTGTTCATGCCGACCGTGGACCATGTCGGTATCTCGCGGCGGATCGATCGCGATCGAGAGCGGCGGCGCCTCCGTGAATTCGTCGAGAAGAACCGTCCGAAGGGCGGCGGGTTCATCGTTCGGACGGTGTGCGCCGCGCAAACCAACCAGACGCTGAAGACGGACATGAACTACCTCGTCAGCATCTGGGAAAAGGTGCAGGCGGGTGCCAAAGTGAAGAAGTCGCCCGCGCCGCTGCACATCGACCACGGCCTCGTCCTGCGGATCGTGCGCGACGCGTTCCACGATGACGTCGATCGCATGGTGGTGGACAGCCAAAAGCTGTTTGACGAAGTGCAGGCGTTCATGGACGAGTTTTCGCCAGAATTGAAGGACAAGGTGCACCTCTACAAGGGCGCCGACCCCATTTTCGACAGCTTCGGCGTGGAAACGGAGATCAATCGATCGCTTGGACGCAAGGTGTGGCTGAAAAGCGGTGGCTACCTCGTCATCGACCAGACCGAGGCACTCGTGTCGATCGACGTGAATTCCGGGAAATACGTCGGCTCGGGTGGTTCACTCGAAGAGACGACGCTCAAGGTCAATATGGAGGCCGTGAAGGAGGTCGTGTACCAGCTTCGCCTCCGAAACATTGGTGGCATCATCATCATCGACTTCATCGACATGGACAAGGAGCAGAACCGAGACAAGGTATACCGCGCGCTCGATGAGGAGTTGAAGAAGGATCGCGCTCGGACCAACGTGTTGAAGATCAGCGAGCTTGGACTTGTGCAGATGACGCGCAAACGCGTGCAGGAGGACGTTGTTCGGTACCTCTCAGAGACGTGCATGTTTTGCGAGGGCCGTGGATCCCTTCGCTCCCGCCAGACGGTGTGCTATGACATTTTCCGGGAGTTGCAGCGTGAAAATACGCGAGCGCTCGGCAAGGAGACGCTGTACGTCAACGCGCACCCCTCCGTCGCCGACATGCTCTATGGTGAGGAATTCATTGTGTTGGAGGCGGTCGAGCAACGCCTCGGGAAGCGCGTGGTTGTGCGCGCCATGCAGCACCTGCACCCGGAACGATACGAAGTCTACGCGAAATAGGGCTTCGGCTGGATGTCTGCGTAGATGACCGTGGCATTTCTTGCGACCCTGCCGCCCGGAATCGAGCTGTCCCCGACACACAGTCGGCCGAGCATCTCCGCCTTGTCCGCCCCCGCGATCAGCCACAATCTCGAAAATGCGCGGTTGATCGTCGGGAGTGTCAGCGTCAGCCGCCGGCGACCCTGATACGGCATCGTCCACGCAACCGGGCCGCGCAGCTCGGCATCTCCGGGAAGCAAGGACGCGGTGTGACCGTCCGTTCCGAGGCCGAGGTGCACGAGGTCCAGACCGCCGTCCCCGAGTTCGCTCGCCAACTCCCATGCGTACCGGCGATGGCCGTCCTCTTCCCCGATCGGCATCGGGTGAAAGTTTGCCGGCACGGCCAAGGTCGCCCTGATCATCGTCCAGTTCCGGTCGGCATGTCCGTCCGGTGCTTCACGCTCATCGACCTGCCAGATGTGCACGTCGCCCCACGCGATATCGAGCGCCGCCAGCGCCGTCAGCATTTTCCCCGGGGACCGTCCCCCGGAGAGCGCGAGGTGGAAGGGACCAGGCTTGTGGCGGATACGCTCGGCGATGTCCCTGGCCGCGGCTCCTGCGACTTCGTCGGGCAGAAAGCACAGGACGGGCACGACGCTTTTCGGCATGGGACGGATGGCGGAACCCTCACGGGGAAGGGTACCATTCTCGAGCGATGATCACCGGCTGGACGAAATCGGCGCTGCGTCAGGAAATGCGCGCGCGCCTGCGGGCCCGATCCGGGGCGAGCGTCGACGTGTCGGACGCACTGTGCACGTTACCGGGGTGGAATAGGGCGAGCATCGTGGCAGGCTACCAACCGATCCGCGGCGAGATTTCCGTGGTCGCCGCTCTGGACGGTGCACGTGCGCGAGGGGCAATCGTTGTGCTTCCGAGGTTGGAAAACGGATTGATGATCTTCCGGCGATGGCGAGGTGAGCAGCTGGAGTCGAGCACGTTGGGCATCCCGGAACCGCCGCGCGATGCGGAGGCGATTTCATTCGCCGACGTGGACGTGGCGCTGGTGCCAGGCGTGGCCTTCGACCGAGACGGGCGGCGGCTCGGACAGGGTGGTGGCTACTACGATCGGGTGCTGGCCGAGCGTGGCGGCATCGCGATCGGCGTGTGTTGGGCGTTCCAGGTCACGGAGGTCGTGCCGGTCGAGGGCTGGGATCAGGACGTGGACGGAGTGCTGACGGAGCGCGGATGGGTCCGGTCGCCCGGAGCCACCTGAACGGATAGATAGTTCGACACATGGCCTATTCGGATCGCATCGAAGGGGAGATCGCTGGATTCGTCTTCAAGGCGGAGGACGGCGGTTTTGCCGTGGCCAAGCTTACGACGCCCGAAGAGGTGGTCGCCGTTGGCGCACTTGCTCACCTGCACGAGGGGCAGCGGATCGTGGCCACCGGCCAGTGGTCGGTGGACCTGAAGCACGGCCGCCGATTCAAGGTCGAGACCGTGCTCGTCGAGGAGCCGCGCACGCTCCGTGGGCTGGAAAAGTTTCTTGCTGCCGCCGTCGATGGTGTGGGAGAGGAGCTTGCGCGCCGCATCGTTGAACACTTTGGGCTCGATACATTGCGTGTGTTGGATGATACACCGGACCGCCTGTCGGAGGTCGCCGGTATCGGTGAAAAGACGCTCGATCGCATCGTGGGTGCGTGGACCAGTGCGAGCGCGGGCCGCGAGGTGGAAGTGACGCTTCGGGGGCATGGTGTCCCCCCGGCAACGATACGTCGGGTGCTCACGATGTTCGGAAAGTCCGCGGTACTCGTGGTGTCTCGTGAGCCGTATCGCCTGACGGAGGTGCGTGGCATCGGGTTCCGCACCGCCGACGCCATCGCTCGGGCCGCAGGTGTAGCCCTCGACGATCCGAGTCGCGTCGAGGCTGCCATCCACTTCGTCCTGCATGAGGCAGAAGACGGCGGTTCCTGCTTTTTGCCCGAGGCCGTCTTGTTTGAGCGCCTCGCCGTTCTGGACGTGACGCTCGCGGCATCCGCCGCCAACCTGGAACGGATGGCTGGGCTTCACCGCGTCGTGCGGCATGGGGCGCCGATCGAGGCGGATCGCGCGGTCTATTCGGTGGAAATGGAGCGTGCGGAGGCACGCGTCGCACGGCGGTTGCACGAGCGGATCGGCGTTTCGCCAAACGTCGTGGACGTCGAGGGTGCGGCGGCCGCCGTCGGCCTGACGCTGAACGCGCAGCAGCGGGCGGCGGTAGGAGCCGCCTTTCAGCACGGGGTCAGCGTCATCACCGGTGGACCGGGTACGGGAAAGACGACGATCGTGAAGGTGCTGGCTGCGCTCGGGCGAAACCGTCGTGAGGCGTGGCTATTGGCATCGCCAACGGGGCGTGCTGCACGCCGGCTAGCAGACGCAACGGGGCAAGAAGCAAAGACCATTCATCGCCTGCTGGAATATACGATGCGCCCGCCCACATTCACGCGGGATTCGGCGCGTCCGTTGGAAGCCGATGGGGTCTTGATCGATGAGGCGTCCATGCTGGATATCCGACTCATGGATGCCCTGATCGACGCCGTTGCGTTGGGCACGCGCCTTGTCCTCGTGGGCGATGTGGACCAACTTCCCTCGGTCGGTGCCGGGCAGGTGCTACGCGATATCATCGACAGCGGTACCATCCCCGTCACGCGGCTCACCGAGGTGTACCGTCAAGCGGAAGACAGCGGCATCATCCGGAACGCACACCGGATCAACCGAGGAGATAGTCCCATTTCGGGTGAAAGAGAGCAGGGGCGGCGTGATTTTTTCATCGTGCCCAGAGAAGACGCGGGGGATGCACAGCGGGCGCTCCTTCAGGTCGTGCGGGAGCGGCTACCTGCGCTCGGCTTTGACCCGATTCGAGACGTGCAGGTGCTCACGCCGATGCACGCGGGGCCGCTCGGCACGGTCGCGCTGAATGTGGCGCTTGGCGAAGCGCTCAATCCAGAGGGCGCTTCCTTCCGGCGTATGGGGCGGAGCTTTCGCCTCGGGGATCGCGTGTTTCAAACCAAGAACGACTACGACAATGACATCTTCAACGGGGATGTCGGGCGCGTTGTGGCGCTGTACACGGACGGTCTTGACATCGACTTCGACGCCCGCGTTGTGGCGCTGCGTGGAGATGCGCTGGACGCGTTGGACCACGCGTGGGCGATCTCCATCCACAAGTCGCAGGGGAGTGAGTACCCGGCAGTCGTCATCGTACTGCATCCGGGACATTTCGTACTGTTACGTCGCAACCTGCTGTATACGGCAGTGACGCGCGCCAAGCGTTTCGCGTGCATCGTCGGCAGCCCGCGCGCAATTCGCATGGCCGTCACCCGCGCCGGGGCTGAAGAACGGCACACCGGGTTGGCCGGACGACTACGTCGGGCCGCGAACTACCAGTCGCCGACGACGCCGTAGGCGCCCATGTCCGCGCGGGTGCCGTCGGGATCGAGCGCCGCGGCGTCTCCCATGTCGACGAGCGGCGAGGTGGCGGCAAGGTGGACATCCCATTCCGCCGGGTCGGTGGCGCTCGTGTCCGCAAACTCCGGATCGACCGCAAGGTTCGTGGCGTCCAGCGCCGCGACGTTGTTGAATTCGTCGATGCTGTTCCCGAAGACGTCGCAATAGCTCACCGCTTCCGCGCCACCTTCACGGGAGATTGCGCCGCCTGTGGCGTAGTCTGCCTCCGACGTGTTCGCGTAGATCACGACGCCGGTAAGGGTCAGGGTGACATCTCCGATCCAGAGGCCGCCGCCGGCAGCGTCGTCGGACGCCGTGGCGTCGTTGCCGGCCACAACGACGGAACTCAGCTTCAGCTCCGTCGATTGGTCGGCGTAGATGGCACCGCCGTATGCGCCGGTGGCGAGTCCACCCGAAGCACTGTTTCCGAGTACGATTCCGCCGTCGATCCAGAACGTCGTCATCCGATTGACGTAGAGGCCGCCGCCGATGCTCGTCGTCCCTTCGGCGGCGTTTCCCGTGAAGCGCGCTCGCGAGAGAGCGGCACTGCCCGCGTTGTCAAAAGCCGCACCGCCCCCTGCCGCCGTGCCACTCGCCACGGTGAGGGTATTGTTGGCAACCGTCAGGTCGGTGGCTGCAAACCCGTCGTACACCAGCGCGCTCAAGCCTCCGCCGTAGGCGTTGCCCTCGCCCAAGACGTTGATCTCGTTTCCGCTGACGTCCACACCCGACCCAGTGAACCACGCATCGCTGCCAAATGCGACTCCGCCGCCCCTGCACAGCACATCGGTGCTGGCTGCATCTCCACACGCGATCACGTTGGAGTCCACGATTACATCCGTCGCGACGGTATCGGATTCGCCGCCGCCATAGAATCCTCCACCCTCCGCGATGGCCGTTCCGGTCAGCGTGCTGGTGTTGCCGCTGATCTCGACCGTCGTCAAGGCAGGCGCGCCGCCCGACACGTACATGCCCGTTCCGTAGCATTCTCCATCCACCTGCACACACGCGTTCCCGGTGATCAGGACGTCGGTCAGGGTGGGCGATGAATTCTCGCAATAGACGCCAGCGCCCTGGTCGGACAGGCCCCCGGTGACCGTGACGTTGGACAACACGGAATCCGCGCCCTCTCCCGCGGCGAACCGCACGACGGACCCAAGACTGCGGGCGTCAATGATCGTTGTATCGCGATCAGCGCCGTGAACCTCGATCTTCTTTCCGTTGAAGTCAAGCATCTCGCTGTAGGTTCCTGCAGCGACGCACACGATGTCGCCATCCGCCGCGCCGGATATTGCATCGGAAATCGTCGCAAATCCGACCGGCACTGCCAGCCCGTCCGTCGTTCCATCACAGTTCGCGTCGATGCCCTCACAGGTCTGGGCCGCTTCGGGGTGGACGTCGGCGCGGGTTTCATCACAATCTTCGAGCGTTTCAGCGAAATATCCATCCGGTTGCGTGCACGCCGCGATGTCACTGGCAAGATCGACGTATCCATCGGCATCGGCGTCCAGATACCACGTTGAACCGCCACTTCCGTCGTCAATCGACCCATTGCAGTCGTTATCGACCTCGTCACAGATCTCCGTTGCGAGCGGCGAAATCTCGTCATTCTCGTCGTCACAATCACCGCCCACGTCGATGTACCCGTCGGGCTGCGCACAGGCTTCGAGCAACGAGTCTTCCCCACCAAAGCCATCTCCGTCCAGGTCGAGGTAGTAGCTCTCCCCCGCCTCATCGATCTGCTCGTCACAGTCGTTGTCGATGCCGTCACACACTTCGTCGATGCCGGGGTTGAGCGTGGCGTCGGTGTCGTCACAATCGGTATCGATGACGGCGTATTCGCCGATGCTACAGGACTCGACGGGCTGCGTCGGGTCGCCATAGCCGTCCTGATCGGCGTCGACGTACACCGTCACCGTGTCGGTAGCGCCGTTATCGATGTCTCCATCGCAGTCGTTGTCCTGAAGGTCGCAGACCTCCTCCGCGCCGGGAAAGATCGCCGCGTCGTCGTCATTACAATCGACGTCCGCAGTCACGCCGTCACCGTCCGCGTCGGCGAAGCCCGAGTCGTTCTCCGGGTCATCTCCCTCCTTCGCGGCGTCGGTTGTTGCGCCGGTGCAGCCGGCGGCCAGGGAAGCGAGGAGGAGGAAACGCATGGTGGGAACTCCGCGAAAACGGGAAGGTAGCACGGACGGAAGTTTGTCTCGCGCGCGCTCGACGTTGACTACCAGTATGCGGCGCCCGGCCCGCCCCACGCGCCGATGTCCGAGCGGGTTCCATCGGTATCGAGGATGGTGGTATCGCCGATGTTGCGGATGTTGGACGTGGCCGTAAGGCGGAGGTCCCAAAGCGCAGCGTCGGCGGAGCTGGTGTCCGTGTACCGTGGGTTCTTCGCGACGTTTCCGGACGACCCGCTGGGCGAGCTGATGGTGTAGAACTCGGGCGCCGTGTTCGTGTAGAAGTTGGTATAGTCGATGTCGATGGTGGAGACGTAGGATGCGCTGTATTCGGAGATTCCACCTCCATACCCGTAGGTGCATGACAGGACGTTGACGCTGACATCCACGTTGAGGAGGTCAAGGCCACCGTAATAGTCGATGCCGATTCCGGCGCCGTAACAGCTGTTTCCGCGAGCCGTGTTGCCTACGATCGCCGAGTTCGTGATCACCGGGACGGAATATTGCGAGGTTCCCATGCCCGCCCCGACAACGTACGCCGTACTCGCGTTTCCAAGCGTATTTCCCGCGATAATGACGTTGGTCATGACCGGGTCGGCATAGTAGTTGAGATACACGCCACCGCCGTATCCGTAGCTGGTCGTCGCGTAATTCTCCGTGATCTCCGTGTTGGTGATACTTCCGTCGTTGTAATAGGACAAGTAGGCACCGACGCCGTAGGCGTAGTTGTAGGTGCCGGATCCGTACGCATAGTTTCCGTCGATGGTCGAGTTGGAAATAGCCGGGTTCGCGTAGTAATACGAATAGAGGCCGACGCCGTAGATATTGCCGCTGTAACCCCCGGAAAGGTTGGCGATATTGTCTTCGATATGGACGTCGTCGAGCACCGGATGGTCGGTGTAGTTGTAATACAGGTACATTCCCGCGCCTGAATTGTACCCGGACGCGTAGGGCTCGGCCGTCGTTACGACGGGAACGGCCACCTGGTAATTGTTGGTCACGTCCGTGGTGGTGAACGTCGCTGCCGTGGACTGTGCGTACACGCCGCCACCCGCGTTCTGCGGATAGGTCCCCGTCGCGTATTGGTAGTTGCCGTCGATCAGGCAGTCGTTGAATGACGCATCCGTGGCGGACATGTACACGCCGGCACCGTAATTGTAGGGGGAGCTGCCGCTCACATATTGGGTGTTGTCGGTGATCTCCACGTTGTCGAGGGTTGGGCTTCCGTAGGACAAATAGATGCCCGTGCCATAGCAACTCGTGGTCGACGAACTGCACGTGTTTCCCGTCACGACAAGATTCTGAAGCGTGGGGCTGGACCCATACAGGTACATGCCCGCGCCGACCGTGCTCGATCCGCTCGTAATTGTGAATCCGTCGAGCACGGCCTGAGCATCCTCCCCGCCGTCGATGGTGACAACGGGGCCGGTGCCGCCGCCGCTTATCGTCGTGCTCCCGGAGCCGCTGATGCCGAGAATGGTAATGAGTTTGCCACCGAAATCGATGAGTTCCACATACGTGCCTGGATCGACACAGATGGTTTCGTAATCGGCCGCAGCGGTGATGGCCGCCGTGATCGTGGCGCGATCGCCCGGCACGCGAAGGGCCCAATCGACGTCTCCATCACAGTCATCATCGATGTCGTTACACGTCTCCTCGACCCCCGGGTTGATGCGGGAGGTCGTCTCGTCACAGTCCCCCGAGCCGTCCGCTGTAGAGCCCTCACCGGAGTCCGCGCAATCGGTGTCGGTGCTCGCGACTGTGCCGCCGCCCGAGGCACGGTATCCGTCGTCGTCTGCGTCGGCGTAGCAGGTCTCCGTTGTGTCGCAGTTTTGGTCCACGCCGTCACCGGTTATCTCGGTAGCACCCGGGTGAATCGAGCTGCCAGCGTCGTTACAGTCGGTGCCGTCCGCGACATATCCGGAGGGCTGGTTGCAGTTCGCGGTCGATGCGCTCGGGTTGCCGTAGTTGTCGGAGTCTGAGTCGCGGTACCAGATGTCTGCGTCTACCGCCGTGGACTCGTCGGTTACGCCATCGCAATTGTCATCGTCCCCATCGCAATATTCATCGGCGCCCGGGTATTCGCCGTCGTCCGTGTCATCGCAGTCGGTGGCATTCGCGGCGTAGCCGCTGGGGAGGTAGCAGGCGACCGTCGTGGACGTTGCGTCGCCGTAGGCGTCGGCGTCGGCGTCGGCCCACCACGTCGACGCATCGAATGCCGAGTCTTCGTCGTCCACGCCGTCACAGTTGTCGTCGTCTCCATCGCAATATTCGGTTGCGCCGGGGTACTCGGTTGCGTCAGTGTCATCACAGTCCGACCCGTTCGCGATGAAGCCTTCCGGTGCCTCACATGCGGGCTGAAAGTTGAGCGCGTTGCCGTAGCCATCGAGGTCTTCGTCTGCGTACCAGTGCGGGGCGTCGACAGCGGTGGCTTCGTCCGTCACCCCGTTGCAATTGTCATCGTCTCCATCACAATATTCGTCGGCGCCGGGGTATTCGGCGCTGTCCGCGTCATCACAATCATCTGGATTCGACGACCACAGCGGCTCGTCGTCGCAGAATGTGCTGGTCACCGTTGGGTCACCGTAGCCGTCGTCATCGGCGTCCGCGAAATACACGATGGCGTCCACCGCGGTGCCTTCGTCGGTCGTGCCGTCGCAATTGTCGTCGATCTCGTTGCAGTATTCCAGCGCCGCCGGATTCACTTCCGCCACGTTGTCCGCGCAATCCTGACAAGCCGGGTACCCGTCGGCGTCCGCATCGGCGTATCCGGTGGAGCCGTCGCAATTGTAGTCGTTCGGATCGTCGCAATCCGTCTCGGCGGCGCCCGGGTGGTACGCCGCGTCTACGTCATTGCAGTCCAGCCCCACATCGACGTACCCCGCCGGTGCAACGCACGCGTCGGTGCGCGCGGTTTCATCCCCAAATCCGTCACCGTCGGCGTCCGGGTAGTAGGTGGTCTCGTCCGTTGCGTCCTCGTCAACCGTGCCGTCACAGTTGTTGTCGATCTCGTCGCATAGTTCGGGAGCGCCGGCGTACACCGTGGCGTCCTCGTCGTCACAATCCGCATCGCCCGAATGGCCGTCACCGTCGACATCGGGCGCCGCGTCATCCCCGTCGTCCCCGGCCTTGTCGGTGCCGGATTCCGGGGCGGTACACGCCCAAAGCAGGAGAGTGGGGAGCAGGGCGGGAAGGAGGAAGGAGAGCGTGCGCATTGCGCGGCACCTTAGCGCCGCGGATACGCCCTCGCTACCGCCGGGATAGACTCCGCGCGCGTTTGGAGACCGCGTGAGCATGCTGTTCCTTCTGGTCGGTTGTCTGGGGCTGAACCCTCGCGCGGTGCCGACGCAGGACATCTACGCGGACGATGGGGAGATCAAGGAGTGGAAGGAGAGCCTGCAATTCGCCGTTCTTGGTGATGTGCGGCCAGCGTTTCCCGGTGAATCTCAGGCGCGCGGGCGGGCGGATGTTCCCGGGGCAATGGCGGCGGTCGTGACGGACTTGTCCGACGAGATTCAGGCCGAGCGTGTCCGCTTCGCCATCTTCATGGGAAACCTCGTTCGCACGTCGAGCACCGCAGAGTGGAAGTCGTTTTCGAAGACGTTTGGCCTCGTCCTGTCGGGGAGCGAACTGCCTGAAATGGGGCGTGTCCGTGTGCGCTCGGTCCCGGTCGCCGGTGCCGACGACCGCGGCGGGGATGAGCGATTGAACGGGTGGGGCGCTGCCTTTCCCGGCGCAGGCGCGGACATCGGGTACAACCGTGTCGCGAGCTGGTATGCGTTTGACGTTGACGTCCAGGGTCACGTCTGGCGACTCATCGTGCTGGATAGTGACCGCGCTCGGCTCGGCTCCCGGTGGGAGGAGCAAATGGCGTGGATCCCGAAGGCCATGGACGGTTCGTATGAGTCTGTCCTCATCTTCATGCACAACCCGTTCATCACCCTTGCGGTTGGCGGGGTCAGCAACGAAGGCGGCGGCCCGGGAGAGCTCATCGAAGCGGTCGAGGACGCGACAAAGCTGGGCGCCGTAAAGGCGATCTTCGCGGGGCACAGTGGAACGAACGAAGTTTTCCTGCCGACGGGAAAATTCGGCGAACTGTACGTCAACGCGGGAAATGCCGGTGCCCCGGCTGCCAGCCTTCAGCGGTGGGGCCATGCCGAAGGGGCCAAGCTCAAGGACGTGAAGATCGAGACCATTTTCGACCTTGCCCTCATGCGAGAATTCGACCGGTGGGCGGAGCCTCGGAAGTTCTCACAAAACGTGGTGGAGCACGCCAAGGCCGACGGTGCGTACAAGGGCTTTGAAGGAGTCTATGACGCGCATTCCTTCCCGGTGATCGGCTGGTGGAACGTCGCCATCGAAGGGCGCACGCTGGCCGTAACCTTTCGCATCCTCGGAGACGATGACCGCCTCAAGGACGTCTGGACTGGTCAATATGAAGGCAAGGCAGGTTGGAAGATTGGCGGCTGAGGCGGAGACGTTTCGCCGCTGATCGCCGGTACTTCCTCACTTCTTCTTCCTTCCCGCCTTGACCGCTGGCGCAGGATTGCCCGACCCCCGGTCCAACACCACCTGGACGATCGTGCCGACGACGGCCAGTCCGCCCACTACCGCCGGCTCTCCCAGCTGGCCCGTTGCCCACGCGAGGGTGAAGGCGCCCGCGACGGCCGTTGCTGGCTTCAAGAGCCGATCAAACATGTAGCGAAAGCAGATGGCACCCACGGCCGCGCCGACCAATGGCGCCCAGAACGGGGGCGCACCGGCCAGAAACGGCCACGCCCACCACGCGGCACCGGCGAACAATACGGCGCCCGCGGTCGGTAGCGCGATGGACTCCACGAGGTGGCAAACGATCGCGCCCCCCAGCGCCAGCAGGCCGATCGCCAACAGTCCGCCGGTCAGGCCGAGGTGCAACGCACCGTGGAGCCAGACGCCCGCATAGACGCCCGCAAGAATCCCCGGTAATAGCACCGCCGCTCGGTAGAGTTTGCCACCGAAGCCGAGCAGCAGGATGCCCCCGACGAGGGCGGGGCCGTGTCCGCCGAGCAGGGCCGGGTCGATGGCGTCGTGGAGGTTTGGTGGCATTCGCCCGACGTAGCGCGCCCGCTCGCGATAGGCGCATCGGAGCGCCGGAGGTAGTGTGGATTGGATCGCGAGCCTGATGCCGAGTTTCGGGTGCGCGTGCTGCTGTTTGGCGGTTTTCCTTGTGCTCCTTTGCGCCGGCGCACTGGCGTTTCGCCCCAAACGGCCCCGGGCGGAGGACGTCGTCGGCATCGCGCCATCCCCCGAGCGCGGTCAGGCCACCAAGGCGCGGCTCACGCACATGGGGTTTGACGAGGTGCCTCAGAATGAGGGGGAAACCGTGCAGGTACGCAAGCCACCGGGTCCTCCGATTCCGGGGGTGACGAAAAGCATCGTCCCGGGCACGGAGGCGGCGCCGGCTTCCGGTCGCGTCGTCACCGCCAATCCAACGGCCATGCCGCCGCCGCCGCCGTTTACCGATCCGAAGCGGGGGGGCTGATGGCGCTGACACGTACGCCGATCTTCCCGGCACTGGTGGCCGCGGGGGCGGAATTCGGGGAAGAGGCCGGTTGGATCGTGCCGATGCAGTTTGGGAGCGTCGAAGAAGAGGTGAGGGTCATCCGGCAGGAAGCCGGCCTGATCGATCTGGGCCGTAGCGCCGTCCTGACGCTGGTGGGCCCGGACGCCCGTCGGTTTTCCAACGGCATGTTCACCAACAACACCCGCGCGCTCGCACCCGGCGGGCGAAATCGCTCGGCGATGACGGACGAGAAGGGTCGCATGCAAGGCATGCTTGACGTCTGGTGTATCGAGCCTGAGCACTTCATGGTCGTGCTCGACGGCGTGACGGCAGAAGCATTTGTCGAGCGCTATGGGAAGTTCATCATCTTCGACGATGTGGAGTTGACCGATTGCAGTCAGGAACGGACGGTTTTGGCGCTTGCGGGCCCGAACGCGGCGGCGATTTTGGTGGCGGCGGGACTGCCGGCCCCCGCAGCGGGGTGCGCCGTTGCCGGCGAATTTTTCGTCGCAAGGAAGGAACGGTTCGGCGGGGGCGGGTACGACGTGGTTGCCCCGGTTGCGGAGGCGGTCACCTTGTGGGAAGCGTTGCGAGGCGCGGGCGCGCGCGTGGTCGGATTTTCGGCGCAAGAAGCAACCCGGATCGCAGCCGGTCGGGTCCGCTGGCCCGTCGACATGGGAGAGCGCGCGTTGGTCCACGAGATGCGGCTGGTCGAAGAATGCTGCAGCTTTGACAAGGGTTGTTACATCGGTCAGGAAGTGATCAATCGCATCGACGTCATGGGGCAAGTGGCGAAGAAGATCTGGGGCCTCACCATGCGCGAGGACGCGATTCCACCGCTCGAAGCCGAGGTTCGGCTCGGTGCAGATGTCGTTGGCGTTGCCCGATCTGGCGCACGGGTCGGTGGGGTGACGCGCGTTTTGGCCGTCCTGCGCAAACCGGCCTGGCACCCGGGGCTGGAGGTCGAGGTGCACGCCGCCGGGCGGTCTGTTGGGGCGGTGGTGAGTGACCTTCCCTTTTCGGCCTGACCGGACGTGAGCCGCTCGCCACCCGGTGACCCGGCGGAGCGCTTCGCGGGCGAGCTGCGGGCGGCCGAGGAACGATTGCGCGCGTGCGGCCTCTCGGGACGCCGGGCATTCGTGGGTCTTGTACGCCATCTTGCCGACCGACTTGGCTTGCCGCGCGAGCTCTGGCCGGACGGCGCCGACGCGCCTGCCGCCGCGCGACTCGACAAGTTGCCGCTCGCGCCCGATCTCGACCTGTTCGGGCTGGCCTACGAGCGATTCTTCACCGATTTATTCAAGGGAGAACGTGGGCAATATTTCACGCCGCGCCCGCTGGTGGAGCTGCTGGCGGACCTTGCGTCCGTCCGCGCGGGCGATCGAGTGTTGGACCCCACATGCGGGAGCGGCGGATTTCTCATCGCAGCGCTCGCCCGCGGCGCGGACGTCGATGGGATTGAGGTTGACCCCGACCTGGCGACTCTGGCGCGTCTGAACCTCGCCATGCATGGGCAGAATCCGCGGGCGGTGCGTACTGCGGATTTCTTTCGCTCGCCCCCGGAAGATCGGTGGGATGTCGTTCTGGCAAACCCTCCCTTCTCCGTATCGATCGACGATCCTGAGGTGCTCGCGCGGCACGGGTTGCGCGGGCGGGTCGGGAGTGACGTGCTGTTCGTGCAGGCGGCGCTCGCGTGCGTTCGGCCCGGAGGGCGGCTTGCGACGGTGCTTCCGTACTCGTTTCTGACCAACCCCGGCACGGCTGCCGTGCGTGACTCGCTTGCGATGCTGGCCGTTCGGGAGGCGGTCGTGTCGCTGCCCGAGGGCATTTTCAATCCCTTCGGCGGGACGGGAACCCGCGCGTGTGTCGTCGTATTACGCCGGTTGCCCGCGCCGATGTCGCCGATGTTGGCGGCAATCGTGTCGCAGCCGGGATTTGACACGCGGCGACAGACCTACCGTCGCACGGAGCCCGACGAGCTCGTCGCATTGCGACTCCATCTGAGGGGAGGTGAATTTCCACGAGCGCGTCGTGTTGTTTCACATATTTGGCTGCCAGAGGAGTGCTTCGAAGGAAGCGTCATCTCCAGCGCAGTGGACACATTCCGCCTCGCGGAGCGCGCGAAGGTTTTGCCGCAGACGGTGGTCAAAACGAAAGGGAGCCGCTCGGTCATCGAGTTCTCACACGTGGACAAGCAAACGGGGGAGGTGGTGGACGCGGATGTCCGGGAAGCCGCCGGTCTGGCCGAGATCACCGCGGGCGAAATCCTGTTCGGGCGGATGCGGCCGGCGCTCAACAACGTGGTTCGGGCCGCGCTTCCGCGCGCCGATCTGCCCCGTGCAATGGCCGGAAGCGGCGAATGGGTGCGCCTGCGCGCAGCTTCGGAGGCGGACTTTCTGCTCGTCGCATTGCGCTCAAGCTTTGCGCGAGCGCAGTTGGCGGTGACATCCGGTCAGACACGGCCACGCGCTCGCATCTCCGACATCGCGTCGATGCGACTCCCTGACCCGGGACCCAGCGCACGCCGGGCGATCGATCAAGCCGTCGCGACTCTGCACGCCGCACGCGCGCAGTCCCGCGAGCGTTTGCTTGCGATTGCCGAGGCATATGAAGCGTTCGGTCGCGGCGAGATCACGGCGGAGGAACTGGTCCGGCGCGTGGAGGCGGGCGTGGGCGGCGCCGGATGACGTTTCATCTGCGCAATCGCCAGCCGATCGCATCCTCCGTCGCGAAGACCGGCTCACGTTGGGTCACGTGCCAGGCCAACGCCCCACCCGCCACCGCCGCGAGCGCGATATCCCCGACAATCGCCGCCGACCAAGCGACGGTGGGCCCGAGGATCCACGCCGGCGCCCACCACATCAGGTTGATCGGGTCCATGAGCTGCGTTTCGCCGCCTATCGGCAGGTTGAACCGCGGCCCCTTTCCCGCCAACGTCAGCCACACCATCCAGAGATGATTGTCCGCCTCGCCGTGCGGGTTACCGAGCCCGACGACCGGCCACCAACTTACGACGATCGCCACGGAGACGAACGCGACCACCCGCAGCCACGCGGCCCGCGTCAAGCCACGCGCGTCACGCGGCAACTAATGCCCGCCACACCCGACGCGCGACGGCCCGCGCGGCCCGACCCGACTGGATCAAGTCCTGCCGCAGCTCGATTTCGAAATACGGCACGCCGATGGCGGCACCGTGACGCGCAGGACTGTAGATCAAGCCGGATTTTCCTGAGTATGGCTCGTTCGGCTCGGTGCGGAATCCCTCGGCGCGCAATGCAGCCACGAGTTGCAACGCAACGCCCTCGTGCTGGTCGAAGAGGACACCGGCCTCGACGACGCGGCGGCCTCCACGAAACACGGGTGTAAAGCTATGAATCGAGACGATGTGCGACGGACGGGATCGCACAACCAACGCCGACAATGCGTCGTGGAACGGCGCGTGAAAGCGGTCCACGCGCGCCGCGATGTCGGCGGACGCGTTGAACCGGGGACGACCGTCGTCGGTCTCCACCAGAATCGCCGTGGAATCGGATGGATCGCGGTTTGGATCGATCAACAACCGAGAGAATCTCGACAGCACCGCAGCCGTGCCGTCGAGCCGGGCCAATTCCTTTGCGACGCTGCGCGCACCGACATCGTATCCCCAATGCATCGCAAGCAACCGGCGGTCCTCCGGACGCGGCCGCCAAGGGGCCGGAACGCGGTTGGACGCATGCTCACAGGTGTACAACCTGCCGCCAGCGCGGGCGTGGCCAACAATTTCAACGGCGTCGTTCCGCACGGCATCCGGCTAACTTGCGCGCCATGCTTTCGGCCCTGATTGCCTGCGCTGCGCTTGCTCCTGACGTCAGCGATCCCGACGAGCGGTTGCGGGAACACGATCTGGCGGGTGCTGCGGCGGCATGGGCCGCTCTTCACGGCGAGCCGCTGGACCTCTCTCACCCTGCTGCCGACGCGCTCGTGCGGCAGTCGGCCAGCAATCCGTCGATCACCGCCGCGCTGATTGCGGAGACGATGCGCGCCGTCCGCCTGGTGGAATCCGCGCCGGACACCCGCACGCAGGAAGTCGACATTCCGCTGGAGAGCCTCACAGCATATGCCTCTTGTACAGTCGCAATTCTGGCGAATTCGAGTCGGTCCGCGACGCCGAATTGGTTGGTTGCCGTTGGGCGCAGTGAAGTGCCCGTGGACGTGGATCCGTTCGTGGGGGGGCCTACGCCGTTTCACGGAGGGCGGATCGTCGGTTGGGCGTCGGACGCGGCCGCGCTGACGACGCTTTTTGCCCGCATCGACAAGGATCCGCCTCCCCGAAAGGTGACGCTCTCGCTCCACGGATCGGGCACCGACCTCCACCTCTTTTTGACGTACCGCAACGGCGCCTGGTGGGCGCTTTCCGCGTCGGACGCCGCGTCCGCTGCACACTGGATTACGACGTGCCCTTCCACCCTGCGCTGAAGCCGAAGGTTCGCGACCACGTGATCGCATCGGCACTTTGCGTGTTCATCCCGCTGCCGATCCTCGACGACATCGCCGCCCGCCAATGCATGTCCGCTGCCGTCCGCGCGCTTGCCACCCACCACGCGATCGAGCTGCCGAAAGCGGCCGTGCACGCGCTCACGGAGGATCGCCGCCATGTCCTCGTCGGGTGCCTCCTGGCCGTGGTCTGGTGGCCCATCAAGAAGCTTTTTCGCACGTTCTTTTTCTTCCTGACGGTGAAGGACGTCATCGATACATTGGCGGTTGTGTCCCATCGTCTTGACCTCATTGACGCGGCCATGGCGGCCCGATTGCTGCCCGACCACGCCGTGAAAGTGCGGGTAGAAATCGACGCGGTGCTCGCCCGGCATCGAACGTCGCCGGTGATGCGTGCGCTGTTCGGTTACGAGCGTCCGGACTTGCCACATCCAACCCCGGAAGATGCGCTCGGCCGAGCGCTCCACCACAACGCCCGTTTCGGCGGGGGGGCGCTGGTGCGCGCAGACTTCCTCACACGTATGGATACTTTTAAATGATCCTGCTCATTCTCGCTTGCACCGGTCCAATCGAAGCGGCGACGCCGTCCCCGGCGGTCGGGGCGCTCGGTGACGGCCCGCTCAATCCCTTCCCAAGCGTGGAGTTGGTCGCGGATGGCCACGTCTCCGTGCCAGCTGACATTCTCCCGTTTGTGGAGGGCGGAAAGCCGTTTCCGGTGGATCGTCTGAACTGGCGTACGGGATTTTCACCGGTGCAACCTTCCGTTGCTCGACTGCCCATGGCGATCGACCGGGACTCGCTGGGCCTCCAGGCTGGCATCGGCGTCGGCGGTTCGGTGCGAATGGTCGACCTCGATACCGGCGTGGAAATCCCCGTCCTCGCGGAAACCGACGCGTACCCCGACGATCTGGCGGAGGGTGATCGCACGCTGATCGTGCGGCCGATGATGGCGATGACGGTTGGACATCGAGTCGCGATCGCGGTCACCTCCGCGGTCACCAGTGGCGGCAAGCCGCTTGACCTTCCCGCACCCACCGGGCAGTACGCCGATCTCGTCGATGAGCTAGATGCCATCGGCATCACCGACGTGCGGCTCGCGTGGGATTTCCCGATTGGAGATGGCACCCAGGCGGTGCGGACCATCGCAAGCGCGATGCACACGCCGACCGCACACGCCTTCGAGTACACGTGGGGGGAGGGCCAGCCCGCAGAGGCGGTTGAGGGCGCATTGTTTCAGGGGGAGGGGAGTTTTACAGTTGACGACTACCTTGTCGATGACACGCACCTGTCCATCGACGCGTCGGGAGTGCCCGCCTTGCAGGGCACGACAGAGGCGTACCTCTACGTGCACGTGCCTGCCTCACTTGCAGGGGCGGCCCCGGGGTCGGCGCCGGTGCTGATTTTCGGACATGGCATCCTCGGCTCGCCGGATGACTACCTGGCGAATCCGGAGGACACGTCGTCGCTGCTGGCGCTTGCTGACGACCTCGGGGCGATTGTCGTGGCAACGCGCTGGCGTGGACTGACCCGACCGGATGAGCTGCATGCCATCGCGGTGGCGGCGGACTTCGGGCGTTTTCCGGAGGTGCCGGATATGCTCGCACAGGGGGTGAACAACACGCTCGCCTTGATCGCCGCCTGCAAGGACGGCGAGTTACTGGACGATCCGCTCCTCGGCGGCCTCGCTGACCGCTCGCGCATCTATTACTACGGGATTTCGCTGGGTGGTATTGAGGGTGCGGTCACGCTCGCCAACCAGTCTACGATCACGACGGGCGTGCTTCATGTGGGCGGAAGCAATTGGTCCACGATGCTGGAGCGCAGTTCGCAATGGTCGCCGTTCGAACTGCTGGTCGTCCGCGGCATTCCCGACGCGTGGGATCGCCAGGTGCTGTATTCGGCCAGCCAGATGTTGTGGGATCAGGTGGATCCAGCGGACTACGTCGACGATCTGGCCGGGCGGACGTTGCTTTGGCAGGAGTCGATGGGAGATGAGCAGGTGCCGAACATTACGACCGAGCTGCTGCAACGCTCGATCGGAAATCCGGTGGCCACGCCAGGGTTCACAAGTCCGTACGGCATTGATACGGTCGCGCTTCCAGCGCAGGGGCCCGCGTTTACGCAATACGATCCCATGGTAGGTGAGGGCGCGTCAACGAATCGACCGCCAGCGCCGAGCGGCGCTCACGCCACGCCGCGCCTGTGGTCGGGTACGCGCGCGCAGGTCGCCGACTTCCTGACGACGGGCGGAACGATCACCCATCACTGCGGGAGTGCACCCTGCACAGCGAACAACACCGGGGAATAGCCGCCGGCGCGCTTACGACGGTTCGATCGCGTGTGCTTCCCGTACTGCGGGCGTGGGCATTTCCGGTCGTCGCCTGCTCGGTACTCCCGGTTTGGACCTGCCTCGGCCGCGTGGGTCCGTTTCGCGCGCCGGGCCTGGAGGAAGAAGGCATTCATGGGGCGCTGCTTGCCGCCTCGATCGTCGGAAGGTGGCTCACGTTTGCAGCGCTGCCGGGGAACTCCGATGTCCCGCTCGGCGACACTCCGTTTTGGCCCGCCTCGGCCATGGGCGCTGCACTCACGTCCGTAGTTCCGGTGGACCCGGGATTTGCGTTGGGTCTGGTTGTCTTTGTTTCGTTCTGGCTGGCGGGATTCGGGCCTTTGGTCCTGGTCCGGCGCACCTGGCCGACCGCCTCGGCGCTCGCTGCGTTGATCGCGGGATTTGCGGTGCAGACGGCGCCGTCCGTGCTCCGCGGCCTGCCGGGCGCAGATTTGGCCGCGCTCGGCGCGGGTCCGCTGGCGTTGGGCCTGGCTTTCCCGAGGTTGGCGGTGTTCGCCGGGTTGTGGAGCGTGCCCAACGCCGTGGTGTTCGGTTTCGCGGGGCTCGCCAGGCGTTCGGGCTGGTGGTTGGCGGCCGCTTTGCCGGCCCTCGCGCTTTTGACGCCGGTGGGGCCGCTCGCGGGTGGGCTGCGCGTCGAGGCCCCCGCGGTTGCGACGGTTCCTGCGTATCTCGGCGTGGGCGGCGCCCTGTTTCCACTACCGCCGGCTGAGTCCGCGCCCTTTGTCGGGGAGGCGCGCTGGTTGGACCCGGCCGTTTCCGCGCTTGCGCCTCCGGCGCTGCACCCCAGCGGTGACGCGGCGCGGCCCGCGCTGGGAAACGTGCTGGTCCCGATGCAGCGGGTACACGGCGGCATCGTGGCCCTTGCAGGTATGCTGATCGGCGCGTTTCTGGCTCGGTCCTGGGCGGTGGCCGCCGGGCTGTCGCTTACGACGCTGACTCTCCTCGCCGGGTGGCAACTTGTCCCGGGTGAGGCGGCGTTTGACCCGCAGTCCGCCGCGAGATTGGCTGGCTTGCTCCACGATGTTCCCGGGGGCGTGCTCTCCTGGGCTGCACCGATTTCGCTGTTCGGTGCGATGGGGCTGGCGGCGGGCGCTACCCGTCTCCGACGCGCCGCCATCGTCCTCGTGCCTTTTTCCCTCGCAGGAATCGCTCTGGAGAATCCGCGCCTCGCTCTGCCCGCGGTGGCGATTCCTCCCGACGCGATGGCAAGTTCATTGGCCACGCTGGAGGACGGCGGTGTCATCGTATTCCCGACGCCAGAGGCGCCGTGGTTCATGGGTACCCGCTCGCTGGACCGGGTGCGGTGGGAATTGGCCCGGTCGGGCAGACGGTTCGCGTCGCAGGAGGCATCGGCGCCGGTGTTGACGGCGCTCCTGCAACGCACTGGACTGCCGGTCGACACGTCGGCTGCGGCAGTCGTGTGGGGGCATCGTAACGCGGAGCCATTTTCAGCTTCCCGGAAGGCCGGCGCCCGCTATCTCCTCGTCCACCTCGACGGCGTGCCTCCCTCCGCGCGCCCATCGCTCGACGGTTGGCTGGCCGAGCGCGTGGGAATGCCCGTTGCTCGCGTCGATCAGTCGCTTCTGTACGACCTCGCGGCGGGTCCCAAGGCTGCGCTCCCGACGCTGCCGCCCCCCTCAGGCGTTTCGACGCCGCGCCTGCCGCCCCTGCCGCCGGGCGTCACCCCACTTCCTGAACTGCCGGGGGTCCGTCAATAGCCATCGCAACGCCGATGAGTACGACGACGAACCCCAACGTGATAATCATGCTGTTGAAAAGCAGACCGGCCCGCCCCGTCAATCGGCGGCCGCGGTGCAGGCGTGCGAATCCGTTTGCCTGATTGGCTGCAGCGTCCAATCCCAGCCAAAGTCCCACGCCCATGCCGCTGATGCCGCCGGCGACATGTGCCCATGCGTCGGGAACGAAAACAAACGCGATGGCCGCGAGCACCGCCATCCACCCGCTTTTTGTGGACGCGCGCTGAAATCGCTGAGTCACGATCGCCGGGACGGGTTGTCCGGTGAGCGACCCGCGCGCTCCAATTCCCAGCGCTTGGCGAATGCAATCACCTGATTCCACCCCTCGTAGCGCAACCGTTTGTGCATGAACTTCGCGGTTCCGTAGCTGGTCGCCGCGCGAGCGAGCATTCCTTCGGCGTCGCTGCCGTCCGCCGCCGCGCCCTTCCGCGTGAAACCCCGCCAGAGAATCGCCCCGGGGATCAGGACGGTCGGCACGTACGCCGCGGTCCGAAGCGCGACCGAAATACCGGCGAGCGAAGGCTTCAACGCTACGGTCGTGACGGAAGCCAGCACGATGGCAATCACGATGGCGACCACGACGGCAGCGGCGGTTGCTCGCCGCGCCCCCTCGGTCATCACCCAGGCCGTGTAGGCCTCGACGGATACGCCGCGTTCGGCGAGCAGCCGCTCGGCTTCCGGCTCCAGAAACGACGGACGGACCATGCGCAACCCTATCGCGCCACCCTCGCCTCCGCGCTACCTTCCCGGCGATGGCCGCCTTCGAAGAAACCTGCCTGCTCGGCCCGCCGGGCCACGCCCTGCGCGTCGAGTTGGACGCGCTCGTGGCGCAAGGAAATGCCGCTGCGCAGCTTCGACGCGCTGAACTGAAGATGGTGCATCGGGATCTCGCCGGTGCTATTGACGACGTGCTGGCCGCAGGCAAGTCGCTTCAGTCGGACCGCATCCGGGGTCCGGTGGCGGAACTATTGGCGGCCCGTCTATTGAATCGTACCCTTCGCAGGGAGGCAGCGGCGGAGGTTCTGGCGCACGCGAAGGAGAAAGCAGGCCGAGGCGGCCCGCGCGCGCGGCTGGCGCTGGTCATGACCGAAGCCGAAATCGCGCTCGACGCTCGTGATTTTCCAACGTCGCGCGCCCACTATGCGCGCGCGGGCGAACTTGCCGTCGGGCCCGCGTTCGCCCACGAACGAATGACCGTGCTCCTGGCCCTGGCGACGCTCGCACAGCTCATGGGCACCCCGGCGATGGATGCGTTGGCGGCCGCGCTTGGCCTCGCGCGTGAGCTGGACGATGACCCAGCGCGCGCAGAAAGCGCTTTCGCGCTTGCCAACCTCAAGATCGGCGCTGGAGATGGTCCGGCGGCGCGCCAATTGCTCGCGGAGGCCTTGGCCACGGGTGCGCTCGCGCCGGCGATGCGTCCGGTTGCGCACTCGTTTTCATCGCGGCTGGCGCTCAACGCAGGCGAGACTGCGCTGGCGCTTCGTCACGCCATTGACGGCGCCAAAGCGGCGGCCGCCGCGGGCAATCCGGGCGGATACGCCGAAGGTACGATTCTCGCCGCACATGCGCAGCTGCGCGCCAACCAGCCAGCGGCGGCGCTGAAGACGCTCGCCGCCGGTGAAAAAGTCCTGCGGGACCGTGGGGAAACCGCGTTCGCGGACCTCGTCGCGCAAGAGCGTGACGGGCTCCCGGCATCGACCGGCTGAAATCCGTCACCTGAGGTTGCGCTCTGGTGCTTCCTCACGGTACAATCGCGCGATTAGGGGTGTCACTTTGCCCACCGCACGCGGTCTGTCCCTTGATCGGAGCAAGTCTCTCGCGCGTGAGCGCGCGCTCGATCAGGATCTTGTCCCGCTTGTCGGCCATGATCAGGGCGTCGATGTCGACGCCGCCTCTCCGGACGAAGAGCTGGCCCTGGGGATGCACGCGCGTTTCGGCAACGACCTCATCCAGCAGTCGATGAGCGGCTCGCTGGACGGTGGCCTCGGTTCGCTGGTGCTCGCCGATTTTGCAATGGCGTCGGTTGGTGTCGCGGGGTCCGGGCTGCTCGGTGCGTCAAACACGGCGATGTTGGCGATCATGCGTGATTTGCGTCCCGACGCCGAGGCGGGCCCGAGTCAGGGAGAACGGGTGAATCGAGCGTTGCAGCGCGGGGGGCGCGCGCTTCCGTCGGATCTGCAGGCGCGTTTGGAGGCGGCGTTTGGCATCTCGCTCCGCAGTGTGGAAATCCACGATGACGGTGCTGCTGCCGATGCTTCGGAGGCAGTGAGCGCGCACGCGTTCACGATGGGGACGGATATTTTCTTTGGCCGCGGTGAGTTCGCGCCGGGCACGCCCCACGGGGACGAGCTGATTGCCCACGAAGTCACCCACGTTGTGCAACATCTGGAGAACCGCGCCGGGCGTCCGACCGCGGTCGAGGGTGACGTTCCGGTGACGCGTCCGACGGACGCGGTGGAAACCGAGGCGTACGCGTTCGGCGCGTCGTTTGCCAACGGTGAGGTCGGTGCGGCGCCGGTTGGCGTCGACGCGGCCGGCCCTATATCCGCGCCCGCTGGGCTCTCGGCGTCCGGTGCCGGAGAAATGGTGGCACGCGACACGAATACGTCGCAACCACAGAACCAGAGCACCGGTCCCGGCGGTCCCGGCGGTGGCACGACGGACGGCAGTGACCAGCAGAGTCGGGAGCCAACGCCGGAAGAGCTCGCGGCCATGAACACGGCCACGTCCAGCGTTGCGGACGGTGAACAGCAGGGGCAGAACGCGTCGAACACGCCCACCGTCCCGCAGATCCCGGACGAAGACGCGCCGAACATGTCGGTGGAGCCGGTCGCCAACGTTTGCTCGGACGAGGACGCCTCCGGCGGCATGTCGATGGACCCGACGTCTACGCCCAACATGAGTGTGGCGCCCGCCCCGGACCTTGGCGAAATGACGCCCGTTCGGGAATACATGATCGCCAACGGGCCGACGGAAAACGCGGCGTCGGGACCGGCATCCGAGCTGGCCGATGGCGCGTGGGATTTGTTCACGGACGCGTTCGGGCCGCTTGCTGCCTACGACAAAAAGCGCGGCGGGTTCGCGTTCGACAATCTCTGGGGGGTAGGCAAGCAGGTCGATGCGATTTTCACGACGGCGCAGAAGGACCGCGGGACAGGTCCGCTGGCGACGTCGATCGAGGTGCTCGACACCCTCCGCGCTGTTGCGGAAGGCGTCGGGTCCATCGCCGGCGCCGTGGGTACGACGTGCGGGGTTCTCTCGCTGATCGGCCTCATTCCGCCGCTCGCGCCCGTGGGCGTGGCACTACTCGCAGTTGCGGGCGTTTGCACGACGATCACGCTCTGGGCCACCGTCATCGCGGCGTGTTTGTCGCTGGTCGTTTCGGTTTTGTCGGCGATTCAGCTCGTGCAGGCCGTGCGTGACGGATCGCCGAAGGTTGCGGAGTTGTACGCCAACTTCCAGGGGGATGTGGGCGGCCTGCTTGGCAACGGAATCTCGCTGTTGATGCTGGTCGGCACCGAAGCGCTGAAGGGAAAGGTCGGTCGGGTGGACGGCGCGAGTGGGGGCATGACCGGGTACGCCGGTGCGGTCGGCGCTGTCGACGGTCGAACCGCCCGTGGGGCGGCGTATCAGGGCTTGAAGTCCATGGGCGAGGCGACGCCCGGCCTGCTCTCCACCAAGGGCATGACTCGGCAAGTCCTCACCACGGCGCTCGCACAGAACGTTGCCATTGGCATCGGTCAGGGCGTCGCGATCGATTCCGCGTCGAAGCTGCTGGAGGAGGCGGCCAAACAGAGCGTCGCCACCTCAACGACGGCGCGCCAGAACCAGATCTCCGGTGCCAGCACCAGCGCGCTCTCCTCCACGATTTCCGGCCCCTCCACCTCCCCCGGAAGTGGAATGGCGCATCGCCTGCGCGCGGCGATTCCGCCGGTCACCGCAACTCCGCAAACACCGCAGATTCCCATTCCGCTCCACAGCCCGATGGAACTGCCGGATATTGCTGCCCGGCGCGCAGAGATCGCCGCCGCTCGCGCACACACCGCCAGCGTCCGCAGTGAGGGAGAGGCGGCCGTCACTGCCGGTCAGTCGCTCGTAGACACCGCGGCGACGCACGACGAAAACGCGTGCATGCTCGACGACATGGTGGCCTCGCATGCCGATGGCCTGCAGAGTCATGCCGATCAGGCCCGAGAGGGTGAAGCGCAGGCACGAGATGGGCAGACCCAAACCGGGCAGATGGGCGCACAGACCGACGGACTGAAAGGGGAGGCGGAGGGCAAGCAGGCGCAGGCGAACAACGCGCGGATGCCTGAAAAGCCCAAGGGCGGCGGCTTCTTCGATCGGATTGCGAACTGGTTCAAGGAGCAGGTGTTCGACCGGGTCAAGGCCGCGCTGAATTGGGTGCGCGAGCTGATGTCCAAGTTGATCCTCAAGGTGGTCGCGTTCTGCATGGGCGTCGATGACATCGAGGGCAAGCTCGCCACCATGCAGACCGACATGCAAGCATCCGGTCAGCAGACGGCTGCGACACAGGCGGAGAACGCGGCGGTTGGGCAGCAATCGACCCAGCTCCACGATCAGGCCGCCACGGCTACCGTCGATGCCAACAGTGCCATCGCACAAGGAGAGGACGCGGTGTGTAGCGCCGACTCCACGGATGCACAATTGGCGGCGCAGGATGCCGCGCTCGTTGCACAGGCCGACGAAGTGCAGTCCTACACGGATCAATTTGAGCAGGACTGGGGTCCGTCGTTTGAGGAAAACGCGTCGGTTGAGCCCGCGATCGACGGCGCCGTCATCTCTGCATTCCGGGGCGAGGCGGGGTCCGTCCGAGAATGGCTCGACACCGAAGACGCCTCGATTACGACGCTGGTTGGAAACGCGAGAGATGCGCTCGCGGCAGATGCGCAGGCTGCCGGGCTCGACGTGTCGATGGTCATGTCCACGGCCTTCGTGCCGCTGGAAGCCAGCGCGACAGCCTTCTTCGGACGAGAAGACGCGCGGCGCGCTAGCATCACGACGATGGAGGGCACGCTTGGGGAGATATCCAAATTGCCGGCCTCGTCCGCAAACGGTGCCTTGGAGTCCATGGCCGACGCGCTGGAGTCGTTGGCCTTCGATGCCTTCGCCGACTCCGAGTCGTTTCGGTCCAACATGGCGGCGCACCTTGCTCGCATCAGCGCAGCGATGGGGCAGTTGTGCGCCGCAAACCAAACAAATGCACCGGTATCGCGTAAGGCCGAGGGCGAGATGGAGCGCGGCGCAGCGATCCCCGATGCGCCTCAGGGAAGCGGGAGCGCCCTGCCCGGCGCATTCGCAGCGCAATTGGGAAGTGACGCGGCGGGCGTGCGGGTGCACACGGGTGCGGATGCGGCGGCGTTCGCGGAGGGCATGAATGCGCGCGCAGCGACGGTCGGCCGAGACATCTACTTTGCCGGCGGCGAGTTTGATCCTGGCAGCAAAGAAGGGCAAGTGCTCCTTGCGCACGAGGTGCATCACGCGGTCGAGGGCGGCGGTGGCCCAGGAATCTCCCAACCGGGGGACGCCCACGAGAAGGCGGCCGACACCTTTGCAGCGTCGTTCGTTGCGGGTGATTCCGTCAGTCTGGACGCGGGAAGTGTTGGCTCTGGAATTTCGCTGAAGCCGGAGGAAGGCCCGGCGCCGGCGAGTGTCGATGGCGCTGCGCCCGGTGGCGAACAGCAGGAAAATGAAGCGCCCGCAGGCACGGATGTGGACGCCCTGCTTCAGGAAGGAACCGAAGTCGCGGATGCTGGACGCTCCGACAAGCCCGTTGCCGACGGCACGGCGTTGGTGGACGCGAAAGAGAACGTCGAGGTCGCCCCGGACGGAGAGAAGAAGGACACGCTTGGCCTGAACGCGCCCGGTCCTCAAAAGAACGAAAAAAAGGGTGACAAGAACGTAAAGCCTGCCGAGAATCAGGGTCAGAAGCAACCCTCGCTCAACGCGCCGAAGCAGGTGCAGCCGGCGCAGGCGCCGTCGAACACGACCCCGAAGGGCGAGTCGCCTCCGGAAGTCCTGGCGGCCGTTGAACGGATTCGTGGCGCGGGAGACGCCGAGAAGCAAGGAATCGCAACGGAAGGCGAATCCCAAAAGGCGCAGGTGCGCTCGGCCGGTGAGGCGCAAAAGGCGGCGGTTCGCACGGCATCCGCGACACTGGCGGCGAACATCGCGGGTGACTTTGCTCGGCTTGCCCAGGACATCTTCGTCCGCGGAGAAGCCGCGAAGACCGCGATGATGGCGCAGCGCGATCAGCAGAAAAGCCTGATCTCGGCGGCCGCACAAGCCGAGATCACGCGCATGCAGACGGCGGTGACCGATCGCCGCAACCAGCTGACTCAGCTCGGCCAGCAGTTGTCCGAGGGCGCAAAGGTCCACGGACAGAATGAAGCCACCCGCGCGCTCCAACTCGCGCAGGGCAAGGCGGAGAAGGCGCAGGCGATCGGCAACACCAAGGCCGGCCAATACGCCAGCTACGAAGAGGCCAAGGAAATCGCGGCGACCGCCCGAAAGATGGGCCGCGAGACTGCGGCGGAGATCCTGAAGCAGTCCGCCGAAGTCGGTCAGCAGTGCATCAAAGATGGCGAGGCGCTCGCCAAAAAAATCTCTGAGGACGCCACAGCGCTCCTCAAAAACCTTGGCGACGGCATTGCGCCGTCCGTCGACGCGGTCAATCAAGCGCGGGACAAGGCGTTGGCGTCGTGTGATCAGTCCTACACGGATGCTGCCGCGCAGGTGGATAGCGCCGTGGCGCAGGCCCTTGTGGGCGTGGAGTCGGGCAAGGTTTCGGCGCTCGCGTCCGCCGGGGCGGTTGCGGAAGGCATGCTGCCGTCCATCGACAATGCGGTCGAACAGGCGTGCGCGACCATCGATGAGGGCGTCGTCGCTGCGCACACTCAGATCGACGGTGCAGTCGCGGAAATCGTTGCGTCGTCGGGCAACGTGGACCCGAAGCGGCTGGAAGAAGCGCTGGCGCTGCTCGGGGAAGCGGAAACGGCCTTGGCCGACACCGGCGCCGGCGCGAAGGAAGGTCTCGGCGTCATCGCAACGGAGATGATCGGCAGCATTGTCACGGCGGGCCAGGACGCGGCGATGCAGGTGCTTGCGAGCGGGGAATCCATTGCCGTGCAGAACGCCGCGGTCAAGACGCAGTTCGACAGTTCGATGGCGCAGATTGAAGCGAGCACGGCCGGCGGATTCGCGCAGGCTGGCACGGACAGCGGCGCCAAAATGACCGAAGCCGCCGACGCGTTCATCGGCAAGCTCGACGAAGGGTTCAACGAAGGGAAGTCCAAGCTTGAAAAGACGTCGGCCGACGGCAAGGCGGAGATCACCAAGAAGGTGAACGACGTCATCAAGACGATTGACGAATCGCTCGCGACACTCGGCGCCGGAATCGACAAGAAAGCAAAGGAAATCGAGAACGCGAGCTGGTGGGACAAGCTGTGCAGCGCGGTGGGTGGCTTCTTCAAGGGGTTCTTCTCCCAACTCTGGAATTGGGTGAAGGACATTCTTTTGGTGCTCGCGATTGTGCTTCTGGTATTGGTCATCCTCGTCGTGCTCATCGTGGTCCTGGTGGCGATCTTCCCGGGTTTGCTCGGGCCTCTCCTTGCCGGGCTCATTTTCCTTGCGGTGTGGGGGCCGTTGATCCTGACCGTGGTTGGGTATATCGGCTTGGCCGTCGGCGTCATCATGGCGGCCGTCTCCGTGTACCAGAGCTGGAAGGCGTGGAACAATCCCAACCTCACCTGGGAAGAAAAGTGGGAACAAACCGGCCGCACGACGTTCGACATCGTCGACGCCATCGGACCGGAGAAGTTCCTCAAGCCAATTGCTGGCGTGTTCAAGAGCGCCAAGGGTGTGAACACGCTTTCCAACGCAGCGGAGGGCGCCGACGCCTTGGCCGGTGCCGGTAAAACGATCCGCACTGCGGAAAATCTGGTTGAAGGCGCAAAGAACACGGAGAAACTGGTGGACGGGGCCACGGACGCCGGGAAGTTGGTCGAGGGCGCCAAAGACATCGCCAAGGCGGAAGACGCTGGTAAATTGGGTGGAAAGGCCGCCGACGCCGTGAAGGAAGCGGAAGACCTCGCCAAGGACGGCAAGAAGCTCACCCACGCGGACGACACGGCCAAGATCGACGAAGCCAAGAAGCTCGGCGGCGTGGACGATGCCAAGCGCGTGAACGAAGGCAAGCTCGCGGAAGACGGCGCGAAGCTCGACGACGCCAAGAAGGTCGAGAACGCGGACGGCGCGGCCGCCAAGGTAGACGACGCGAAGAAGGCGGACGAAACGGCGGTCAAGGCCGACGACGGCAAGACGGCAGCCAAGGATGTCGATACCTCCGCAACGAAGACGACCGATGTGAAGGGCGGTGCCAGCGGCAAGAAGTGGGACGATCCCACGCTCACCAAAGATGAGTTCATTACCGACTACCGAAAGAAGTACCCCAAGTCGGGGCTTACGGACGCGGAGTTGGCCGACCGCTTCACGACGGGCAAGCGCCTCAACCCGGAGACGGGTCGGCTCGGCACCCCGGAGTGGATGAAGCAGACCCCCGCCGCGGGCAAGGGAAAGATGAACAACGCCGAGATTCGCGGCTGGTACAACAAGGAAGTCGGCCGCCTCGAGGAGCTGGACGCCACGTGGAAGGCGCAGGGACTGAATGCGGAAGAGCGCGCCCGCCGTGCGCACGCGCTCCGCCACGAAGCCCGCATCAAGGCCAGGGAAATGATGTCGAACGCCGACGAAGTCGAGGGGCTGCGCAAGCGAGACATGGAGGTCTATGGCAACCCCGACGGCCCCACATTCCAGCAGTTGATGGACAAGTCCAAGAAGAAGGGCCTGACCGGTGACGCGGTGTATGAAGACATCGTGGGAAGTTCGACGCGCACGAACGCCGATTTCAATGCGAAGAACGGCGTCAAGGGCAAGAACGAGTCGGGAAGCAACGTCGGCAAGACGGAGGACGCCGCCAAGTCCAAGGCGCCCTCGAGCAACGGCCCGTCCGGAAAGAAATGGGATGACAAGACGCTGACGGAGGCGGAATTCATCACCGATTACCGCGCTCGGCATCCGGGCAGTAAGCTCCCCGACGAAAAGCTGGCCGCACACTTCAAGAACGGTGACCGGCTGAACCCGGAAACCGGGCGGATGAAGAAGCCACAGATGGCCGACGCGACGGACGCCAAGAGCGTCTCTCCCGAGGCGTCCGACCCCACGAAGGGCGCGCCCAAGCGTGTTGACGTACCCAAGTCCGTCAACAACGCCGAGGATGTGCTCAGCAAGAGCGCGGCGGACCTGAAGGGCAACCCGGAGGCGCAAAAGCGATTGTTCGAGGCGGTGCAGGAATCCAACACCAAGATGCAGAAGGCAGCAGAGGACATCGCCCATGAGCTCGGAGTGGACGTGCCTCAGACGGGCATCAAGGGCAACAAGCCCGGTGGCAAGCTGGAGCAACAGAAGTTCATCGATGGCGTTCTGGAGAAGAATGCGCGCAACAACTACGACACCGTCGGCCAGATGAAGGACATGACCCGCGGGCGGTTTGAGTTGGACAGCGCGGCGGAGGTCGAGTCGGCGGCGAACAAGCTGGTCGAGCGTTTCGCGAAGCAGTTCGGCACCGACGCCGTCAATTGGAAGAAGCCGAAGGGTGATTATCCCCGGCACCACGTCGTCGTGACCGATCCCGCAACCGGAATCGCCCACGAATGGCAGATTGGGGCCAAGGCCACGACCAAGTTCATCGAAGGAATGGACGTACCGCTCCCTCCCGGTGTGAAGCTGCACGCCAAGCCGGACTTCCACACTGTCAAATACGACGTTCTTGACAAGCTGAACGACCCGGCAGTGAGGTCCAAGCACGGCCTCCCGGACGACATCGGGAAGCGCGTCGGTCTCGACAAGCTGGAGGAAGACTATGCCAAGCTCTTCCGAGAGACGGGGGCTACGACCAAGGGCGCACCGATGCCGAAGGACTTTGACATCCGACAGAAGGCGCTGGCCGATGAAATGAGCCGAATCATGAATCAGTTGGAGGCACAGCACCCCGGAATCGTGCAGAAGCTCGACAGCAAACTCCAGGGGGCGGCCCACGCAGACGACGCTGCGAAGGCCGTCAATCAAGGCGCGGACGTGGTGAAGGTGGCCGACGCCCCCAAGGTACCCAAGTCGGTGAACAACGCCGAGGACATCCTCTCCAAGGGGTCCACGGACCTGAAGAACAGTCAAGGCGCCCAGCAGAAGCTGTTCGACGCCGTCCAGGAAACCAACAAGAAGATGCAGAAGGCGGCCGATGACATTGCCGACGAGATCGGTGTCGATCGGATTCAGACCGGTATCAAGGGCAACAAGCCGGGCGGAGAACTGGACCGAGCCAAGTTCATTGACGGCGTGCTCGAGAAGAACGCGCGGAACGACTACAAGAAGGTCGGTCAGATGACCGACATGACGCGCGCCCGATTTGACCTCGACGGCGCAGAGCAGGTGGAGGCGGCGGCGGCCAAGTTGGCCGACCGGTTCACCAAGGAATTCGGCGCGCAGTTTGTGAACTGGAAGAAGCCGAAGGGTGATTACCCGAGGCATCACATCCTGGTCACCGACCCCGCTACCGGCATCGCCCATGAGTGGCAGATCGGCAGCAAGGCCACGACCCGGTTCATCGAGGGCATGGAGGTGCCGCTGCCGAGTGGCGTTCACCTGCACGCCAGAGCTGACTTCCATGTCGTCAAATACGATGTCCTCGACAAGCTGCACGACCCCAAAATTCGGGCCAAACACGGCCTGCCCGACGACATCGCGGACAAGGTCGGCCTGAGCAAGCTGGAGGGAGAATACAACACACTCTTCCGCGAAACCGGGAAGACCACGAAGGGTCAGCCCCTGCCCAAGGATTTCGACGCCCGACAGAAGGCGCTCGCGAAGGACATGGGTGACATTCTTGCCAAGTTGGAGGCTGAGAATCCGGGTATCGTGGGCAAACTGGACACCAAGGGGGCCGGCAAAGCGCCGACTCCAACGGGTAAGCCGGAGACGCACGGCAATGGGCGTGGAGCCGATACCGGGCACGGAAACGGCCACGGTGGCAAGCACGAGCATTCTATTGGAGAGAAGGCGTGGCACGCCTTGGAGTTGGGTCCGAAGGCCAAGCACTTGAACCATCAGCAACACGAGCTCCACGAGGAGCACGAAGCAGAGGCCGCTGGGACGGAGGGCCAAGAGAAGCCTCAGGGCGAGCATCACTGATGTCATTTTCCCCTGACACGGCCCTTGCCACTGCGGTCGTTTGGATGCCCGGTGAAAACGCGACTCATCCCATGCGCGCACGCATTGATGGGCGTGATTGGGTGCTCCGGCTGGGCGATTTTCCGGCCGAATCGCTGTACACCCTCCTCATCGACGACGAGGAAATCGCGGCCTTCGACGATTGGCCGAGCGCGTGGAAACGGCCTCTGGGGTGAGCCGGAGCTTCGTGGATCGCGGGGGTACGTTCACGGATGTCGTCGAGATCGCCGACGACGGGCGCGTGTCGGTGCAAAAGGTGCCCTCCGACCGTGCGGTCGTCGGAGAGCTTGCCCGTGGTGCGTTGACGTTCGGCACAACCGTCGCTACGAATGCGCTGCTCGAACGTCGCGTCGTCCCCACGCTGCTCGTCGTGACGCGCGGGTTCGCAGACCTTCCGTTCGTCGGGGATCAAGCGCGGCCGGAGCTCTTCGATCCCGACGCGGCTCCCCTCGCACCACTCTGTGCGCGAATCGTCGAGGTGGATGGCCGCATCGACGCGGACGGCCGGGAGATAGAACCGCTCAGTATTCCAGTGTTTTACCTTACGGATATTGCGTCGGTGGCGGTAGTTCTGATCAACAGCGTGCGCAATTCGTCCCATGAACGTGCGGTTGCGCGGGCTTTCCCGACGGATTTGCCCGTGGTGTGCGGCCATCTGGCTTCCCCCGGTCTTGGCTACCTGGCGCGAATCGAGACCACCCTGCTCGATGCTGCGGTGACGCCGGTGTTGCACGCTGCGATGCGGCGGGACCGCATTCCCGACGGTGCGATGGCCATGCGCTCGGACGGAAGTGTGGTGGACGCCCGATTGTTACGGGCGCCGGACGCCGTCTTGTCGGGACCTGCCGGCGGGGTGCTCGCGGTGGAGGCGGTCGCGGCGCAGGCAGGGTTCGCGCACGCCGTGGGGCTCGATATGGGCGGGACATCGACCGATGTCTGCCGCGTCGACGTAGGGCGGCTTCCGTTTCGCAGCGGGGAGACGATCGTGGCCGGCGTGCGCCTCCGACGGCCGATGCTGGAAGTGGAGACGATCGCGGCGGGAGGCGGATCGATCCTGCGGAATGACGGCGTGCGTTTGACCGTGGGGCCGGACTCCGCCGGGGCTGACCCGGGGCCTCAGAGTCGCGGGCGAGGCGGCCCGCCGACGCTGACAGACGCTGCGCTTTCGGTGGGGCTCATCGATCCGACCGCATTCTCACCGCGCCTGGCGGAGGGCGCGATTGATCTTCCGGGCGGGGCCGACGAATTTCTAGCGATTGCTCGGGATGCCATGGCCGCCGCGGTGCGCCGTTTGGCGACCGCCCGAGGGGTCGACCTCGCCAACCACGCGCTCGTGGCGTACGGCGGGGCTGCGGGTCAGCACGCGCTTGAGGTGGCGGCTCGCCTCGACATCCGCACGGTGCTGTTCCACCCGTGCGCGTCGGTTCTGTCGGCGTGGGGGCAGGCGCTGGCGCGGCGACAGGAGGCGGCGCTGCGCCCGATCTGGTTGTCGCTGGCGGCGGGCTGGCCGGCGGTGCGGGGGGCGTGGGCGGAGATGCAGTCCTCGCTGCCGGTGCTCGGTGAGATCGAGCGGTCGATAGAACTGCGGTATGTCGGCACGGAACAGGGGATCGATGTCGGAGGCGATACTGCCGATGAATGTCTATCTGCCTTTGTTGCGGAGCATCACAAACGTTTCGGGTTCGGTCGGCCCGGCCACGACATCGAGATCGTGAACGCCTGCGTGCGCGTGCGGGCGGCCAAGCCAGTTTCCCCCCGGTGCGACACAGACCCCTGGCGCATTGGACGGAACGTGGTGCGCGGACCTCGCGTCATTCACACATCGACCACGTCCATCGCGATTCCCAAAGGCTGGACGGCGCGTCGCGAACACGGGCTGTTGGTCGCGACGCGGGCCCATCGCTCTCCTCCACCTCCGCCCGAGGAACGCACGCCATTCGGCGTAGAACTTTGGGGAAACCGCTTCGCGGCCATCGCCGAGGCGTCCGGTGAGACACTGAGACGTCTCGCAAGAAGCGTCAATATTCGCGAGCGTCTCGACTTCAGCTGTGCGATCTTCGACGGAGGCGGCAACCTCGTTGCGAACGCGCCGCACATTCCCGTGCACCTCGGAGCGATGGGCGAGACGGTTCGGGACCTCCTCCGTCGACGCCCCGACGCGGGCGCGGGTCAAGCCTGGCTCACCAACGATCCCGCGGCTGGGGGTTCGCACTTGCCGGATCTCACAGTCGTGACCGCAGTCCTATCGGGAAATCGGCGGTGGTTTGTCGCCAGTCGGGCACACCATGTCGATGTGGGGGGGTTGACGCCGGGGTCGATGCCGCCGCACTCGCGGACGTTGGCGGACGAAGGACACGTCTATCGTCAGGTGCCGCTGTTGGCGCTTGGCGGACTGGTGCCGCCCGACCTGCGCATGTCGCGTGACGCCGCGACCGTTCGCGCCGATCTGGAAGCGCAGATTGCCGCCAATGCGGCCGCCGCGCATGCCCTTGCCGGCTTGGGCCCGGCCGCGCTGACGGACGCATGGATGGCACACCTCACCGATGCTGCGGCGGAGTCGGTGGCGGAGGTGCTCGCAACCCTGAGCGGCACGGCGGATGATGAGATCGCGGGCATCCCGCTACGCCTCCGCCTCTCCCCTGGCACCGTTGATTTTACGGGCACGGGCGGCCCTCACGCGGGAAATCTGAATACGCCCATGGGCGTCGTTCGCGCGGCCATCCTCTATGCGCTCCGCGTGCTCGTCGGACGCCCCATTCCGGTGAACGAAGGCGCGCTTCGGGGAGTGAGGATCATCCTTCCGGAGCGATCGATTCTGTCTCCCCCACCGGGCGCCGCAATCGTCGGCGGGAACGTAGAAACGTCGCAACGCATCGTCGACCTGATGCTGCGAGCCGCCGGGAGCCGGGCCGCGTCGCAGGGCACGATGAACAATCTTACGTTCGGTGGTACGTTTGAGGGCGTGGACTGGACATTTTACGAGACGATTGGGGGCGGGCAAGGCGCTTCTCCGTCGCGCGCGGGGTTGAGTGGGCGGCAGGTGCACATGACGAACACACGGGCGACGGATGTGGAGGTCGTGGAGGCCCGTTTCCCCTTGCGGGTGCGGCGGTTTGAGCTACGGCGAAGCTCCGGCGGGGCGGGTCGCCATCGCGGGGGCGATGGGCTGGTGCGTGAGATTGAAGTGCTCGCCGACGTGACGGCGTCCCTGTTGGCGACGCGGCGCGATCGGGGTGCGCCAGGATTGGGCCGCGGGGGCGACGGCCTGCCCGGCGTGGACGAAATCTACCGAGACGGGAAGTGGTCCATGTGGGATGGGCAACCCTGTGTGTTGCACGCCGGAGACCGCGTATGTATCGCAACTCCTGGGGGTGGTGGCTGGGGATAGGAGTGTGATACACGTTCACCGCCGTCTGTGGTGCACCGGCGGCGCGTCGTTGGGCGGGCGCGTCCGGTGGCATGCCGTTCACGGCGGCGTGGCTTGACCCTGTTGGTCCATCCCCCAGCACACAGCATTCTGATCGTCGGTCACGCCGCATGTGAACCGGTCACCAGCCGTGACGTCTCGAAACGAACCGGCGGGCGCTTCGTGTTGCCACTCCGCGCCATCCTCGTCCCAGCAGGTCAGCCCACCGTCCGCGTCTACGGCGCACACCCAGTCGGGATCCACGCCGACGTCGGCGGCCAGATACACCCCTGTCGGCGCGACCCGAGCGGAGTAGGTGGACCCCCACCATCCAAGTGAACCATGGCTGTCGATCGCGACGCAGGCGCCCGCGCCGCACCGGAGGGACACCCAGACACCTGCCGGGGGATCATTCAGGTCGGGGGCGTTTTCCTCGTTTCCCCAACACAGGATCTCGCCACTGAATTCGATTGCGCAACCCGTTCCGGTGGTGAGCGCAACGGCGACGAAGTCCCCTTCCGTTGGCGGCGAGTTCGGGCAGGGGCTGCGCGCGTTATCTCCCCAACACGAAAGCGAGCCATCCGTGTGAATGCCACAGGCGGTGTACATGCCCGCGCTCACGTCCACCCAGTCACCGACAACAGGCGTCGCCGTGTCCGGCCCGCCGGAGTCGCCGGTGTCGTGCTCCAGCCCGCTGTCGGAATCACTGTCGGTGTTGTCGGTATTGGCGCCGTCGTCGCCGGAGTCGATGCCGGAGTCGACGCCGCCATCCGACGCATCGGTTCGGTCCGAGTCATCGGTTGGGCGACTGTTCACCTGATTGGCGGACACTGGCTCTGCCGCCCGGCAGCTACCGAGCAACACCAGAATCGCGCCGATGCCCCCGCGGGTCGACACGACTCCCGGCTGGCGCACGCATCCGCAACGTCGGCCGTCAGGCGAACCAGCCCGCCAAGGGCACCACCGTGCACGATCATGACGGAAGGGCACGGACCGGCACCAACGGCAGGGCGTTTATGGCCGTCGTTCAGGACGAGAATGGGTCAACGGGTCCGCCTCGCCGCCCTCCACACTCTCCCCCTCCACACTCTCCCCCTCCGCACTCCCCCGCTCCGCTCTATCGATCGCCACCTCAGCGACCTTTCCCACCACGCGATTTCCAAGTCGGACCATCGAGTACACCGCGCCGACGGAGCGATCGATGACGACGTGAACGCCTTTTACCGGCGCCTCCATGCCGGGAATCAGCGCCACCAGGGCAAACGGACGCGCCATCAGTGTGCGATGCACGCCCTCCACGCCGGTTGCGCCGTGCTCCACTGCATCCCCAACCAGCGCGGCAAGACCGCGAACTCGCCGCCAATCGGTCATGTCGCCTCACGCAGCCATTCGTGGATATGCGCGTAGACGCCGGGATGGTGCGCTAGCGACACGTGAGTCGCCCCCGTGACGAGGCGCACATGCTCGGGGCGCAGCGGCGCCTCGGAGGTTGCCACCCTGCCGCCTCCGGTTCCGCTGGACACCGGCACGATCGAATCGCCAAACAACTCCGCCAGCCACGGATCGCCAGATAGGGCGCCCGCAACGAGGTGGTGGCGAATTCCGGGGAGCAGAGGCACCGGATGCCGAGGATCGCGCAGCCCAAATTGCAGCCCGCGCCGGGCCCGATCGGCATGGCGGAGGTCGGCATCTCCGAGGTCCTTCACGCCATCACTCCGGAGGTCGGCGATTTGGGCGAGCAGGCGCGTCGTTGGGTCGGGCACCGCGTGCAGCAGGCGATTGAGCACGCGCCCCGCCCGCTCCAGGGGCGCGCCGAGGTGGGGCGTGCCGACGTACACGGCGTCGCGGACGTGAGCGAGCCACGCATGCGCGCCTTCCGCAGCGTGATGACAAGCGCTCCGCACGACCAATCCGCCCATGCTGAAGCCGATCGGGACGATCGCTTCCACCGGCACAGGCCAGGCCGTCGTCACAGAGTCGAGCAGCGTGGCCAACGCGGCGCCATTGTCCGCGATTGCGCGTCCGGAATTGTATCGGACGTAGACGGGGGTGTATCCGAGATCGCGAGCGAGCATCGAGCCGTAGTCGTTGCCATCGGGCAGCGTCCAGATGCTCTCCGTACACATGATGCCGTGGAGGAGGACGGCGATTTTCCCGGAGGCCGCCGGAAACGTCGTGACCGGTGCGCCATCCCGAATGCACGCCATCTCCGTTGCAAGGCCGTTGTTCGTGCGCACAAGGTGATCCCCGACCAAACCGTTCAGCACTGCCACTGCGTTTTCGAGCTTGGTGCCCATACGGTTCGGTCACCGAGCTAACCCGGCGCGTCGATTCCTTGACGGTCGGGAGCGCAGCGGGCACGATGTCGGCGAGAGGAGCCGCAAAATCATGGTCGTCATCTTTGCATTTGTGTTTTTCTGGGGGATGGGCGTGGTGTGGGCGGGGGACGGCTCCGCAACGGCAACGCCGGCACCCGCCGCGCCGGGGGTCCCGAGTGAGCCAGTTTTGCCGCCGGTTGCCCCCGCCGAACCCGCGCCGCCGGCCGAACCCGCGCCGCCGGACGAACCCGCGCCGCCCGCCGCATCGCCGCCTGCCGCCGAACCTGCGCTCGCCATCCCGGTGGACGACGACCCTGACGCCGCCGAGGACGACGCGGTGATTCCGCCGCCGCCCCCCGGCGATCGGGTCGACGATGACATTCCTGGCAGCGCGCAAGAATACGCGCGGGAGCGCACGTTCACCGGAATGCGGTCATACGCGATGATGTTGGGCCAACCCGACGACCTGTCGTACATGGGCGGCGGCGGTTTTCACATGTGGCTGGACCGTGACCGGTATTTCTACGAGATGGGGGCGTCCATCGGATTGGACTTTGGGCTCGATCCCGCAGCCGTTCTCGCGGTGGAGGCCGGTGTTGACTACGCGTTCCGACCCACCGGCGTGACCGGATTCATGGGCGGCGGCGGCGGACTCGCCTACGTGGTCGCCCACGGTGAAGCGTTCGGCGCGCTGCTCGCGTACGCGCAGGGCGGCGTGATCGTGCGGCGGCACGGCAGGGTTTCGGTCTTTGGGGGCCGGATCGACGTGCCCGTGAACGTCGACGCGCGCCCGGGACGCATGGTTCCGTTCGTCCGGCTTGGGGCGATTTACGGGCTGGGTTGGTAACGTCGCCGTCCAAAAATAACTTAGGCGTTGCCACCATTCATCCGGCCGCGCCCTCACCGCGCCGGTCGCAACCTCGCCTCCAGCGCCTCCAGGCGGGTACGGAGCGCCGCCATGTCGTCCGCGGGTACCGAGGGTCCGTCCGGCTCTGACCCTCGGTGGGTAGGCGCGTCGGATCGCGCCGGTGGCGTCTCCGGTACCTTCGACGCACGCCCCGTCGACTCGCGCCTTGTGCCGGGCACCAGCCTCGACAACTGCCCCTCCGCGGCGTCCATCTGCGCGTGCAGCATGTCGAGCGCCACGGTGAGGTGCTGCCGCAGCAGGCGGTTCAGCGGGTCGTCGCCGGTGCAGCGTATGACGCGACGCAGCATTCCGACCGGGAGCAGGTCGGCGCCGCCGGGCGCAGCGAGCAGCACCTGCAGAAGGATTTCCCGCGTCAGGTCGGCGTCGGTCTTCGCATCCACAACGCGGACGTCCTCTCCTGATCGTACCATCACAGCAATGTCGTCGAGGTTCACGTAGCGCGAAGCCGCGGTGTTGTAGAGCCGGCGGTTTTCGTACTTCTTGATCAGGGCCATTGGATCTCCTATCGCGCCAAGTATCGCACCGATTGTTGCCGCACAGCAAAAAACTTCTTGACGCGATGCAGCATGGCGGGTACTCTCCAAACACCGGAATGAACCGGAGACCACCCAACGCCTTTGGAGACCTCATGGACACGCTCACCACTCCCTTCCTCGCCGCCAACAAGCTCGTTACCGACTGGCACGCGGCGCAGGTCAAGCTCGTTGCCGGGCAGACGGCGTCGATGTTCGACCTTTACCGCACCTCCCTCGACGCAACGGTAGCCGCGACGCATGGCATGACCCGCACCGTCATGGCGGCCTGGGTCCCCGCGGCCGACGCCGGCGCTTCGCCCAAGGCCAACTGAGTCGTTGCCAACCCGTCCGCTCCTGCGTAGCAGGGGCGGAACCATCCCTCCCGGAGATCCCATGGCCACCGTCAATCCAGAACTCGATAAGCTCAGCGCTGACCTCTATCGCCAATGGGAAAAAGCGATGGGTGGATGGTGGGATACCGTGCTCGAGTCACCTGCGTTTCTTGGGGCAATGGGCCAGAATCTGTCCGCGCAGACCCAGGCGCGCGCCACCTGGGAAACGACGGTCGACGAGAACCTCGAACGGATGCACCTCCCGACGCGCAAGGACCTGATTCGGGTTGCGCGGATCGCGTCGCTACTCGAAGATCGCCTGCTCGCCCAGGAAGACATGCTGCTTGCGATGACCGACAAGCTCGCGGCGGTGGAGCGTGATGCCGTGCAGGCCCGCATCGAGGCCGCTGAAGCCCGCTTGGAACTACGGGAAACGCTGGCGCTGGTGCGCGCGGATATCGCGAAAGTGTCCACGAAGTCCGCGCCCCGCCGGGCGTCCTGATGTTGCAACGCAGCGTGGACACGCTTCGGTACCTCGCAACCCATCCCACCCGGTCCGTTCGCTCCGGTGCGTCCCCCCACGCCATCGTTCACCGTGACGGGCCGTCCAACCTACGCTATTTTGCTCCACGCGCCGGTGCGAAATGTGCCCCCGTCTTCGTCAGCATGCCGCTGATCAACACGTGGACGATCTTCGACCTCCTTCCCGGGCACTCCGTGATCGAGGCGCTCACGGCCGCGGGCATCCCTGTCTACGTGCTCGACTGGGGGCGCGCGGGCCCCGAAGCATCGACGATCACGCTCTCACGGTTGATCGACGGCACGCTTCGGCGCGCGATCGATCGCGCCTGCCGACACGCGGACGTCACGACGATGGACGCGATCGGCTACTGCGTCGGTGGCACCTTTCTCGCGGCATTCCTCGCACGGCATCCCGGGCGGGTTCGGCGGGTTGCGTTCCTTGCCACGCCAATCGACTTTCACGCATCCGGCCGCCTCGCGCGGTGGGCAAAGCCGGACACCTTCCCGGTGGACGACATCGTGGACGGGATCGGGAACTTCCCGGCGTCCTTGATGAAGACCAGCTTTCAGTGGTTGCGGCCGACCGGACAAACGGGCAAATGGGTGGGGCTCTGGGAGCGCATCGATGAACCGGGCTTCCCCGAACTCTGGGCTGCGATGGAAAAGTGGAACAGCGACGCCGTGGATTTCCCCGGCGAGGCGTACCGCGAGTACATTCGCCGTTGCTATTTCGACAACGCGCTGGTTGCCGGTGGGTGGATGATGGCGGGCGAGGAGGTCGATTTGTCGCGGGCCACCCTCCCGGCCCTGGTTCTCGCAGCCAGCGGGGATCACATCGTGCCGGCGCCGTCCGCGTTCGGCATCGAAGGCGTTTGGGGCGGCGCGGTCGAGTGCCGCACGGTGCGCGGCGGGCACGTCGGTGTCTGTATCGGAAAGGCGCTTCCTGCCTTGCTTGTGGAGTGGGCGAACGCATGATGCCTCCCGATCCGGCGGTGGAGATGCTCGGCGGGGTTCCCGGTGTGGGGGATGCGCTGCGAGTGCGCCGCGGGATGGAGATTCTGGCGCGCGCGCCCCGTCCGGCCGTCGGGCTCACGCCGCACTGCATCATCCACGTCCACGACAAGCTCCAGGTGCGGTACTACGCACCCGTCGGGGCCGCCCAAAAGACACCGGTCATCCTGGTGCCGTCCATGATCAACCGGGCATACATCCTCGATCTGGAGCCGGGCCGCTCGCTTGTGGCTGCATTGGCGCACAGGGGGCATCCGACCTATCTGATCGATTGGGGCGTGCCGGCGGCGGAGGATGCCGGAGAGGACGTCGCCTATGCCCTGCACGACTTGCTGCATCGCAGCGTGCTGCGTATCTGCCGGCATGCGGCATCGGCAGACGCACTGATGCTCGGCTACTGCATGGGCGGCACGCTCGCCGCGATGTATGCAGCGTTGCACCCCGAGCGACTCGCAGGATTGGTTGCGCTGAACGCGCCGGTGAAGTTTTCGGAGGGCGGGCGGTTTCGCGATTTCGTCGCGGCCGGCGCATTGGATGTCGAACGGGCGATTGACGCGGACGGCCTCGTCCCCGTCGATGTGATGAAGCCCGCGTTCAAGATGCTGGATCCGATGGGAAACTGGCGGAAGTACATCGCGGTTGAGGAGGCCGCACGGGATCCGCGGAGGCTCGCGCGTGTGCTCGTGCGGGAGCGTTGGTTGGAAGAGAACGTACCGATGACCGGTGCGTTCGCGCGGGAGTTTATTCGCAATGCCTATCAGGAGGATCGGCTCTTCGCCGGCACGTGGGGTGTTCGAGGGCAGGCCGTGCGGCTGGAGGCTATCCGCTGCCCGGTTCACGTTGTCGCCTGCACGCGCGACTTCATCACCCCGCCCGCGGCGGCGTTGCCGCTCACGGACGTCGTAAGCGGGCCGGTGACGACGACGCTGCTTGACACAGGCCACATCGGCGTCGTCGTGGGGTCCGAGGGTCCTCGCACCTTCTACCCGTTGCTCGACACGTTCTTCCGCAGCGTGCGCCCGTGAGCGCGCGCGAACGGTCCACGGTAGCCCCACGCGCCACGTCGAACTGGCCGGCAGCGCACGCCCGTTTCCGTCCGGACGCGGAGGCGATCTACGACGTCTCCACCGGCCGACGCTGGACGTATGCTGCGCTGCACACAGACGTGCGCCGGTGGGCGGGCCGCCTCCACCGTGCGGGTGTCGTCCCGGGTGACCGCGTGGCTGTGCTCGCCCACAATCGCGGTGAAACGTTGGCGCTGTTGTTTGCGTGCGCGGATCTGGGGGCCATTCTGCTGCCGATGAATTGGCGCCTTGCCGACGACGAACTGCGCTGGCAGCTCGAACACTGTACGCCGTGCGTTATTTTTTCCAGTGCCGAACATGCCAACCGGATCGGCGGGGACTGCCTGGATGACGGCCCCGCTGAGGACGAATTCGTTGGGCCTGGCAGTGAGTTGGACGCCGCCTGGGTCCTGATGTACACCTCCGGCTCGACGGGCAAACCCAAGGGCGCACTACTAACCCACGGCCAGTTGCATTGGAACGCGATCAACACGACGCTGGCGTGCGATCTGACGCCGCAGGACGCCACTCTCACCTTCACGCCGTTGTTCCACACCGGGGGGCTGAACTGCCTGACCACCCCGCTTTTGCATCGTGGCGGAAGAGTCGTGCTCACCTCGGGCTTCGACGCAGGAGAAGCCCTCTCCCTCATCGCCAGCCAAAACATCTCGTGTTTGATGGGCGTTCCGACCCTGTTTCAGATGCTTGCGGACCACCCGAAATTTGCCGCGGCCGATCTGAGTTCCGTGCGTGACGCGTTGGTAGGCGGCGCTGCTTTGCCAGCGTCTCTCCATCACATCTACCATGCGCGCAACATTCCATTGCGGCAGGGTTTTGGCCTCACTGAGGTGGGCCCGAACTGTTTTTCTCTTCCGCCGACGGAGGTTGAGCGCAAAGCTGGAACGGTTGGCTTGCCCGCGCCTCACATGGATGCGCGCATCGTCCGATCCGATGGGTGTGAGTGCGCGGTAGACGAGCCGGGAGAGCTGATCCTGGGCGGCCCCGCGGTGTGCGGAGGCTACTGGAACGACCCCATCGCGACGGCGGCGGCCATCCAACAAGGCTGGTTCCACACGGGGGATGTGCTTTCGCGAGACGCAGAAGGATACTATACGGTTCGCGGACGGATCAAGGAGATGTACAAGTCGGGGGGCGAGAATGTGTATCCGCCAGAGGTCGAGGCGGTATTGCAGGCCTGTCCCGGCGTTGCGCTGGCCGCGGTGATTGGAGTGCCCGATGCCCGATGGGGAGAAGTTGGGCGTGCGTTCGTGGAGCCGGCCGCCGGTACCCAACTCGACGCCGCAGCGGTGCATGCGTTCCTGAACGGAAAACTCGCACGGTTCAAGCTTCCGAAGGAGATTGCGATCCTTCCCGCGCTTCCCCGTACCGCCTCCGGCAAGGTCGACCGTCCCGCGCTGCGGGCATGGGAGTGCGCATGATCGTCCTGCTGCTGCTCGCATGTCTCCCGGATGACGTGGGTGAAACCGGCATCCTCCTCGTGGATTCGGGCGCCAAGGCGGACGCGGATTCGGACACGGATGCCGACAGTGACGCGGATGGTGACGCGGATGGTGACGCCGATGGTGACGCGGACGCCGCGCTGGCGGGCACGTGGACGTCGTCGGGCGCGGACCTCTCCGACCTGTTCGCTCCCTACTTCCTCAGCCTCGACGCTACCTTTGCGAGCAACGGTTCGTACACGGCGCACGCGATCGACACCGACCACGCCACGACGACCTTCAAGGGAACGTGGTCGACCGATGATTCAACCTCCCCCGGGGCCATCGCGCTCACCCAGTCCACGCCGTCGAATGCAGTTTCTCACGGCATCTATCGGGTCGACGGCGATACCCTCACCTATGAGGTCGTGATCACCGAACCCGATTATGGGTACGTGCCACCGACCCCAAGCGCTGGCTTTGGCAGTACCTCTGGCCCGCAAATCGAACCAGGGGTCAATGTGCAGACCTACCGGCGGCAATAGTGTTGGTCACTCTCCTTCCCTTCACCCCCGCGCTCGCGCAGGATCTTGTGGCGCCGCCGGAGTCGCGCCGCGCTGAGGTGCGCCCCGTCGCAACCGAACCCACCGCCGGGCTGCGCTTCCTCGGCGTGGTGGATGCCCGCGCGACTACCTCCAATGTGAACACCACAAATCCGCTCGTGAACGGGCAAATTGTGGGTACGCTGGGTGGAACAAATTCTACAACGACCGACCGTGACGCCGGTGCATGGACCGAAGAGCGCGTCGGCGCCTTTTTTGCCTATGCGCCCCCGCTGCTTTCTGGCCGAGCAACGCTGGAAGCAGCGTTTGAAATCGACTTTGCGTTTGGAGACAGCTCGTACGGAACCGGCGGCAACACGGGCGGCGGGTTTGGGGCCGATCAGGTCAACCTCCAAACACGTCGGCTGGCGGCGCGATTCAACGTGCTCAAGGGGCTCGACGTCGTCACCGGCCTGCAGTTCGTGGGAGACGGCGCGCAGGACCCCTCGACGGCCCGTCCCGATGACCTCTTGCGGAGTGGCGGTCGCTTGATGTTTTGGGGCAGTGAAGCGGCAGGAATCACGGCCTATGCAAAGCTGGCCGACGATGCCGTGCGCCTCCGCGCCGGCGGCTACACGCTCTATGAGTTGGGTTTTTCCGACGGGGATGATGCAACACTGTTCATGGCGGACGCGGAGTACGCCCCGGCGTATGCGATGCGAATCGGGATCCATGTCTGGTACCTGCGTGACCGTTCCGCCGGGCTCGGGGGCCTGCTCGGCGTCGGTCCGACCAGCTCGTTGTCGGAACTTCAGGGCGGACCGCGGCTTGACTATCGCGCGGACGACACCCAACCCTTCCCCGACGCCTTTGCCGACCTGAGCTGGGTGGTGATCGACGGTGGCTACAATCGCGGACTTGACATGGGTCCGTTCGGAATCACCGGATTGGCGGCTGGAAATGTGGGTCGCGTCTACCTTACCGGCTTGCGTGATCGCGCCGTGACGGGGGCCCTCGTGGATGGGGAGGTGCGGTGGCGCTTTGCGTCGGGGAAGGGGAGTATTCTGCGGGCCGAGGCCCTTTGGGCGTCGGGAGATGACGCGCGGGACGATCAGTACACCGGCGTCATTACCGGCAACAGCTATGGCATTGCCGGAGCCGTGCACGCGACACACGGATGCTATCTGCTGTTTCCGGATGTCGGGGCGATCAACCGTCAGTCCGCCATCGTGTATGACGTGTCCGGCGCGGGCAGGGGACTGTTCGCATTCACCGGCGGGGTTGCCTACGACGCCCTTCCCAACCGTGTCACCGTTGGCGTGGGGGGTGGACACGCGCGAAACGGCCAGGGCGATACGCTTGGCACCGAAGTGAATGGCCGCATCGTCGCGACCCCCCTTCCGCTCCTCACCGTCGGCGTGCACGCCGGTACGGTAATAGGCAGTTCTCTCCTCGAAAATCCCTGGACTGCGTTTGTCGCGCTCGACTGGTTGGTGATCTGATGCTTCCCGCATTCTTCCTCGCGCTTGCATGCTCCCCCAAATACGCTGCGCTCGGCCCGATCACGCCCGACGAGCTGTGGGTGCCGCTCCCGGTCCAGCACACGACGATTCAGGACGTCGATATCGCCTACGTTGACAGCGGCGGTGAAGGCTCGCCGGTGGTGCTCATCCACGGGCTTTCCTCGTACATGGGGTTCTGGGAGTACCAATTCGCCGAACTGTCGAAGCACCATCGCGTGCTCGCGCTCGATCTGCCTGGCTACGGTGCCTCAGAGCGGCCGGACGCGCCGTGTACACCCCCTTGGTACGCCGACGTCGTCAGCGACTGGATGGGGGATGTCGGACTCACAAGCGCATCGGTCATCGGCCACTCCATGGGTGGACAGATCGCGACTTGGCTCGCGATCAACCACCCCGATCGTGTAGACAGGCTCGTGCTCGCGGCCCCCGCGGGCTATGAGCGATTCTCGACAGGGGCGGCTCGGTTCATGCGCGAGTTCTGGACGGAGGGTCGCGCGTCGGAGGCCAGTGAGGAGCAGGTCCGCGCCAACTTCACGACGATGGTGTTCAACAAGACCGACGATGGCGTAGAAAGACTCATCCGTGAGCGCGTTCAGTTGGGAAGGTCCGAGCGCTTCGGGGGTACGTCGGTGGCCGTGTCGAGGTCCATCGCGGGCATGCTCGATCACCTCGTGATCGACCGCGCTGCGGAAGTGACGGCGCCCACCCTGATCGTCTTCGGAACCGACGATCGGATGATTCCCAACCCGGTGTTCACCGGCGGTCGAACCCAGGCCATTGCTGATGCTGCGCATCGCGCGATTCCACGTTCGAGGCTGGTCATGATCCCCGGCGCAGGCCACACGGTTTACCACGATGCGCCCGACGCGTTCAATCGCGCGGTCGAGGAGTTTTTGAAATGATTGCACTCATGGCGCTTGCGTTCGCGACGTCCGGCTTCGATGCGACGAAGCCGGAAAAGACGTTTACAGGGGTTGAGGTCGAAACGCTGGACGGGGAATACCGCATCTGGAGTTCCATCGAGCGCCTCAAAGACCCCGACTCCGCGCTGTTCACCGCGGGCGAATACAACTCGGCGACGGAGTGGCCGGACGACGCCTCGTACGCGCCCTACATCGCAACCTGTTTCGGATCGCCGAGCCCGCACACGTCGCTTTCCCTCCTGCATGTTGGGCCCTCGTCGGCGCTCGCATCCGGAACGCCCATCCTGTTTGTCCCAGGGGCGGGAGATAATGCGAGTCGCGGATTCGTCGTGATGTCGACACACTTCGATCTCCTCAATCGCCCTGTGTATGCGCTTACGTTCGCGCATCCTCACGGCGATGTTTTTCAACAGGCGGAGCTGATAGCGAACGCGATTGCGCGCATTCGGGTGCGCACCGGTGCGGCCCAGGTTGACCTCGTTTCCCACTCCAAGGGCGGCATCGCGAGCGCGATCTACCTCTCCCACAGCAGCGCCACCGAGTGGGAAAACGACACGTATGAGTCCGTGGGCACCCAGTACCGCGGAGATGTACGCCGGGCCGTCTTCATCGCGACACCTCTGGGCGGAATCGACACCGCGTTTCGGTGGCCGGACGGCAACTATCTATCGCTGAATTGGGATGAGGCATTTTCACCCTCGTCGTGGGGTGTGTATTACCCATACGGTACAGGCTACCCGTATACGACCGATCTGAGCACACAGGACTTTCTGTCCGACGGAGGAGACCTGTTTCCCGGTCAACGCCAGCTTCTCGCCCGGCAAACCGACTATGAGCTCCCGGGAGAGAGTGCGTCGCTCGGGGTCTACTCCTTGCAGCAGGACTGGTACAGCACCTATGAGGGAGGCATCGGGTACTATACGATCTCAGCAGGCATCGACGAGACAATCGCCGATGGCGGCAACCTGTTGGAGCACCTCGCCAAAGCGGGGGTCGATCCCGCGGTTGAGATCTTTCTCCTTGCGGGAAACAACGCCGTGATGCCCAATGGCACGGACGACTATCTGGCGAGCGAATTCGGCGGTGCATGGCAGGACATGGCCTCCGCAACCAAGTCGATGTGGTCACAGATGGTCGCGGCGCTGGTGGCGGACGGATTGATGTCCGAGGGGATCACGCAGGAAGAAGCGCAAGGGCTGGCCAGTGGGGCGCTGATCCTTGGCGAAGTCAGCGGGGAGAGTGACGGTCTGGTATTTGTCACCAGCGCAACGGACGGGTCGGCACTCACCAAGCGCGGTGCCAAGGTCGGTGAAACCAAGGTGGTCGATCTCTCGCACCTCGACCTGCTGTATGCCAGCCCCATCACCGGGGACCTGCTGGTTACCGCGTCAACGGAAGACGTGGACGATGCATGGATGGCGGCGTTTGGGAACCGCTACACGGCAGCGGATACGATTGGGTGGGTCGAGGATGTGCTCGCGGATGACGAGGTTCCGGTGGACACGGGAACGGAGGATACGGGGTATCTCGATACTGGGGAGGCGGACTCTGACACGGCGAGCGCCGACACGGTTGCCGACACCGGCAGCGGTGGCGGGGGTGAGGACGTGGGTGGCAACGTGGACGACGACCCCTACCGTGGCGGCTGTGGGGCGTGTGACGGGGCGGGCGGCGCGAACGTTGGTGCGCTGTTATCGGGGTTGGCAGCGGTGTTGGCGGGGCGAAGGCGGGAGTCGGGGGTTGCGTAGGCGCCGCGCTCGCCGCTGGATACGTTGCGTGCGGTGCGATAGTCAGCCGCTGCCACCCGCCTACGGAATCGCGATGCTCCGCGCGACGCAATTCTTCCCGCTTTGTTTGGCTCGGTAAAGCGCCTCGTCCGTTGCTTGCAACAGCGCCGTGCCATCGTGACCAAAGGCGGCCCGGTACCCACACACGCCGATGCTCACGGTGAGCGGGATCGCGCTTGGCAGAGCGGCGATTGCGACGCGCAGCCGCTCCGCGAAGATCACCGCTGCGTCCTCGTCTGTGTCGGTGAAGAGCACACAGAATTCGTCTCCCCCGTAGCGGGCCGCGTAATCGAGGCGGCGCACGTTTCGCCGAATCACTTCCGCGATTTGCGCAAGCACCGCGTCCCCTGCGGGGTGGCCGAAGCGGTCGTTGAGCTCCTTCAACCCATCTACATCAAGGAGCGCGAGGGCGAACCCAGGGGTGGCTTCCGAAACGGTGGCCGCCGCTCGAGCGAGGCGCTCGTGCAGCGCGCGGTGGTTGCCGAGGCCGGTCAACCCGTCGGTCGTCGCAAGCGTCGCCAGGCGCTCCTGCGTTCGACGAAGCGCAGTGATGTCGCGCAGCGTGACTATCGCCCCCGTGATTTCTCCGTTTGCGTCTCGCATCGGCCGGCCTGTGGCGCTCACACACACCCCGTCGGGCACCGCAGCGTTGCGCACGATGACATCGACGCGATCGGTCGACTCTCCCCGGAGCGCGCGCGCGAGTGGCAGGTCGGAGCCCTCGAAAAGCGTGACGCCGTCGAGATGGTGCAGCCCAAAATGCGCGGCCCAATCGCGCTGGGGCACGTCCGCCGGGCCGAGACCGACGATGCGCCGGGCACTCTCATTGAACACCTCGAAGGTGCCATCTCGATCGACAACGATGATGCCGTCACCGGCGGCGTCGAGGATGCTGCGCGCCCACCGCTCCCGAGCCCGCACGCGGCGGTCGGCCGCGTGACGGTGGATCGCGACTTCGATGGCGATCCGCATTTCGTCGTGGTTGATGGGCTTCAGCAGGTAGCCACCCGGGTTCGTCCCTCGGGCGCGCGCCACCGTTTCTTCGTCCGCGAACGCCGTGAGGTACACGAAGGGAATATCGAATTCGTCCCGCAGACGATGGCCAAGCGCGATGCCGTCTACGCTGCCTTTGAGGTGAATATCGACCAAAACCAGCGCCGGGCAGGCGTCCATGCAGGCGGTCACGGCCTCCTCTGCGGACGCCACCGTGAGCGGCACGTGGTAGCCGAACCGGATCAGCGAGCGCTGCAGGTCGCGCGCGACCAATCGCTCATCTTCCACGACCAGCACCGCGGCGCCGTCCGCGCTCATGCGAGCTTCCGAGCGAACGTGAACGTGAACGACACGCCGGATGACAAGCTCACAGAAGCCTCCGCTTCGATCTGCTCGGCAAAAGTAAACACCAATTCAAGCCCCGTGCCCCCGGACGCGCGCGGGTCCCAGTCGGCGGGCGCGCCGACGCCGTCGTCACGCACGACCAACTCCGCTCGGCCGTCGTTTAGGGCGCGGATGGAGATGTGGACGGTTCCCGTGCGGTCACCGGGAAACGCGTGCAGGAATGCGTTGGTGACAAGTTCGTTGACGATGAGTCCGCACGGAACCGCGACGTCGAGCGGCAGGGTGAGGTCGTCACCGCTTACCTGTATCTGTATCCGTTGGCTGCCGTCAGCAAGAACCGCGGGGAGGCGGGTGGCGAGCGTTTCGAGGTACGCGCCAAAACCGACCTCCGCAAGGTCATCGGAGCGGTGGAGCTGGTCGTGAACGAGCGCGATCGTGCGAATGCGGTCCCGTGTGTGCGCCAGGATGGCGCGGGCGGCGTCATCCCCGAGACGCTCCCCGGCGAGGTTCAGCAAGCTTGTGATGACCTGGAGGTTGTTTTTCACTCGATGATGAACTTCTCGCAGCAGAACGTCATTTTCAGCCAGCGCCGTTCGCATCAGACGCTCGCTGCGCTGCTGGGCCGTCACGTCGCGAATGACGACGAGCACGTCGTCCACGGCGCCGGCCACGAATCGAGCCTCGAGATCCCGCTCGCCGGCGCCTTCGGGGATCCGATACTCCAGCCGCCGGGCGGCTCCACTCGCCCGCACTTCACCGATAGTCGCGAGGAATTGCGCGGCAATACTGGGGGCAACAAGGCCGCTGGCTTCCGGCCATGCCACCGGAGCGCCGTTCTCCGCGGCGGGCGGCCGATAGTCGCGAACCGTGCCGTCGGGACCGAGACGAAGGATCGCGTCGGGCATCGCTCGGAGCAAGGCGTTGGCACGGTCTTCGGCGGCCGCGACCCGCCCTTCCCTTCCCGTGCTCACCAGCAACGCGAACTCGGAAAGCGCGACCAGAATGAGCCCAAACGCGAGGACACCCCACGCCTGCCAACTATGCTGGCCGTCGCGATAGGCTTGCGTCGGACGGAACTCCGCCCGCCACGTGCGCCCCCCAACGTTGATCGACGCCGTCCACGGCGATCCACTGGCCGGCTCACCACCGCCATGGAGAACATCCGTGCCGTCGGCCTCATCCACAAGTCGCAGCAGGACGCCGTCCGTTTCCAGGCCGCTCATGGCGGCATTGACCAGACGCTGGATGCTGAGCACCGTGGAGGAGAAGCCGGAAGGCCGAAGGCCAGCGGCGCCGATCGGCTCCAGGATCAAGACGCCAGCGCCCTCTGTGGCGGATTGGACAAGTGAAATGACGCGCGTCGCGGCCGGCGCTCCCGACTCCTCCGCCTCGCGAAGCGCGGCGAGGCGCATCGGCTCCGAGCCGATGTCAAAGCCAACGGCTATAATATTCACGACTTCCGGCGCGATCCAGCTCACGACGAAATGTTGCGCCGATCGCTCGGCCGGGAGCAGGCTCCCGTCTGCGGCGCGCTCGGTGATCGGACGACCGTGTGCAGCCTCCCATTCGGCCCGATCCTCACCCGCCACGCGCTCGATCCACGACAGCGCCTGAAGGCCGGGCTGGCGCGCCAGAATATCTGCCGCAAAGAGGTTGAACGCCGCCTCGTCAATCGAGGGGGCGACCTGCATGAGCGAAGCCACGGCACCGCCGACATGGACGTACTGATCCACGCGCGCCTGAAGGGCGTAGGCGATCGGCTCACATCGTCGGACGAATTCGGATTCGAGCCGCTGCTGCTCGCGACGACTGACCGACAAAAATAGTGCCACAACCATGATGAAACCAAATATGGCCGGCATCGCCACCGCCCAACGCCGTCGAGCCCAGGAGGCGCGGGGTTCTCCGACTACGGTCAGCAGCAGCGGCGCGAAAACGAGCACTCCGATCGTGTCCCCGACCCACCACGTGAACCAGTTGAACGGCAGCGCTGTGACCTGGACGAAGCCAGCGGCAAGCAGCGTCAGCGTCCCCGCTGTGGCGCTCACCGTGCAGGCAATGGGTCCGCCGAGGAGCACCACCTGACGACGTCTCGCTCCTCATCAAACGGGTTCGGGTAGCCGACGATCCGCCGCACCATTTCGGCGCCGACGACCGCCTGCACGCCGGCCCCGATCGCGATTGCAAGGGCGATGGCGACCGACTTGATCAGCGCCGGAGTGCTGCTCGGGTCAAAGCCGGTCTCCACGTTGACGAAAAAAGAGCCGAGCACGACCGCCGGCACCGCGCGCCACCCCAACGCGAGGATGCCAATCAGTGCGAGGCCTGCGGCTGGCCAGACGGCCGTGGCATACCCCGGTGGAATCGCCATCAACAGCGCCAACCGGCCGGCGATGTAGTACCCAGCAGCCAGTCCGAGGCAGCGCGCGGTCCACGTGTGACGCATCCAGCTCACTGGATGGGGGCCGCTTCGGACAGGAACAGGGCGAACTCCACGCTGGTGTCGATCAGCGAATCTGCGCTTTCGCAGATGTCTGCGGCGGGAACGTCGCGCAGATCGGCATCGGTGAGCGAGGCTGCGGCGACACAGTGCTGCTGGCGAACATCCATCGTGTTTCCCGCCCAGTTATTGGCATTCAGCGTGGCCGTTGCGTCGTGAAGCAAGATGGCGGTCTGGTCCGCGTCCATGATCGCGTTGTTGGCGAGCAAAAGTCCAGTCTCCGTGTCCGGATTCCATGCCGTGACCCCGTTGAAGGCATAGACCGCGTTTCCATGCGCGGGCCAGCCGTTGAGGTCCACCGATGCACCCGCGTACATGGTGTTGCCCTCGATGTCGTAGGTGCCGTTCCCGTTGAGCCAGAGCCCGGCGTACCGGTGTGGGCCGATGGTGCTGTCGGTGAGCCGGAGGCCAACATGACGGGTGTCGGTGGCCGCGTAGATGCCAATGCCACCGCCCTGGTTTGCATCGGCCGCGGTGTTGACGATGGTCGAGTTGGAGATCTCCGCCGACCCATCCCAAAGCACGATCCCCGCGAAGGCGTTGTTGTCGAGCGTACAGTCGTCACACCCAAGCCAACCGTCCGTGGTCACCATCAGTCCCGGTCCTTCGGTGCCCTCGACCGTCAACCCCGTGGCGTGTACCGAGGCTTGGCTCTGTGCGATGACACCGGCGCCGACGGTCTTGTACGGAGACCGGCGAACGCCGCGAATCGCAAGCCCTGATATTTCCACGTCGGCGTCCGTTGCCAAGAGTCCGACGCCGACGCACCCGTCGAGGACGACGTCACGGATCTCGGCCGACGAGCCGCCCTGGATGACGATGCCGCGTCCTTCCGCACCCTCGGACCACCGATCTTCCTGGCGGTACGCGGATACTTCGCCAACCCGAACGCCCTCCAGGACAAGGCGCGCTCGGAGCCCTCCGACCAACAAGCCGACGCCGGTGTTCCCGACGAATTCGCTGTCTCTGGCGACCAGCGTCGCGGCGAAGGTTTGCGCGCCGTATCCCAGGTTGTCCGAGACGACACTCCCGTTCAACTCCGTGTACGCCTCGAGTTCGCTGTCCTCCGAACCGCCAAGCAGCAGGCCGGCTCCCCCGTTTCGGACGAATTCGCTGTCCCAGACGGTCACGACACCGTCCACCGCTTCCAAGCCATGCTGCGCATTGTCAGCGAAGGAGGAGCGCGAAACCTCGGCGCGCGCACCATCGCCGACAATCAGAGCGACTCCGTACGCTCCCTCGGAGTCGGGCGTCGTCCGCGTCACGAGGCTGTCCACAAGCGTCAGCCGCGTTCCCGTGCCGGCGGCCTGAATTCCGACGCCCTCGTTGTCCGCGATGATGGCACCCGCCACATCAAGTGTACCGCCGTCATCCACGGAGAGCGCGACGTCAAACGCCGCGTCCGGTCCACCATTTCCTGTCAGCAGTAGATTGCGGACGCTTGCGCTCCCGTCGATCACAGCGAGTCCGGACGCCGCGTTGTCGGAGCTCGCGAGTCCGTCCGCCTGCAGGCCGGCGCCGTCCACAAGGTACACGCCGATGCCATCGGAGCCGTCGTCCGATGCGGTGGCCCGTGCGATGGTAACGCCCGCCATTTGGATAGACGTTTCCGGGCTGATGGCGTACACGCAGTAGCCGGAACAGTCGGAAATGACGGTCGTGGAAAGGTCGACGCCCGCGCCTTCCTGCACCTGCACGCCCATCCCCGCGGACTTCCGCACATGCCCGCCGGACCAGCTCAGCGTTGTCCCCCCGTCCTTTGCGACGATTCCTGAGCCGCCGCTCTGGTCGATCGTCGAATCGAGCGCGATGATCGAAGCGCCGCTCGCCACAAAAACGCCCGTTTTGTCGGTCGAACGGATGGAAGTGCGCTCCATCCGTACGGACGCGCCACCGACCGCATCCACGCCAAAGGCCAGCTTGTTGATGTCATCGGCACGGATGTCGTCGATGGATACGTCCACCAGGGTGACGTCGGCACCCGCCCCGTCCGCGTACACGCCGGTGCCGCGCGTGGCGGTAATCCGGCTATTGGTCACGGTAACCTCCCCGCTGTTTACGACGACGGCGCCAACCGCACAGTCCGTGAATGTGCTGTCCGTGACGGTAGCCGCGCCCGCGCCGTCGACCTGCATGCCGTAGCCGCCGACGCCGCGGTCGTACACCCGTGTCCCGGTGACGGTCACTCGGTCAAGGGCCAGCGTCGCTCCGCCCCCGTAGGCGAACACGCCGAGGAAATCGGAGTCCCGAACGATCGCGTCCGTGAGCGACAACCGCCCGCCTTGCGTGCCCGCCCCAAGCGTTCCGCCGAGGATGGTCATGCCCGATACCTGCACCGACGTGCCGACCTTCCCGCTCAGAATCAGCGCCGGCTCGTCCGCCTGTCCACCGTCGATCGTCACCCTTTCCGCGCATCGGCCGGCGATGACCAGTCCGTCGTGGTCCTTGATCAGGGCAAGATTTTCGACATACGTGCCCGCTGCGACGGCTACGCGGCCACCGTCCGCGGCATCCGCGCCGGCCTGGATCGTCGTGAACGGGTGGTCGATGGATCCGTCTCCACTTGCGTCTGCTTGTGCGTCCACAAACATGTCGGCGCCTGCCTGATCAGCCCCCCCCCACTTCCCGGTACCGCACGCTTCGGGCACGCATTCCTTCCCGTCCGACACCTCACCCTCGGCGCAGGTCTGGCTGGCGCTCGGCGGGGCGTCGGGGGTTTCACATGCGAGGAGCAGCAGGAGCAATTGCGACACCCGTTCGCGATCCGATAACCGTTTGGAGGCGTTCGGGGCCGCTTCGCGTCCGTTGGTAGGGCGGAACCGGATAGGCAACCGCCAACCCCGGCTCGGCCATGTCCCTCGCATCCCTCCTTTCGTCCAAAGGCGCCAGCGGCTTCGGCTACGCCTCCACGGCTGAACACGTCACGGCGGGCCTCGATCTTACCGGTCGCCACGTGTTGATCACCGGGTCAAACTCTGGCCTCGGACTTGAAACGGCGCGGGTCCTCACGATGCGGGGGGCCACTGTCATCGGCACTGCGCGCACGGAGGAGAAAGCGCGAGAGGCGCTCGGTCCTCTCGGCGGATCCACGATCCCTGTCGCCTTGGAACTGGGGGAGCCCGACAGTGTGCGCGCGTGTGTTCGGTCTGTGCGCTCGCTCGGCGTGCCCATCGATGCCATCATCGCGAATGCGGGCATCATGGCACTCCCGCAGCACGAAAAACTGCACGGGATCGAGAGGCAATTGTTCACGAATCATGTCGGGCACTTCCTCCTCGTCACGGGCATCGTCGCATCGCTCGCCGATCGGGGCCGCGTCGTGATGCTCAGCAGTGGCGCGCACAACAACGCGCCGGACTGCGGCATTGAACTGGACAACTTGTCGGGGGACCGAAATTATCGGCAGTGGAAGGCCTACGGGCAATCGAAGCTCGCGAATCTGCTATTCGCGCGCAGCCTCGCCGCGCGGTTTGCGGGGTCAACTCGTATGGCAAATGCCGTTCACCCCGGCGTGATCGCGACGAACCTTGGCCGGCACATGAGCGCCGTCCAGCGGTTCGGACTCCTGGCGGCGGCGCCGTTGTTCATGAAGTCGCCTGAGGAAGGTGCGGCGACGCAGACCTGGGCGGCCGTTCATCCCGACACTGCGGCGATCAGCGGTGAGTACCTCTCCGACTGCAACGTGAAGGCTTCATCGGCGTTGGGCAGAGATCTTGCGCTTGCGGCCCGGCTCTGGGAGGCGACGGAGGCGATCGTGGAGCGCGTGGGTGGGCCGGCGTGAACCGGCGGGACAGGTTCGGTGGCAGGGCGCCGATCAGCCGGACGGCTGCGCTTCAGCGCACGACCGTGACCGGCTGGGTTGCGTGGTGCACCACCCTGTCGCTCACGGAGCCCAACAGCCAACGTGTCGCTTGATTCGCTCCGCGCGCGCCGATGACGATGAGATCGGCCCCAACTTCGTCCGCTACTCGGCAGATCGTCTCGGCAGGGGCCCCGAATTCCACGCGCGTGTGCACGCGGGCCTCACCCATTTCCGCCTTGATCGACTCGATGAGCGTTTGCGCTGCGGCCACGTGTTCGGGCGAGGGATGCTGTGACGTGGTCACGAAGCCGTCAAAAGGCGGGATGGCCAGCGCAATCGGGGGGTCAATCGCCACGAGGATCGTGAGCTGGACGTTGGGCGCGGTCAGCAGCAGCTTGGCGTGGTCCGCCGCCTTCCGGGAGCCCGGGGAACCATCGATGGCGAGGAGGATGTGATCAAGCATGGGCTTCTCGGGTACGCACGTACTAACCGGGTTACGCAGGCGTGCAGTGCATGTTCTGCTGCTCGCTGCCTGCTCGCTCGTGAGCGAGGCCGATCTGGCTTCCCGCCTCGATCTCGACGGCGATGGCGTAGTGCGCCCCGATGATTGCGACGACGACGACGCCAACGTCACCGGCCGCGTCTGGTTTGCCGACGACGACGGCGATGGTTGGGGCAGCGGCGAGGGCGTCGCCATCTGCAACGCCGGCGGGGGCTACGTCGAGACGAAGGGAGACTGCAATGACGGCGACTCCGCCGTGACCCCCGACAACGTCTGGTACGCGGACAACGACGGGGACGGCCGTGGGGACCTCGAAACGGCGACTGCCGCGTGCGAACCTCCAGAAGGCCACGTCGCGAGTGCTGGTGACTGCGACGACGCCTGCGTGCTCTGCTACGACGGCGCGGTTGAAGCCTGCGGGGACGCCGTGGACAACGACTGCGACGGCGTGATGGCGGGAGAGTGCGCCTTGACCGGGGACATCCATCTCGGCAGCGCGCACGCGACGCTGCGCGGGGAAGAAGGAGAGGTGGGACTGGCGAAGTTCGGACTCTCTCTCGCCTTTTCTGACCACCTTGGAGACGGAGCCGACGAGGTCGTCGTGGGCGGTGCGTGTGGTGCGTACGTTTTCGGTGGACCGGTCTCCGGCGTCCTTGGGTCCGCGTCCGTTCCCGTCCTGGCAGGCTCCTCCTGCGGCAACGCGCACTCGGTCGCCACCGGCGGGGACTTCACGGGCGATGGGGCGGACGATCTGGTGATCGCCATCGGCTACGCCCCACCCTACCTCTACTCGAACATGACCACCATCGGCGTCCTGATCACCACCGTGTTTGCCTTCGACGGCGGCGGCGATCTGGACGGCGATTCGTTCGCCGACGTCGTGATCGCCAGCTACGGAGAACTGGACATCTTTGCGGGGCCGCTCGCCGGCGGCATGCCACCAGAGGCAGCCCGGGCCCGCGTCGCCATCGCCGAATTCGATCCGCCAGCCCCTGTCGCCTGGGTCGGAGATACGGACGGAGATGGTGGGGATGACATCGTGTTCAGCCGACCGTATGGAGGCGACGACCGGGGCGACGGCTACCACGGGGAGGCGTACGTTGTTCCCGGCTCGGCCCTCCAGATCGATGCCACGTGGACGTCCGATGCGCCGTGCTATCTGGGCCTCGCCATCGACGGTGCCGGCGATACCGATGGGGATGGCTACGCCGATGTCATCGTGGGATCCTGGACGTGCGGCGTGTGGGTCGTCCGCGGACCGCTCGCCGGCGGGGAGATCACCGACCTGGCCGTGGCCACCCTTGTCGTCGAGTCTACGGAGGGCGGCGCGGTCTGGTCGGCGGTCGCCGGAGCCGGTGACACGAATGGTGACGAACGCGCGGATCTGCTGATCGGAGATCGCAACTACGGGGACAACGAAGAAGGCGCGGCGTACCTCGTGCGCGGCCCCGTCGAAGGGTCGATTTCCCTCGCCGACGCCGACGCGCGTCTTCTTGGCGAAACTTCAGGCGATTTGGCGGGGGCAGCCGTCGCCGGCGGGGGAGATACCAACGACGATGGCTTCGCCGACATCCTCGTCGGTGCGCCGGGCAACAACGTTGGCGCGGTCTACGTCTTGTATGGCGGCAGCTGACCGCCCTCCGTGCCTCGACGGCGGCATTGCTTGAGCGGGTGGCGGGTCATCGGGACCGGCGCCTGCGCCGGCCCTTCTTCCCTCCTCCCTCCCGTCATCCCACGGCCCGCCCTCCGTGCCTCGACGGCGGCATTGCTTGAGCGGGTGGCGGGTCATCGGGACCGGCGCCTGCGCCGGCCCTTCTTCCCTCCTCCCTCCCGTCATCCCACGGCCCGCCCTCCGTGCCTCGA
>CAMAWH010000025.1 GCA_945861635.1 Klebsiella pneumoniae | reverse complement strand
CTGCGCGCACGCGTCGCAACCGGCGTGCCGCGCGGCCAATTGTGGCACCAGATAGACTATCTGGCCCGGGTTGTGGCCGCGGCGGAACATGCGCGCGAGTGGGCCAGGGGCCGCCCGCCTGCGGGCGTCCGGCGGCGCGCGGGGGGAGCCGGCGCGAGCGGTCCTTCGGGTCAGCGCGCCGCCGGGCGAGGCCTACCGGCCGAGGCCGCAGGACCGCGGTCGGCGGCTCGGCGCCGACGCGCCCAAGTCGTGAAGCGGAGTCGTGCACCCCAAACGGCGCCCTGGCCCACCCCGACGCTGTTGATCGATCACGAATGGTCGAGGCCCCAGCGTCCCAAGCCCCCAGTCCCAAGTTCCCCAGCACGCAGTTCCCGTCCAATCGGGACGATTCGCACCAAACCTATCGATCAGTACGAGAATGGGTCAACGGCTGGGGAGCCGCATGACCCGAATCGAACGGACGAATCGCGCGCGGCGAGTCACCGGGGTCCGATCCGCCAGGAGACTTCGGCTCGGAACGAGGCGCGACGTGCCGGAGCACTGTCCTGCGTCAGTCGGAACTGGAAAACGAGCCCACCGGAGATGTACCCTCCACCATTGCCAAACCCCGTCGTCCGCGCGCAGCGGCGTGCACGTGTGTTATCGTCAGGTCAGGTGCCGATTTTGCCTCCCGCCCAGCAAGTCTTGTGCCGGCGAACCCGCGGATCTCCGCATGCGCGCGGATTGGTATGCGGATCTGGTCTACGCGGTCCAGCTCGCGCGCGATTGCTATGCCGGCTCCCTCGATGCTATCCGCGCCGACACGGAATTCGCCGGCCTGCAAGCATGGATGTCCGCCAACGTCCGCTCCGGGCGTCCTGGCGACGACGCGATTCGCGTCTGGCAGGGCCATGCGCTGCCCCCTTCGTTCCCGGGCGATGGCGGCGAGGTGCGCGCGTACGGAATTGCGACGGCCCTGGCGCCGCGGTCGGTGCAGCCGCTCTGCTGCCTGTGTTCCGCGCGGCGGATCCTCACGCGCGAACCGGCCGGGGTCCATCGTGGACGCGGGCGGAGCCGGCCGCTCATGCTGGAGTGGCGGGAGGGCGCTCGGGCAGCGGCGAGCGTCGGCGCGGGCCACTGTCGCGACGCTTCAGCGTTGATGGCCGATCTCGACCGCGCCATTCAGGAGATCGCGGTCGAGCAAGCGACCGGTCGGGTGGCGGAACTCCTGCCGCGGTCGCACCTGCGCGCGGTTGCCGGCGCCGATGCGAGGGCGATGCGTGCGGCGTTCGAACGGGGCGGTGCGTGCACGGCGACCGCACTCGCGAAGCACATCGAAGGCGCGGCGAAGGTTCCCCAAAAATGACTTTCCTGGCGTCATTGACCGTGCGTGCGGCAGTGCTATTCTCGGTGCGTCAGATCGCGAACAGAGCCGTTGCCGGCGCCACTTTGGCGCGCAGGTCGGTGATGCTGTCCGCGGTGTCCTCTGACGCACGGAATCGTCATGTCCGCCGAGTATCGCCGACTCTTGCCCCCGGTCCTCATCCCGGCAAGTTTCAAACAGCCGGATCAGTACGCCGCGGATTTCGGTGCGTACAAGACAGTCGGCGTGTATCTGAAGATCCTCAAGGCGGGGCCGGCGGCAGGTACGTTGGTCTTGCAACACAACGCGACCATGGAGGCGGACAACTGGAAGGACGTGACCAACGTGAGCATCGCTCAGAACGGCACGGATGCGTACTTCCACGTGCCGGACTTCCTCCGCTACCTGCGGGTCGCCGGCAATTCCAGCGGGGACAACACCTGTATCGCGCTGGTCGATATCGTCGGAAAGGAGTAAGCGCCGTGAGCGAGTGTGGGTGCGGCCCGTCGCCCGCCGTGGCGCTCGACCGGGTGGCCCTGCCGGAGGTGGCGGCGAGCGGATGCGGTGGGTGCGCGGGAGCGTGTTCGTGTGGGAAGGTGTCCGCCGCGTCGCCGGGCGTTCGGGAAGTGCTGTCAAGGGGCGCGCACCCGGATCACCCGCAGCGTTTGGCGCACGAAACCACCGGCGATGTGATCCGGCAATACGCCCTGGAGTACGACGTATCTCCGTCGAAGTCATCGGAGTTCGCGTGCGGCACGCGCGACCCCGTTGTAACCATTGAGCCCTCGTCCGGACGGCTGTCGGCGGCCGGCAATTTACGCGCGCGCGGCCCCGCGAAGGGGGGGAACCATGTCCTCCTGTTTGCGCCACCGCTTGGCGCCATCGTGTTGGACAGCGACGAGCACGTCACCGTACAATTGCATCGGAAAGCGAGTTTTCGGGCCAAGGCTGAGCACGCAGGGGTCGTCATGCGCGCGGCTGTTGTCGACCCGCCCCGCCGGCCGACGGCGCTGGCGGATGGCGCGGCCCGACGGTTGTCCCATCGGGTAGCGCGTCAGCGCACTTCGATGGCGACGGCTTCGGGCGTCCATGTTGACACCGCCCCCGGCATGAACGGGCGGGCGCAGAACGTGTCGCCGGCTTCACACTCGCCTCGGCCTGGCTCCGTTCGATCTGTTCAGGCAAGCGGAGCAAGCGGTCCGCCGCCGCCGCCAGCGGACAAGTGGGTGTCGCCCGTGGCCGGCGAACTTCTGGGCGCGAACGTGAAGGGTATCGCCGGCACCACGGGAGGCGCCGCGTCCTGCACGGCGGGCGCCGGTCTGTTTCCGAGTTTCGAAGTTCGGTGCGGTGACGCGACGTTCTGCATCGAGTGGGAGTGGTACAATCGGTATGTCGAACGCGGTCGAGCGAGCGATGCGACGTACACGATGGATCAGCTCTTTGGCGTCCAATTGTACGACGCGACCGTATATGCCGGGGAGGTGCGATCGGGACTGATCGACTGTTGGAACATCGACCTTGACATGGTGGACACGAAGAGCGGGTTGGTCTTCGACGCATTTTTCGGCGAGATTGGCGGACCGCGACAATTCGTGGTTCTGGCCATGGGAATGGTGTTTCAATACACTGAATTCATCAAGGACGAGTGGACGTCCGGTGCGAGCTACTGCACGGGACTCTCCAGTTTTCTCGCGACGTTGGGCGGCGGATTTTCTGCCGCCAACCGAAAGGGCAGGAAATGCAAGTTGAGCGTCAATGCAGTGAGTACGGATTCGCGGTTCGCGAGCAAAGTGAACATTTGTGATGAGGAGACGCGGACGTGTGCCGATTCCAGGGAGGCGGGAACCGCCATTTTCGATTCGTTTCTGCCCGTGTTCGAGGAAACGCGCGACGCGCGAGGCAACCCGCGCATGCTTTGGTTTTGTGAAGTCGATGGAAAGAACCAGGACAGTCCCCTCGGCTTCAACGGTGCAAATGGGTATTCCGCACCGGACGCCGGAACGGCAGTGTTTTTTGCGGCGGATGAGGTCGCGTACGACGGATTCCTCGCAGACTGGATCATGTATTGGGCGCGCGTCGCAATGGATTATTGCTTTGATCGCGAGAGCGAGGCCCATCTGGACCAGGCAGAGATCATGGCCCGGATGGTGCTCGCCCTGCTGGCGTAGTTCGGCCGCACGTTCATTCATGAAGTCGGACACTGCTATCAAGGCGCTGGCGGGCACTGCAAAACGTATGCGTGCTGCTTCGACGTGGCGGCGGAGAATTGGTTGTGCGGTGTGCGGGCGACCTTGGGCCTCGCTGACCCGCCGTACTACCTCTGCGACGGTGATTCGATCGTCTGGAAAAGCGCAAATCCTTGCGGTGAAGGCACCTACCCGATGTTGTGCGACCTGGGCGCGCTCTGCGAACCTCAGGCCGACTATTATTTCATCGCCGGGACCTGTCGTGTCTGACCGAAAGGGTTTTGGGAGGTGTGCTATCCTGATTACCGCTTGGGCGTGCGCGCCGATGGAGGATGCCAAGGATTCGGGCGAGCCCCCGATGGGCTACAGCAATTTTGAGCCCTGCCTGGAGGGACCGGCCAGCGAGATGTGCGACGTCTGGTGGGACGGCGAGTGCAAGACGGCGACCGACGCCGAGGTCTGGTGTGTCGAAGACTTCGCCGGACCCGGCGACCTCAACGTATGGTACACGACTGCCTGCAGTGCCGGAACGCGAGGCGACTGCGCTTGGGAATGGGGTACGCTTCGCTTCTACTTCAACGAATCCGACGCCTTCATCGGGGGCATCTGGGGCGACGACGTGCCCGCCCACTGCAACGATTCCTACGTCGTGCAGTACGGCGACACCCTCACCGGTTGCGACGACTGACGCCCAACCTCACCTCCTTCAGGCGCGCACGTCCAGCATCCCACGCTCGAGTACCCGAATTCCATCATCCCGGTCCCCAGTTCCCGAGCACCCGTTCCCATCCAATCAATTCGATTCGCACCCAGCCTGCGGATCGGTGCGAGCCCGGGTCAACGTCTGGCAAGCCGTGCTCAATACTCCCCAATCCTCTCATCCATGAACGCCAGCCGCGTCGTCACCCATTCCCGCACGTGCGCGTCCTCCTCCGCGTAGGAACTCACCGGGTAGAAACAGGTTCCATAGTTGATCTGTTCAATCGGCCAGCGCTCGAAATTCCGGGTGATCGCGTCGCCCAACAGCGCCTGTAGGGCGTCGAGTCGGGCGAAGATCGCGTCCGTGGCAAGCACCCCACCGCGCAGTTCCGCCCACCGCACCTGCATCCGCGCCCGCAACTCCGGCGATGCATCCATCACCGCCATCTGCGCCGGCCGATACTCAATCCACTTGCGCGGATTGCCGTAGTCCCCGCCGGTGTAGAACTCGAGCACGCCGAACGTCATGTCGAGGTCCCACGGGGAGAAGTTGACCTTGCCGCCTGCATCCTTCCAGATGTGCATCGAGGTGTACCACGCGTCTTCGTTTTTCATCAGCTCTTCGAGCAGCACGATGTCAATGGCGCTGTCCAACTCTACCCAGGTAAAAACACCCGTTTCCGCGTTGTAAGGGTCAGTGCTCACCGTGGCGGCTTCCCACCCGGAGAGGAACGCTTCGATCCCGGAAGCGTCGTCTGCCGATATCGCATCCTCATCAGGAGAGCGTAGCTTATAGCATCCATAGGTCGTCGTGTTGGTGTGGAAACACTCATGGTCGGTCTGCGCCAGGACGAACGCATCGTGTGCGGCGATATCGACACGATCGTCGTCACGTTTGATGCGCTCGGCCAGCGCGTAGACGCCGACGTACTCGCCGTCCAGGACGAGTTCACAGAGGCGAGATTCCGGCGCGTACCGCAACGGCGAGAACTCGCGGTAGAGGTCGAACGCCAACTTGTTTCGGAGGAGGAGGCGGTCGTACCAAAGGCCGTTCAGCACCCAATCACTCTCGCCGCCCATGCCGAGGAGGTCGGCGCTCAGTGCATCATCGCCGTTGCGCAGTTCCATCGCGTACTGGTGCTTCGGCACGGAGCGCGACGAGCGTCCACGCAGCCACACGTCGGCGTTGCCGTGAAACGCGCGAACGCCCTCCACCGTCGTCGCCGTGAATTCGCACGACGTGCGAGAGTCGGCGTTCATGCCCTCCGCGCAGTCGAGCGTGAGCTGACACAAACCGTCGGCAGGCGCGGTCCATTCGCCCGTGGCAACGGACTCGATCCCGTCAGGGTCGGCGGCGGTATCCGAGGCACCCTGTGGCGCTCCCGGACCGAAGTCAGTCACGACGGCGCTGGAACAGGCGGACAGCACCGAAAACGCCGCGGTGCGGGCGAGGGACACACGGCTGGCCGGCACGCCGATGCGCACCCCGCCCACCGGCAACCCTAGCGCACCACGCCGTAGATATTATAGGCCTGTCCCGTGAGGCTCGTCGCAACCCCGAACGTGAAGGGGAACGCCGTCGTAAAGTCCGCCACTTTGTAGTAGAGCACGTTCGACGATACTTCGGACGTCGTGTACGCCGTCCGACACGCTGACGTTCCGCACGCCCACACCAGCCAGTACTCGCCCGCCGCCACGGCCACCGGGGCGCCGACCACATCGAGTTCCAGTGCGCCCACAACCGTCGCGGCGCTTGCCGTGGACGCCACCAATGCGCCGGGAGCCCCAGCGTCGTCGGCGTACAGGGCAAACTTGATGTCACCCGACGCAACCTTGCCGATGTTTCCAAGCGCGTACAACTCAACCGCACTGTCGAGTGTCACGGCTTCCGCGAACAGGTAATTGATCGCCTCGGTTCCAGTTTGCGCGTACTCATCGTCGTACCCGATCGTGTAGCTCGGCCCCAGGCAGGTCACCGAGTCGCTGCCGGCTGCGCTGGACGCCGTGCCGTCACTCGCCATGGCGCTGCACACCCAGACCTCACCCTCAGCCGTCTCCGAGGCGTCCACGGTGCTCGTGGTGGCGGCGTCCGTTGCGCCCGCGAACGCGGCGCCATCTACCGTCCAGGAGAACACGTAGACGACGGTATCGATACCCGCGTCGGCGTCGGTGCTCGCCACCTCCACGCTGCACACCACGTCGTCCAGACCTTCCTCCGGGTCCGTCGGGGAAACGGCGACGACGGGCGCTGTCGGCGCCGTATTGCCGATGGTCACGATGCTCGATGACACCGCCGCGCCGGACATTGCGTCATCCATGGGCGTTGCCGCGCACTGCACCGTGTCGTTCTTCGACCAGGCGGAGCTGCCGAGGGTCGCCGCGGTATCGGCGGTCGCGACGCCATTCACCATCCATGCGTACGCGAACGTCACCGTGTTGCCATCGGCATCACTGCTGCTTCCCGGCGTGCACGTGAGCGTGTTCCCCTCGTACGCGGGGTCCGGCCCCAGCGCAACATTCGTCAGGACGGGCGCCGAGTTTCCAATGGTAACCGAGGCGCTGCCGGCGGGGCCGGAGCCGATGCCGTCGTTGGGGCTGACCGCGACCTCCCACACGTCGCCCCGCGTCGTAAGGTCGGCGGCGATCGATGCCCCGATCTCACTGCTGGCAGCGCCGTTGACGGTCCACGCGTAGGTGTAGGTGATGGCGTCACCTTCGGCGTCCGTGCTCTCGACATCGATCACCGCCGTCAACTCGTCTGCCGTTCCGGGCGTTGCGGGCGAGATGGACACGACGGGCGCGTCCGGCAATCCGTTGACCGTAAAGGCCACCGTTGCGCTGCCGACCGAGCCCTCGGCGTCCGACGCGGAGAGCGTCATGACGTGCGCTCCCGGCGCCAGGCCGCTCGCAGTGAAACCGGCGGACCCCGCCGCGTCCGCTGCGGCGACGTTGAGCACGCCGTCAATCGAATCTTCCCAGGTCAATGTGAGCACGTCGGCCGCCGTCGCGTCGTCAGAAACCGTGCCGGTGAAATCCAGAGTATCCCCCACGCTGATCAGCGTGGCTTCCGCCGGCGCGGTGATGACAACCGTCGGCGCCGCGTTGCCCGCTTCCACCGTATATTCGCCGTACGCGCGGGAAGACTTGCCGTCCGTGTCCGTCACGACCGCCACGAATTGGTGAACGCCGGCACTCGCCAGAAAGTCACCGCTCACCGTACCGCTGGCGTCGGGTTGCGAGGGCAATTCCAGCGTGTCTTCCGAATCGGCCCACGCCACGACGAGCTCCCGCGGGGCATCCTCGCCGTCCGAAACGGTGACCTCAAACGTCACCGGCGTGCCGCTGCTGTAGGAACCCGCCGCCGTCGGCGACACGATTTCAATGGTCGGCGTGGCGGTTTCAACAACGTCAAGCTCAATCTCTGCGCTGCCGATGAAATTCTCCGGATCGATGACGCGGAACGTGATCACGGCGTCTCGGAGCGCGATCTCGGCTTCGCAACTGCTCACGCCGTCCTCCGCGAGCGGCGCGGACGCACACAGCTCCCGGGCGCCGGAATACCAGCCGGCCATCAGTTCCCCGTTGGCCGTCTCCTCGTCGGAGGCCGATCCCGTCAGGGTGATCGTGGAGCCTTCGGTGACCGCGTCACCGGCTGCGTGAGAGGTGATGGTGACCTCGGGTTTGTGGTTCGCGTCGTCTCCCGCCGGCGCGTCCTTTCCGGGTTGCGTTTCCACGCCCGTGCAGGCGGTCAGGGCGAGGGCGAGGACGAATGCAGCGGACATGAGGGCTCCAAAAGGGGTGCCGCGCGTCTAATCAGCGCGTGGACGGTTGGTCAACTCGCGCCGCGCGCTTCGCCCACATCAGCCCCTTGCCCGCCGGCGCTCCGCCACGCTCAAAAATCCGACCGCGACAAAGATCAACCCGAGCGACGCCCAGTCCTGCGCCTTCGGCCAGCTCGTTCCAAACATCCACGCGGACGCCAACGTTGCCGCCGTCCCCGCCACCAAACTCGTCAAGCGGTTGGCGAGACCGGCGAAGGTCGCGGTTCGCCCTTTGAACATGAAGATGAAGACCGAGAAGAACGCCACGATTCCGTAGACGCTGCCGGCGCCGACGGCCGCCAGCCACTGCGGGTGGGGCGCGTGGACGGCGTCCGTGATGCCGACGAGTACGACATTCGTACTTCGCGCCATGAGAATCCCCGCCATGACCAGCCCGATGACGCTGCTCGCCACGAGCTGCTCCACACCGAACCAGATGCGATTGTCGAGTGTTCCCGCCGCCTGGGTGTTCTTGAACCAATTCATCAGATAGATGCGAATCGCGTATGCGCCGACGTACGACGCCAGGATCACCGCCGCTGCCGTGGTGAATGTGACGCCGCCTTTGGTAAAAAACAAGTGCAGCGCCACCGCCGCAAGCGAAAACGCCACCGCGACGTTTTCTTCCGCGTACACCGTCCGCGTCACCATCCCCTGTTTGATCTGGATGGCGTCCACCGCGCGACTCACGACGATGATGCTGCCGCGCATGATGACCATCGCGACCATGACCGTGATCGGGAGCGAGTAGAGCAGCGTCGTGGCCGGGATCACGACGGCCGTGCAGATCCCGGAAGGGATCATCGCCATCAGCAGGCGGCGATGGTTGACGCCGGCGGGCAGCTTCCACCACCCCATCGCCATGACAATGGTGAGGCAAAGGAGCGTGCCGCCAGCTGTCGAGTAGACGAGGAACTCCCCCTCCGTCATCCCCGGGAAGCCTTCGTCCGCGGCGCCCTGGAAGTATTTGACCAGCACACCGGTGACCACGTAGGTGGCGAAGTAGCCACCGCAGAGTTCGAGAAGCCGGCGGGTGCTGGCGTCGGCTGGCTGGGTCACACCGCACGGTACGCCCTCGGGCGGCGGCGGGTCAACCGAGCGGTAAAAAACCCGGTAGTATCGCCGACGTGAAACGCGCCCCCGTACCCGCCACCGGCCGCCTCACGCTTGGGTTCGGCGGCAACCAGTATTCCGGCGTCTGGTGGGGCGGCATGCTCGGCACCATTCCGACGACGGCGTGGCTGGCGATGGTGATCGTGCCGCTGCACCTTGACGATCCGGGGTCACCGCTGGCCGGACTCGGACAGAACTCGGTGGCGGGCGTGGCCGTCATGCTGCTCTCCTTTACGACGATTCTCGTGGCGCCATGGTTGGTCCCTTGCCTCGTGCTGCGCGCGCGCCAGCCACACGGCGCGCGCGTCGAGTGGGACGAGAAGGGTGTGACGGAGTGGGATGGCGCGTGGAAGCGCGCCGTGGTGCCGTGGAAAACGGCGCGCGCGGCGCATCAGGTCTGGAAGGTGACGGCGCGCATGCGGACGATCACGTTCGAGGCGATTCAACTCGTGGACCGGGAGACGGGTGCGGCGATTACCGTGTGGCCGTGCGAGCCGCCGGGGGCGCCTACCATTCGGAGGCGATTGTGCGTGGACGACGCGGCTCCGCTGCGTGCTGCCATCGACGGCCAGAAGCTGGCGATGGGGGACGAGTTCAACGCGTCGTTGGCACAAGAGGAGCACCGCCGCCGGTCAGGATGGCGACTGTGGGTGGGGCGACTTGGCTATGTCGCGGGCGCAATTGCGCCGCTGGAGGCCGGCGTTTCACCGGCGTGGGGGTTGGCGATTGCAACCGTAGCCACGATGTGTTTGATGCTTCGGGCGGTGACGGTCTTCGCCGAGCTGCGCGCGCTCGTGACGAGCACTCCCACGGACCCCGGCCAGCAGCGCGCGGAGCAGTTGCGACTGCGCGCGGTCATCGTCGAAGCGCTGGTCCGATCCGCCTGCATCGCGCTGGTCCCGGCCTCAACGCTGGCGAGTGCGTTCGAACTTGGGTACGCGGGCGAGTGATGCAAATCCGCAAGTCCCGCGCCTGCTCGGCGGCTTCCGCACCGAACCGCGCCCACGCCGTCGAGGGGGTAGCCGCCCATCTCTGCGTGGGTCCACTCCCATGCGTGCTGGTTGCGCCCATGCCAAAAGGTCTCTGAGAGGTAGGCGGCGCCCGTGTCATCGGCATGCGTGAACAGGGGCCCCAAAAAGCGCGGCGAAGGTGTACACTCCCTTCGACCCGGAGGCCCGATGCTCACCGTACTGTTTTTTGCCTGTACCGCCCCTGCAGAGCCCGTGCTCGGATCCAAGGTTCGCGCCGGCGGAGACGTCGAAGACGACACACACGAACCCGAGGACACCGGCGACTCCGAACCGGTCGACACGGGCGACTCGGCACCCGTCGATACGGGTGACTCCGTACCTGCCGACACCGGCTGGGACCCCGCCGGAGACTCCGATGGGGATGGTATTTCGGACGGTGACGAAGGCCGCGCCGATGACGACGCCACCTCCCGCGACTCCGACGGAGACGGGTTGGCGGACTACCTGGACCCGGACAGTGACGAAGACGGCATCTCGGACCTGATCGAAGGCACCATGGACACGGATTCTGACGGCATCGCCGATTCCCTCGACACGGATAGTGATGACGACGGCTTGCTCGACGCGGACGAGGGGATGGAGGATTGGGACGGGGACGGCATCGACAACTGGCGCGATGCGATGAACGATACGACCATCGGGGCGATCAAGCTCATTGCGATTTCGACCGATTTCACCTCGCCCATCGGAATCGATTTTCACGAATCCGGCTTTGATGTCGTGACGTCGGTGTACTACTCGTCCGGGGTGCCGTACGCCCTCGAATTGGTGGCCGCGGACGGCACCCACGCGCAGTTTTCCAGCCTGGCGGGCGTCACGGACGAAGTAAAAATCGCGACGGTGCGCTCCGGCGGAATGGGCGGCTTCACGACCGGCGAACTGTTCGTGGGAAACGGAGTGGACGGCCAAATCGTCCGTGTGAGTGAGGACGGCACAACCGTGACCAATCCGTGGGTAGACCTTCCGGGAGGCAGCAACGGGCTGATGCGGGGCTCGCTCTACGTTGACCGCACTGGCGTGTTCGATGGCGATCTGATCGTCGCCACCACGATCGGAGAGGTGTGGCGGATTGATTCGCTGGGTACGCCGACGCTCCTGGCGACGATCGCGGGCACGCACTTGGAGGGATTGGTGACCGTTCCCGACGCGCCGGGCCGATTTGGACCGTTGGCGGGCCAGATCCTGGCGGGAGCGGAAAACGAAGGCCTGATGTACTCGATTGCCGTGGATGGCACGGTGCGCTCGTGGGACGTCGGCGTGAACATCGAGGACATCGACATCATCGAGCCCAACGAAAACTTCTTCGGGATCAACTACGGGACGAGCAGCCTTTTGGGGACACCCTCGTCGTACTTCCTGCCGAACGCCGGCGACATCCTGCTCACTCAGGAAAGCGTCGGCGTGTGCGGACTCTTTCGTTTATATTGGAACGGAAGCGAGCTGCATGCGGACGAACTGAGCGTGACGGCCGACAGCGCCACCGTCGGCCAGTGGGAGCACGTCACGTTCGCGGGGGCGGGGATTCAGGAGGTGCCATGACCTCGGCCAACCGGTAGCCAAGACCAGGTTCGGTCAGGAGCCACCGCGGACGCGCCGGGTCATCCTCAAGTTTCCGGCGCAGTTCCGCCATGTACACGCGGACGTAGTGAACGTGACTGCCGTGGTTCGGCCCCCACACTTCATGGAGCAGCTGCTTGTGAGTGAGCACCCGACCGGGGTGCCGCGCCAGGACGGAAAGGAGTCGGAATTCGGTGGGAGTGAGTCGAACTGCTTCGCCGTTGCGCGTTGCAATGCGGCGGGCAAGGTCGATGCGAACCGACCCAAACTCGACCACGGCCTCCGACGGTGTTCCGTGCGCTGCATGCCGCAAGGCGACGCGCAGGCGCGCCAGAAGTTCGCCGGTGGCGAAGGGCTTGGTCAGGTAGTCATCGGCGCCGGCATCGAGCGCGCCGATCTTGTCCGCCTCCCTTCCGCGCGCGGAAATAACGATGATCGGCAGCGAACTCCACTGTCGAACATTCTGAACGAACGTGAGTCCGTCACCATCGGGGAGGCCGAGGTCCAGTAAAACCGCCTCCGGGTTGTGCGTCGTCACCGCCATCATGGCTTCTCGCAGCGTTTGCGCGTCGACCACCCGACAGTGATGCGCCGTCAGTGCGGCGCATAAAAAGCGTCGCAACGGCGGATCGTCTTCCACGACGAGGACGAGCCCTTCCGTGGTCACGACCCAACCTCCTGGTCCGGCGATCCCGCCTCGTCATACGGCACGGGAGGGGGAGTTCCGCCCGTCGGAAGAGTGACGACAAACGCCGCGCCCCCTCCGCTCACGCCCGTGGCCACGACGTCTCCTCCGTGCGCCCGGGCAATCCCCCGACAGATGGCGAGACCGAGGCCCGAACCCGTGGAACGAACGGGTTCGCCGCGCACGAAGGGCTCGAAGAGGCGCTCGGGATGGCCCGGCGGCAAGCCGTCGCCGTGATCGACAACCGTCAACGTGACGGAGGCGCCGAGTTGCCTCGCCACGATTTCAATCGGCGTTCCAGGCGGCGTGTGTTGGACGGCGTTCGCGATGAGGTTGACGAGCAACACCTCCACCAGAATCGGATCGACCGCAAGCAACGGCAGGTCCGAACCGAGATCCGTGGTAGCGGTGCGACCCGCGATCAGCCTCTCGACACGCGCAAAGGCGGTGCCTACGATCTCCTCGAGCGGTACCCACTCCCGACGCACGACCACGGGGCCTGATGTGAGTCGGGTCATTTCCAGCAGGTTCGCCACGAGGCGCTCCAGGCGCTCCGCTTCGTCACGCGCGGACGTCAGGATCTCGCGGCGTTCTGCCGCGGACACGCGATCACCGCCGTCAAGCAGGGCGGTCGTCGCAAGCGTGATCGCGGCCAGGGGTGTGCGCAGATCGTGGGAGACGGCGGAGAGTAGCGCGCTTCGAACCTGCTCTGTTCGGGCACGTAGGTCCGCGTGCAACGCCGACGCAGCATCCCGCGCCCGCGCCAGCGCCAGGCCGGCTTGCCAAGCGTACGCATCTGCAAGGTCGTCCACCGCCGCCGCCGGATGGACGAGCACCAGCACGCCGAGGCCCTGGTCGAGCGCCACCACCGGAATGGCGCGAATGGAGGCTCGGATGACGATTCCGTGGGACATGTGTGCTGCGCTGGCGACGCTCGCCACCGTTTCTGGCGCGGCGATGTCACCTCCAGTCGCGACCATGATCAGGGCGTTGTCCCGCTCGATGAACAGCGCGGCGCCGCGGGCGAGCCGGCCGACGGCCTCTCCCACCAACGCCTGCGCCACGGCCTCCTGATCCGATGCGGCCGCAAGCGCTCTGGTCAGCGACAGAAGCGCCGCCGTGCGCGCTTCCCGACCGACAGCCTCCGCCTCCTGACGCCGGAGCCGGTCCGACAGCGCACTGGCGGCGAGGCCAACCCCAAACAGTACCGTGAAGGTAAGGAGGTTTCGGGTGTCGGCCACCGCGAACGTGTGGAACGGAGGCACGAAGAAAAAGTTGTAGGCGGCGACCGACGCCGCGCTTGCCAACAGCGCCGGAGCCGTGCCGAATCGGAAGGCCGCTACGAGAACGACGAGCAAGTACCCCATCACGACGTCGGCATCCGAGATCACCGGCGCGGCTAATTTCGCGACGAAGCTGACCCCCAAAACGACCAGGGCAGCACCGATGGCTGCACGCCACCGATGGTGTGCGACGGTTCGAGGTGCGCGATCGGCGGCGGCGTGCTCCGCCGCGCCGGTGATCACGTACACATCGATGTCACCGGAGCCACGAATCAGCCGATCAACCATCCCCCCGGACCAACGGTCACGCCACCGGGCGTGTTCGGGCTTGCCGATGAGGATCCGCGTGACGCGGCGCTCTGCGGCGTACCGGGCGAGGGCCTCCGCAGCGTCGAGGCCGGTGAGGCGCACCGCGTCCGCTCCCAACGACTCGGCGAGGCGCAGGTGCTCGCTGAGGCGGTTGCGGTCATCCTCGCCGGGCACAGCAGGCAGTGCGACGTGTGCGGCGATCCAAGGGCAACCGATCGTGCGCGCAAGCCGCGCAGCCGCTTGAATGAGGCGGGCCGACCCAGGTCCAGGTCCTACGCAAACGAGTACGCGCTCCTCACGGTGCTCTCCGCTCTCGCCAACCATCCGCTCTGGCTATCCCGTGTGCCCTCACGCTCGCGTCGAGCCCCCGTCACTCTGCGAAATCTTGATGCCGTCTTGATGCACAACCGGGCCTGCTTGAGCCGCCGTTGATGTGTGGTCCGGTAGGCGACTCGTCCACGTCACGCTCATCTCAGAGGTCGGCTTTGTCTCGCTCATCGGGTCGCATTGGATGGTTCCTCGTTTGGGCCATCGTCTTCTGTGACATCGGCACCTCCGTCTACTACGTGCCCGGACTGCTCTACACGACGACCGGCGAACATGCCGGCTTCTTCGTCCTGCTGACCACCCTTGCCTTCGTCCTGCTTTGTGTGAAGGTCGTGGAGGTGACGCGACGCTTCTCGGGGGGCGGCGGCGTGGTGAGCGTAGCGGATGAAGCCTTCGGTCCGTGGTGGGGCTGCCTCGGCGGCCAGATGATCATGGTCGATTACTACCTGACCGCCGCGATCAGCGCGGCATCGGGCGCCTATTACATCGACAGCGTCTGGAGCCTGGGCGGACACGTGCTCGGCGTGACGTTGGCCGGCCTTGCGATGCTCGGCGTGCTGAACGTCATCGGCATCCGCGAGAGCGCGCGCGCCAGCATGGTGCTCGCAATCGCGGCGTTCGTTGTCGACGTGATCGTGATCGGTGTGTGCGTGGTGAGACTCCCTGTGGAGGTGCTGGCGCAAATTCCGGAGGAATTCGTTCGCCTCGGTGAACTAAATCCGGGGCAGTTGCTCGTCGGCTACGCGGGCGCGTGGCTCGCATTCTCCGGGCTGGAGTCGCTTTCGCAGCTCGCCCCGGCGATGCGCGACCTCGGCGCAACGCCGAGAAGGGGCATGATCGCCGTGGTCACAACGGTGCTCATCACCGCTCCCATGCTCACGTTCCTTGCGACGCTGGGACTCCCCGAGGAAATCAAGGAGCACGAGACGGAGCGGTACATCTCTGAACTCGCCCTCCTGGCCGGCGGGGCGACCACCGGCCCCCTGCTCCAGTTGGCCGTCGTGCTCACCGCGTCCACCCTCCTCTTGTTCGCGGCAAATACGGCGATCATCGGGAATTACCACGTACAGGTCGCCCTTACCCGGCGCCAGTTTCTCCCGGAAGCACTCGCCACGCTGTCCCGACGATTCGCGACTCCACACGTGGCGATTGCCCTGAGCACGATCGTTCCAGCGGTGGTGCTCGTCGCCGTGCAGGACGACATGGCCCTCCTCGGCGAATTGTACGCGTTCGGGCTTTTGGGTGCGTTCCTGCTCACCAGTCTGGGGATCGACGTGCTCCGCTGGCGCGACGGAAAGCGCGGAGCGATGTTTTGGATGGGTGTGTTCACGACCGCAGCCATCGTGCTCGCGTTCGGCGTCAACCTGTGGTCGAAGCCACTTGCAACGGCGTTTGGTGGGGGCCTCACCGGCCTGGGCATGGTGATCGGGCATGGAACGCGCAACGGGTGGATCGACCGGTTGATTCACCGGCTTCCCCGCACGTCTCCGCCCACCGATGTCGAGCGGGGTGAGGGCACATTCCTGACGATCAGCGCTGCCGCGGCACAGCGCGTTGAGCACGGCGTTCTCGTCGCGAGCCGCGGCGCCAACCGAAAGCTGTTCAAAGAGGCCGCGGAGCGGGCCCTCGCGCGCGGGCTCGATCGGGTGTTCCTCATCTACATCGACGAGGTACCCGGCCTGTTCTATCCAGGGCTTGCCGCGCCAACGCCCGAGGGGCTCACCGTGCTGGAAACCGGCACGCAGATCCTTGAAAAATATGGCGTCCGCGCGGTGCCCGTGTGGGCGCTCGCGCACGACGCCGCTGCCACCGTGGCCGACGCTTGTGAGACGCTCGGCTGCGACACCATCGTGATCGGCGCGACACAGCGGACGATCGTATGGCAAGCGTTGCGCGGGAAATTCATTCAGGAGTTAGTACAACAGTTGGACGGATCGGTGCGGGTGATCGTCGTGGGATGATGGGCGCCGGAGCGCAAAACTCGACCCGTCCGCGCTACGATGCTCGCGATGCTTTGGTTGCTCGCTTGTTCCGATAGCTTCCTCGTGCCGGTCACGGACGCGCCGACCGACGTTGTCCTGGCCGAGGACAGCGGCGTGATCGAGGTTTCGGCACTGCGGCTCAATGAAGTGCAGACCCGAAATGACTCCACGGTGATGGACCGCGCGCTGGCCTTCTCCGACTGGATCGAGCTCTACAACGGGGGGGAGCGCCCCGTCTCGCTCGCGGATGTCACGCTTTCGGACGGGGATGTAGCGTGGAGTGGCGCGGATCGGGAGCTTGCGCCCGGCGACCGGATCCTCCTGTGGGCCGATGGCTCCGAGGCCCCTGGCCATGCGCCGTTTACGCTAGATTCCGGCGGTGAGAAGCTGACGCTGTCGGTGGCCGGAATCGCCTGCGATCGGCTTGCCACCGGGGAGATGGGCGCCGACGCCGCATGGGCGCGCTACCCCGACGGCGGCGCGTGGGCGTACACTGTGCGCCCAACCCCCGACGCCACCAACGGAAGCGACCCGGGCAGGTCGACCGATCCAAGTGACGTCCTGTTTCCGGACGATCACCTTTTGACGTTCGAGTTGACGCTTCCGCAGGCCTCCATCCACGCGCTTGCCTACGACCCGTATACGGAAGTGCCGGCGGGGCTCGCCTGGGGGCCGGCCTGGTTCCCGGACGTCGGAGTGCGCATCAAGGGCGTGTACGGCTCCCTGCGCGCGATCACGGGCAAAGCCGCATTCAAGGTTGATCTAAACGCGACGCACGACCACCGTCTGCGCGGGCTCGAAACCCTCACGTTCAACAACATGGTGCAGGACCCAAGCTACGCGCACGAGGCGCTCGCGTATGCGTTCTTTCGTGCGATGGGGCTGCCCGCACCGCGAACGGCCTGGATGCGCCTGATCGTGAATGGCGAGGATTGGGGCCTGTATCTTCACGTCGAGAGCATCGACGACACCTTCCTGGCGCGGTGGTGGTCCGACCCAAGTGGGCGGCTGTACGAGGGAAAGTACGGAGACGACTTCACCGCCGGCGAAGAAACCAGCTTTGAGTACGATGAGGGCCCGGAAGCAGAGGACCGTTCGGACATCATCGCGGTGACGACGATCCTCGACCGCGGCCCCAGTGATGGCGCACTTGCCGACCTTGAAGCACTTGTGGACATGGATCAAATTCTGCGAGAGCTGGCGGTCGAGGCTGTGCTGCTCCATTGGGATGGCTACACCACGGCCAACAACTACCGCATCTACCATGACCCGCTCACCGACCGGTTCCAGATGATCCCCTGGGGAGCCGACCAGACGCTCCACGACGTGTGGTACGGCCCGTATGACGGGATTGGCGAGCTGCTGCAATTCTGCATCGCGAACGCCGGATGTCTTGCGCGGTACAATGCCGAACTTCTTGCGGCGGCGGACGCATTCGAGAGCGCGAACCTGGAGGCCGCCCTCGACGACCATGTGGCATTTCTCGCGGCAGCCGTGGCAGCAGACACGCGCGGCGAGTTTTCGCCCGAAACCATCGCGGTGTGGGTGAGCGATACGCGCACCGTCATTCAGACGAGCCCGGAGCGGATCAGGACGGCCGTCGCGTCACAATGATCGGCGAACTACTCGCACACAAACGGTAAAACGGCCGAACAGCCATAATCGTTCCAGTAGAGGACGGACGACCAATTCGTGGCGGCGCAGTCTTCTCCCCCGGAATCATTGGGCTCGCCCCCGGCCCAACTCGAGTAGCCCGTACCCGAACCGTCGACCCACTCGAACGTGCCCTCTGTGGTCCCGTCGGTGTACCCAATCCAGGCCGCCTCCGACGTGTACGACGCAACGAGATTCGCAACGGTGGCGTTCTCCGCGGCATCGACGATGACGACCAGATCAGCCCCGAAGGTGTGGCAGGCGTCCGAGGCGCTCCCCCACGCAACGCCCGACAGACAGACGATGTAGGGCGGGGCGTCCACACACCCAAAACACGTTGCAAGCTCATCCGTGGCGCCGTTGCAATCGTTGTCGGCGCCATCACACACCTCCACGCCGCCCGGCAAGGCTGCAGCGTTTTCGTCGGCGCAATCCCCGTCACACAGGGAGTAGCCGTCCGCATCGACGTCCGCGTCTTCCAGCGTCGTGTCGTCACAGTCGTTGTCCACGCCGTCACACGCCTCTTCGGCGCCGCTGTAGACCGCGGGATCGCGATCATCACAGTCTCCCCGGCAGGTGAATTGCCCGTCGGCATCGGCGTCGAACCCCTCATCCACCGCCCCATCACAGTTGTTATCGACGCCATCACACGACTCCGGCAGGTCGGGCGAGCGGAGCGGGTCGGCGTCGTCACAGTCGTCGGCACACTCTGAAGCGCCATCCCCATCGTCGTCCCAGGGTTCGTCGGCCCCGCCTGAGCAGTCGTTGTCGATGCCATCACAAGCTTCCGGCGCCGCAGCGTTGACAAAGGCGTCGTCGTCGTCACAGTCCTCACACGCGAAGAAGCCGTCGGCATCGGCATCCACTGTGTCGTCGATGACGCCGGAACAGTCCTCGTCGGTGCCATCACAGGTCTCGACCGCGCCCGGGTGGACGGCGGCGTTGCCTTCGTCACAATCCGTAGGCAGTCCGAGCGCGCGGCAGTCGGCCTCGTCCGCCAGAAAGGTATCCTCGTCCAGATCGAACGTTTCATCGACGGCGTCGTCACAGTCGTCATCCACGCCGTTGCAGAATTCGTGGGCGCCGGGGAAGATCGCGCCGTCGTTCGGCGCACAATCGCCCGCGATGACGCCGTCACCATCGGGATCGGAGGCGCAAGAGAGGAGGAGGAGGACGAGCATTTCCGGGAGTTGTAACCGGGCGAGCGCGCCGCTGATTAGGCTCGTGCGTGCCAAACCCCCGCAGCGTTCTTTTCCTCGTCGCATCCACCCGGGAACCGGGCCGCGTTGGCAACACCGAATGGCTCGCGCAGCGCGCCGCCGCCTCGCTGCCAGAGAGTACGCCTCAGGTGTGGCACCACCTCGCGCAGCTCACGCTCCCCCCCTTCGTGGACCGCCGCCACACGGTCGGACAGTATGAGCCGCCAACTGGCGATCCGGCCACCCTCCTCGACGCCACGCTCGCCGCGTCGGACATCGTGTTCGTCTCCCCCATCTATTGGTACAGCCTCCCCTCCCCCCTCAAGACCTACCTTGACCATTGGAGCGCGTGGATGCGCACGCCAGATGTACCATTCAAGGCGGAAATGGCGAAGAAAACCCTCTGGCTGGTGGCGACCGGCGGCGATCGAGACAAGGCCCAACCCATGATCGACTCGGTGCGGCTGTGTGCGGAGTTTCTGTCGATGAAGTGGGGAGGTGAACTCTGGGGAAAGGGCGGCCCACCGGACGCGGTCAAGGGCGATCATGTGGCGATTGCGGCTGCGGAACGGTATTTTCGGGGGTAGGCGCGCGGGTTGCTACCCGCCCACCAAACGCTCATGCTCCGGCTTCATGCAACGGTCCTGCACCACCGCGATGCCGACCGCGACGAGCAACTCCGCAGCCGCGTCGTCGGCAATTCCAAGCTGAAACCAAACGACGCGCGGGCGCCACGGGAGCGCCAGAATCTCCCGCGCAATGCCCATCAGGAATTCCGGCCGCCTGAAAACGTCGATCACATCGACCGGATCGGGGAGATCGGCCAACGTCGCGACGGCCTCCGTTCCCAACCACGTTGTCCCCGCCAGCTTCGGATTGACGCCTACCACGGACCACCCGCGCTCGCGCAGGTACGCTGGCACGTAGAACGCCGGCTCCCAGCCGCCCTCCTTTGCGCCGATGACGGCAACCCTGCGGTTCTCGGTGAGGATGCGGCGGAGGGTTGTGTCGTCCGTTCGGGTCGATGGCATGTCGCCTCGTAGCCCGCAACCGCACGAAGCGCCGGCGGAAGGTAGACGCTACCGGCCGATCACGAGACGCTGGCGCGCCGCCGTCTGGCCCACCTCCGACCGCTCCCCGTCGGGCCAGAGAACGCGGATCGCATCGACGACGTCTACGTTTCCCAGCCCGAAGTGCATCTCGCGCGGTCCGGACGCCGGACTGCGAAGGCCGTACTGCTCGCGGATCTGGGTGACTCCGCCGACGTCAACCTCCACCCGCGCGCCGAACGCGGGCGCGTTTCCGGGGGCGCCGACCAGAAGGATGTCCAACCATGCCCCAACCGTGCAGCGATTCTGGTAAAATTTGGGTGGCGCGCCGGGTCCGCCCACCACGATCTCCCACGCGCCGTCCCCATCGAAGTCCGCCGTCACCATCGAGTAATTGTCACTCGTATCCGCAAAACCCACCGCCTCACTCACATCGACAAACGTCCCCTCCGCGGTGCCGTGCCACAGCAGGTCGGCGTAGGGAACCTGCACGCCGTCGCGAATCTGGTTGGTGCAGGGGCCACTTGCCTGAACGGCATCCAACGCGGCATCGTTGTCCAGATCGACGAGATCGAAGGACCAACCGACCGTACCGTACGTCTCATCCGCGGGGTCCGCGGGAACCAACCCAAGTGCCAGCGCCCCCTCATAATAGCGCCCGGCACCATCACTGAGCCAACACTTTGGCGGCGTCGTGTCCGTCACGCAATAATCCAGGGCACCGTCACCATTGAGATCGGCGCTATCTACGCCCATGGCCGCCACCACAGCGTCCAACACCAAATCGGCGGCCTCCTCGACAAAAACCGGAAAGCCATCGCTCCCCACGCCGTCATTCCGCCACACAAGGTTAGGGAAAAGTCGATCGGCAAAGACGAAAAGGTCCATATCACCGTCGGCGTCACGGTCGGAGGCCAGCGAGACGAGCGTCACCGAGCCGATGCCGTTCGCGACGAGATCGGGCCCACGGACAAACGTGCCATCACGTTGGTAGTACATGCGAATTGGAAGTGGAACGCCGTCTTCTCCTGGGGGCGCCGTGGCGTGGGTCACCGGTGGAAGCGCCATGTCGAGCACGCCATCGCCGTCAAAATCAGCGAGCGAGAGCGGTTGGTAGATGGCATCGCCGGCGATCGGGTCGATGTGAATCGCGATCGGCTGCGAAAACGAGAGGCCACCGAGATTCCAGTAGACCTCGACAAAGGATCGTCCCGCAGCGATGACGTCCGGCAGAGCGTCCCCATCGAGGTCTGCCGTCGAGATCGAGAGGACACCAAGCATGGGAATCTCGGGCGGCGCCACCAAGGCCGGAAGGTCAATGGCGGACGCGAAGAACCCTTTGCCATCGTTTGCAAATACCATCGGCGCCCCGGCGAGACGGCCTTGCATGAAGTCCAGGTCTCCATCGGCGTCCAGATCGTCCACGGCCATGAGCGCGACGCCGGTCGTTATCATGCCATCCCACGCATCCCACGGGTACTCGAAGGGGATCGTCAGTCCGCGCGCCGCATCCTGTCTCGTGAAGCGGTCGATCCCTGCGCTGGGTTCTGTGCACGCGAGGGGAAGTGCCGAGTCTGCGTCGGGTGTACCTGCCGGTGCGTCGGCACCGGAGACGCATGCAGCGGCGAAAAGGAGCACGGCGGCAGTGTACGCGCGCCCGCGCCCTGCTGTCAGGGATTCGCCCCGGTCGGGCAGCGCACAACCGTCTTCACCTCACACGCCGCCTTGCATATCGCCTGCTTGGGCACCATGTCCGTGTAGTTCAGCGCGACGATCCGCGCGTCCACCGCAGCGCACATCTGCTTGCGGCCTTCCTCGAGCGCCTTCCATCCCAGCGTCTCCACATGCAGGACGTCCCCGTTCCAGCACTCGACGTCGTCGAGCGTCACAAAACACAGCGCGTCCGGCGCGGATAGCGTCGTGTCCGGAAAGCAATCGATGTAGGCTGTCGCGACATCGTCCTTACACGACGAAAAATCGCCCAGGACGGGGGTACCAAGCCGAGCCATCTGCGACAATGCGGTGGCATCGATGGCAACGCCAAGCTGCTTACGCGCAGCGCGCTCGGCCGCCTTCCGGTTCGGACCCGACCCGTGCGCCTCGATCGTCGTGCGAATCGCACACCCTGACGTCGGCGGCGACCAACTCACGACACAACGGTTGGGTTCGGCGGCGAGGGCGAGGGCAACGGTACCAAAGAGGAGCATGCCAACCGCGTAACACCCCTCCCGCTTCGCTACCGCAGCCCCGACCGCCGCCGCAACCACCAGCTCATGGACGCACACACCCCAAAGATCAACGGCAGGATGGGCGCAGCGTAGAGTGCGGCCTCCTTGCGTTCGCGCACGCGGCGGCCCGAATTCTCGTCCCGCAGCGGCGCGGAATGCTCTCCGCTCGCGACGTATTTTCCACCCGCGGCGGATGCCAACGCGCGCAGAAACGCCGAGTCGGGCTCGACTTCCTCAATCTCGGGGTCGCGTGTGATCACCGCGTACACAGTCGAAGCATCGCCCAACGCCGCGCCCTTGGCATCCCGGGCGTCCACGCGCACCCGATACGCGCCTCGGACCTCTGAGGGGCCGGCCAGCGTCGCAATGCCATCCGCGCCGGCCACGCCCTCGATGCGAACGGAACCGCCCGGGCCGGACACGGTCGCGATGACGACGGCCCCCGCCGCCGCGTTGAACCCGGCGTCCCGCGCGCGCACAACGATGCGCACCTCCTCCCCCGGTTGGTAGTTGTCCCGTGCCACATCCACGCCCACCGGCCGATCCTCCGGGTCCCCGATGAGCCAACGCATCGCGTTCTTCCAGAATCGCAGGTACGACTGGTTTCCACGACCCGCGCCCGCCTCGGCAAACGACCAGCGCCACGAACTGTCCCCCATCAGCGCGAGCGTGCGGCCGGCTTTGTACGAGCCCACCGCGATCACCGGCAACGGCGTTCCACCAGCATCCGTGCGGGTGGGATGGGTGAGAAGCACAGTTGCCCCTTGCGACGGGCCCATCGAGAGATTGAACCCGTCGAGGGGGGAGAGCTGCGCCCATGTCCGCTCGTTCTCGGCGCCGTCCGCGGACATGGCTGTGACGGGATGCCGCGCGCCCTCCGGTGTGAGCACCGGGGTGAACGGCGCGACATCGGCCGCATCTCCCTGCACACCCAATCGGACCGGCAACACCTCCGCCACCGGCGTGTTCGCCCACTCCCCAAGGTCAAAGCTACGATCACCACCGATCATCGCCAATGCGTGACCGGAGCGGACGTAGTCGGCGAGGTTCTGAAGCAGCGCGGGGGCGCCGTGACCAAAGTACGGCTTCCAATCGAAGTTTTGGAGGATCACCAAGTCGAACGTAAGGAGATCGGTCGAAAACAGCCGCTCGTACGGGAACTCAATAAGCGCCAGTTCGTCCGGGCTGTAGCCGGAACCGAAGTCCGAGGGCGTGCGGAGGATGAAGAAGGACACCAGATCGACCCCAGGGTCTTCTTTGAGAAAGAGCCGAAGAAACTTCTGATCTTGACTGGGAGAGCCGCACACCTGCAGGACGCGGAGGCGATCTCGCACGACACGAACGGCAAGAGTGAGAGCGTTGTTCGCGGGCACGGCGTCTCCCGGAGGTGCGGGAACGGTGGCCTCATAGATGAATCGGCCGACGAGGTCCGGGGTGACGGCAAAGTGGGCGGTGGCACGGCCGTCCGGTCCGAGGCGAACGCTGGTATGCGCTACGGGCTGCCCATCCCGTGTGAGCGTGACGACGACATCCGGCATCACGACGTTCTGAGCGAGCACGTCGACGTCAATGCCGAAGGGCGATCGCAAAAAGGCGAAGCCGCCTCCGCGCATGTCCGTGACGGCGAGGTCGGAGAGCGCCTCGTCGGCACCAATTTGGTACACCGTGAGCGGGCCGCCAAGTTTGGGGAGGACGGCGGCACCCTCCAGCGGGAGGCGCCGGCGCAGGCCGCCGCGGTCGAGTCCGTCGGTCACGAGCGCGATGCCCTCCAGCTTTTCACCGGCGTAGCGCGCGCTGATTGCGGCCAGGGCCCCGCCGATGTCGGTGCCCGCGAGGTCGTAGGCGCCCGGCACCCCCGGGGCGATCTCATCGCCGAAGGCGTACACTTCGGCGCCGGTGATTCCCGCGAGCGCAGCCTCCACCGCAGCGGACCGCGGCACGCCGCCGGCATCCGTCACGGACATGGATCGCGACGCGTCGACGAGCACGACCATGCGACCGCGCTCAATGCGCTCGCCCTCTTGCACCCAGACCGGTCCTGCCGCGCTCACCATCAGCGCAGCACCAGCGACCGTCAGCAGCGCCAATTCCGCCAGGCGACGACGGGGTTGCGGACGGATGGCCAACGCGAATGTGATGACGACGCAGATGCCGACCACGGAAGTCAGCCAGGCCGGCCCAGTCCAGACCAGGTGCCCACCGGGACCACAACAATCGCCGAACAGGAAGCTCATGGGCGGAGGCTCACTCCAACCTCCCGTCTTCCATCAGTTGCTTGACGTGCGCCTGATCGTGTTTGTAGTTCGACGTGAGCGCGTACATCATCAGGTTGATGGCCAGCTTCATTGCCTCCGACCGCTGGTCCTCCCCCCCGGGCGTGCACGGGTTGAGGTCGCGACCGGCAACATCCCGATCGAGCGCGCCGGACAGGTCGTCACGCCCGTACATGAGCGGGTTCATGGATCCCTGTGCGACGCCCTCCAACACGCGATGGATCGCGACGCGGCCCATGGGCTGCCGCAGCAGGAAGAACGAGCGGTAGACGGAGTGATCCGTGGGAAGGACCGCAAGCGGGCGGGTCGGGAAGACGCGGGCGATTAGCTGGCGCACGGAGGCGTCGAACGGGCTGTCACTCACGCCGGAAGCGTCGTCGATGAACAGGAACCCGCCGTACGCGAGGTATCGGCCCAACTGAGAGGCGGCTGCGTCCGACAAGAGCGGGAGGGCACCATCGCCAACCAACACGGCAAACGGGTGCCGAAACAGTGCCGGATCGTCTGGTTCAAGCTGGATGACCCGAGGGTTCGTCTCGACGGCGGTCGTTTGCACCATCTCGAACAACAGGCGCGTCCACGCCTGCGGACGAGAGAGTGTGCCCGAACTGAGCTGGATTTCTCCGATATCAAGCTCTGCTTCCTCGCCCATTGCGAACGCACGGCGCGATGTGAGCGCGGCCAGCGCACCTCCCAGGAAATCTCGGCGTCTCACGCCGCCGCCTCGTCCGCGCCTCGGCCGAGTACCGCCGACGCCAACAGTCCGAGGCAACCGACGAGGATCACCCACGTCCATAGCGGGATGTGCTCCGCCATCCGTTCGGGATCGACGCGCGCGGCCGTCGCAAGGAGTGAGGTGCTGGACCGGACGTCACTCTCTGCGGGGTCCGTGTTCACCGCCACCCACGCCAAGGGCGGCTCGCCCGCCTGACCCGCTGCGTACGCGCCCGGCTTCGTCGGGAGAAAGCTGATGCCGCGCGGCCCGCGCTCCGCCGGCACGATCGATCCGTCGGGTCCGGTCACCTCACTCGTCGAACCGGCAGGAAGAGATACCGAAATCACGTGACCAACCACCCCGCCCGCACGTACGGCGTCTCCTCCGGCGTCACCGCCAAGATAGGCCGTGATGCGCTGGACGAGCGGCGGAAACACGCTCTCCACCGGCGCATTTCCCCAGCCGAGGTCGAGCGTCGATGTCCAGAGGAACACGCGCCCATTCCCGATCTCCCGCTCGATCAGCGCCGGGACACCGGAGGCAAACCGCAGCAGCGTGTGAACGTCTGCGGAATCGGCATATCCTTCGACGGTCATCGCGCGGCGAGCACGAATGCGTTCGAACGCGCCCGCGCCGACGCCCGCAAATGGGGCGAACAGGTCGAGGCTTGTGTCCGGCCGCGTCAGCGCTTCACCTTCGACGGCATCGAGCGGCGAAAGGTCGCGTACCTTGCGCAGGGGCGCGGGAAGGAGCGAGGCGAGCGGTCCGTTGTAGCGGTCGGCCGTGACAAGGTCGCCCATCGCGATGACCAACCCGCCGCCTTGCCGAACGAAATCCACGAGCAACGGCGCGTACGGACCGGGATCGGCCACGTTCGCCAGCCACGCCACGCGATGCGTCGTCGGCGAGAGGCTCGACAAGCCGGAAGACGCTACGACATCGACGGTAACCGCGCCCTGGCCCCACGGGGCGAGCGCCCGCTCAAGGAAATAGACCTCCGAGCGCGTCGGCGTAGACCCCGGATCTCCGTCAATCACCAGCACGCGACTGGCACCGATACGGGGGAGGTGGAAACGACGGGCGTTGTCCCGTGTCAGTTCGCCATCGGTCAGGGTGAGGGTGGCGACGCCGCCGGCCGCTTGCCGCGGAACGGTAAACCGCTCCTCCGCGGCACCTGGCCCCGCCGGCGTGCTGCCCGGAACGTCCACAAACGTCGTGATGCGCGCACCGTCCGGAAGCGCGATGGTTGCCTCTGTCTCTACCGCGTCGGGACCGTAGTTCAGGAGGTGCGCGGTCACCGTTCCGCCCTCTAGACCATCTCCATACACCGCGTCGATCCCGACGATATTTCGCCGCGGTTCGGCGGCGTACACGCGAGGAATGACGGCGGACCCCGTAGCGAGGAGGCGCTCGATGTCCAGCGCACACGCATCCACGACGCCGGGGCCGGACTCATCCGTGTAGATGATCACTTCTCCGGGTTCACCGCCAAGCATCTCACGGACCAGCGTCAAGGCCTCATGCAGATTCGTCCCGCCGTCGGTGGCCTCGTGCGACTCGATGAGCGCAGCGGACAACGCCGTGTCCGCCGTCAACGGCGTGAGGACGTCCGGGATGGCGCCCGCCGTGACCACGGCGACCCGCACGCCCTCCGGGAGCGCGCGGACGGTGGCAGCGGCATCCTTCCGGGCAATCGCATACGCCGGGTCACTTACGATGCGCTGATCCATGGAGAGGGAGTCATCGAGGATCACCACGACGCGGCCCGTGCCGCCGAAGGTTGGGGTCGTGCCGATCAGTCGGAGCTCCGGTTGGGCGGCGGCCACCAGGAACCCCAGCAGGGCGAGTACGCGGAAGGCCAGAATCAATCGGTCCCGCAGGCGGCGTTGGCGCTGGATTTTGCGGGGCAATCGGTCGATCAGGAGCATCGCGCCGTACGCGACGCGCTCCCGAGGATGTTGGCGCGCAAGATGCGCGAGCACGGGTCCGGCGAGCAGGGCACCGAGTCCCAGCGCCAACGGCGCGAGCAGGTGCAGGCTCACGACGCTCCGCGAAGGAACGCGGACAGCACCGGGCCCAGGTCGTCCGCCGTCTCGACGCGCTGATGCACGCCACGGCGCGACAGAACGGCGTTCCGGACATCCGTGACGTACGCGGCGGCCACTTCCGCCAGGCTCGCCCGCATCGCATCCGGGTCCACAATCTCCTCTCGCGACGTTTCCGGCGAGAGCAGGCGCAGAGGACGATCGAAGCTCAGTTCGTATTCGCCACGATCATAGAGGTGCAGCGCCCGCAGATCGACCCGCCGCCGGGTCAAGGCACCCAGCGCGTCCGTCCACGACGCGGGCTCCTCCATGAAGTCACTCACGACGGCGACCAGACTCCGCGGCGAAAGCCGCTCTCCGACCGTGCGGAACAGCGACTCCAAGCCCGCCCTGCCTGCCGGGCGGACCATCGCAAGTGCCGTCAGCACCCGCGCGAGGTGCGCCGACCCGGATCGCGGCGAAAGAATGCCCACCGGCACCTGATCACCGGCCCCGATGACGAGCCCGAATGGCGCGCCATCGAGCTGAAACAGCATCGCCAGCGTGGCGGCCAGAACCACCGCCTGTTCCCATTTCTGCGGCGTCGAACCGAGATCAGCGGAAGCGTCGAAGACAATCGTTGCGCGCACTTCCGTTTCCGCGCGGTATCGTTTGACGACGAGGCGATCACTACGGGCAAGCACGCGCCAGTCGAGATCGCGCAGTGAATCTCCAGCAAGGTAGGGCTTGTAATCGGCGAACTCAACCGCTCGGCCGAGTCGTATCGAGCGATGCGAGCCGGCGTGCAGCCCCTCTACGACCGCGCGAGCGCGCAGGTGCAGGTGCCGCAAGCGGTCGAGCATGGGTCCATGGCGCTCCCCGCCCGGGAGGCCGGGCATGGCGCTGGTCACCGCACCGCCTTCACGATCTCCGCGACAAGATCCGCTGCGCGGCGCCCCTCGGCCTCCGCCGCGAACGTCGGTAATACACGGTGCTGAAGCACCGCCGTTGCGACCGCGCGGACGTCGGCCTGATCCGGCGTGAGGCGCCCCGACAACGCCGCGCGCACCCGGGCACCCAACGCGAGAAATTGGCTGGCGCGCGGCCCGGCGCCCCACTGGACGTACCTTTGAACGACGGGCAGGGCGTCGGGACCGGGACGCGTCGCGCGGGCCAAACGCACGGCGTAGGCGGTGACGTCGTCATTGGCCGGAAGCCGGCGAACCAGGGCCTGCAACGCAAGGAGCGTCTCGCGATCGAGCACGGGCTCCGGCGCGGGACCGGGCTCACCGATCGTGCGTTCGACGATCAAGATCTCTTCGGCCTCGGAAGGGTATCCGACATCGATGGAGAGCATGAATCGATCGAGCTGCGCCTCGGGCAGCGGGTAGGTGCCTTCCTGCTCGATCGGATTCTGGGTAGCGAACACGATAAACGGTGCTTCGAGCGGGTACGTCTGTCGACCGGCCGACACCTGACCCTCCTGCATCGCCTGCAAAAGCGCGGCCTGCGTCCGGGGCGGGGTCCGGTTCACCTCGTCCGCGAGGAGCAGGTTGGTGAAGATCGGGCCGGGAACGAACCGAAGCTCGCGCACACCGCCCGCCTCGTGGAGCACGTCTGTGCCCGTGATGTCCGCCGGCATGAGGTCGGGCGTGAATTGAACCCGGCCGCTTTTCAGCCCCAGGGACTCGGCCGTCGTCGTGACAAGCAGCGTCTTTGCCAGCCCCGGAACGCCGATGAACAGGCTGTGTCCGCGCGCAAAGAGCGCCACCAGCATCATTTCGATCACCGTGTCCTGACCCACGATGCGTCGGCGGATCTGTCCCTCCACCGCGGCGCGAACGCCGGCCAGTTGGTCGAATCGCGCGCTGTCATCCATCTCGGTGGTCATCGAATCTCTCCTCCTTCCAACCCGCCGCTCTGGAGAAGGCGGCGATAGCGGGCGTGGCGTGTGGCAAGTTCAGCTTGATTGGCGGCGGAATACAGGTCGGCGAGCGCGGCCTGCATCTCCGGATCGAAGGGGTTGACATCCACCCCGGCACGATACTGGGTGAGCGCGTCGGCGGTGCGCCCACCTCGCAAGTAGAGCGAAGCCAGGCGCTTCCGCGTCTGCGCGTATTCCGGGTAATCCGTCACGCTGCGTTCGAGGATGGCCTGCGCTTCCGCATCACGATGCAACGCGCGCAGCGCGTCCGACGAATGTGCGGCGAGGATTGGGCCCGGCGGCTCATCGGTTGCGACGGCGCGGCTGAACTCCACAAGCGCGGCATCCGGGCGTTTCGCCTCCATCAACAGCTCGCCGAGACGCGCATGCCCAGCGAGATCCTGCCGCGCGGCGAGCGCCGGGTCGATGCCGTAGTCATCCGCCGCCGGGCCGAGCACGGTCGGCATCGCATTCAGCTTGCGCGACACCAGATTCATCGCGCTGAGTTTTTGTTTCCACGTGGCCATGAAGGCGGCTTTGTCTCCCGCGGCGCCGACATCCGCCACGGCTTGCAGCGCGTCGGTGCCGCGGCGCACGCTGTCGAGCACCCGCGAAACCGCATCCTTCCCAGAGTTTTCGCGCAGCACCTCGATCATCGTGGACACCTGCGCGAACGCAAGCGCCGCCTCGTCCGCGCTGTCGAGAAACGCCATCGACGGGTGCATCTTCTGGAGCGGAACGAGCGTGTCCCCGGCCAGCGCCGTCGCGAGGAGGGACTGTTGATAGGGCTGAAGCGGCGGCGGATTATCCAGGTGCCAGAGTGATTCGTGGGAGCGCGCGATGCCTTCCTGGAGCCACACCGGCGTTCGATTCTGCGTCCGCCACGCGACGACGTAGTGAACGTACTCGTGCGCAATCGTGTCCTTCCACGCGTACCCGCGGCCAAGCGCGCGCGGGGAAGACACCAGCAGGCGCGTCCACTTCGAGAGCGCAATGACGCCGGTCGTACGTACACTCTCCGCGGGCAGACCGCTGGCCGCGATGAATCGCTGCGCGCTCGGGTAGAGTTCCATGCGCACCCCGCCGGGGGGCGCGCCGCCGAGCATCGTGCCCACGCGATCGTGCGTGGCCTGAAGCGTCTCGAACGCCTCGTCGAGCAAGACGGCATCCAGGCCGGGCTGGTACCGAATCTCAACGTCCTTACGACGCTCAACGGCGAATCCGTCGGTAGCGTCCGCGGTGGCGCGCACATGCGCCAGCTCGCGGACAAATCCGGGCTCCTTCTGAAAGGTCGGCGCGACGCTCTCCATCGCCGCGAGCGCCGCAGGAAAGTCGCCTAGATTGAACGCAATCCGCGCGCGGGCCAACACTGCGGCGGGCGAGCCGTCGAGATGGGCGGCAGCCGCTTGGGCGCAGGCGATATCGAAGTGATCGAGGCACGTCTGAACGTCCTCCGGTGCCGCGGCAAGTGCACGCGTGGTCACGACGAGGTGCAGCACCCCCGCGGCGCCTGCGCCAACGACCCTACTGGCGAACGAGTTCTTCATAATACCGACGGTTGGATGCCTTGTATTGGTCGGGAATCTGTCCACCCATGCCATCGAGCAGGGCGCGACGATACTCCTCTGGCGTCTGGAACTCTTCCGGGGCAGGAATCTGCATCGCGCCAGGGGACATGCCATCCCCATCGCCGTTTCGGTCGCCCTCCCCCCCGCTTTCGTCCTTCTCCCCCTGGCCGCGGCCTTTTGCCTGTTTGGCCAACTGCTGCATGTCGCGTTGCGCCTGATTCAGCGCGTCCTGCGCCCGCCGAAGCCCTTCTTCCGCCGAACGTTGCGCGCCTTCCGCCCCCATCGCATCGCCGCCCTCCATCGCGCCTTCCGCCCGGTTGGCCTGCTCGGACGCGTGCTGCGTCCCCTCTGCGAGTCCGGGCGCCCGCATCGGGAGCTGCCGAGAAAGTGCGTCGGCCCCCTCGGACAGCTTGTCCGTTTGATCGGAAATGCCTTTCTGTTTCGCGGCAAGTTGCTGGAGCTTGTCCACCAATTCCGGTGAGGGCTGCTCGATTCCCTCCTGCATCGCGCGCAGAATCGCCGCCGCGGCCGCCGCCGACCCGCTCAACTCCGCCAACGCTCGTGCGCCGCCCTCGGCGGCAGCCGGCCCCTTCCGCGTGGCGAGTGCACCCAGACGCTTGTCCAGCCGTGAAAGCGAATAGATGAGATTGTCGACGCGCTCAAGCGCGGCCTTGAGATCGCGGGCGCGCGCCGAATCGGCCAAGCCACTTGCTGAATCGGCGGCGTCTCCCATCGTGGACGAAAATCCAGGTTCTATGGCCTGTACCGCAAGAAATCGACCCGCTTCAGGGTGAACGCCCGCCGCAATTTCCGTGGCGAGACGCTCAACCTGCGCCCACTGCTTCACCGCATCGTCCATGTCCCCGCCAAACTTCTCTCTCGCGGCCCGTGTCTCCTTCCGAAGCGCGGCTTGCTCCCTCTCCAACGCTGCCAAATCCTCGTTCATCTGCTTCATGGCCGCACTGAGCTTGTCCTCTCCGGCCTCCTTGCCCTTTTGCATTTCCTCCAGCCCGCCCGCCAGCTCCGCCATGATCTGGGCGAGGCGGTCCATCATCTTCTTCGCTTCGTCCATCCTGCCTTCTGCGATGGCTTTGCGTACCTCGTCCATCAGCGACTGCATCTGTTCTCCGCGATCCTGAATGAAGTCGCGCATGGAACCGCCGTCGAGCTTGGTCGCCTCTGCCGCCAGCAGTTTCCACTGCCGTTCGATCTGGTCAAGGCGGGACAATGCTTCTTGCGCGGACAGGGAGGCCAGGTCGTTGCGCAGTTCGGCCGCCTCGTTCGCAACCTCCCGCGCCATTTCGTTCACACGCGCCAACGCCGCCCGGCGCGCCAGCTGATCCAGAAGCAGGATGCCGTCTTCCAGCGCGGAAACGTGGTCTTGTTGTAAACGCGCGAGCGCGTCCGCATCGGCGCCCCGGAGCGCCTCTTCACTCTCCCCAAGCGTACGCGCAAACGCGACGACCCCGCGCCGCTTTTCCACCACCCGATTCACCATCGTCGTAAGGAAGTTGCCGTTCGCCCTTGCCGAGAGTACGCTCTCGGCAAGGGCGTCGAAGGCGCGGTAGCGCGCGTCTGCGACTGCACCCCATGCCCCGGCTGCGCTGCGGTTCTTCGCCACCGGCACGGGCTCCACGACGAAATCCGCCAGCAGCAGAATCAACGTGTCGCGAAACCGCTTCGCGTTTTCGATGTTTCGGGCTGACAAACCCGATGCGCCCAACACCTCGAGGTCGATTGCGGCGGACCAGCCCGCCTTCGATCCGCTCACGGCGTCGTTGTCCCACGCGCCGAGGCGTATCGACGCACGGTCCCCCGCGCTCAATCCCAGCTGCGCCGGCGCCAGCGAGAGAGTGTTTTGGACCGAGCGCGGCGAATCCAACGGCGTGAGAAACGCGACCTCTCTGGCCACCCGGCCCTGTCGAACTTCGATAACGATACGCTGCACGCCGTAGTCATCACGGATGGCAAACGTTCCAGTGATCCGACTATCGGCCGCGATCGAGATCTTCGATGCACCCGCCGAAAGCGTCACGTCGGGGGGGAGATCGGGGTCTGGGGTGATGGCGTACTCGGGCGAATCTATTTCCGGAAATGCCAGCGCCCACGTGCCGGCCCCGGCGATGGTGAACTGCAGGGTCACCGCTCGGCCATCGGCCAATTCCACCGGAACTGCCGGTGCGCCATACACAATCAGGCCCGCACTCTCGTAGCGCTCTGCTGTGCGGGCGTGAATCTCGACGACGGTACCCGGGGGCGCGTGTACGTCCCCGCTGGAATTCGGAACTTCCAACGGTTCGTACCGCGTATAGGTCGGATACAGGTAGCGGAGGGAGATATCGCCCAGGACGGCGCGCGGACCGACCGGCGCGGGATTTGACGTCGTAAGGGCGGGCGCGCTCGTACTGAGCAGGTAGCGCATGGCATCGATCGGACCGTGAGGCAGCGCCACCCCCGCCAGAGCCAATACCAACAGCGCCGCCGCCGCCCACTTCGCATCTTTGCGCAGCGGGGCCGCGGGCCAGGCGAACTCCGGCGGCACCGCAATCGCCCCCGCGACCTCAAGCGCCATCCGCTGCACGAGAACGTTCGACCCGAGCGGACGCGCGGATCGATCGAGCACCGCGAGCAACGTTCCCCGCAACGCCGGCAACACCGCCTCCAACCGCGCCGCCTGCACGCGCGGGCGGGCGGCAGCCATCCACCCGCGCGCGCGCGCCACCGAGGCCACCCCCGCCGCGACCGCAATGACCGCAACCCAAGCGACGCCAAACGTCCGCGTTGCAACGCCGGCACTCACCATGGCCGCGACGAGCGCCCATGCCAACGCCAACGCCGAGGCGCCGCCGAGGAAAGCCTGCACCCCGAGCAGCGCGCGCTGGCGCCGGGCGAGGCTCCGGAGGCGGGCGTGGATGTCGGCAAGCGTTTCAGGCACGGACGATCAGAACCCGCAGGCGCGAGCGTGTTCCCTATCCCGCGCCGGGAAAAATCATACGGAACCGCGCACCTTCGCCCGGCGCACTTTCGACCTCCAGCCGCCCGCCATGCTGTTCCATCACCCGGTGCGCGATGGCGAGACCGAGGCCCGTCCCCATTCCCGGCGGGCGCGTCGTGAAGAACGGCTCGAACAACCGAGGAAGATCGCCGGGAGCGATCCCCGCTCCGTCGTCGTTGACCTCTATGATGGATCCGCCAGCAATGAGCCGGATCACCTTCGCGTCGGCGTCCGCCGCGTTCAGCAGCAGATTGACGAGGACCTGATGCAGCTTGGCCGTCTCCCCCTTCACAGACATGCCTTCGGTGGCGTGAATCTCGATGGTGACGCCACGAAACGCCGCTTGGTGGCGCACCGTCCGTGTCGCCTCTTCGAGCAACTCCGCCACCGACACGTCTTCGATCTCGCGCGCTTCGTCACGCGCGAAGTCGAGGAGATTCCGCAGGAGCAGGTGCATTCGCTCGACTTCGATGCCAGTGCGCTCGACGAATTCCTTTTGGGTGTCCGCGGGAAGGCCACCCCCGGCCAGCAGTTCGACGTATCCGCGAACGGCCGTCAGCGGATTGCCGAGTTCGTGTGCCAATCCCGCGGCGAGCCGTCCGACGCTCGCCAATTTCTCACTTCGGACCAGCGCATCCTGTGAGGTCTTCAGCGTCATCGACATGCGATTCAACGCCACCGCCAGCGCGGCAAGCTCCGTTGCCGCATCCTCCGGCACCGTCGTGCCGAATTCACCCCCCGCGATCCGCTGTGTCGCGTCCTTCATTCGCGCGATTGGGCCCAGCACGTTTTGACGAAACAAATACAGGCCGAACACGACGATGATGGCGCCCGAGAACAGCGCGTGGGCGCCCACAACGCCCCACGCCGGGCGCGCTACCTGCGCACTCGGAATGGCTACCTGCACGGCCGCCTCCGAGCGCCCGACAGGCACGACCACCTGCACGTCCCCGCCACGCGCATCGACCACGGGCTGGCGCGTCGCAATCGCGATCCGTACGTCCGGATCCGCCTCGACAACCGTTCCCGCAAGGATGGCGCCCTGCGGATCGTAGACGGTGAGCTGCCTCAACCCTCCCCGGCGGTGCGTGTCCACGACGCGCTTCCAGTCCGCGCGATCGGTTGCCGCCAGTTCGCCCGCCACGACCGTCGCCGCGCTCTCGGCGAGGTCGGCGTTGGCCTCACTGAGGACGTACCGCGTCGCAAGCCAGAATACGCCGGCGTCGAGGACGCTCACCAACACCGTCAACAGCGCCAACGTCAGACCGATTTCAACCCAGAGCGACTGGCGGCGCACAGTCATCGTTTCGGCTGTCCCATGTGCGGAGTCTACAACGTTCCGCGTCGGCCTCCGTCCGATTCATGTAGCATCGAGGGATGGCGCTTCTGCTCTGCGCGTGGGCACTTCTGGGATGCGCGCCCGGGGACGGCGGCGCGGGGAGCGGGGCGGGGCTTGCCGGCGATTCGGCAGGAGATTCCGGGGAAGATTCGGCGGGAGGCGAGGACGAGGTCGCGTTTCCATGTGACGGCGGGAGTTGGGAGGACCACCCCGATTTCGGGGAGTGGGTGCACGTGCGCGCGAACGGAGACGACGGCGGGGATGGAACCCGTGCGGCGCCGTTCGCCAGTGTGCCGGCGGGGCTGAACTGGAGCCGCGCGTATGGGAGAAAGACGATTTTCGTCGGTCCAGGGGATTTTGCCGCCAACCTCGACCTCGCGGACGATCTCGGCGAGGGTGGAAGTGATGTCCGCCTCCGCATTCTGGGCTGCGGCCCCGACGAGACACACCTGACGCCGGCCTCGCCCTCGGACATCCTGTTGAAGCTGAGCGGCGTGCACGACGTCCAGATCATCGGCGTCGAGCTGTTCGGCGGCGAGACACCGTTATTGATATGGCAGGGATCGAGTGCTTTTTTGCAGAACGTTAGCGTACGTAATGCGCTCACGACGGGTGTGTGGATCGACGGCAACGACACGGTCGTCGTCGCGGAGCAGCTCATCATCGAGGACACCGTGGCCGGCGATCCGGACATGTCCGGCGCAGCATCCGACAACGGTTGGGGGTTGCGCATCAATCTTGCCGACGTCACCCTTCGCACCTCCGCGATTGCGCGAAATCGGCGCGCCGGAATCGCGATGTTCGGGGGCACGCTCCACGCCACCGACATCGTGGTTATCGACACGCAGCCAGGGGATGACGATCTCGATGGGGAGGGAATTTTCGCGGACTTCAGTACCCTCGTCGTCGATGGCGCGACCTGCGTGCGGAATCGTGTCGCGGGTGTCCACGTGGTGGACGGGACGGATACCCAACTCGCCAACGTCATGGTGAACACAACGCTCGCCAACGAGGCTGGCGCCTACGGCGATGGCATTCTGCTCCACCAATCGAGCACCTTCGATCCGGCCTTTTTTGGGCACACGTTGACCGACAGCATCGTGAGCGGAAATGCTCGGGCGGGGGTGGTCGTGGACGGCGTCAGCGTCACGACGCTGTCTGGCAACACGGTCACCGAAAATGGCTACGACGTTGGCGGCGTCTCGATCATCGCACAGGGGAGCGCGGTGATGCCGGAGGGTTCGGACGTGTGGGCTGTGCCCGACCCGCCGTTGGCGGTGCCCTAGTGGTGCCGGACAGCGCGGTGGACGACCATGGGTTGTGACAGGCGGCGTGGCGATAAGGGATCGGGCGAGCGGTCGTCGGTTCGGAGGCAGCGGTGCGTTCGGGAACCGAACGCCATAAAAAGTCGTTACCTACGCGTGAATTCGACGGTACACCCCCACCACCAACCCGAGGATCTGGGTGTTGTGACTGGGGTCGATGTAGATCGACTGCATTTCCTTGTTGGCAGGTTCGAGGCGAATCCGACCTTTTTCACGGAAGAAGCGTTTGACCGTGGCTTCTCCATCGACCTGCGCCACCACGATGTCTCCGTTTCGAGCGTCGGCCTGCTGCTTCACAAACACGTAATCCCCATCGAAAATTCCGTCATCGATCATCGAGTTTCCGCTGACGACCAGACCGAAAACCGGCGCGTTGTGCGGCATGATCGAACTGTCCATATGCAGCGTGCCGGCGTAGTTTTCTTCCGCGAGGATGGGCGTGCCAGCGGCGACTCGGCCGATAACGGGAACGGCGGTGGTGGCGTTGTCACGGAAGCCCCCCCGCGCCTGATGCGTCATGCGCAAGCCGCGTGACGTTCGTGCATCACCTACGCGTTCTAGAAAGCCCTTTTTCACGAGGGCCTTCACCTGATCGCTCACGCCGTTGGTACTGCGAATCCCCAACGCATCTCCAATTTCGCGCAGCGACGGCGGGATACCGTGCTGATCCGAGAAGGAGGCGATGAAGTCGAGGAGTTGCTTCTGACGCGGAGGAAGGACTTCCATGGGTCACCTGTGCATCTGTTCTACTGCGCATGTGACCAGCCGTCAACGACTTTCGAGCAATTCTGCGGTGCGCTCGTCCACGCCCGGCCACGCGTCTCCGGGCAACCACTCCTGCCATTCCGAAGGAACGTGCCCGAGACGCCCGATGCACATGCGCAAGGCATCGGCGTACGTCGGCACCCGAGGGTAGATTCGAAGCGACATTCCTGATTGAGAGAGCGATTTGTCCGCCTTTCTGGCGTTGCAGCCACGGCAGGCCGTCGTCGCATTTTCCCAGCACGTCACGTTCACCCACTTTCGAGACCACGGCAGGTAGACAGCGCCATGCTTGGCGTGCGCGCGGGGCACGACGTGATCCATCGTCAGCGCGAGGCGATCGGGCCGTCCTTCGGACGTGCGCGGCCGAAACCCACAGTACATGCACGTGTACGAATCGCGCGCCTGCACGTTGCGAGAACAGAACCGCACCCGTCCGCGTGGACGCGCGTACCGACGCAGCGCAATGACGGCCGGCCACGGAATCGCCAGGGATGGCGACCGCACAAAACGCCCTTCGATACTGGCGACGGTCACCGCCTTGTGCTCCAGCACGAGTTCCACCGCACGCTCCCACCGCAGGGTCTTCATCGGGGTGTAGTCCGCATTCAGCTGGAGGACGTGGGTCATGGCCGGCTCGGTAGGGCGGGTGCACGCGAGAAACGTGGCCCGAGCCTAAATCTTCACCGTCGAATGACTCGTCAAGGCATTTCGTTGGTCATTACGAGCGGCAACCCAACCCCTGCCGCGGGGAGATGCGATGAAATCGACAACGTGGCGAGTTCTGGTGGCCTCGATGACGCTTGGTGTTGCGACGATGGGCGTCGCAACTCCGGCGGCGGCACACAGCAATCGGCACGACCGCGCCTATTCCCGGCCGGCCGTCGGCAGTGTGCTGGTACACAATGACGCCGGCGGTACTGTCAGCGTCAGTGTTGCGGGCGAGACGCGCGTGATTCGCGAGGAGGGCTACGCCGAGATCACCGTACCCGCCGGTGAGGTTTCGATTCGCGCGACGTACCGCCAATTCGGCGCGACGCGGACGGTCGAAAGGGATCGCGTCTACGTGCGCTCGGGGCGGACGACGCGATTCACCGTGGACCGCGAGGGCGACGCGCGCGTCATGGTGGAGAATCGCACCGAACTTCCCGGCGAATTGTACGTCAATGGCCGGTATTTCGCGAGCGTGGCGGCGTTCGGTTCGCGGGTGATCACGCTGCCGGAGGGGCGCGCGGACCTGACGCTTCGGGCCGGTTCGCGCGAGTTGGTGTCGCGACGAATCTCGTTGATCCCGTTTGCCGAGCCGCACTTGATCGCGGAGGCGCCGCGGTATGCGGATGTGTTTGTGGACAATCCGCTGCCGGTGGCCGTGCGGTTGGTGACGGATTCGGGGAATACGCGCACGGTAGAAGCCCACGGGCATACGGTGTTTTCGAGTGTTCCGGTCGGGAACTTCGCGGTAACGGCGACGCGGCTTTCCGGCGAGCGGATTGACCGGGAGGTCATTGCCGTCCGCGCGTACGGCGGCGGGCGGTGGTGCGTGGACCCGCCGGTGACGGGGGTTTTGGCGATTGACAGCGCGTACTCACGCGGTTCGCAGGTGTACGTCAACGATCGCCTTGTTGCGACGCTGGCGCCCGATGCCGGCGCGCGCGCCGTGCTGGCGCTCGGATGGGTGAACGTGGAGGTGCGCGATGATCGCGGGCGCTGCATCGAGCGCGAACGAGTCGAGATCGAGCCGTACGACGTGGCGCGGGTCAGTTACGGGGATGATTCCGGCGGGAGTGCGGCGGGCGGGCGTCACGATAACCGGGATGGCTACGCCGACCGGAGTCACGACGAGCACCGTTCGGGGCGGGATGGGGTGGCGACGCGGTGAGTTCGCGTCGGGGGCGGCACGCGGCGACACGCCCGGAAGTTCCGGGTCGCGCCGGCGTATCGGGAATCGATCGAGGACGTTTCGATCGCGTTTCGATCGGGGACGTTTGTTGTGTGTTTCGCTTTGTTTTCCATGCAGAGCGCGTACTTTCCGCATACGAACTTTCCAAAGAGCGATCGTTTTTCGCAGATGGCCGCTGAGTTCGTACGGAGCGGGGCGGCGCGGCGGCCAGCGCATTCCGCAATCGGAGACCGGATTCCGGGCAACGCCGTCGCAGCTATCGGTGCGCGTCCGACCGCCAAGTCGCCATCGGGCGCGCAACCCGACACGGGCCGTCGGCTCAGCTACAGCGCGACTGGGTCACCCATAGTGGGCCAGAGTGTATCGGACCCGGGCTCGGAGCAGCTTCGATTCCCCGTGCGCGGCCGCCGTGAAACGGACCACCTCCCCTCCGCTGATTGACTCGGCTGGCAACGCTATTGCGCTATGAAGCTACTTTTCCGCACAACTGCCGCTGTCCGACCAGCCAGCACACAAGCTGCTGCAGTTGCTTGATCGCCCCATCCACAGCGTGACGCCAGTCGTCTTTGTGGTCTTATACGCCGTGACGGCGGCCGGCATCGCCGACGTAAAGTCGTAGAAGACGTCACCGTAGAAATCATCCGAATCGTAGACCGTAGTAGTGCACCGATAGTAGGTATAGCGTCCTGTATAGGTCGAATTGGTCAGGCGGGAGTAGGCGTACTGGGATGAAACCCGGTCAGAGCTTACCGCCGAATTCGTGACACAGGAGTAGTGTAACGTTGCGCTCCTGCCGCAGGTGGCCATCGTCAGCTTGGCGTCGCCACCGTCATCTTCGACGGGAAGGACCGAATAATAGCAGCTTGACTTGTCAAATTTGACGAGTGCCACTCCCAGAAATCCGTCCGTGGTCCGCTTGTTTGCACAGTACGCGACGCCGTTTGTATTCACATCGACGAGAGTGCTCGGTTTTCCGGCGGCATCAACGTCCAGTTGGCCGTTCAGCTGAATGCTGGTCGTTGTCGGAAAGCCGGTATAATAGGGCGAAACGGACGCGGCCTCATTGCTCTTCTCCACATACAGCTCAAACTCCTCGTTCGTCGTTTCGGATTTCGCGGCCAGTTTGACACCGCATAGACACAGATAGTCGCCGACGCTTTTGGCATCGGCTTCGGACGGTACCTCGACCGCCGAGCATGCACCCCCATCGAGTGCCGACGCGGAGTCGCTCCCCGCCGAGTCCAAGGCGCTTGCGCACCCGCCAATGTAGGCGGAAAGAATGAAATACACATAGACCATCGGGGCTGCTCCAGAAGGTTCGAAGTCTGTACGCACGCCGCGATCCCGTCAACCCCCCCGCCGCCAGCTGCGAGCGCAGCAATAGTCGTGATTGACCGTCATTTGGCCAACGTGACGCGTTGGTCGCCGGTGAGCCCGGCGCAGCAAATGCCTCGCAAAGCTGATTAGAACCTGTCCGCGCGATGTGCGCTGGCACGTCGCCAAGGGGAGTCCGATAGGCGTTCCATGACGGTCAACGTCCTCAGAGAAACCGGCCGGTGGGTGGTGGATGTGCCATCGAACTCTCCCGGCGGTCACAAACGCCATTGCATTGGCGGCTCCGAACCCAAGGAACCTGACCTTGAATTCCGATAAAGAATCGACTACGAATGCGCAATGCGCGCTCCCGTCTTCCCAGTTCTTACGCTACTCGCCTGCACGGTCCCTCCCGCTGGCAAGCCGTCTGAAGCGGAAGAAAACGGAGATTCGGCCGCTTGGACTGATAACGATTGGTCCCCCGGTCCGTGCGATGGCGGCAATTACGGTGCCATCACATACGAATCCTACAACTCCGCCATCCACGTGCGCACCGACGGATCCGACACCGCCGACGGGTCCCTGGCGACCCCGGTCGCGACGCTTGACGCCGCCATGACCATCGCACGCGCCAGCACCGGCGCTGATCACATCGCCATCGGCCCGGGCACATTCGCCGCGAACGTATCCATCGGGGAGGTCCTTGGAGACGAAAACGGCCTCATCATCGAGGGCTGCGGTACGTCCGAAACCACGCTGGCGGCGGCAAAGGCGTGGGACTCCATCCTTCGCGTCAGTGGCACCCAGGACGTTCGACTCGCCGGTTTCACGCTGAGCGGCGGCAGGCGCGCGCTCATGGTTTACGGTGGTGCAACCGCGTATCTCGACTCCCTCGCGATCACGGCAAGCATGCGATGCGGACTACTCGCCGACGGGGCGGCGACCACCGTCTTCGGAACCAGCATCGGCGTGTACGACACGCTCCCGGACACATACGACGGGGATGCGTACGGCTACGGCATCCTCATCCAGAGTGCGCAGTTCACGATGAACGACCTGGTCATCGACGGAAGCAACTCGGTCGGCATGCTCATCGATGGCACGTCCATCGCCGAACTTGATGACTTTGACGTGAACAATACGGTTGCTGTAGACGGATTTCTGGGGAGAGGGATTCAGGTTCAGGATTCGGCGCAGCTGACGGCGACGCGGATGCGTTTGAGTGGGAACGCGGACGCGGGGCTGTACGCGCGCCAAGCGCTGTCCGTGGACCTCACGGACGTCAGCGTCGGCGAGACAGCCCTCTCCAACGCCCCTGACGGTGGAGCGTCGGCAGGGGACGGCATCGTCGTCACGCAAGGGGACACGGAACACAATTATGATCCCGCCGACTTCCGCGCTGTGCTCACCAACTTCGACATCAGCGGTTCGGCGCGGGCCGGCGTCCTCCTGGATCGGGTGACCGGCACCTTGGCTGGGACGATGAACATCGCAGCGTCGGCGGACGACCCGGGCGGCGGCAAGGTGGTTGTTCAGGGCGGCGCCGTCGTAACCGGCGCGGATGTCGTCGACCTCGATGCCGCGGGCACGCCGTTGGACACGTTCGGTCTTGGGCTCGACCTTGATGACACGTCGGACGTGGGCGTGGAGCCGGAGTAGCCGCATACGCTCACAACGCTTGAGCTTCGTCCAGATAAATTGCGAAGGAAAGATCCTCGACATGGACGTCCCAATCGTCCGTGCACAGCCGAGCGTGGGGCGCGCCGTCGGTTTCGGCGAGGGGGGAGGTCCTTGTGCACACTTGCTGGACGATGTCCCAGTTCAAGTCACCGTCGGTCGTGCCCGACCAGGCATTGCCGGCGAGTGCTGCGGCGCTCGCGTCCAACAATATTGTAGCCTTTGCAGTCGCCTTGCTGGTTCCGCTGAACGTATTTCCAACGAGATCCACGGCCGCGTCACGGACATACAGCGCATTGCCGTGGACGGTCAGATCAGGCGAGAGGGCTACGCCCGAACCCGACGTGAGCGTGCTGTTCTGAATCTGATAGCTGCCCACGGCCGCGAGCCACACGGCGGCGTACGGGTGGGCGCCGACCGTCGTGTCTGTGACGACCATGGCCCGGAATTCCTCGGCGCCGCTCGGATCCACCTGACCGATGAAGATTCCGACGCCACCGCCGTCAATGGCCGAGGGGATGGTCTCATCGACGACGGACGACGTCAGGTTCAGGGTACCCCCGAGCAAGACGGCGCCCGCAAACTGGTTGTGCGTGAGCGTGCAGCCCACACACGCGATCGCGCCGTTTCCCACGACGTACACGCCCGGTCCTTCGTTGTCGGCGACAAGTGTGCGAGTGGCCGACACCACGGCTCCGCGCTGCGCGGTGATGCCGGGAGCAGCCTGTGCGGTCCAGTCCAAACGTGTGCCGAGCACGATGCAATCCGTCAGGGAAACCGACGCTCCCTCGCCGTCGGCGAAGATGCCGATTTCGTGGTTGTTCTGTACCGTGCAAGCCGTGCCCACGAACACGCCCCCGGCTTGGACGGAGATGCCACGGCCTCCCGCCCCGCCGTCCTTCGGCTCCGTGCCGGCGACCTCAGACGCCTCCATGCGCACGGAGGCGCCTCGGCCCGCGACGAAAACGCCTACGCCACGGCTCCCGAGTATCGTACTGTCGATCACCTCTACGGACGCAGCATTCTGAACATTGACGCCTCGACTATCCCTTGGTGCGTCGGCCGCTTGCCCCGCAATCGAAACGCGCCGGAGCACTGCGGTCGTCCCCTCGTCCGCAGCGAACACGCCAACTTCGTCGTTGTCCTCGATCCGACAATCCACCGCTGAAAATGACGCTCGGTCCTGCACGCCGACCCCCCATCCGCGCGTCCCATCCGGCTTCGCCCGCGTAGCGCTCACGTCCGAACGGGCGAGCGTCACCGACGTCCCCGCGCCTGTCAGCGAAACGCCCACATCCCGGTTTCGGCGAATCACGCTGTCGGAAGCCGTGAGCCGCGCGCCATTCTCAATGTTGAGACCCCTTCCAAACGCCCCGATTACATCGGACTCCGTGTCCGTGACAGAGACCCCACTCAAGGAAATCAGGCTGCCAACGCCGTCCGCGGCAATCCCCGCGCTGTGGTTGCCGCGGATCGTGGCGTTCGCTACCCCTACGAAGGCACCCCCTTGCGCAACCACGCCCCAACCACCCGTGCCATCGCCCTCGGTTTCCGTATTGAGCACGTCTGTTCGTGTTAAAATCACGATCGACCCGTCGTCGCCCGCGAGCACGCCGCCGTAGTGATTCCCCTCGATGGTGCAATCGGTCGCCGTGACCGCCGCGCCGTCCCGCACGACGATCCCCGCGCCGTCGATATCGAATCGCGTCATCGCTGTTTCGCTTACGCGCGTGCGAACGAGTACAACACTCGTTCCGGGGCTGAGCGCGAACACGCCCATTTCGTGATTCCGCTCAATCGTCGAATCCGAAACGCTGACGCTGGCGCCGAACTCCGCAATCACACCGCGGCCGAAAACTCCCCCCTTGGCCACCTTTGTGTCGGCGACACGGGAGTGCTCCATCCGCAGCGTGGCGCCAACGCCCATGGCCGCGACGCCAACGTCCGCGTTCGCCGCGACGTCCACACGGTACAGCGACAAAACGCCGCCGGCGCCATCTCCCCCCTCGATGTCGCCGAGCACGAGCACACCGCCGTGGCGACCGCCCGTGATCGTCAGCCGCTCAACCGCCCACTCACTCGTCGGCTCGCCTTGAGCGAGCAGGGTCTGCTGGTCGTCCTCCCCCTCGCTGCCATCCACCGTCACCATTTCCCTACAGCGCCCTGCCAACCTCGTTCCGTGATGCGCTGTGGTCAGTTCGATCACCTCGGCGTACCGACCCGCCGCCACGGCCACCGTGCCCCCTGCCGCAGCGTTCAACCCAGCCTGAATGGAGCGCAAAGGCGCGTCGGACGACCCATCGCCCCCTTCGTCGGCGCCCGCATCGACAAAAACCTGTGCTTCGCCGATGTCTCCCCATTTGCCGCTCCCGCACGCTTCGGGGACGCACACGGCCCCGTCCGCCACCTCGGCAGGGCCACATCGGAGAGGGGCATCCGCGTGACCGTCGACGCGCGGATCGGAGCAGGCGAACAGGAGCATGAGGACCATGCGGGATGGTAACGCGACGGGGGTCGTCGTCATGCGAACTTCATAAACATGCGAATAGAGTCTCGATAGGCGTCAGGTGTGAATCGAATGACCATCTTTCTTCCTCACAAACAAATCTAAACACGCAACAAACGTCCCCTCCGTAATCCCCTACCCGAACACCGCCGCCCCAAACGTCAAGGATACAATCGTCGCGATCAACGCGCAGGCGATATTCAACAAAATCCCCGCAAACGCCATGTCGCCGGGCGAGACATCCCCCGCCTCGGCGGCAATGGCGTTCGGCGGCGTACCGACCGCCAACGTGAAGTCGCACGACGCCGAAATCGTGGCGGGGAGCATCCACGCCAACGGCGACACCCCGGCCACCGCAGCGCCCGCCGCCAGAAGCGGCAACGCAACCTGCGTTGTGGCCGTGTTGCTCGTGAACGCCGACAAGAACGAAATCCCGACGCAAATCACCGCCGTCGCGAGCCACGGCGGCAGCGCCGCCAGCCCGCTGGCGCGCTCTGCCAGAAACGCCGTCAAACCTGACGACTGGATGACATCCGCCATCGCGAATCCGCCCCCCAGCAGCAGCAGCACCCCCCACGGAATCTTCGCGGCGCACGCCTTCCAGTCCAGTAAGAAACCGGCGCGACCCGGCAGCAGAAACAGCACCATCGCCGCCGAAATCGCCACAAAGCCATCGTCCACTTTTACGGCCACCCATTGCGACCACCCCGGCACGACAAACACCCCCAAATCTACCGGTGACCGCGTGATCCACAGCGCGAAGCACGCCAGGATGATCGTCAGCACGGCCGCCTCCCCCGGGGCCCACTCTGGCTTTTCAGGCCGCTCGATCGGCGCATCTGAGGCGTCCGGCAGCCGGAGCGTCAGCCGATTCACGACGAACCACGCCACGGGCAACGCCAACACGACGAAGGGCACGCCGACCGCCATCCACTCGACGAACTTGACCTCCCGGTGCGCAATGGACGACGCCATTCCCGCAAAAACCGCGTTCGGCGCCGTACCGACGAGCGTCGCAACCCCGCCGATGCTGCACGAGTACGCCAGGGACAGCACAAATGCACTGCGAACCCGGGTAGACGACGACACGTGCGCGGCCATCGCCAGCCCCATCGGCAGCATCATCACCATCGTGCCGGTGTTGGATACGAACCCTGAAATCGCAGCCGTCGCCGCCATCAATGCCAACACCACGCGGTCCGGACGCGCGCGCACCCACGCGGGGCCGAGCAGGAGCGCCACCAACCGCCGATGCAACCCGACGGCCTCCATCGCATACCCGAGTACAAACCCGCCCAGCATCAGGTAAATGAGCGGGTCGGCGTACGGGGCCGCCACCTCCTTGGTCGACGCGACGCCGAGCAGCGGAAAGGCCACGAGCGGCACCATCCCCGTGACGGGCGCCGGAAGGACGCCGCCGAGCCACCAGAACGCCATCAGGAAGCTGACCGCTGCGGCGCGCTGCGCCGTTACGGTGAGACCCTCCACCGGCACCGACGCCAATCCGGCGGCGATCACAATCCCGAGCGCAACCCCGCCCCACCGGTAGCGAGGTTTTTCCCGCGCACGATCCCACGCACCGAGCAGCTCAATCGCACCCATGACGCGAGTTTGGCACACCTGCCCCGCCGCTCGCGGTAAAGTGGCGCCCATGCGCCTGCTCGCCCTCTGCTCCCTGCTCTCGCCGACGGCGCGCGCCGCCTCGGGCGGTCCCGACACCGCCGGCATGGTCTACACCGATTCCGCGGGTGCCACGAACGCGCCCTCGCACGAGTGGCTCGATGCCAGCGGGGGAGACGCGTGGGCGCTCGGTGACGACGCGACGGCGTCCGTTCCCCTCCCCTTCGCCTTCACGTTCTACGGTGCCAGCTACTCGACGGTATCGGTGTCCTCGAATGGCGTCGTCTTCTTCGAGAACGCGTCGACCGACGCCGCGGGCGCTTGCCCCGGTGCGTCGAACACGTGGACCGGCATTGCGCCGTTTTGGGACGATCTGGCGGCCTCGACCGTCCACACCGCCACGTTCGGCACGTACCCGTACCGCACATTCGTGGTGAGCTGGGACAGCGTGGCCCACGCGACGTCCGGCGGCGCGGCCAGCTTCCAGATCTGGCTTCTCGAAGGCCGGAATGAGGCGGTCATCGTCTGGGATGATGTCACGTTCGGCGATGCGGCGGTGGACGGCGGCGCTAGCGCTTTCGTCGGTACCGCAGGCTCGCTCTCCGGCCTCGAATACGCCTGCTCCGGAGGCATCGCCGACGGCACATCTGCGTGGTTCGGGGACGAGGATTCACGGCCGGCACGTGACGACGTGTACACGTCCGAGTTGGACGCCCCGTGGACGGGCGTTGCAAGCACCGCCTACGCCGGCCGAGCGCTGGCTTTTGGCGACATCAATGACGACGGGACGGACGACATGTTGATCGGCGATCAGGATCGCGGAACCGGCACCGTGTACGCCGCCTACCGCCCCGATGCGCCCGGCCTCCTTTCCACCTCGGACGCCACCTTTACCGGCGCAACCGCGATTGAGAAGTTCGGCCAGTCGCTCTCCATCGGTGACCTCGATGGGGACGGGGAAGGGGAGGTGTTCATCGGCGCGCCCGAGAATGGTGACGTCGCGACAAAGACTGGCACGGTCTACCTTTTCGGCAGCGGCTACGGCGGCAGCTACGCAACGACGGACGCCGACGCGCGCTTCCGTGGCTACGCCACAACCTCCACGCCCCGTCCGATGGCAGGCACCTCCATCGCAACCGGCGCAGACGTCGATGGAGACGGCTACGGCGATTTGTTGAGCGGCGCCCCCGGCGTTGACACCAGCGGCGTCGATTCTGGAGCATTGTACCTCTACTTCGGCGGAACGATACCCTCCGGGTTTCAGTCCTTTCCGACGGTCGCCATCACGATAAACGGCGCCAGCGCAACGGACGGGTTTGGCACCCGCGTCGTCACCGGGGACATGGATGGCGATGGGGCGTCGGAGTTTGTCGTCGGCGCCCCGAACAACGACACCTCGGCCACCAACGCCGGTCGCGTCTTCATTTTCGCGGGCGGTTCGTACACCGGCACCTACGACGCGTCGTCCGCGGCGATCTGCAAGATCAACGGCACTGTCGCCAACGGTTCCTACGGCGACGCCCTGACCCTCGGCGACTTCGACGGCAGCGGGCTCCTCGACCTGATCGTCGGCGCTCCCCGAGCCACCACCACCGTCACCGGCGGCGGCATTACATACGTGCAACCCGACCCGGACGCCTCGACGTGTCCTACGAGTGCTGCAACGATGGACGGGGCCATCTCCGGCACCGCAGCGTCGTCGTACACGGGGTCCACTCTGGCCCAGGGCGATCTCAACGGAGACGGCCTCGACGACTTCATCGTCGGCGCGCCCAACGCGGCGTCCGGCGCATCCGCCGGCGGGGCGGCCTACATCTTCTCGGAAATGCCTTCCGGCGCCGCGCTCATCACGTCCGCCAACCAGATCGTCCACGGGAGTGAGAGTGCAGGCGCCCTCACGACGGCGATGGGCACGGCGACGAACGCGGACGGCTCGGTGACGCTCCTCGCCTCTGCGCCCTACGCGACGATCGGTTTCACGGGAGATGGGGGCATTTACGCCTACGATTCGCACCCCGACTTTGAGGACGACGACGCCGACGGCTTCATCAACGCGGACGCCGGCGGCAATGATTGTGACGACGCGGAGCCGCTCGCGTTTCCCGGGGGCAGCGAAACCCTCGCCGACAGCATCGACGGGGACTGTGACGGGTGGATCGACCAGGTCATCCGCGTGCGCACGACGGCCGAAAACTTCGCATGGGACCTCGACGAGATCAACGCCACCATCGGCGACACGTTCGACTTTGAAACGTACACGGAGGGTGAGGTCGTCGGCGAGTACGGCGGCATCACCTTCAGCGATGGCGTAGCCGACGATCGCATCGACGGATCGTGGCCGGTGGACAGCTTTGCCGTGTACGAAGCCAACGGAACGGTAACCCTCACGTTCGACGACGAAGTGGACGCCATGTCGCTCCGCATTATCGATGGGGACGACGATTTCACGCTGACGGCGGCCAACGCCTCGGGAAGCGTCGTGGACGCCTACGACTTCGAATTGCGCGCCGACAACCGGTCAGGTGGGGACTATCGCGGCTGGACATTCGTCGAGCCGGTGACGACGATTACAATGGCAACCGCCACCGTGGACGGCTTTGGGTTGGACGAGATCGAAGTCGCGTGGGGATACGACAGTGACCGTGACCTCGACGGCGAGACGGACCTCGCGGGAGATTGCAACGACGAAGATGCCAACATTCACACCGGCGCCGCTGAGATCCTCGGCAATGGCATCGATGACGACTGTGATGGGTACGTCGATGGCGGGGGTGCAACCACCTACACGGACAGCGGTATATGGACGGCGGCGGCAGACATTACGCCTACTGCCATCGATTTCGAGGATCTGAGTGCCGGCCTGACGGTAGACGACCAGTACGAATCGCTCGGCGCGGATTTTGAGAGCAGTGCAACCGTCGCCACCGACATCGATGGCACGGCGCCCACCGGATCGTTGGGCGGAGAGGCCGTCAGCAACGTCTTGGACGTCGTATTCGACGAGATTCAACCTGCGCTCTCCTTCACACTCCTCGATGCGGACGGCACCATCACCATCGAAGGCTACGTGGATGGCGCGCTGCTGTACTCCTCCACCTTTGTCGGCAGCGGTGCCAGTGAATTCGTTGGCTTCACCTACGACTATGGCGTGGATGAAATCGTCCTCTCCTCCTCGGGAGACACGTTTGGCATCGACGACCTGACCTTCTCCGAGTTGGGCCTCGATGACTCCGATGGCGACGGCCTGACGGAATCGGAGGGCGATTGTGATGACACCGATGCAACCGTCAGTCCTACGGCGACAGAGACCTGGTACGACGGCGTGGACTCCGACTGCGCGGAGGACGATGATTTTGATGCGGACCACGACGGGTACACCTCCGACGACGACTGTGACGACACGACCGACACCGTCAATCCTGGTGAAACGGACACGCTCTACGACGGCGTGGACAGCGATTGTGACGGAATCTCCGACTACGACGCGGATCAGGACGGTCACGACTCATCGACCTACGGCGGCGATGACTGCGATGACGAAGATGACGCCGTCAACCCCGACGCCACCGACGCCTGGTACGACGGCGTGGACAGCGATTGTGCCGGCAACGACGACTTTGACTCCGACGCGGACGGGTATCCCACCGGCGGTGGCTCCTTCTCCGACTGTGATGATGGCGATGCGAGTGTGAGTCCAGGTGCGGGAGAGACCTACTACGACGGCGTGGACTCAGACTGCTCGGGCGCCACCGAGAGCGACTACGACGCGGATGCGGATGGTTACGACGCAGAAGGCTACGGCGGGGACGACTGCGACGACGCCGAGCCCACCGCACACCCCGGTGCAACCGGCGATATCTGCTATGACGGCATCGACACGGATTGCGACGACTCCGCCGAATACGACTGTGATGGAGATGGCTACGACTCTGACGAGTACGACGGAGAGGACTGTGACGACGCCGATGATCTCTACAATCCCGGCATCGCAGACCCGCCGGGGTCGGCGGAAGACTACAACTGTGACGGGGGGCCGGAATTCGACGCGGATTTGGATGGCTACGACGCCATTGCCGACGGGGGCGAGGATTGCGATGACCTCGATGGCAGCGTGTTCCCCTCCGCGGTCGATACCTGCTACGACGGCGTCGATCAGGACTGCGGCGGAGAGGGGGACTACGACTGCGACCTCGACGGGTACGACTCCGACGCCTGGGGCGGCCTCGACTGTGACGACGCAGCGGCCACCATCAACCCCGGCGCCCTCGACTTCCCGTACGACGGCATCGACAACGACTGCACCGGCTCGAGTGAGTACGACGTCGACGGAGACGGATTTCTCTCCAGTTGGTACGGTGGCGATGACTGTGAGGATACGGACGCAGCCATCCATCCAGCGGCCACCGACGTCTGCTACGACGGTATCGACTCGGACTGCGGCGGCGGCGATGATTACGATTGTGACGGGGATGGCGTGGACGTCACGACCGATTGCGATGACGCGGAGGCCGGCATTTTCCCGGGTGCAACAGAGATTGCCGACGACGGCGTCGATCAGGACTGTGATGGCAGCGACGCCGCGGCCTGCACCGATTGCGATGGGGATGGCTACCTCGCCACCGCGGAGTGTGATGACACGAAGGCGTGGGTCCATCCCGGCGCTACGGACGTGAGTTACGACGGTGTGGACGCCAACTGCGACAGCGCGGATGACTACGACGCCGATCTGGACGGCGAATCGGCCATTGCCTGGGGCGGCACCGACTGTGACGACGCCGACGCCGATGTGAACACCCGCGCCCCCACCGACGACTGCGGTCGCGGGGATGAAAACTGCAACGGCATCGTGGACGAGAATTGCGTGGAGGACACGGACACCGCGATCGACACCGGAGACACCGCCATCGACACCGGAGACACCGACTCCGGAACGGACGACACCGACACGCGCGACACCGCCGTCGATTGGCGTCCGGACGCAGACGGGTCGACCGATCCCGAGAAGATTCCGCTTCCGACGGCGTCGTGTGGGTGCAGTTCTACGCCCGACGGCAGCTTGGCGGGGCTGGGCGTGCTGGGCCTTGCGGTTTTCGCGGGGCGGCGGCGGCGTATCCGATAAAGCGGGCCCCTACCGACCGTTCCTTTCGCTCCACCCCGGATCGACCAGCTCGATGCTCATGGCCGGGGGCTCACTTGCGGGATCGCAACGGTACCGGGTGAAGTCGGTAACGCCCTCCGTCCGGAGCACCTCCTCGTCCAACCACGCCCGGAACGTGCATTCACGCGGATTACGACGAACCAACGCGACCGTCGCCTCCGACAGGATATCCGCAGACCGCCACGTTGCGTCGTCACCCATGGCAAGATTGACGGTAGCCGCCGTCTTTATCGCCGTCACCGGCCAGAGCGCGTGTGCCGCAATTCCGTTTACCTTCTCTTCGGCGTCAATCGCCATTCCGAGCATCGTCATCCCCAGCTTGGAGATGAGATAGGGCGCCTTTCCGACGCTTGCAAGGGGATTGATCGGCGGTGACATCATGAGCACGTGCCCCCACCCGCCCTTCCGCATGTGAGGAATCGCCGCGCGCGACATGGCCCACGACGCGCGCACATTGACCGCCATGACGAGATCGAACTTCTTCGGCGGCCAATCGGCCACGGGCGCCCAGAAAATCGCCCCTGCGTTGTTGACCAGCACATCGACGCGCCCAAAATGTGCGGCCGCCTTGGCAACAACGTCCTCGCACTGCGCCACATCACGCGCGTCAAAAGGCACGATCAGCGCCTCACTCCCGGCTTCCTCAACGAGGCGCGCCGTCTCCCCGAGCGTGCCGGGCAAGCGCGGATCGGGGTCCACGGTCTTGGCGGCGAGCACGAGCTTCGCGCCTTCTTTTGCACAGGCGACCGCACACGCCGCGCCGACGCCGCGGCTCGCACCCGTGATGATGACAACGCGATCCTTCAACGACATTTCCGCTCCCGCGCCTGAAATTATTAATTGACCCTAGTTGATCCACTCGTCCGGCTGTTTTGTGCGCACGTTGGGTTGTTTACCGCCCTCGATGACCTCGAAGCGGCTCAACTTCCGCTCCACCTGCTTTTTCTTGATCTGAAGGCGCCAACGCCGGAAGTTCCCACCGATGAACTGTACGAATATCCACGCGCCGGCCCACGCAAAGAAGCTGGCCGCCGACGCCGCGTCGCGACTCGCCACCGTGTACAGGAACGTCAACAGTCCCGTGCCCCACGCGATCCAGAGCGCCTTCACGGGAAGGACGAAGAAGAGCAGGAACGTGGCGTTTGGCAGCAGGAATCCGACGAGCCCGGTCAAGGCCGCCAGCAATGGCGTAAGTCCGGAAATCTCCCCGGTTTGGGTAAGAATTCCGGGGAATTCCAGCAGGAAAATGGCGCAGACCGCCAAGGCCCAACTGAACAGCATGCCCCGGCCGATTCGTGCGGCCGGAATTACCTGTTCGAGGATGGGGAGCAAGAAGAACACGCCCAACCACTGCAAGCACGTCGACAGCGGATCCATCGTGCCGAGGAAAACACAGGTAAGCGGCTGCCACGGGTAGAACAGCCCCGACCCGTAGGGCTGCCACCCGAACCACAGGTCAACGCGCGGCGCGGCAAGGAGCTGAACCAGATAAATCGCGAACAGCGTGACGAGCACGTTGCGGACGAGCGGGGTCCAGTTGTTGGCGAGGCCCATATGCGCGGGCGAGGGTAACCCGGACGGTGGGATAGGAGCAGGCGTGCTTCTCGCGCTCACGGTCCTTGCCTTCGTGCTCCCGGCGTGGAGCCACCCGTACGGCGGTGACTATCGGAAGGGGGCGGGAGAGCCGGGAAACGGCGTTGTTGGGCAGCGAGTCACGGTTTGGCTCCGTCCCACGGAAGTGGAACTCGAGTACGTGGCGGAGGTGCCGGCCGCACGCGTGTATCGCGAGGCAAAAGCGCAAAATGCCGGAAAGGAGTGGTCCGCCCAGTACATCGAGGCATTGCGGGGGAATGTCCGCGTGATGTGGGAGGGGGCGCCGCTCTCGCTGGCGCCTGCGGTCATTGACGACGCCGCCCGTCAGGGAGAGGCGGAGTTCTTGGAGTTTCATGCCCGCGGAACGGCAACGGTCACGACGCCGGGTACGCTCTCCGTGTCGAACGGAAACTACCCCGATGAGCTCTCGTATTTCGCGAATACGGTCCACATCGATGGGGGCCTCGTCGCCACCCGGACGTCGCTCCTCAAGGTCGTGAACGGACGTCTCAAGGACAACGTGCACGGAGCGTGGATGAAGCTTGAATCAGCCCGCGAATTTTTGGTGGAGGTGCGCGGCGCACGCGCATGGGAGCGTGGGGAGGAAGCGCCCCTCCCGGCCCGACTCGCGGGGATGATTCCGACGCCACGCTGGGTATACGGGGCACCCGGATTGGTGCCGCTCGTCTTTCTCGCGTGGTGGTGGAAGCGCCGATGAGCGAGGTTCCGCCACAGGGGCCGCTTCATGCCGCGGCGGAACGGCCGCAACACCCAGGTCGTGGCGCGTTGTTGGTCGGCGCCGCGAACGCCGTCGGGCGCGTTACGGGCATGCTGCGGGACGTCGTCATGGCGGCCGTGTTCGGTGCGGGAGAGGTCAGCGACGCCTACAACGCGGCGCTGCGCGTTCCTCAGCTTCTGCGTGAACTTCTGGCGGAAGGCTCCCTCCAGAACATCGTCGTTCCCGCGTTCGCGCAAACGAGCGAAAAGGAAGGAGCGGAGGCGGCCTGGCGGCTCGCCAACGCGTTCCTCGGCGTGCTGCTCCTGACCCTTGGCGTCGTCACCGCGGGGTTCTTTGTTGGCGCTGACCTATGGGTGCGGCTCATCGCGAATGGCTTCACCGACGATCCTCCAAAATTTGCACTCACCGTCACGCTGACCCGGTGGATGGCACCGTTTCTGGCCGGACTCTCGCTCGCCGCCCTGTTTTCGGGGTTGCTCAACGTCCGTGGCCGCTTCTTCCTCCCCGCGCTCGCGCAAAGCGCCCTGAACGTCACCGTCATCGCGGCGTGCATGACGACGTCGTGGTGGGAAGGAGCAACGGGCCTCCCGGGCATCGTCGGCGTCGCGCTCGCAACGACGCTGTCGGGCTTTCTACAAGTATCCATCGTGCTTCCGGCGCTCTGGCGCGAAGGGTTCCGGTTCCGGCCTACGTTGCGGGGCCATCCGGCGCTGTGGAAATCGTTGGGATTCCTCGGTCCGGCGATCATCGGCATCGCAACCGTGCAGTTCAATCTGCTCGTAGAGTCCCAGTGGGCCTCGACCTGGGGAGATGGCGTGGTCACCTACCTTTTCGGCTCCTTTCGCCTGGTCCAACTGCCGCTCACGCTCGTGGCGTCGAGCGTCGTCACCGCCGCCCTGCCGGCGCTCGCAATGCAGGCCGCGCGGGGAGACGATGAAGCGTTCGGGCAAATCCTGGCTCGCGCCCTGCGCCAGACCGCCTACCTGGTCATTCCGAGCGCGGTGGCACTGTTCGTACTTGCCGAGCCGCTCGTCGCGCTGTTCTATGAGCGAGGCGCCTTCACACGGGCTGACACGCTCGGCACCGCAGCGATGCTGCGCATGTACGCGCTCGCGACGTTCGGCATCTGCTTCCACCGTATCATCGTGCCCGTCTACTACACCATCGGCTCGCCGCGTCGTCCGATGTGGCTCTCTATCGGTGCAATGGCGGCCAAGATTCCGGTGGTCCTCGTGCTGATCCGCGGCTTCGGCATGGGTGCCGAAGCACTGCCGCTCTCCCACGCCATCACCGTGAGCGGGGAATGCGCCGCGCTCGCATGGGGGCTGCGGTTCCGCCTCTCGGGGCGCGGGCTCGTGACCGCACACGTGCGATTCATCGGCAGCGCGACCGTGCTCGGGATCATCGCCTTCCTGCTCCGCGACCGTGTTCCCGTCCCGCTCACCTGCCTCCTCGCCGGCCTCCCCTACCTCGCCCTGGCCGGTCGTCCGGGGCGCGCATGACGCGGCTCGCGCGGTTTCGCCCGCATCTGCACCTCTTGCGCGCACGCCGCCCGCGCGTGGTCCGCGGTCCGCTGATCGTCCTCCCCGGCGTGCTCGACCCGGTTGCCACCAAGGTCGGCGAGTGGTTCGCCGCCGCCATGGCGGAGGTGGTGGTTCCCGGCGAACGTTGGCTCGATCTCGGGTGCGGAACGGGGGTCGTGGGCATCGCGCTCGCGAAGGCAGGAGCGATCGCAACATGCGCGGACATCGACGCGCAGGCCGTCCGAAACGCAGCCGCAAATGCGGCGCTTCATGGGCTCCACATCGATGCCGTGCAATCGGACCTGCTCGCCGCCCTCCCCCCACGTCGCTTCGACAAGATTGCGGCAAATCTTCCGTTCTGGCCCGGCGTGTCTTCGCGTCCCGGGCTCGACCGCGTGCTCGATCGGGCCCTTTACGCTGGACCGGACTTCGAGATCCTTCGTCGCTTTGGAGAAACGTATCGAACCGTCGCCGACGCAGCGTTTGTCGTACTCTCCGAGAGCGGCGGCGACTTTATCGCCGCGCGGGCCGCCCTGGGCCCTACCCGCCTGGTTCGCAGGGCCCGCATCCGCGGGGAATGGCTCGACATCCTTGCCCTGTAAGCCGTGCCACGCGCCGCGCGTGGCGGCAGCGGCGCATCGCGGCTACCATCCCGGCTTCGAGGTATGCCCATGAAGGTCGCACTGATCAACCCGACCCCGATGGACCACTACAGCCCGTGCACGCGCACGCTTTCGTCGTACCTGAAGCAGAACGGCCACGAAACGCGGATGATATTTTTGCCGGCGGACACCTACGGCAATCGCTTCAAAAGCTCCTGGCGCGCCAATACCTGGTCCCACATCATGCAGATGCCGGACACGATGGTCGATGATTTGGTCGAGTTGGTCCGGGATTGTGACGTCGTGGGCATCAGCTTCCTGACGGCGATGTTCGACGTTGCTGTGCAGGCCACGCGCGCCATCCAGCGGGCCTATCCACAAAAAACCATCATCTGGGGCGGATTCCATCCCACCACGATGCCCCAGCAGGGGCTGGAGTTTGTGGACATCGTGCATGTCGGAGAGGGGGAGCATTCCCTCTTGGAGATCGTCGAGCGGTTGGAGGACGGGAAGGACTTCTACGACGTGCGTAATTTCTGGTTCCGAAAGAAGAACGGCAAGGTCGTCGGGAATCCGCACCGGCCGCTGATTCAGGACTTGGACTCGATGCCCTGGCAGGACTTCGATTTCGCGGACGATTGGACGTACGACGCCGCCGGACAGCACCTTGTCCGCCTCGATTGGTCGATGTACCGGGGAATCATGCCGACCTACCCGGACCGCACCGGAGAATTGCGCCCCGCCTACAAGACCATGATCACTCGCGGGTGTCCGCACAAGTGCTCGTACTGCGGTGTGGCGTTCAACCATGATCTCTACAAGGGTCAGTCCTACTTGCGGCGCCGCTCCGTCGAGCACATGATCGGAGAAATCAAACAAGTCACGCGTGCACACCCGGACATCGGAATCATCCACTTCCAGGACGACGTCTTTTTCTCAACCTCCACGGAAGAAATCCAGAAGTTCTCCGACGTGTGGCAGAAGGAGATCGGGATGCCGTTCCGCGCTCAGTGTTCCCCGACGACCATCAATGAGGAAAAATACAAAGCGTTGATCGACGCAGGATTGTGTTTTACGGAGCTGGGGATTCAGACGGGTTCCACCGAAACGATGAAGATGTACAAGCGCGGCATGACCAACGAACAGTTGTTGAAGGCCGTGAATATCATCTCCAAGTACAAGGACTACATTCAGGTTCCCGACTACCACATGATCCTCGATAATCCGTGGGAGACGACCGAAGACGTGATGAAGGGCTTGCGCCTGCTCTGGACCTTACCTCCTCCGTATAATCTACTTCCCTCTTCGCTTATTCCGTATCCAGGAACCGAGTTCTACCACAAGAGCATCGAAGATGGCCTCGTCAGTGACGAATACAATGAGATCTACCGGCGCGGGTTTCACACGCCGAACGGGAACTACCTCAACTTCCTGTTTTTCCTGACGTTGTTCAACAACCTGCCCAAGGAATTCGTGCAATTCTTGGCAAACGACCGGTTCGTTCGCATGTTCAACCAACGCAAATACGATTGGCTGTGGGGAAAGGCCTACCAATACGGGGAATACGTCCGCCAAGCCCAGAAATTGTCGACGTTCGCGGTCAAGGGAAAGCTATTCGAAATCAAAAGCATGCGTGAACTCAAACGGGTTGCAAACCAGATCAAGTGATCAACCCGCCGTCAGCACCTGCTTGGCAACGGCGTCGATCTGTAGGTAGAAACCGGTGACGCCGGCGATGTGCGTGACGATGTCCGCCTTGCCAGCACACATTGCGCCGGACGGGAGGACGAGGACGACGTCCAGCCTCGTACCGGCGCGCCCCCATTCCAAACCGGGCAGGCGCAGGGCGGACATGCGGAGATCGCGCTCGTAGTCCGTGCGGTATCGGTCGGGAGCGGTCCACGTCACCGTCAGCGTGCCGTCGGTCAGCTCGATGGCGGGGTCGGCCGACGCCGCAGCTGCAGGCAGGGGCGCGGCGACCGGTGCCGAAATTGGAGATGGCTTCGGCGCCGCCACGGGTGACGTCGGCTCCCGGCGCGCCGCCGTTGCCGCGGAGGACGTATCCTCCAAGCCGATCCGCGCGACCGGACCGGCATCAGGCCCCGACGCCACTTTAACGGCCGCAAGCACCGGAACGGCCGTCGTCGGCCCTGCGGAAGACTTACCGACCAACGCGCCCATCTCCCCGAGCCGAGCGCGCAGCGCAGCCGCCATCGCGGCGCGCGGGCGCGACTCGACCCCGCCGCCCTCCGACGTCGTCGGACCGCCCGTGCGTGCCGACGTCTGCGCCCTGGAATTCACCGAACCGGAAAGCGGGCGCCAAACCGCGTCGGCGGCGGCCTGACCGCCCTTCGAGTCCGTCGGATCCGGCCATCGTTTTCGGTTTCCCAAAAGCTCCCGAGTCTTCTCCGCGCGCCGCTTCCGCCTTTCTTCCTGATGCGCGACCGCGCGTGCGCGCTCCGCAGGGGTCGTCCCCCCCATCATCTGGTCCCGCGTCCACGAATCCCACGCGCCGGCGCCGCCGCGGGTGTGGGTGACCGTTCGGACACCACGTTCGACAGCTGCCCGCCAATCATCCCATAGTTCCTTGTCATCTGGCGACACGTTCGTGATCACGCCCGTGTATACTCGGACGCCGCTGGTCTGGTTTCGGGTCACCTTGACAATCCGCATGCCACCGAGCACGGTTTCGTCCACGCCCGGGAGTTCCATGCGCCACTCGACGTGCGCCTCCATCGGAATTTCAGCTTCAATCTCCACATACAGGGAAGCGCCGTCGATGCCGCGTGCCGTGCCAAACACCATTCCATCCGGCGACTGGACTGCGATCATGGCCAAGAGTTCGACCGCCACTTGACACCTCTCTGACAATCCTACCCCATTTGCTCCTGCGCGCGCGGCGAAAAGGCCTCCATTCCGGCCACGCGCACCGACCGCGCGTGCGTTAGGGAGGGCAGTGGAGCCGTTGCCGAGCGCATGACCCGCCACTTGTCCGAGATCGAGCGCCGCGCCCAGATTCTTCGTGCTGCCCGCGCGATTTTCATCGAGCGCGGCTACCTCGCGGCGCGCGTCGAGGATGTTGCGAAGCGCGCGAGCCTCTCGAAAGGCGCCGTTTACTTCTATTTCGACAGCAAGCGCGCGATCTTCGACGCCCTCGTCGAGGAGGAGTTGGCGGTCACCGCAAGTTTCCTCGAGGCAGCCGAACGTGACCCCCGCCCCGCTGCGGTCAAACTCGTCGATCTCGGCCGCAAATATCTTGACTACTTCGCCGGCCTGAAAACGCCCCCGCGTTTCTTTTTGCTGATGAGTGAAATGGCTATCCGGGATGAGGAAACGCGGCGGAGAGTCAACGCCATCCACGAACAATTCGTGGACGCAACGGCGCGCGTCATCGAACAGGGCATGCAGGAAGGCGCGTTTCGCCACTACGATCCGCGGGCGGTCGCGCAAATGCTGAAGGCCATCATCGATGGGCTTGCGGGACAAAGTGCGGTGGGAGTTCGGCCCGACGTAGAACGGCTCTCGACCGATGGAATCCGCGTCCTGATGCAGGGCCTGCTGCCGGACGGCATGTGACGGACCTTGAAAAAACCGCCCTCTGGTTCGCGCGGGTGCGGTGGGTGGGCGTGGTGCTTTTCGCGGTGGGTATCGTCCTGCTCATGGCGGCAATGCTGGGCTATTTTCAGGGAAGCGTTCCGGGTCGCCGTGTCGTCCTGTCGCTGCTTTCGTGCGGGCTGGCCCTTGGTGCGTTCGGCTCCGCCAACGACACCGCGCTCCATGCGATGCATCGGTTGCACGGCATCGGTTGCCTACCCTCGCGTCACGTGTCCGAGTGGAGCCACGAGTCGAACGTCCGCGGTGAGCGGCTACGCGCGTTGCATGCGTCACCAAAAACGGCCACGTTCCTTCCGATCATTGTCGTCTGCCTTCAGGGCTGGCTCACGCTTCACCTAAACATCATACCGGGTCTGGCGCTCGCGGCATGAGCTGCGTCGCGTGTATCACCGTCGATCGCCAGATCATTCTCGTCGATACCGATACTGGCGCCACCACGCCGCTGACCACACCGATCCCCCGGTCTCCAGCTCGTTTCGGCTCGCCGTGGTCGATGCTACAGCGCGCGCAGGAGGCGTGGTCGTGGCCGACGTGGTCGCCGGACGGGCAGTGGATTGCGGCGTTCGGCGTAGAAGGCTCGGATACGGATACCGGGCCGGTGCGCGTCGTCACCCACAGCATCGACGGGGTCCGGCAGGTCGAGTGGGCAGAGATCAGCGGAAGCACGCCCATTTACCTGCAATGGCACCCGACCGGTGAGGCGCTGACGGTCCTGCTCCAACAGGCGGATGAGCTGCTGCTCATCCTGTTACGAAAGGACCGTCTGGGCACCGTGCGCCCCCTGGAGCACGGGGTGCCGCTGTTCGCGAACTGGACGGTCGGCGGAGAGAGCCTGCTGATCCATGCGGGAACCGCAGGAGAGCCCGATGGAAGGGTCACGATTCGCGACCCGATGGGGGCTAGAGAAGACATTCTCCTCGACCGTTCGCCCGGAAGCTTCTGCGCGCCAGTCATGGTGGGAGAACGCGCCGTTTACGCCCTCCGCGGCCGGGATGGCTGGTCGGAATTGGTCCACTCCCGAGGCGATGGCAGCGACAGGGTGTCGCTGTTGACTCGCGCTGGGCTTCTGGCGGTGGTCGCCGCGCCTCTGGGCCGCCCGTGGGTTGCGTTGTCGCATGCATCACGTGGGGAGGGTACGCCCTACCACGGCATCGAACTCATCGATCTGACCACTGGTGCCGCTCGCAAGATCAGTGAAGCCGATTGCCTCGCTTTCTTTTTCTCACCGCGCGGTGACTCTTTGGTCTACGCGGTTGTAGCGAGTCAGGAAAACTGCCTGCAGTGGTTCCAGGTGCGCATCGACGGATCGCCACCCGTGCCACTCGGCAGCTTCTGGCCCACCCGAGACATTTTGTTCTATCTTCATTTTTTCGACCAGTATGCGTCTAGTCATCCTATATTTTCGCCGGACGGAGCGTATGTGGTCTTCTGCGGATACCCCGCAGGTGGCGGTCAGGCGGACCTGTCCAGCACACCCCGTATCTACCTGAAAAGTATTGACCACCCCGAGGTTCCTCCCACGGAAATTGGACGGGGATCGTTTGCCGTGTTTCCACCCGCCCGGTAGGCCGCGGATCGATCGGTGCCGGAGCGTGACCCACGCCGGATGATACAATTTCTGATACTTCCCTTGACGTGACAAGGGCAGTTCGATACATAAATGTATCAAGGAGCGTCCATGGCCCTCAGTGACGTTTTTTCATCCCGCCTGTCCCGGCCGGCCGGCCGCGTGCTGGACGCGCCGATTCGGGAAATCGTACACGAGCTGCTGAAGGAACATGGATATGCCTCCCCCGCCGAGGTGCAGGCGATTCGTGACGAAGTGAAGGACATGCGCACGCGCATGGACGGTATGGAAAAACGCCTCGCTGACCTTCAGCACCTCGCCGAGCAGGCACGCACGGAAGCCAATATGGCCCGGCAAGCCGCCGAGGCGTCCCCGGCCCCCTCCGCGGGCGGCCATGAATCGCGTATCGGGCATCTGGAAGCCCGAATCTCCGAGTTGGAAGCCGCGCTTGCCGACGGAAGCCACGCAGCACCGGGCCAGGTAGCGCCCCTCGTGGCCGCGCCGCGGGGAAACTGCAAGGTCGCCGGCTGCGCAGACACCATCCGCTCGAAGGGCTTCTGTTCGGCTCATTATCAGCAGTGGCGCCGCGGCTCGCTCAAGGGTTTTGGCAGTCCCGACGCTCGGTAATTCGCGCATCGATGCACTAGTGGAGCGGAACCCAGGTCAGGCCGCTTACGTCGGAAGGCATGTCCGGTGACTGGGCGGCAAGCGTGTAGGCGACACGCCGGTTTCTCGGCTCGTCGATCTCGTCCGCGGTCGGCACCCCGAGGTCGCGCTCGCCCATGCCCTGATAGTATATGTCTCCCGGAAAACCCGCCTTCTTGAACCAAGCCGAGATCGATTTGGCGCGGTCCATCGACAGCGTTTGATTCTTGTCCGGGCTGCCGACCGTGTCCGTATGGCCCGCAACGTAAAGCTTGATCACGACGTCCGTACCGTACTTATCCAGCACTCCCCTCACCTCTTCCATCGCCGTGATCAGCTTTGGCTCCTCTGCACCATCGATGACGGCAGCGTTCGTTGCGAAAATGACGTCCTCGTGCGGCACGCTATACCGCCACGGAGACAACTCGAGATCGGAATAAAATCCGTTCTCATCGAACGCCCGAATCTTCAGTTTCATTGCGTCATCCGGCCGCTGCGTCCACGCACACTCAATGACCTGCCCCGCCGCGGAAATCGAATGCGTCATGCTTCCGCCCAACTCGACTCCCTTCGGGCCGAGCACGGTAATCTCCACGCGACCGGCGGTGCGGTCCAAGATGATTCCAACCTTCCGTCCGGCGACATCCAGCGTGCCCGGAGAGACACGCATCTGCAACCGAGGAAGCTGTTGTACCGTAAACGAAAGCGGCATTTCGCCGGTTTCGCCATTGTCCAACTCCACCGAAAGGGCGCCACGGCAACTGTAGTTCCCCACCGGCAGGTCCAACGGGAAGTGCCATTTTTCGCCAGACTGCGCGGTTCCGGAGCGCTTGAATGACACCCCCCCGCAGGCGCCGCTTACGGATAGCGAGCTCGCATCGGAGTTTGCGATGACGGTGAACGACGGCAACGACGTCGCTACCTGGCCCTTTTTAACGTATTCGAGGGTCACCGCATCCTGTCCGAACGCGGGCGTGAGAAGGGGCACGAGGAGCAACATCCGGCCAACCTAACCCAGCCTCCCCCCGGGCTCCGGACCGGTTAGACGCGCGCACCTCAGGATGACCCGTGTCCGACCTGCTCTCCCGTCTTGGCCTCGGCGAAACGAACCCCGGTGCATGGTGTGGCGCCGCCCTGAACGGAGGGTACGCCGGCACGATCGCCAGCGTGGACCCGTCGAACGGTGAGACCATCGCGCGCGTCGAACTTGCGACGTCCGCGCAGTACGAAGCGGTCGTCGCAGCGGCTGTGCGCGCCCAGAAAGAGTGGCGCATGCTTCCCGCGCCCGCCCGTGGCGAGCTCGTTCGGCAAATGGGGGACGCCTTTCGCGCGCACAAAGTGGACCTCGGGGCGCTGGTGAGCATGGAGGTCGGAAAGATCAGGGCGGAGGGTCAGGGAGAGGTTCAGGAGACCATCGACATCGCTGACTTCTCGGTGGGGTTGTCGCGCCAGTTGTACGGGCTGTCGATGCACTCGGAGCGGCCGCGCCACCGCATGTACGAGCAATGGCATCCGCTCGGCACCATCGGCGTCATCAGCGCGTTCAATTTTCCGAACGCGGTGTGGGCGTGGAACGCGATGATCGCTGCGGTCGCGGGAAATTCCGTCGTTTGGAAGCCCTCGCTGAAGGCGCCGCTCGTCGCCATAGCCAGTCACCGGATTTGCCAGACGGTTTTGGAGAAAGCAGGATGGAACGGACTGTTCGGGTTGATCATCGGACGGGATTCGGACGTCGGTGAACGCATGATCGCCGACCGACGCCTCCCCCTCGTCTCGGCTACCGGATCCACGCGGATGGGACGCCACGTGGGTAAGGTGGTCGCCGAGCGGCTGGGGCGCTCGCTCCTCGAATTGGGGGGGAACAACGCGATCATCGTGGATCCGACGGCCGACCTCACGCTCGCGCTCCGCGGCATCCTTTTCGGCGCAGTGGGTACCGCCGGCCAGCGCTGCACGAGCACGCGGCGGGTGTACGTCCACAGGTCCATCGCGCCGGCCTTCATCGAAAAACTTGCAACGGCATACAAACAAGTTCGCGTCGGGCCGGCGCTTGCCGACGGGACGCTGTGTGGACCGCTGATCGACGCCGGGGCGGTCACGATGTTCGAGGAAGCCGTCTCGGTGGCGCAGGCGCAAGGTGGCGTCGTGCTCGCCGGAGGAAAGCGAATCGAGCGCGCGGGTTTCTACGTACAACCGACCCTTATCAAGGCGCGGCCGGGAATGGCGATCTGCCGGGAGGAGACGTTTGCGCCCATCCTGTACGTCCTCGAATACGACCAACTCGACGACGCGATCGCAGCGAACAACGATGTCCCACAAGGGCTTTCCTCCTCCATTTTCACCGACTCGTTTCGCGCGGCCGAGACGTTTCTCTCCCCGCTGGGCAGCGATTGCGGAATCGCAAACGTCAATATCGGCACGAGCGGCGCCGAGATCGGAGGCGCATTCGGCGGCGAGAAGGAAACCGGTGGTGGGCGCGAAGCCGGCAGCGACAGTTGGAAGGCGTACATGCGTCGGCAAACCTGCACGTTGAACTGGGGCCGGGATCTCCCACTCGCGCAAGGAATCACGTTCGACCTGTAGACCGGACGGGGCAGCGCTGCCCCTACGGTGCGACGTTTTTGGGGCACCGCCTGCGAATCGCCCCGGAATAGTGACGATTGCATCGTCGGCACAGCAATTGCTGTTCCCCTACCGAACCCCCAAACGGAGATTCCCCATGCGCTCCTACGCCCTCGCCCTCGGCAACGACCTCCTCAACGACCTCCTCAACGACGAAGACGGACAATCGACCGTCGAGTACATGCTCCTGATCTCCGTCATCGTCATCGCGCTCGTCGCTGCAGCTTGGGTGTTCGTTCCTCAGTTCCAGGCGGGCGTGAAGGACCTGGGCATGGACGTGAAGAAGATGCTGTCCACCGGAAAAATCGGCAAGGCCGGCACGCCCCGCTGACGTTCGAGACTACGCGTCCAGTTCGATGACGCGCACGGCTCGCTCCACCGCTTCGACCGCTGTCCGGCCGCCCCACTCCGTGTGGTAGCCAAGCGGCGTGACGAGCGTGTGCAGCGGGCCGGACGCGTTTTCACTGGGGAGGTGCGTGTGTCCAGCGATCGCGACGCGGACGCGCGGATCGGCTCGGATCACCTCTCCGAGCGCAAGCTGCCCCATGAACGCGTTGGCAAATCGCCAGCCCGGGTGCGACTTGCGATGCACCTGTTCGGCGAACGGCAGCATGTGCGTCACCGCGACGATCACGTCCGTGTCAAGCGAAGCGAGGTGCGCCGCAAACCGAGCGCGGAGGCGTTCGGCCACCTGTCGCTCCGTCATCGCCTCGCCGTTTTCGCCTTTCCATACCGCAAGTCGATGGTCCATCCACTGCATTCCCGCGAACGAACCCGTTCGATAAGCTTCATCAGACGCCTCTAACTCCATGTCCCGCGTGGAAAGATCGTACCAGCCAAGCGTCCCTGCGAAGCCAACGCCATCGACCACCACCGGCCCGGCGTCGAGACAAACGGCGCCCGCTTCCTGACACAACGCGGGAAGAATCTTGTCGAGGCGCGCCCAGGCATCGATCCCCGCCTCCACGGCCGCCGGACCCGACCAGACGTCGTGGTTTCCCGCGACAATCAACACCTCGGGCGTGACTTCCCGCAGCGCGAGCAGGGTCGAAAGGTAGGTCGTCGGCGACGTCGCGATGTCTCCCGCGATGATGAGAACGTCGGGATCGAGGGTCCGCACGCGAGCGACGAGCGCCTGGAGGGCCGCTTCGCCATTTTTGTCGATGTGGATGTCGCTCGTTGCGGCGATTCGCATTTCTTCGGCCTATCTCGCACGGCCTGACGAGGTTTTGTCTTGCATGACGAAAGGTGACCGTGTAGGTTGCGCCCGCTTCGGCACATCCCCATTCTTCTGGAGTCATCGATGACCCTGCTCGACAAGAGCCTCAAAAGCGCCCTCCTCGCCAGTTCCGTGCTCGCCCTCTCGGGCTCGGGCTGCTTCACGACGGACGACAACAAAGGAGACGATTCGGGAACGGACGCCGCCGACGCGGACGCCGACGCCGACGGTGACGCGGACGCGGACGCCGACGCCGATGACACCGGCATCGCCTACCTGTTTCACGTTGGCGGCGGCGGCGCAACGGAAGGGGTGTGGACGCCCGGGAGCTACGGCGCGGGCTGGTACGGCGTGGGCGTAACCGACTGGGTGTGCTCCGTGCTCGGCACGTGGTCCGCCACGGAGACCGTTCCTGTTGAGGGTTGCCCCGATTGTGAGTGGTCGTTCAACCTCGCGGTGACCGACAGCTTGGAAGACGGCGGTCCCGAGTGTGATGACCTGCGCGCCGCCGGGCTGACCGACGGGGCGTTCGACGATCCCACGAGCTACTTCAACACGGACTGGGGCTTCACAAACGCGTTCGACTTCTACGGTGACGGCAGCATCATCGTCGAAGAATCCCTTCTCTTCACCTACGAAGGCACGTGGTACGCGTTCGCGTTCAACGCCGTGGACTACAACATCGACATGCTCGCCGGAGATCCAACGGCCTTCTCCTTCGTACGCAGTTGGGCGGCGGACACGGCGGGCAATCAGTTTTACTACTACTACTACCTGTAGTTTCCGGCCGAGGCGCGCTTGACGCCCCACCGAACCGAAGGGTCGTCTGGGTGAAACCGGGCGGCCCTTCTTCCGTTTTACCCCGTCCGGAGAATTCCATTGCGAAACCTCCTGTTCTGGTTTAGCCTGCCGACGCTTCCCACGGACACTCAATGCGCATCCTTCCGCTCGCACTCCTCCTCTCCGGTTGCGGCTTTCTGACCTCCTCCAGCGGCAGTGACAAAAGCGGTGATAGCGGTGGAACGAACAGCAATCCCTTCGGCGACTCGGATACGGACTCCGATTCCGACTCGGATACCGATTCGGACAGCGATTCGGACTCCGACTCCGATGCGGACGCGGATGCCGACTCGGATAGCGATTCCGATTCCGACGCGGATTGCGATACCTCCGGCAGCGCAGGCGTCGATGGCGATGGTGACGGCTACGACGACGAGCGTTCCGGCGGTGACGACTGCGATGATTCGGATGCCGACGTAAATCCCGGTGAGCCGGAAGATTGCTCCAACCGCGTGGACGATGACTGCGACGGAAAGACGGACAGCTCCGACAGCTCCTGCGGTTCAACCGGTACCGGGGATACCGGCATCGCCTATCTGTTCCACATTGGAGAGGGCGCTACCGAAGAGTGCGGAGAGGTCTGGTCCGGCGGCACCTACGGCGCCGGTTGGTACGGCGTGCGAGAGGCGGACTTTGTCTGCAACGTCATCGGAGATTGGGAGGATGCAGGCGGAAAAGTTACGTCCGGCTGCCCCGACTGCGAATGGGTGTTCAACCTTGAGGTCTCCAACAGTCTGGAAGACGGCGGTTCAGCCTGCGATGACCTGCGAGCGGCCGGCCTGACGGACGGTTCGTTTGACGACCCGGACTCCTACTTCAACACGAGCTGGGGCTTCACAAATGCGTTCGATTTCTACGGAGATGGCAGCATCATCGTGGAAGAATCTCTGCTCTTCGACTACGAAGGCACCTGGTACGCGTTTGCCTTCAATGCGGCCTCGTACAGCATCCAGATGGTCGGGGGTGACCAGTACTCGTTCTCGTTCTACCGGTCGTGGGCCGCAGATACCGCCGGCAACCAGTTCTACTACTACTACTACCTGTAGTCGTCAGCGCGCCGGAACGGGCACCAACGATGCGAGCGTGCGGAGCGGGCTGACCTGCACTTCCGCGTAGTCTCGGGCCGCACGTGCCATCCCCGCGGCGTCGTCTTGCGCGTGCGCCACGTACCACGCACTGGCGACGATTTCCTCGTCGGCGATGTCGTCGTATTCTGCCAGAAGCGAGCGAGCGCCGTCGATATCTCCCGAGTCAACGCGGGCGCGGATCCGCACGGCCTCCGCCGCACTGCCCTGCAGCGGACGCTTGCCGTGGCGATCGATCAGCGTAAGTGCGCCCTCCGGATCGCCGGCCCGTCGGGTTGCCTCCGCGCGCGTGCACGCCTCCTGGTAGCTCCGGTTGAGCTTGCGCACCGACTCAATCGTCGCAAGTGACATTACGGGGTCGTCCATGTCCAGCCACGTCTGGGCCGTCAACCGCCGGAGTTCGTCTTTCGAGCGCCGTTCGCGCTTCCACAGGTGGGCGAGGATGTCGAACTCATCGATATTTCCCTCACGAATCGCGAGAACGGCGCGAGGGTAGAACGACGCATCGCGGCCGTCCCGGCCCAGCAGATCGAGCTTGTCGAGGGCCTCCGCCACGCCAACGACATCTCCAACTTCCTGAAGATCAAGCGCGAGATTGCTCCAGGCGCGGGCGCTGTCCGGTTCGATGTCGATTGCGAGCCGGTCGAAGTACACTGCATCTTCCAGAAAACCCAAGCGGTGCGCGCACGTCGACGTCAGCAGCGCCGCGTCTGCGCCGAACGGCACGGTGTCCACCCAGGGCAGCAGTTCGACGAGTGCATCCTCACATTTGCCATCGCGCGCGAGCGATTTTCCGAGCCCGACGTGCGCGGCGACCTGCGTCGGATCATGTTTGATCGCTTTGCGAAAACTGACGGCGGCCGCGGCGTTGTTCCCCGAACGAAGCATGGAGTTTCCCATGTTCTGCCCGACCTTTCCACCCTTCCCTCCTCCGGGTTTCGCAGCCGAGGGGCCGGCCCTCTCTGCGCCGAGCTTTCGCCGTGCCCCGTCAACCCCATTCGGAATGCGACGTGGCTGCCCCGTGCGCGCCCGCTTTTCTCCCCCGTTGCCGGCCCCGCCGGCCGGCGCGGCCTGCTGCGGACCCGCGCCGAGCAATGTCAGGCCGAGCAGCGCAAACATCGCGATGCGAAGCCGGGTCACGGAGGGCCTCCGGTCGGAGGCGCAGCCGGTGACGCGATCGGCGCCTTCTTCACAGCGCCGTCCGGCTTCGCGGCGGCGCCCGAACCCGCGGCGGCCCCCTTCTTTTCTGCTTTTTTGCCCTTGTTCTTCGCTTCTTCCGCCGCTTTCACGCGAGCCTCGTTCACCGCCGTGGCCTTTTGGAAGATGGCATACCCTTCCTCCCGCTTGCCCTCTTTTGCCAAAAGGTTGGCGTGAAGCAACAGGATGTCC
>CAMAWH010000024.1 GCA_945861635.1 Klebsiella pneumoniae | reverse complement strand
GTGTTTTTCGGGGGGTCAGGATGCGCGCGGAGCGACACGAGCAACGCTCGCGTCGGCGACGTGCCCGTTCGCCGCTTCTGGTGGCTGGGAGCCCCCTTCCGCGCAACGCCGCCAAACGGGCACGGATGGCGCCCCGCGACCGGGCGTTTGTGGCGGTGGAGGCGGGAAAAATAAAGTTCGCGGTGGCCCACGTGGGTCAAACGATCTTCGGCTTACGACGCACCCGCCCGCCTCCGGACACCTCCGGAAACCAACGGTAGAAACTGAGGAAGGGGAGATGTGACCCTCGAACATCGCCCGGTCGGTGTCCACCCGCCGCCGGCCCGCCGACGCCGGATTCGTCCGCCTGAGGACGCCCCCGCGGACGCGCACCGACTGGCAAAAACACATCGTAGAACCGACACGACGTCGAAAACGTCGGCGGATGCCGGCCGGAACGTGGGTGGCGGAATGTTGGCGCCCATGGGCTCATGGGGGGCCTTGCTGTGCTCCCATTTTTTCAGCTGCTGGTGAATTGCACCGTGGCAGCGGTGGTCGCAATCGGACGATTGGCGGTGTTTGCGGAGATGAATACGGTCGCCACGTTGGAAATCATGCATCTTCCCGCGGCGCCGACCTTGGGTTGGGTGTACAACAACGTTTGGTTCGGCAAAGCTCACGCCGATGGCCAGTACCTCGTGTACACGGAGCCCGGCGTCGGGTTCGAGAATGACATTGTTGCCAACACGGTTGGCGGTGGCATCAAGGCGTACTCCCCCGTCAATGGCATCACCTACAATCACTCCATTGGCAATTCGGGCGACGACGGGGTGACCAACAGTGGTGACGCACCACCCTCGCTCAACATCAACGCCGATCCACGCTTCGTTGACCCGGCGACTGGAATCCGTGAGTCGGGCCGGCGCCGTCTGGTGCATGTTTGAGCAGACACGAGCGAGGGTGCGGACCGCGGAATGCGGTATCCTTCCACCTGCCGTTCATGAAACCTTCGACCTTCCTTGCCCTTTCGGCCTGCGCCTGCGCTGAAGCCCACCGTGACGGCGAGCACGGCGCCACAGACGGCGCCGCCGACGGCGCGACAGACGACTCCGGCGACTCCGGCCGCACCCCGCCGTTCGCGTGCAGCCAGAATCCCTCGCCCGCTCCCGCCGAGTGGACGCTCACCAGCGCCCCGCCCGGCGGTGACGTGCAGTTCGTCGGTAGCTCCCCCACCGACGCGACCCGCGCCGCAGTGGGCGCTTCCACCGGGGGCGTGCTTCACAGTGTGGACGGAGGCGCCAGCTGGAACGAGGTGTTTCTGGGCGCGCCCCCCCCCCACGCCTACTCCGTGCCCGTTGAGGACCCGAGCGACCCCGATGTGGTCTGGATCTCCATCGGTGGGCCGCTTTACCGCATCGACCTCCTCACGGAGACGGCCCACGAGGCGGGCGTCGGCTCATCTGCGCCCGAAGAAATCGTCCGTGCCGTCGCGTGGCTCGGGGGCGACTTGTTTGCCGTGGACGCCAGCGCCAACGTCTGGACATCGGCCGGCGGGACGGGCGCGTGGTCGTTGGCTGCGAGCCTCGGGAGCTACCTGGTTGTCGAGGAGGACGAGGACGACGGCGACCCCCACTCCCGCGACAACGAGAGCTACGCGCTCGACGCCAACTCCTGGTTCATGTTTGCGGACGGCGAACGTCTCGTGGCGGTGCGACACGGCGTGGGGATCTACACGAGCACCGACGCGGAGACGTGGGTGCAGGTGCATGATGGGGACGTCCCCGCTCCCGCCGTGACCGCGGACGGCGGGCAGATCTACTTTGCGACCGGGCCGACCGTCTACACCCTCACCGACGGCGGCGAGCCGGTGATCTGGGCCGCGATCGACGACGATGTGATTGCCGTGGAGGCGTTGGACGGACGCATCGCCGTCGCCAGTGAGACATCGCTCTGGCTGGGCGACGCGGGGGGGATCACACAAGGGCCCATCGATACCGGCGTCGCGTTGGTGATGGACCTCGGGTTCCAGACGGACGGCGCGCTGCTCGTCGGCCACGACGAGGGGATGGTGCGGTTGGCAGCCGGCGCGGAGGCGGTCACGGATGCGTCCCACGGCATCGAGGACACCGACGCCTACTCCCTCCTGACCCATTGGGCCTGCCCTTCCATGGTGTGGGCCGCAACCGGCTGCATGCACGGCCTCTACCGATCCGACGATGGCGGCGAGAGCTGGCTCCTCGATCCCACGCACATGCACTACGTGATGGCCATGGCAAACAATCCCGCTCGCGCTGGCGAGGTGTGGCTCACGACGGACGACAAGCTGCTCGTCACCACCGACTGGGGCGAGACGTGGTCGAACGTCGCTCCAGACGCCGTTCACTTCCACGGCCTCGCGGTGGACCCGTTCTTACCCGACACCCTCCTCGTCGGCTCCGTCGGCTCCGGCGTCTGGGCCGACCCGTCAGGGCGAGTGTGGAGGTCGGACGACGCGGGATCCACCTGGAAGGTCTCCTCCACAGGCCTCGACGCGGGGGAGGGGAGCGTTCACACCCTCCTCTTCGTGCCCGAGTGGGAGGGGGTCGTCCTCGCGGGAACCTACAAGGGGGGGATCATGCACAACGCCGGCGTAGGGTCGGGTCTTTTCCGCTCTGAGGACCATGGGAAGAGCTGGGCACAGGTGTACGCGGAGGTCCAAGGCGTGCCCTACCTGCGAAGCTGCAACGGCCATGTCTACGCGACCACGGAGCTCGGGCTCGCCCGGTCCGATGACGCAGGCCTGAGCTGGACTGTGGTGCTGGAATACGACCTTGCCAGCGGCTTCGGTTGCTTCGGCGACACCATCCTGTCCTACGCCGCGTCGAATGGAGGCATCCTGCGCTCCGACGACGCGGGCGCCAGCTGGTCGGACTGGTCGCAGGGCATGGGAGCTCGAGCCAAGGAGCCCGTTCCCGACTTCGCGTGGTCGGGCGATGGGCGCACGGTCTACGTCGCCATGCGCGGAGTCGGCGTGTTCGCGCGCGCAGCGGATTGAGCCGGCCGCGCGCGGACGGCGGCTATCCCGAGATCGTCTGCCCCTTTCCGGTCGTTTTGGCGCGGACAAGGAGGCGGTCGGCCCGCAGGAGCAGGTCTCCCAAGCCGTCTCGGCTGTCGGCGAGCGAGAACGAGCACGTGACGCGGTTCAGCCGCATGTCGGCGCCCGCGATGCTCTCCCAGCGCTGGCGCGCGCCGTCCACGCGCACCTGCGCGTCCACCCGCGTGCAGTTCGGCAGGAGCGCGACGAATCCGGCCGGGCCGAGCTGGCCTATGCCATCGAACTCGCGCAGCTCCTCTCGGAGCATACGCGCAAGCGTACGGGTCGCTTCTTCCGCGACGACGGGACCCCGGGCACGACGGACGTCGTCGATGTTGTCTACCTCGGCCCGAATGCACGCAAGCGGCGTATTCGTGCGCTTCGCACGATCGATTTCACGGTCGGCCAACCGAAGGATTGCCCCCCGCGACATGGCCCCCGTCACATCGTCATATTCACGCAGGCCGCGCTCCCGCCGGCTGCGGTCGAGCAGGTTGATCACGCGCGCCGCCAATGTTCCGCCGCCACGGTGGTAGACCCCCTGCGCATCCGCGATGCGCGGAAGATCATCACCATCCTCAGCAATGAAGATGCGCGGCACGTCTGCGTGACGATGGTGCATCCGAAGGACCGCGGCGAGTTCGGTGGCGCGGACGCCGTCGAGTTTGAGTGCCATCACCACCAGATCGGGCAGATGCTCGTCCATCGACGGAAGGAGCCGAAAGCCGCCCCGCACCGGAATGACGTGGATTTCGTCGGACGCGAAGATTGCCGCCAGCGCCTGAGCCGCAGGCTCGGTGCGATCGACGACCAACACCCGCCACGGAAGGGAGTTTTCCGGCCCCGTGCGCGCCCGGACCCTACGCACGGCGTCATGCAGCCGCAGCGGATTCGGCAGATAGCCGGCCGCGCCGACCTGCACCGCCATGAGGCGATTGGGAATGTCGTCATCTTCGCCGTAGGCGACGACGGGCGTGTCAGCGAAACGATATTCTTCGCCGAGCATCTGGTGTAAAACCTGCGCGGGTAGGACGAGCGCGCCCAGCCCCTCCTCACGCGCGAGCGTCCGTGCGCCGGCAAGGTCCGGGACAATGCGGATGGCGCTGGCCATCCACTCGATCTGCGCCTTCAAATCGGCTTCGTTGTCACGCGTGGACACCACCACGATGGGTCGTAGGACCGGAATGACGCCTTCGAGCCCGCGGCACAGGTCGAGGAGTTGCTCCAACGCGGCGTTGGCGCCGGAGCCCGAGAGCTCCCGGATGACGCGAGACGCCGCCCGCTCGACATGGTCCAAACGCAGCGTGCGCGCGGTTTCCCGGATGGCGAGCACCATCTGGCGAACTGCCTCCAGCAAGTCGGGGTCCTGCCGGGCGTCGTTGGCGAGCGTCAAGGCCTCGCTCGCCTGCCGCCGCAAGAGGTCCGCGAAATTTTCGCGGACCCTGAGGTTTGCTGCCAGCGCTTGCGACATTTTCCTCCTCGTCGTCGTCCGGGGAGCCCCCTTTACGTCATCGCGGCGCAAAGCGCCCGTGCTTGCCCGGATGGATGCGGAAACGTTGACAGCGGCGGGACGGAGCGCGGCGGTTGTTACCGGGCCGCGCCGCGCGCCGCGTTGAGTGCGCTGGCCTCCGCCCAGGCGCGGTTCGCCTCGGCCAGCTTGCCCTGCGCGGCGTACACATCGCCCCGCAGCGCGAGCAGGTTCGCGTGTACCGCGGTGTTCGCGGTCGAGCGGCGTGTGCCGAGCGAAATCGTCGTAAGGGCGGCATCGAAGCGTCCCGCGCGGAACTGGGCGGTTGCTGCGCGCCAAGCGGCGTCCTGCGCGACGTTGGCGTCGGCGTTCGTCAGCAGCGACGCATACGCCGCGACGGCTGCGTCGGTTGAACTGGCCGCAGCGGCCGCTGCGTACACGGCGGCCACGTCGGGTCGGGAAAGGAACCCATCCGCACTGTAGTCACGCGGGTGCGGATCGACATCCGCAGCGCCCTTTCCGACACCATTCTTGCGCGGTTCCATCGGCGTAGCGTTCGCGACGGGCGCGTCGTCAGCGTCGGCGACTCCAGGGTAGGGGATTTCGGCGTCAGCGATTCCGGCGTCGGCCTCGACGCTCGCGAGCTCATCGCGCGACTTCGCCCCGTTCTGCGCATCTTTCTTCGCTTTACGCCCGGCGGTTTCCTCCTTCTCACGGGCGAGCTCTTCGGTAGGCTGCGCGGGTGCCGCCTGACCACTCGCGGCGCTCGGCGAGGGCTTCGCTGCGGGTTTCGACTCGCGCGGGCCGGGGGGCGGTGAGGAACTTCCCGGCGCAGCGGATTTTGAAGCGGTTGCCGGCGGGCTTTGCACCGGAGCGGGCGCGGAACGGGGCGGTGCGGGGGGTGGCGATGCGGCGACGCGCGCTGGTGCAGCGTCGGGTGCGGGGGCCGCCATCTCGGCCGGCATTTCGGCCAACGCCTTTCCATCCTCGTAGTGCATGGTATCGAGGGAGGCGGCCTTGTCGGCGCGCGGGGCGCTGATCGCTGCGCTGGGAGCGCCGGCGCCACCGGACGCGCCGGGGCCGCTCGGAGCACCGGCGCTGCCCGAGGCCGTTGACACGCCCGCCGTCGGCGCGTCGGCAGTCGTCGAGCGTGCACGGATATCGTCACCAGCAGCCTGCGGGCGCGGTTCGTCGGCACGGCGCTCCTGCTTGTTTTCGTCCGTGAGGCTGGTTGCGTCTTGCCGTTCGGGCGCTGCCTCGGGGATGGTGGGTACGTCAAAACCGGCGGTCGGTTGCGCCGGCGACTCGTCTTCGGCAATCCCGGCCGCGGGGGCGGCGGGCGCGGCGGGGGCCACCATCTGCGCGGTTTCGCCGGCGGTCACGTCGGGCCGGGACATCCTCCCTGCGATGGGAACCACCAGCAACAAAGCCGCCGCCGCCGCCATGGTTGCGCCAGCCAGCGACCACGCCCACATCGTCGAACGCCGGCGTGGGCGCCCAGCCTCCCCCGCGCCGGCCGTTCCCGTTCCGCTCCCGACGGGCGCGGATTCGACAGGACGCGCCGGGAACTGAATCACCTCTCCCGTTGTCTCACTCCCCGATGCAAACGGCCCTTCCGTCACGCTGTCCACGACGTCGGCAATTGACACCCGCGGCGCTGGCGCGTGCGAAGGTTTGAGGATGTACACCGCCGCGAGCACGTCCTCATCGAGTTCCTCAGGCGGATCACCGCCTGCGGGCCCGGCGAGCCACGTCGCAAGTCGCTGTGCTTTTTCCTCTTCAGTCATCGGGTTCGTAGACCTTTCGGAAGGCGGCGGAGGCGCGGTGAAGAATGACGTCGAAGTTGCCCACGGTCACGCCCATCGTGGTGGCGCATTCTTCGCGGTCGCGGTCGTCGAGGAGGCGCATGCGCAGCGCTTCGGCGTACCGGGGATGGAGCTGCGCCAGGGCCGCCTCGATGCGAGCGCGGGTTTCGTCGCGATCCATGGCCGCGCCTGGAGGCGGCGCAGCGTCGTCACTCGATTCTGCCTTGTAGGCGTCTTCGAGGCGGCGCGTACGCTGCCAGGCGCGGTGTACATCGATGGCACGGTTGATGGCAATGCGGCGAATCCAGAAGTAGATGCTCTTGTTTTCATCGGGCTTGTACGAGGAGATGCGTTCCAGGATGAGGCGGAAGGTGTCGCGGAGCACATCCTCCGCCAGTTCACGATTGGGCAATCGGGGAAGAATGACCTCGCGAAAAAGGCAATCGCCGTACCAGGCGTACAGCGCGCCAGCGGACGCACGATCCCCCGCCTGGAGGCGAGTGATCAGCGCGCGTTCGTCGGCGATGGGGGCAAGGTCTGCTTCGTCGTGCAGGGTGCCCTCCTCGTGCACCCGACCTGACAACGGTCGAGGGGAGCGGATTCTTACACGTCCCGGCCGCGCGCGGAACCGGTTGCGGTGTGGTATAGGCGCGCCGTGCTGTTAGTCACCGCAATCGCGATGGCTGCCCCGGCATCGCCGACGGGCGGCTTATACGCCGGATATCTCTGGACCCCGGAGAGCAATCCGCTTGTCGGTGCGCCCATAGTCGTGGGGCGCGTCGGCATTGCGGTGGTGCCTGTTTTTGACATCGAAGTCGATGTGGGGCGGCTGGAGGGTGACACGCGTGACCTCGGCATTGTCTACCAGATGTGGAATCCCCGTCTCAACGCGCTTTTACACGTCACGCCGACGAAGCGCTTCGACCTCTTCCTCGGGCTCGGCGGCGGCATGCAGGCCGTGCATGTGTTGCGCGAGTCCGAGGCCGACCAACCCAACGACAAGGACCGGGCGCTGTACCGGAACCCGTCCACGGACGTCGTCCTGAACGTTGGCCCCGGAATGACACTCCACGTTGTCGGTCCGCTGCACATCCGTACGGATGTGCGTTGGTACGGCATGTTCGGACAGGACGACCAGCGGGGTCAGTCGGACATGTTCCAAAATGTAGAGTGGACGGTCGGTTTCGACTTCCGCGCGGAGGAACCCCCCGACAAGGATGGGGATGGTATCAAGAACAAGTTCGACGACTGCCCCGACGAACCGGAGGACTTCGACGACTTCGAAGACGACGATGGCTGCCCCGAGAACGACAACGACGGAGATGGCATTCTCGACGACCACGATGACTGCCCCACCGACCCCGAGGATCGGGATGGCTTTGAGGACACCGACGGCTGCCCCGACCCCGACAACGATGGAGATGGCATTCGCGACAAGAAGGACGACTGCAAGAACGAGGCGGAGGACGTGGACGGGTTCGAGGACTCCGACGGCTGTCCCGAATTGGACAATGATGGAGATGGCATCCTCGACAAGAACGACGGCTGTCCGGACGACCCCGAGACGGAAAATAATTATCAGGACGCCGATGGTTGTCCCGACGAGATTCCGGACGCCGTGCTTCAGTTCACGGGCGTGATCGAGGGCATTAATTTCGAAACCAATAAAGCCGTCATTCGCACGTCAAGTGAAGAAACGCTCTACGCCGCGCTGAAGGTCCTGGACGAATATCCGGATATGAAAATCCTCGTCGAGGGGCATACCGACGATGTCGGGGATGACCGGTTCAATCTGGAGCTCTCCGACCGCCGCGCCGAGTCGGTGGTGAATTGGTTTATCGAGCGCGGCATCCATCCCGACCGCATGCAATACGTTGGATATGGAGAACTGCACCCGCGCGCCGAAAACACCACGGACGTCGGCCGCGCCGAGAATCGCCGGGTGGAATTCAAGTTGACGGAGTAGGGATACCGGTCGGTGCGCCGCTCCGGAGTCGCAACCCGTACCTACGGATAATAATAATATTTGTTGCTGGTATCCATCTGCTGGCCGGTGGTCGTGCTGCCGCTTTTGGAAACCTGATTGACGCTGCTGTAGTCAATCCAGATCGGCTGCCACGTGCCTGCGGAGGCGTCCTGGTACAGAATCGCGCGGTCGAGCTCGATGCCGTAGTCGGCCCAGTAGTAGCTGATGGCGTAGCCGAACGAGTAGGTCTTGCCACCCCAACTGGTTTCGGCGCTGGATTCATCGATTGACCAGGACAGGTCACTGCACTCCGTTCCGCTTTCGGTGAACGACGTGGAGGTCGTCCCCTTGAAATACCAGGTGCATCCTGTACAAGCGCTCGCTACCGATTTGATCGAGCCGAACGCCCCCATTTCCTTGCACGCGACATCGCCGAGCTTTGGTGCATAGGCCGCGTAGCCAAACTTTCCTGATGAGAGGGAGTTTTTTCCGGGGGTCGTCACTTCGATCCGGAATCCGGGGTAGGCGACACCGGTGTCGGCCGCACAGCCCTCGTCGGTGTTGCCGTCACAATCGTCGTCAGCTCCGTTGTCGCAGACCTCTTTCGCTCCGGGGTAGACTCGGGCGTTTCTATCGTCACAGTCTTCGGATTCAGTGAAGCCGTCCAGGTCGTTGTCGCGATCGGAATCGGTGTCCGCGTCCGAATCGGAGTCCGCGTCTGCATCGGAGTCCGCGTCCGAATCGGCATCCGAATCGGCATCCGAATCGGTGTCGGAGTCGGAGTCACTATCGGAATCGGAGTCACTGTCGGAGTCCGTGTCGGCGTCGGAGCAGCCGACGAGGCCGCAGTCGCTGCCCGAATCGCTGCCGGACCCCTTGTCTTTTTCATCGTCGGGGCTGCCCAGAATTCCGGTACAAGCGAGCAGGGGAATCGAAATTGTGCATAGCGAAAGGAGGCTAAGGCGCATGGGTACATCCCTGGGGGTCAGACGTGGACGGCAGCGATGCCGCGGTGTGGGCTATGTACTGCCCCAGCGTGAACCGGACTCGGTGGTTGAGATCATAACGACACAGATACGGTTTGTGGTTGCGACGGTGGAACGTTTGGGCAGGCAGTTTCCGCTCTCGCGAGCTGGCGGCGAGTTGCCCGTTCGTCGCGTGCGGCTTCGAGGCGGCGGTCGCGTTCCGCATGGATCGCAGCTTTTCGGCCGGCAAGCATGTCGTTGGGCGTGATGTAGCCGATGGCGCTGTGCAGGCGCATGCCGTTGTAGTGGGCCACGAAATCGGTGATCACCTTTCGTGCGTCGTCGTGACTCAGCAGGGTCCGCACGCGAATCGCGTCGCCTTTGATCGTTTTGTGGTACCGCTCGATTTTTCCGTTCGATTGCGGGTAATACACCGTGGTTCGGACATGGGTCATGCCCGAAATGCGGATGAAGTCCTTGAAGTCGTTGGCGATGAATTGCGGGCCGTTGTCGGTGATGATCCGCGGTTTGGCGTCGGGATGGAGTTCCCGCGCTTTTTGGAGGATAACTTCGACTTCCTGCTCGATCATGGAGGGCCGGAGGTCCCAATGGACAACGGCCCGGCTGCAACCATCGAGGATCGAGCACAGGTAATAGAACGTTCCTGCGACATTGACGTACGAAATATCGACGTGCCAGTGCTCGTGCGGCTTGAGGGGCTGGACGAAGCCGGTTCCCTTTTTCGACGCCTTCTTGTTCCACTTGTCGATGACGCCCGCCGCGCTGAGCACGCGCCAGGTGGTCGTCGGGGCGACGGCCGCGACCTTCTTGTCGAGCATCATGAACGTCAGCCTGCGGTAGCCTTCGAGGGGATTCTTCGCGTGGAAGGCGAGGATTGCCTCGCGCTCCTCCGGTAGAATCCAATGGTCCCGCGGCACGAGTGCGTTGTGCTCGTTGGCCTTGCCGTATCGGCCTACCCAATCGTAGAACTTCCCGCGTTGCACCTCGATCCATCGGATGAAATGTGCGGCTGGGAGTTCCGTCCGCGCGGACCAGTCGCGGACGAAGTCGACGACCGTGTCGCGGAGATCGTGGGGTACCCATTGCTCTTTCAGGGCTCCCCAAGACTTTTTTTTAGCTTGGCGTGCTCCTCGGCGACCCAGGCGATCACGCCGTCCTTCTTGACGAGCCGATCCTCCAACTCGGCGATGCGCCGGTCGCGAGCCGCCAGACTCGGAGTGGGCACGGCCGGCTGAAGTGCATTGGCGAGATTGTCGAACGCCTGCTTCTGCCAGAGGTAGAAAAGACTGGGTTGGAGCTTGTACTCCTCGCAAAGCATCGACACGGGTACCTTGTCGACGAGGTGCCGTCTGAGGATGGCGACCTTCTGCTCGGTGGTGAACTGGCGGTGGGGCTTTTTGGCCATTGACTTTCTCCGGAGCGTCTCCTGACGCGTTGGTGGAAAGAGTCAAGTTCCAGCAGGGGCGATACAGGCTATTCGGGCGGCGGCATTGTAGCGCACGATTCGCGAATCCGGTGCGTGACGTTTCACGCATGCCGCCGCGATCGTCGCGCGCTCATTCACGCGCACTTGATCGGAGCGCTGGGGGCGATAGAACGCGCCACCCGCCTTTTGGAGGCTCCTTGTCGAACGAACCCGCCCTTGCCGCCCGCGCCGATGCCATTCACGAACGTTACCGCGGCGCATTCGTTGGTCGCTCTCGGGCCACCCGCGATCTCACTGTCCTTGACGCGATCATCTCCGATGCGGAGGCGTTGGTCACCGCGGCCGCGGCCGACGGTGTTCGGACGCGCGTGGACGAGAATCTGGCGCTGTACCGTACGGAGCGGGCGGAGATCGCCGCGATTCGCGCGGCGGGGCCCGATGCACTCAGCGCGTGGCGGTTGGCCGAGTGGTCGGAAGTCACCTTCCTTCGGTACATGAGGTCGTTTGCCGGGCAGTCGCGCCAGACGCGGGACGCCGCGCTCCTCGGGGAGATGGCGGAGTTGCAGCGGGCGTGGGTCGGGTCGATGCGCGCGTTGACGGAAAGCGTTTCGGAGGCTCGCATTGCGGCGGTTGTCGCCCGGGCCGCGGATCATCTTGCTACCTACGAGGCGGAGCGCGTCGAAATTCCGATGGCCCGTGGAACGCTTCCGCCGGGTGAGCGCGCGCGCGTGCTTGCGACGCTTGCGAACGGGCAGTTCGCGCTCTACAAGAATCATTTCGCCGGCAAGTCACGTCCGTCGCGCCGGCCGGGCCTGCTCCGTCGGATGATTGGTGCGCTGGAGGGCATCCGCAAGGACATGGAAACCGTGCGCGGTCTTGGTGTCGAAACGGACGTACACGCAAAAAATCTGGCGTTGGTGGTGGACCGTTTGGCGCATCACCGCGGTGAGCTTGCGCAGATCGAGGCCGCCCGCGGGGCCGCCGCGGCGACGCGCGTGGCCGGCCTGCTTGGCGAGGAAGCAAACGCGGCGATCGCGACGTACCGCGCCGAGTTTGCCGGCCAGTCACGCGCAAGCCGGGACCTCGGCAAGCTCAACGCCGTGTGCGATCAGCTGGCAGAGCTGGCCCACGCGATGCGGGAGCTGGACGCGGACCGCCCAACCCCGGCGAACGCCAAGAATCTCGGGGTCGTTTTCGAGCACCTGAAGGTGGCCGAGCGTGAATTCGGTGCCATCCGGGAAGCGAAGAAGCAGTAGGCTGTCGGCACGTTTTCGGGGAGACGGCGACATTCCCGGGATCGCAGGCTTTGGTGGGGCGGTCACGCCGCGGCGATTTCTTGATTCTGTACGTTGTACGAAGGTGCTTCCGGCTCACGCACGGCGGTCGGCAACGCTCGCGCTGCGGCGGCGATCTCGAGGGCGACCCGCATCCGCACGGTCCGCGTATCGCCGGGGGCGACGGAGCGATGGGTCAGCCGGGCCGCTGCGGTTGGCGTGATGCTCAGCGCGCGGGCAATGTCGTAGGGACGAAAGCCACAATTCTCCGCCAACACGGCGAACACGCGACGCGCGAGGACGCTCGAGTGATGGTTCGTGGCCAAAACCGGATCGGCACCAAACGCTTCCGCCGTCAACTCCGCCAATCGTACAGCGCCCATCATGTGGATCGTTGCATCGTCAGCGGGTTCGAGGGGCACGAGCGGGAATTCGACCGCGGCGTAGGCATCACGCAGCTGAAAGCGGGGGAGCGCGCTCCCGATTCGCACGGTCAATCCTGGAATCCGGCGGGCGCCGATCATGTCCGGAAAGCATGAGCCGGTCGTCGTCGAGGCGTCCCAGGGCAGCCGGTGATGCGCCGGCTGGGTCAGGCAGTACGCTACGAGGTTCACGAGGTGGTTCCTGGTTTCCACAGCGCGGACAAAAACCGACGACAGCTGAGCGTCGACCCGAGATCTCAGGACCGTCGTGAGCGAGCGCGTCAGAATGCCAAACTTTTTAGGATCTACCTGGATAACGAGATGAATGTGGTCGTCGACGATGGCGAACAGGAGGATGAATCCGCCCGCGACTGCCGCGAGAGCATGAAGCGCCGCCCGTCGGGCCGACTCGGTAAAAAATAGTGGTTGTCGGCCGATAGTAGACCAGGTGAGGAGCGATGTTTGCATGGCGGGGAAGGGTAGGCACGGCGCCGCCGACGGCAAGGGCAATCGCCGAGAAATCCGGAGCACAGCTTTGACGGACAACTCACCGCCGGCGCCGGCCGGCGGCGCCCGGCGTGAACCGCGGCGCCCTCCATCCCGACATGGGCGCGCTACCGGTTGCTGCGCGTAACCGCAGCGCCCTCCATCCCGACATGGGCGCGCTACCGGTTGCTGCGCGCAACCGCAGCGCCCGGCGTGAACCGCGGCGCCCTCCATCCCGACATGGGCGCGCTACCGGTTGCTGCGCGTAACCGCAGCGCCCGGCGTGAACCGCGGCGCCCTCGCCCCGTCCCCCGCCTACGTCATCACCCCCCGCCCCAAAATCCCCTTCGGGTCCGCTTGCGCCCGCAGATCGCGCCATCCTTGCAAAACCGCCGGCGGCACCATCATCGCCAGGTGCGCGCGCTTCAGGCGGCCGATGCCGTGCTCGGCGCTGACCGTGCCGCCCATGTCCACCGCCGCCCGGGCCAACGTCCCGTAGATTTCGCGTGCGCGCGCCAATTCGACGGCATTTTCGGGCAGCAGATTCAGGTGCAGGTGGGAGTTTCCAATGTGACCGAAACAAACGGTTCGCATCGGCACGTTGTCGTACAGGCCCATCATTTCGCCCAACCGATTATTCGGCACCGCAAAATCCGTCCCCACCTTCTGAACGCCATTTCGCGCAATGATCTCGTTGGTCGTTGCCGGCAACGCATGCCGAATTGCATGGAGTTTCTGCCGACCCGCGGCGTCCGTTACCACCAAAGTCGCCTCGACGAGTGCACCAAACTCCACCAGGGCATCAAACCATTCTTCGACCGGCGCCTCCTCCGCGTGCTCGATTTCGATCAACAGCGCGCAGTCGGCCTCCGGTACGTCATCTACCCGTCCGCGAATCAGGTCTAATGAATATCGGTCAAAATATTCAAGACAGCGGGGACCCATCGTTCGCGCCCGGGAAAGAAATGCCAGCATTTCAGGACGCGCCGGAAAATAGGTAAATATCGTCAATGTCCCAATGGGCGATGGCACGAGTTTCGTGCGCGCTCGCGTTACGATGCCAAGCGTACCCTCACTGCCGATGAGCAGGTCCAAAAGATTGTTCGCGGGAAAATACCCGGCTGCGGTTTTTACATTTGGTTCCGTCCAGAACGGAACCTTCCACGGAAGGGGTGTTGTCCGGTCGGCGTGAACAATGCTGCCGTCGGCCAAGACGGCTTCGACGGATTCTACCCAATTTCGGGTTGGGCCATATTTGAACGTTCCTGCACCACTTGCGTTGCACGCGATGGCGCCGCCGACGGAACAATCATGCCGCGATGTCGGGTCGGGCGGAAACATCCGGCCCTGCCGCTCCGTGGCCGCCTGATACTCGCCCAACAGTACGCCGCCGTCTACATCATCGACCGCGTGAATGGTCGATATATTTTCCGTCGACAATATCGCGCCGCCCATCGGAACCGGCGCGCCGGTCGTCGAGGTGCGTCGAGCAGAAACGGTCAGGGGAATGCCTCCGTCCTGGCACCAACGCACGATTTCCGCGATTTCCGCGGTATCCTTTGGTCGAAAAAGTATATCGGCATTTCCGCGCAGGTTGGACGCGTCCGACAAATATCCCGCAATGATTTCGGGGTTGGTAATCGGCGTCATGTGTCCCCCAGCGTGCGCGTCCACGGGTGGACGGCCAACGCCGCGGCGTCCTCCGCGCTCAACCACGCGCGCAAGTCGGCGACGGCGAGCCGCGCCGCATCGTGCGCCTCCGCCAAGCCCTTGGCCTGGCGCCGCGCGCTGCGCAGCGCCGCGAGACGGTATTCCACGCGCGTCATGCGCGCGGGCTCCGTGGTCATCCATTCCCGGACGTCGGAAAATACGTCATCCGCGGGTTCCTCTCCGTGCCCCGAGCGTGCGCGCAGCGCCGCGACCCACCCGAGCGCGCGCGTCGCTCCCATGGTGCGCAGTGCGTTTCGGGCGGCTGCAAACTCCGCGCTGGCAATGTCCCCACGGCCCACATGGCGCATGACCACGGCGCGCACGGCGCGAAGCTGGGCCGCATGGCGGAACATTCCGCGGGAGGTCGTGCGGGCCACCGCTGCCTCGACGATCGTCAACGCTTGAGAGTAGTCATCGGTCTCGCTCAGGAGCCGCGCTTTGAGGAGCGCGTGGGTAGCGTCGAGCCGCGGGGGGATTTCGCCGTCCAGCACGTCCAGCGCTTGCGCGACACGATCCCGCGCCTGCCCGATTCGGAACAAGTCCAGATCAAGGTCTGCGAGTGTAAACAATATAGTTGCGAGGCGACGCGCCGGGGCTTCGGATCGGGCGCCCGTCAGGCATTCCTCCAGCGCGGAGAGCGCCTCTGACCACCGTCCTTGCCAACGCAGGCTAGCCGCGAGGCAGGCGGCGGCGCGCCAAGCGGTTTTTCCCTGTGCCTCGAACGCGGCGATGGCGCGGCGCGCGTACTGCTCGGACTCGATGAGGGCGCCGCGCTCCACGAGCACAAGCGCGAGCGTCACTTCGGCGTGGGCGGCGTCCCCTGGGAAGGCGGCAACGGCGTCGCGAGCATGGCGGCGCGCTTCTGCGAGGTCACCTACGCGGTAGCAGGCGTCGGCGAGTCGTTCGCGCGCCCCGGAGAGTCGGCGGCCATCATCGCGAAAGCGCGTGACCGCGGCGTGTAGCAGCGCCCGCTCGGCGTCCGTGTCGCCGCGCGCCCGCGCCAACCGCGCGGCCACCAGTTCGACCTCTCCCCGCTGGATTTCACCGTCGGCAAGCGCACCCGCGTTCGCGACCGCCTGAGCGACGCCATCGTCGTGCGGGCGCACCTCGGCGAGGCACTCCGCGTACATGCGCCACGCACGCCCGGGCGCGTTCGGCCGTCCGCGTGTCACCGCCGCCAGGATCGGCAGCGCATCGGCGTGAAGGCCAGAGCGAAGGAGGGATTCCGCCCAGGTTGCGGCAACGTGGGCCGCCTCCGTCGGTCGATCCGCCGCCAGCAACAGCTCCGCGATGGCCCGCGTTGCGGGCAGGCCCGCGCTGCGCTCCGCAAGGCGCCGCACGACGACGTGACGACGCGTTGCGCGCATATGCGTACGCACCAACTCGGCAGCGATGCCGATGCGAAACGCCCAGCCGACGCCCTTGCGAAGCACCAAGCGGTCTCGTTCCATCGTCGTGAGCGCGGCCGTGACGTCTTCGGGCGACTCGTCCACGGCGTACACGATGTTGTCAAGGTCAAAGTCACCTTCCCCGAGCGCGACGACCTCGGCAACCCGCCGCTCTGCCCGGCCGAGGCTGTCGATACGGATCAACAGCGCGTCCCGCACGGTTCCTGGCACCACCAGGACGCTATCCGCGCCGTCCCTCGGCAAGGCGCGCACGATCTCCTCGAGCGGTGTTGGCATCCCCCCGCTTGCGACGAGCAGCCGCCGAACCAACTCCGGCGGCACGGACGCGACCCCCAGCCATTGGCTCGCCAACGCCGCCACCTCTGCGCCGGTCAGCGGCGGCACGTCCACGACGCGCGCGCCGGCGACGCTTTCGCCGTCCGACGCCGTCCCGACCAGCAGGACCTTGGCCTCTCGTTCCGCGAGTTGCACGAGCACACTTCCCAGCGCGTCCCGCTCGATTCGTGTGGCGCGGTGCAGGCCCCGGGCGCCGAGGACGATGGGAAAGGGGTCCACCGCCGCGCGCGTCGCGAGCGCGGCAGCCACGTTGTCGATGTTGGGCTCCAGGGCCGCGATGCGTGCCGACGCCTCCATCTCCGGGGGGTCCAACTCGCCGACGGTGTCGAGGAGCGCGAAGCCGAGTGCGCGCAGGCCACCCGATGCCATATCCAGAGGAAAGCAACGGAATCCACGCGTCTGCGCGTCCTCGAGCGCCAGGTCCACCAGCCGCCCCCGTCCACAGCCTTCCGCGCCTGAAAAGAGCAACACTCCGCCCGACCGCAGCGTGGCGAACACGGTTTGCAGCGCGCCGAGCTGCTGCTGGCGACCGATGAAGCGGAGGTTTGGCGGCGCGAACGGTGCGTCCCTCCCTGCCCAGTTGTTCAGGCGGCGGACCAGGTCGATGGCGCTGGGCGGGCGATCGCCGGGATCCTTGGCGAGAAGCTGCATCGCAAGCGCAGACAGATCGTCGGGCAGCGCGGGGACGAGATGATTGGGCGGCCTCGGAATCACGTGCAGATGCAGTCGGGCGAGCGCATGCGGTGAATCGGCCTCAAACGGACGCTTTGCGGTGAGCATGCGATAAAACAGCACGCCGAGCGCGTAGAGATCCGATCGCGCGTCCACCGCGCCCCCCGTGATCTGCTCGGGCGAAGCGTACGCAAACGTCCCGACAAATTCGCCGACGCCGGTGATCTGCTCTCGCGACCGGAGCAGCAGGGCCGTCCCGAAGTCCAGGACTTTGACCGTCCCATCTCCCAGGACGATGACGTTGTTCGACTTGAGGTCGCGGTGAACGATGTCGCGACTGTGCAGGTGCGCGAGCGCCTCCGCGACGTGCAACGCGATGCGCGCGGACTCGGCGGTTCGGGCGGGCTCCCCGGGGCGACCGATGCTCTTGACGCGGACCTGCGCCGGCACGCCCTGCAATAGCTCCATGATCAAGTAAGGCTGGCCCTCATCGGTCTCCCCGTACCGATAGACGCTTACGACGTTCGGGTGGTCGATCCGCGTCAGGGCTCGATACTCCCGCTCGAAGCGCGTGAGGCCCGCGTCCTTCTGTAAAAGCACCTTTGCGGCCAAAGACGAGCCCGTTTCCGGGTCCGCGACTTCGTACACGGCGGACAAGCCGCCCTGCGCGATGGCGCGAACCACGCGATACGGCCCGATGTGCGTCGGCGTGCTCACCGCAGCAGGGTAACGGGCCCGGATGCGATTTCACCATCTCGCTCTCCTCTCTCCCGATCCTGCCCGCCTCGCCCGCTTCTATGGCGAACTCCTCTCCCTCCCCGAAAAACGTCGGCAGGAGGATGATGTTGGCGTGCGATCGGTATGGTTCGATGTAGAGGATGTCATCTGGATGATCGAGCGAGGTCCGATCCGAGAGGGAGCGATTCCCGTGTTCACGGTGGAGCCGGGAACTGCGGCGGCGTGGGCGTCCCAAATCGTCAATGCCGGGGGGCGCGAGGATGGGCGAACGGAGTTCACGGTGTATGGGTTGGACCCGGATGACCGGCGTTTCGGCCTGTCGTCCTTTCCTCGTCCGCTCGGACCGGGTTAACGGTCGCGGCTTTCCGGATGGTGCCCTTGCTCACGCTACTCACGTTCCTCGCCTGTACAAAAGACGGTCCCACCTCAACGGTTGCCGCATCTGGCCCTGCGCCGGCGTCGGTTGCAGCGCCCGCCTACGGTCCGGGCGCGGACGCCGTTGTTGCCTACTGGAACGGCGGCGATGTCAAGTACGGTGCCGTGAAAGATAGCTTGAAGCAGAAGATTTCAAAGATGGAGGCAGACTACCTGAACGGTCGGTACGAAGCGGAGTCGCAAGACGTCGATGACAAGGTCAACGAGGCCATCCTCACCGCCGAGGCCAAGGCAACGGGCGTCACCGGCACGGACGCGCTCCTCAAGCGGGAAATCGAGGAAAAGGTCACCGACCCCAATGAGCAGGAGGTTGCTGAGGCGTACCAGATCCTGCAACGCAAATTCCGGGGCAAGCCGCTGGAGGAAGTACGGCCCGAGGTCATCAAGGCGGTGCGCCAGAAGAAGCAGGCCGAGTTGTTTGACGCCTACATGGTCGGATTGCGTACGAAGTACGGGGTGGTGGTTCAGCTTCCCTACCCCGACCTGCCGCGGATGCCCGTGTCGGCGGACGACGACCCGTTCATCGGCCCTGAAACGGCGCTGATTACCATCGTGCAATTCGCCGATTATCAATGTCCGTACTGCGGAAAGGCGCAGGAATCGATCGACCAGGTGATGACTAATTACGAGGGCAAGGTGAAGTTTGTCTTCCGGGACTTCCCCCTGTCCTTCCACGACGAAGCCACACCGGCGGCCGCTGCGGCGAATTGCGCGGGCAAGCAAGACAAGTTCTGGCCCTACCACGGCGCCATCATGAAGAATCAGAAGGCGCTGAGTGAGGCGGACCTGCAAAAACTTGCGGCGGAAAATGGCCTCGACATCGCCAAATGGGATGAGTGTCGGAAGGACCCGGCGATCGTCGCCGAGATCGAGAAAGATGAGGCTGACGGCGCGCAAGCAGGCGTGACGGGTACGCCCGCCTTCTTCATCAACGGCATCTTTTTGAACGGCGCCCAGCCGTACGAGAAATTCAAGGCGATCATCGACCGCGAGCTGGCCGCCAAGCCCGGATGATCGACGGCGCGCGCATCGCGGAGATCGTGGACGCGGCGGTCGATCTTGCGACGCTGGAGGACGCACGCGTGCGCCTGCTCGGCAAAAAAGGCGAAGTCACCGCGTTGATGAAGGATCTCGGCGCGCTTCCGCCGGCCGAGCGCTCGGCGCACGGCGCCTCCGTGAATCTGCTGAAGCTGGAGGCGACGGCCCGAATCGACGCAAGGCGCGCCGTACTCGAAACCCTTGCGGAGCGTGCAGATCTCGATGCGGGATGGATCGACGTGACGGCGCCGGCGCCCTCCCACCGGCAGGGTTGCCTGCATCCGATCACGCTCCTGCTCGACGAAGTGATCGACCACTTCTCCGGCCTCGGTTTCGAAGTGATGAGCGGGCCGGAAATCGAGGACGAGTGGCATAACTTCGACGCGCTCAACATTCCGAAGGACCACCCCGCGCGAGATGTCTGGGACACGTTCTATACCGACCAACGCGAGATTCCACGCACCCATACGTCGTCTGTACAAATCCGCACGCTATCCTCGCGCACGCCGCCCCTGCGGATCATCGCGCCGGGTCGCGTCTACCGGAACGAGAGTATCGACGCGACCCACCACGCCAGCTTCAATCAGGTGGAAGGCCTGCTTGTGGACCGTGACGTGAATATCGGGCATCTGAAGCATACGCTGGAAACGTTGGTCGCCAAGGTGATGGGGCGCCCGCTTGCAACGCGCTTTCGCCCGGCCTTCTATCCCTTCGTCGAGCCCGGCCTGGACCTCGATGTCTGCTGTGTGTTTTGTGAGGGTGCCGGATGCTCGATTTGCAAACACTCGGGCTGGATCGAGCTGATTCCCGGTGGGCTGGTGCACCCCGACGTGCTGCGCATGTGTGACCACGATCCGAAGGAATGGCAGGGGTTCGCGTTCGGGATGGGCTTCGACCGGATGGTGATGCTCCGCTACGGCATCGACGATATCCGCAGGCTCTATGATGGCAGGTTGAACCTGGTGAGGCAGTTCTAGCGATCCTGCTGGTCGGCGCGTCATTGTGGGGCTGCGGTGCACCGCCCGCCGCGCCGCGCGCGTTTACGGTTCCGGTCGTCACGGCGGCGGTGATCCGAGGTCCGGCGGCGGTGCGCGTGACGCTGGATGGTGAGGTTCGATCCCCCGGGGAGGCCCTGTCCAGCACGGAGATCGCGGGTACGGTCGTCGCGGTGCCGGCGCGCATTGGCGCCAAGGTTCGCCGCGGCGAGACGCTAGTGGAGTTGGACGCGCGGCCGTTCCGGATTGCGCTGGCGCAGGCCGACGCGCTGCTCGCACAGGCGGACGCTGCGGTGGCGGTGAAGCGCGCAGCGTTCGATCGGGTGCGCGTTGCGACCGCGCGGCTGATCTCGGTGGCGGAGCGCGATCCCGGCGCGATTTCTGCGCGCGAAACGGAAGACGCGCGGCTCGCGCTGAGTGAGGCGGAAGCTGCCTTGCGGGCGGCGGAGGCCGAGCGGGATGTGCGGACCGCCGGCAAGCAGGCGGCGGAGTTGGATGTCGCGCGGACGACGCTGCGCGCTCCTGTGGACGGCATCGTGTCCCGCCAGGAGGCAAGGCTCGGCGCGCGTTTGGCCGTGGGCACGCTCGTGTCGGGCGTCGTCTCCAGTGGCGCGCTGGAGGTCACGCTGGATGTTGGGGAGGTGTGGGCCGGTCGCATCGTCCTGGGGGCGCTGGCGCACGTTCAGGTGCCATCGCGGCCCGAAATTACGGCGGACGGTGTCGTGGGCGGCGTCGTTCCGGCGGCCGATGGTGCCAGCCGCAACCAGCGTGCACGGGTTGACCTTCCCGACCCTCCGGCGGGGTTGCTTCCCGGCCTCGCTGTTCGCGCCGTTGTCGAGGTTGAAACACTTCCCGATGCGCTGCAGGTGCCGCGTGACTCGGTGTCCAGCGGCAATGTGTTCGTCGTGAGTGAGGGGAAGGCGCGGAAGGTCGCGGTCACGATGACCGGGACGGGTGGGGACACCGTCGTGATCACCGTTGTCGGAGACTCAGCGTTGCAGGCGGGAGATAGCGTCGTCGTGCGCGGCAATGAAGCCCTGCAGGACGGATCGCCGGTGACGGTCGTGAACGCCCCCGCTGCAGAGGCCGTCGCACCGCCTGTCGCCGCGCCGCCCGCCGCTACGCGACCGTGACTTCGCCGCAGCGGTAGACGTCCTGAATGGCATGGAGCAACGCCACACCTTCGGCGCGCGGCTTCTGGAACGCCTTCCGCCCGGAGATCAGGCCCATCCCTCCGCCGCGTTTGTTGACCACTGCGGTTTTGACGGCCTCGGCCAGATCCGTTGCGCCCCCGGAAGCGCCACCCGAATTGATAAGTCCGATCTTGCCCATGTAGCCATTCGCCACCTGGTAGCGAACGAGATCGATGGGGTTCGCCGTCGTCAGCGTGTCGTAGATGCGCTGGTCGGTCTTTCCATAGCTTGAACCTGCAAAGTTCAGCGCGTTGTAGCCACCGTTGTTCTCGGGTAGCTTCTGTTTGACGATGTCGGCCTGAATCGTGGCGCCGAGGTGGTTCGCCTGTCCGGAAAGGTCGGCGGACACGTGGTAATCGACGCCGTCCTTTTTGAACGCATTGTTGCGCAGGTAGCACCACAATATCGTCGCAAGGCCGGCCTCATGTGCCGCCTGAAACGCAGCCGAGATCTCCACGATCTGCCGAGCGCTGTTGTCGGAGCCGAAGTAGATCGTTGCCCCGATAGCGCGGGCGCCCATGTCACGGGCCTGCTTCACGCTGGCGAAGAGGATCTGGTCCGCCTTGTTCGGGTACGTGAGCAGTTCATTGTGGTTGACTTTGAGAATGAACGGGATTCGATGGGCATATTTACGGCCGCACATCCCGAGCACGCCGAGCGTGGAGGCAACGCCATTGCACCCGCCCTCAATGGCCAACTCAACAATGTTTGCCGGGTCGAAATAATCGGGGTTGTTCGCGAAGGAAGCACCGGCAGAGTGCTCGATTCCCTGATCGACGGGCAGGAACGACACGTACCCCGTTCCCGCCAGCCGCCCGTGGTCGTAAAGCGATTGAAGGCTGCCAAGAACTGCGGGAGAACGGTCACTTTCCACCCAGACGCGCTCCACAAAATCCGGCCCGGGCAGCGCAATCCGCGCTTTCGGGATGCCGACGCACGTGTGGTCGAGGAGGGTGGAAGCGTCGGGACCGAGCAACTCGGCGATGCGGGCGTAGTTCATGCCTCGCGGACTAACCGCGCGTGACCGCCTCACCAACTCTCGAATGTGTCCCACGCGTCGTTGAACGCGGCGCCCGACACCTCGCACGCGCACCACGTGTAGGCGCCCGAGGGGCTGCACGCTCCCGCTGCGCTGCCCCCGCCTTCGTCGTAGGCGTAGTGAATCGCAGACGCGAGACGCTCGGCCAGCTCGATCAGCTCGGCATCCTCGGCGTCGTAGCGGGCCCACGCGAAGCCAAGGCGCGAGTCCGGGTAGGGGTGGCTGTTCGACCAGGAGCGGGCCGCGTACACCTCGTGCGAGACGAAGTGTTTCATCGCATCGAGGTCAATCGCCGTGTTTCCGTAGCCATCGCCATCGCTGTTCCACACGGCGTTCATCAGCGGCACATAGGCCCGCCCGAGGTAGGTCTGGGCGGTGTTCGCGTCCACGGGTCCGATTTCGGCGTGTCGCGCAAAGTGCTCGACATAGGCGTTCAACGTGGAGGAAATGGCGGCCGGGCTCTCCCCGGCGACGCAGGTATAGTCGGGGTCCGCGTACACCTCCTGACTCCACCAGCGCACGTACAGATTGGCCTTGCCCCAGAACGTCGCGTCGCTCAGCCAGTCCTCGATATACGGCTTGTAAACCGAGAAGTTGGTGGTGTTTTGCCCCATGCCGGTAATAAAAACGATGCCCTGCGTGGGAGTGGCCCCGGAGGGACCGTCGTAGAGGCCCTGAAAGAGATCCTTCGCGTTTTCCCGGGTGTCGCTGTCACTGCGAATGGTCGAGGGAAGCTCGTTGATCGCCCAGGTATCGCCGGCATCGACGTCGTACCCGGCGGCGTCCATGTTCGACCGGAAGTCAACGCCGTGTTGGTACCATGTGCCGCTTTCGCCGGACCATGTGGCCCAGTGGAACTCGGCAACGGCGTGGACTCGGACTCCGCGCGCCCGCATTTTTTCGGGTTCGCCCGCGGCGCGTGGCGTCGTCTTGTCGCCGCTGTTTGCAGGCAGGGAGAAATAATAGTCCGCGCAGGGGGAAGGATCGGCGATCAGCGCGTCCGCAAGCGTATTCCAGGCGGACTGGGTGTAGATGATCACTTCTGTCGGCGCGTAACAATCGCACGCGCCGCAGTCCGCCGCGCAGTCCCAGCAGGATTCGGTGCCGTTGCAGGTGGTGTCGCCGCAGGTTGGGTCGGCCGGGCCAGTGTCGGCCGGATCGGTGTCGTCGGTGTCGTCGGTGTCGTCGGTGTCACCCTGTCCGCTGTCGGCGGCGGTGTCGGTATCCGACGCGGCGGTGTCGTCAGGCGGGGCGCTGTCACACGCGGCGCCGTAGCAGGGCGATTCGTCGGTATCCCGCTTGCCAGGAAGGCTTTCGCGCGTGTCGGGGGCGGTTTCGCAGGCAAGGAGGAGCGCGAGCATCGGCAGAGGGTACGGCATTTTCTGGGCGATCGGTCGCTGCCCGATACCTCTGCCAGTTTACGATGCACCGTGCTCGCGTTTCGCTACTACATTTTTTTTGCGAAGCGACCTTCAAAAGCGAGTATTGGTCCGGCGCAATCCTGGCGATGGCTGACGGGAGCTTCCGGCACAGCCCGAGTCGCCGTCGCATCACCCCTCCGCCGCCCGGGCAACATGTCGCAATACCCGTAGATGAATGGCGTGAATCGTCGCGTCGCTCCACAGGGTCCAGTACACCGCGGGGGCCATTTCGAAGGTGTACCAGGTCGTGCCGACGAGGCGGGTGTGGTCGGCGTCGATGGGCTCGATACGAAACTCCCCGCGTTTGCTGAGCAGGATTCCGTCCAAATGCGGCGCGTAGACCGTCGGCCACGGGCTCAATTCCGCCATCGTGGGCGGATTCTCCGCGACGTCGAACGCCAGTAATGTGGGCGGATTCCATGCGGTAATCGGTTCGACAAACGAACCCGTCGAGAAGTTGCACCGACGGATCGCACCCACGCCGACGCCCTCGATGGTGGCATCCTTCGGGTACGCGATTCCGGCGCGAAAATACCACTCGGTCGGTGGGTCGAGCGGCACCCCGCCGAGCGTGATCACCGCGTCCCAAACGGCGTCGGGAGCGGCGGAAACAATCACTTCGCTCGTCACGACGCGAACGTCAGGCGCCGGGTGCGGTTCTGCGATTCCCAGAATCGGCAACAAAAGACCTTGTGCGACCATCGCGCGGCCCGCCGATACCGTCGCGATCGTTCGCCCCAAAACGACGCCCGACAGGGCCAGAGGAATCGCCAACGGCACCGCCATCGCCACGCAGATCGCACCCTCAAGGGCGAATAACAAAAGCAGCCCGCCCGTCACCGCAACCGTTGCTACGCCAAGCCCCATGTTCCCCAGCCACGGCCTCGCCGCCGGCCGGTTGTAGACCCACGACGCCACTACGCCCATCACGAAGGGCGTGCCGATGAACAGCGTCGTGGCGTACTCTCCGAGGAGGAAGACGCTGAACAACACCATGCCCAGCGCCAGCGAGCCGCCCGCGAGCACGCCGGCCAGCGCAGCGGTCGTCCCCGGCGCGAGGTCGCCCGGCGGAGCCGTTCGCGTTGCCGTCGCCGTGGGCAGAAAACAAAGCGCGATCATCAGCAGGTAGTTCACAAGGGGTACGAAAAAGAGCAGCCCGATCCACGGTGGAACGTCGCTGTCGATGCAGCGGCGCACGGAGAGCGTCGCGCCGATCACGATGAAGGGCACCGTCCAGATCGCGAACACCCACGCCATCCACTCCGGCGCGCCGCCCCAGGCCTCCAGCCGCAAACTCGCAAACGGCGCAAGAAATTCCCATGGCATCGGCCACGATCCGGCGTGAAACCAGGTCGCGAGCGCCTCCACGACGTACTTCACCGCCATCAGCGAGCACCCAACCCCTGCATAGTGGCGCGGCGAAACCGGGGAGCGCAGGTCGGTGACGAGGGTTTTCATGTTGGGAGGGTAGCGCGTTGGGCGCCGAGGGACGCCGCGATAGACCGCGCGCGTGATCCGCGCTTCGATTCGCAACCCCCACGCCGTCGCCGTGGCGACCCTGTTCGTGGTGCTCGCGGGTATCGTCACGGCGCATGCGTTGCCACTGCAATTGCGCCCGACGGTGGAGCCGCCGGAAATCGAGATTACGACGCTCTATTCGGGTGCAGCACCAGCAGAAGTCGAGGATCAAATCACCCGTCGCGTCGAACAGCAGGCGCGCGGCGTCAACGGTTTACGTGAAATGGTCAGCACGTCGTCCGCTTCGCGCTCCTCCATCACGTTGCGCTTTGAGGACGGTGTCGATCGCAACGCCGCCATGGTCGACGTGCTCAACAAGATGGCCGGCGTGCAGGGCATGCCGCCCGAGGCCGATCCACCGGAGGTAAACGCCACTACGAGCGACCAGCAGTCGCCCGTGATGTGGTTGGGAGTGCGCGCGCCGGACGGCGCGCCGGACACGCCGGTGCCGCTGCTTCGGGCGACGGTGGACGACGTCATTGCGCCGGCGCTGCGCCGGGTCGAGGGCGTTGCAGGCTTGATTGTTTCCGGCGGCGAATCCCGCGAGATTCACGTCGTGACCGATTTCGACGCGCTCGCGCGGCGGGGCATGAGCGTCGGCGACCTGCTCGGCGCCCTCAGCCGGGAGAATCGGAACCAGCGGGGCGGCCCGCTCTGGTCGGGAAAGCGCGAGTACAACGTCCGCACGCTGGCCCGCGCCGAGACGCTCGACGACCTCGCCGCGCTGGTCCTCCGCCGCGATGAGAGCGGTTCCACCTTGCTTTCGGATGTGGCGTCGGTCGAGCGCGGCGCTTCGCTCGACCACTCGATCATGCGCCAGAACGGCATTCCCGCCGTGGCCATCGGCATCCAGCGTCGCACGGGGGCAAATGTGCCCACCACGGTCGGCGGCGTGCGGGAGGCCATCGCTGAACTCCACGCGTCCTTCGCCCAAAGTGGCATTCCCGTCTACCTGCGTGAGATGTACAGCGAGACGACCTACATCGACGCGGCCGTGGCGGAGGCCGGCGGGAACATTGCCGGGGGCGCGCTCCTGGCGGCGATGGTGTTGCTCGTAGTCCTGCGCTCGTGGCGGGCGGTGACGTTGGTCGGCCTGGCGCAGCCGCTCGCAGTTCTTGGCGTATTTCCTGTATTATGGATGCTGGATCGCTCGCTGAACATCATCACGTTGGCGGGCCTCGCGTTCGCCGTCGGCATCACCATCGACAACGCCATCGTCGTCATCGAAAATGTGTTCCGACACCGGGAGGAGGGCGAAGACGCCCCAACCGCGGCGCTGAACGGCACACGCGAGGTCGCCGGCGCCATGCTCGCAGCGACCATCACCAACATCTGCGTGTTCGCGCCCGTCGTGTTCCTCGACGGCGAGGCGGGGCAGATCTTCCGCGATCTTGCCATCGCAATCAGCGCGGCGAGCGTGTTTTCGCTGGTGGCGGTGCTGACGGTGGTTCCTGCCGCAGCGTCACGGTGGTTATGGGCGGCCAAACCGGCGGATGGAGCGGACGTTCACGCAACGGCTGCGCCGACCGTGACGCCGGGCCCGGGTCGCCTCGCGCGGACGTACGGTCGCGTCGTGGACGCGGTGACGGCTCCGTCGCATGGGTGGCGCCTCGCCGTAGTGGCGGCCGCCTTCCTTGCCAGTGCGGCTGGATTCTTCTTCGTTCCCGCCGCCAGCTACCTCCCCGAAGGCAATCGCAACCTGATCCTGACGTTTGCCCGGCCTCTCCCCGGAACGAGCGCCGACGCGGCTGCCGAGCTGCTCGAACCCATCGAGCGCCAGTTGGTGGCCGACCCGCGGGTATGGCGCACGTTTGTCGTGTTCAATTCACGGTTCAGCGCCGTGGGGATGGTCCTTCAGGACGCCTACTCGGACGAGGCCCAATTCGGAGCCTTTCTCGCGGAACTACGCGGCAAAGTCTCCACGATTCCGGGGTTCCGCTTCCTGTTTCCGCGGCGCGCCAGCATCTTCAACAATCCCGGCCGGCAATTCGACCTGACGTTCACCGGTCCGGACTTGCCGACCCTCGCGGCGTTGAGCGGTGCCGCGCAAACGCGCCTCAAGGCGATCCCCGGGATTGCCAACGTGCGCTCGGACTACGAAACCGGCACCCCGGAGATCCGCGTCGTGCCGGATGCGCGTCGTCTTGCGGAGTCACACCTGCGCTCGGCTGACCTCGGCAACGCCGTCGAGGCTGCGGTGGGCGGCCGACGCGTCGGCACCTTCCTCGACGAAGGCCGCGAATTGGACCTCGTGGTCATCGGCTCCGACGCGATTCGTCGGGATCCCGCGGCGCTCTCCGCCGTCCCCGTAGCACCCGGCGTCCGTGTCGACGCGGTCGCCCGCGTCGGGGAAGGTCTTGGACCCGTCTCCATCGCCCACTTCGACCAGGAGCGCGCCATCACGCTGCAGGTATCGCTGTTGGAAACGGCGGCCCTCGGCGACATGATCGACGTCGTGAACGACACGGTGCTTGCCGACCTGCGCGCAGGCATGAAGCCTGGCTACAGCACGTTCACGGGGGGCAGCGCGGATCGTTTGTCGGAGGCGCTTTCCGGCTTGCGCGCGTCGTTCGGCTGGTCCGTTCTCATCGTGTATCTGCTTCTCGTTGCGCTGTATCGGAGCTGGGGGCAGCCGATCGTCATTCTGACGGCGGTGCCGTTGGCCGTGTGCGGGGCGCTGCTCGGCCTCGCGGGCGTAAACGTCGTAACGCGCGTGGACTTCGACACCATCGCGATGCTTGGTCTCATCTTGCTTTGCGGCGTCGTCGTGAACACATCGATCCTGATCGTTTCGCAGGCGCAGGAGTTCGTCGCCCAAGGGCTGCCGCCTCGCGTCGCGTTGCGTGAGAGCGCGGTCACGCGCCTCCGGCCCATCTTGATGAGCGTGTTCACCAGCGTGATCGGCATGCTTCCGCTTGCGGCAGGGCGGGGTTCCGGCACCGAGCTCTACCGCGGACTCGGCGTCGTCATGGTCGGTGGATTGGTGCTTTCTACCTTGTTTGTTCCGCTCGTTGTGCCCGCAATGATGGCGCTCTCGCGGTCGTGGCGGGTGGACCGCGCGTGACGCGTCGGATGTACGGGGGTGCGGCGGGGTGGAAGGCGTACAGGTCGGGCGACGCGGTCACGGCGCCGTGGATCGTGATGTCATTTCCAGCGTAGCGCCCCCGTCGTCGGGCGCACACGCAACCAGAAAAAAGAACGTCATGGTGGGATCTCCAAACCGGAGATCGGCGCAGGCGAGAGCGGGCGAGAGGGCAGTTTGCCCGGTGGCGCCGCGTCCGAGGTGGACCCCCGCGGCGACGCTCACCGAAAGCTGCGAAAGTTCTCCGCCGGTTCATCGCGCACAACGCTCCACCCCGAGGCATTCCCCACCAGCGAGCGAACCAGCGCAGGCGTGGGTTGCCAGGGGGTCAACTCCGGAGGCGTCGCTCCCGTCACCTCGACAGAAACGGTGCCCTCGGACCAGCGATCGTCCCCGCAGGTGCGGCAACGCGCCGGTTTGGCGAACTGGTAGCGCATCGTCAGATCGGGCGTGAACGAAGGGCGCGCGGCGACAAGGTGGATGGCGTCGAGGTGCGCCGTTTCGTTTGCCGCCCGGAACTCGACTTCGGCTTCCGGAACGCTGGGCGAGTGCGCCGGCGTCGTGACCGAAATTTGCTCGCCAAGGCTGAGGTCGAACGCCACGAACCCCGTCGCGGGCCCCGGCGGGAGCGGGCAGCCTTCCGGGGCGTGGGTCCGGATCATGACGAAGGGGCCGACGGAGCCGAGCAAAACCCCGATCCCCGGCTGGACGGCCACCGCCGCTCCCCGCCGAAGGTCGGTCAAGGTGTCGATGGCGCACGCCCCCGGAATAATGGGTGGAAGCCGCGTAGTTGTCCAGAGTCCCTTGCCGGCGGCCACGACCATGCCGTCACGGCGGCCCAACTCCACGGCGCCGGCTTCCCCAGGGTGCATCCACCGCGTGACGGGCCGTCCGCCCTCCATTCGCCAAACGAGCACATCGCCCGCAGCCGGGCGGAGGTCGAGGAGTTGACCGCGCGGATCGCTGGAGTGCGCGGACAACCATGCAAACAAGGGCGCGGCGCCATCGAGTTTGGCCGCGCGATCCCACGCCGTACGTGCGCCCGCAAGGTCGCCACGTTCGGCGACTTCGATCGCGGAGTACAGGGCGGCGGTCGGCGCGGCGGCAGCACGCGCCAGAGAGATGGGGCCGGCGCAGTCCACGGCGAACGGAAAAGCCTCGCTCCCCGCGCCGGGATGCTCGAGGATGAAGGCGAAGTGCGCCTGACCGACGCAACTTCCGGGCAAGATGAGCGGGTCGCGGGTGCGGGCAACGCGCGTTGCGTTGGCCCCCGACGGGAGGACCAGCGAGAGCAGGCCCACCTCGGAACGCGGGGCGGGGATGTCGAGCATGGACGCAATCCGCTCCCCAGCGGGCGCAACCTCACCGATCACCCAGGCACCACCTGCATCCCAGAGCGGGACGAGCCTCCACCACTCCGAGGTCGTGCCCCGCCCCGCCCCCGGCAGATTCACCACGACGTTGGGGAACGCGTCGGAGGCGGGCCACGGCCCGGCAAACCGGATTCGGCCGCTTGCAACAGGCACAGAGGGCAGGGTGACCGGCCCGCCGCGGGGCCCGAGGAGGTGCACGCCGGGGGTGCGTGCGGCGACGACAGTCCAGGCGGAGGCGGCCAATTCGCTGCCGGGGTGGGTGGCGACAAACCGCTCGATCGACTCCGCCGTTCCCGCGATGGTGGCTTCCTCAAAGGCGACGCTCTCCTCCAGCGTGCGAACCTGCTCCGTGTGCGAGCTTGCTGGGTAGTTCCTCATGTACGCTGAGAATGCTGCAGACGTGCCTTCCGCCTGCGCTTCCGCAAGTGCGACGTCGTACTCCCGTGTCAGCGCTTCCCCGAGCAGTGTGCTCTCGGGGTACGTCTCCCGAAACGTCGTGAGCGCAGCCGCATTTCCGGCCGCGTCGGCGAGCGCAAGCGCGCTCCGATCGCGCACCAGTCGGAGCGCCCCCACATCCCGCCGCGTGCCCTGCGCCTCCCATCGGGCCACGCGATCGACGACCTTCTGGTGATCCCCAGCCGAGTACCGGCGTTCCATGCGGTCCACGCGGGACGCACAGGCGACGAACGCGGGCGCCGCGAGCAACGCGGCGATGACCGGCAGACGAAAGCGCATCCGAGGGCGGGCTTAACCGTCTGGGGGCGAGGGGCGTGCTGGCGAGCGTCGGCGTCGACGCGATCGCCCGTCGTGGTACGTAGCCGGTCCCCGCCGCCCCCCCGAGCCGCCCCCGATGACCGCACTCGAAGCCCTCCTGACCACCTACCGATCCGCCGGGGTCACCGAGCGCGAGCGCGGCGGCTACTTCGAGGAGCTGACGGCCGCCTATTTCCGCAACGAGCCGGCCTTCAAGGAGCTTTACGCGACCGTCGAGCCCTACGCCGTATGGGCCGAGCGCAAGGGCCTCGACAGGCGCGACGTTGGAATCGACCTCGTCTCCGAGACCGTCGCGGGCGAGGTCCACGCCATCCAATGCAAGCTCTACGCGCCCGACTACCGCGTCCAGAAATCCGACATCGATAGCTTCTTCACCGCCTCGGGCAAAAAGCCCTTCTCCCACCGCATCATCGTCAGCACCACCGACCTCTGGAGCGAACACGCGGAGGACGCGCTCCGCGATCAACAGGTGCCGGTCAACAAGATGGACCTGACCGCGCTGGAGGGTAGCGTTATCGACTGGTCGCGCTTCGCCCCGCGGCAGGCGCCCTGCCTTCGGCGGCAGAAGGAGCTTCGGCCGCATCAAAGCGAGGCGGTGTCGGCCGTGTCGCGGGGGCTCGCCAGCGACGACCGTGGCAAGCTCATCATGGCGTGTGGCACGGGCAAGACGTTCACGAGCTTGAAACTGGCTGAGCAGCTCGCGGGAAAGGGAAAGCAGGTGCTCTTCCTCGTGCCGAGCCTTGCGCTTCTGTCACAGACGCTCACGGAGTGGACCCAAGAGAGCCAGACCCGCCTTCGAAGCTTCGCGGTCTGCTCCGACAGTGACGTCGGGAAGAAGCGCAAGAAGGACGACGACACCGTCCAGACCTTTGCGCACGAGTTGCAGTACCCAGCGACCACCGAACCCGCGCGACTGGCTGCTGCGGTGCTCCGCCAGCAAGATGGCGAGCACATGAGCGTCGTGTTCGCGACCTACCACTCCATCGAGGTCGTTCACCTGGCCCAGCGGCACCACGGGCTTCCCGCCTTCGACCTGGTGATCTGCGACGAGGCCCACCGCACGACGGGCGCCACATTTGGGGACGACGACGAGAGCGCCTTCGTCCGCGTCCACGACGCCGCCTACATCCAGACGGCGAAGCGCCTCTACATGACCGCGACCCCACGCATCTTCGGGGACACCGCCAAGGCAATGGCCGAGCGCGACAACGTGGCGCTCAGCTCGATGGACGACGCGGCGTTGTTCGGCAACAACCTCTTCGTCCTCACCTTCTCCGAGGCCGTCAAGCGCGATCTGCTGGTGGACTACAAGGTCATCGTGCTCGCGGTGGAGGAGGCGCACGTCAGCCGGCGCATTCAGAACCTCCTGAAGGACGAGAATAACGAGCTTCGCGTGGACGACGCGGCGAAGATCGTCGGCTGTTGGAAGGCATTGGCCAAGCAGGGGCTGACCGAGGATCTGAGCGGCGACGCCGGCCCGATGAAGCGCGCCGTCGCCTTCTGTCAGGTCATTCAGGCCAAGCCGGGCGCGCGCGCCCACAAGGTCGCGTCGATGACGATCGCGTCGATGTTTCAGACGGTGGTGGAAGCGTATCAGGGCAGCGCGCCCGAGACGGAGGAGGCGTTGGGCCTCCGGTGTGAGGCCGCGCATGTGGACGGCGGCATGAACGCCTCGCAGAAGGAGGCGAAGATCAGTTGGCTCAAGGGGGAAGCCCCTGCCGACACCTGCCGCATCTTGAGCAACGTTCGCTGCTTGTCGGAGGGGGTGGACGTGCCGGCGCTCGACGCCGTGCTGTTCCTCACGCCGCGAAACTCTCAAGTGGACGTGGTGCAGTCGGTGGGTCGGGTCATGCGCAAATCGCCAGGCAAGGAGCGCGGCTACATCGTGCTACCGGTCGTGATCCCCGCGGGAATCGAGCCCCACGCAGCGCTCAACGACAACGAGACCTACCGGGTGGTCTGGCAGGTGCTTCAGGCGCTCCGCTCTCACGACGACCGATTCGACGCGATGGTCAACAAGCTCGACCTGACCGGGGTCGATCCCCGGAAGATGGAGGTCATTGCCGTCACGGACAAGCTCATTCGGCGCCCGATACAGGGTGACGACAACAGCGCCGTGGCGAGCGCGGCGCGCGCCGGGCGCACCATCGGCGCGAGCGTGAACAACGCGGTTCCCCCCGTTCAGATGGAGATCCAGTTCGAGATCGGCGAGATCGAGCGTGCGATCTACGCGAAGCTCGTGCAGAAGGTCGGCAATCGCCACCACTGGGAGGATTGGGCCAAGGACATCGCGAAGATCGCCCGCAGCCACATCGACCGCATCGCCGGCCTCCTCGACAACCCCGCAAACACCCGTGAGCGCGCCGCGTTCGACGGCTTTGCCGGGGAGTTGCGGGACGATCTCAATGACAGCCTCACCCGCGACGAGGTCATCGAGATGTTGGCCCAGCATCTGGTCACGCGGCCCGTGTTCGAGGCGCTCTTCGCGGGCCACAGCTTCGTCACCGAGAACTCGATGTCGAAGGCCATGCAGGCCGTGCTCGACGTGCTCGACGAGCACCGGCTCGACAAGGAGGCGGCGACGCTCCAGGCTTTCTACGACTCGGTGAAGCTGCGGGCCGAGGGCATCGAGAGCGCCAGCGGCAAGCAGAAGATCGTGGTGGAGCTGTACGACAAGTTCTTCCGCAACGCCTTCCCGAAGATGTCCGAGCGGCTCGGCATCGTCTACACGCCTGTGGAGATCGTGGACTTCATCCTACACAGTGTCGATCACCTGCTTCGCACTGAGTTCGGGCAGACGCTCGGGAGCGAGGGTGTTCACATCCTCGACCCGTTCACGGGGACGGGCACGTTCATCACCCGGCTGCTCCAGAGCGGGCTCATCACGAAGGAGGAGCTGCCGCGGAAGTATGCGAGCGAGATCCACGCGAACGAGATCGTGCTCCTCGCCTACTACATCGCGGCGATCAACATCGAGGCCACCTACCACGACGTCATCGGCGACGGGTACAAGCCGTTCGAGGGCATCTGCCTGACGGACACCTTCCAGCTCTACGAGAAGGACGACCTCGTGTCGTTGATGCTGGCCGACAACAGCGCGCGGCGGACGCGGCAGAAGAGGCTCGACATCCGGGTGATCGTCGGGAATCCACCGTACTCGGTGGGGCAGGACTCGCAAAACGACAACAACCAGAACGTCGCCTACCCTTCGCTCGACGCCCGTATCGGCGCCACCTACGCAGCACGGTCGTCAGCGAGTAGCTCGAAGCCGCTTTACGACAGCTACATCCGGGCGATTCGTTGGGCGAGCGATCGTATCGGCCACATGGGACTCATGGGCTTTGTGACGAACGCCAACTTCATTGAGGCCAGCACAGCGGACGGGCTGCGGAGGTGCCTTGCCGACGAGTTCAGCAGCATCTACGTCTTCCATCTGAGAGGAAACGCGCGCACATCGGGTGAGCGTCGTCGCGAGGAGGCGGGCAATGCGTTTGGCGGAGGGAGCCGTGCCCCCGTCGCGATCTCGGTGCTGGTGAAGAATCCGGAAGCGAAAGAGCGCGGTCGAATCTACTTGCGCGACATCGGGGACTGTCCACTCGGGAACAGAAACTCGACGCGGTGGCAGCATTTGGGAGCGTGGCCGGCATTTCGGAGACGAATGGTTGGACGCTGGTGGAACCGGACGTCCACGGCGACTGGCTAAAGCAGCGCGACGCCTCGTACACCGATCACATCGTCGCCGGCAGTAAAGACAAGGACAACATGGGTGAACGGCTGTTCGAGAACTTCTCCCTAGGTGTCGCGACCGCACGCGATGCCTGGGCGTTCAATCCCTCGAAGAGGGCCGTCGTTGCCAACATCCAACGAATGATCGAGCTCTACAACGGTGAAGTAGGCCGGATGGCGGCGGCCTACCCTGGACTGGACCGCCGTGGGCGCGAGGCCGTTCTCAACGACTTTGTCGATCCTGACCCCACGAGGATCAGCTGGAGCGATGGCTTGAAGCGCCAGTTGATCCGAGGCGACACGATCGATTTCGACGGGTCCCGGCCAGTGCGTGGCCTATACCGAGCGTTTTCGCCCGCTTGGCTGTACCATGACCGTCGGCTCATCGACCGACTCTACCAGATGCCGCGCATCTTCCCCGCCTCGACTGTTGAGAATCTCGTGATCGGTGTGTCGGGCATCGGCTCTCGGCCGGCGTTCTCTTGCCTGATGGCCGACGCTATCCCCAGCCTCGACATTCTGGAGAAGGCACAGTTCTTTCCCCTGCACCTCTATGACACCGATAGCCCTGAACCCGACGACAACGCCCCCGCTGCGCGGGCCCTCGGATCGCTGTTCGTCGCGGAGCGACCGCCACCTGTCTACAACGCGAAGTGCCCGAGCGCTCCGGTCCGCCGCGACGGGATCACCGACGCCGGGCTCGCCCACTTCCAGAGCGCCTACCCGAGTGAGAAGATCACCAAGGAAGACGTATTCTACTACGTCTACGGCATCCTCCACTCCCCCGACTACCGGGAGCGCTACGCCGACAACCTCGGCAAGGAGCTGCCGCGCATCCCGCGCGTCGTATCCGCATCGGACTTTCATGCCTTCAGCAATGCGGGGCGATTGCTGGGCGATCTGCACGTCGGTTACGAGCAAGTGCCCGAGTACCCGGCGCGCGTGGAAGGGCTCGCCAAGCCGACCGCGGCCCAGCTCCGCGTCGAAAACATGCGGTTCGGCAAGGGCAAGGACAAGACCGTCATCCACTACAACGCCCACTTCACCGTGCGCGACATCCCGCTCGAAGCCTACGAGTACGTGGTGAACGGCAAGCCCGCGATCGAGTGGGTCATGGAGCGCCAGGCCGTCACCACCGACAAGGCCAGCGGCATCGTGAAAGACGCCAACGCTTGGGCCACCGAGACCGTGGGTGACCCGCGCTATCCACTCTCGCTGCTCTTGCGCGTGATCACGGTGAGCCTGCGCACGCAGGAGATCGTCCGCGGCCTGCCGGCGCTGAACGTGTAGCTTCGGCGGGCCCCCTGGGTACGTCGTCGTCGACTTCGCCGCCAACCCACCCCTGTCGGGAGATGCCCGTCGCATCGTAAGCCACCGAGTGTTTGACCCACGTGGACGGTTTTCAAATTTATTTTCCTCGGCCTCCACGGCCAGAAAGGTGCTGCCGTTGGGCGGCGTTTGTGCCTGGATCGCGGCGTCGCGCCGAAGGCCCCGCCCGGCCACGCGGAGCGGCGATCGGGGACTTCGCCGACTTGCGCATTCTTCGCCTCGCTCCGCGCGCATCCTGGTGGCACAAAAATGCTCTGAAAACGCCGAAATACATGGCCTTCGTGCTCCCCACATTTCTCAGTCCTGAACTCGACGTCGCCCGGTCCCTCGATGTACGGCTGGTCGCCGCTCGCAAGGTACAGCGCGGTGCGGAACATCGGCTGGCGATTTTGCTCGCGGAGTTGGCCGATACCGCAGGATTCCGCCTGCTCGGGTATGCGTCGATCGAGCAGTATGCGATGGCTGCCCTCGAGTTGACGTCCCGCGTGACTCGCGATCTGCTCCGCATCGGAAGGAGCATGCCCGAGTTGCCCAGGCTGAACGCCGCACTCGCGGCAGGAGAGGTGGATTGGACGAAAGCAAGGGAAGTGGTGCGCGTCGCCACAGCAGAAACAGATGGGTCGTGGACGGAGCGCGCCAAAACCATGTCCGCTCGCGTGATTGAGCGCGAGGTTGCGGCCGCACGAATCGGCGATCCCGCCCCGACTGGCGAACCGGACGCCGAATTACGTCTCGCTCGCGCCCGCATTTGCTTCGAACTTGAGGCCGCCGACGCCGATGTTCTCTATCAGGCGCTCTCCCTCCTACGCGCGCGCAGCGATCTAGGGCGCGAGGAGATCGACGACGGCGCGCTCCTCGCGTGCATGGCGCGCCAAATCATCGCGACCGCCGACCCCGGCGAGACGCCCACCGGCGAACGCTACCGCATCGTCTTGCAGCAGTGTCCTTCCTGCGAGCGATTCGACGCTCCCGCCGCGGAGGTGTCCGAGACGATCGCCGCGGAGGCAGCCTGCGATGCGGAGATCATCGACATGCAGCCGGGGCCCAGCGAGGGGCGCGCGACCCGCGCGATTCCGCCGGTTCTACGCAGGAAGGTGTTGCACCGAGCCGGTTGGAAGTGCGAGGTACCGGACTGTCGAAATCGCCTGTGGCTGGACGTCCACCACACCGAGCCGTGGTCCGAGTGTCGGACGCACGACTTTGCCAAACTGATCGTGGTCTGCGGCGCCCATCATCGAGCGATCCACAACGGGTTTTTGTCCGTGTCGGTGCGACCGGATGGGTGTGCGGCCGTCGAGCACGCGGACGGGCGGAAGTCGGTTGGACCCACGCGAGCGCTCCGCCGAGCGACAGTCCCGTGACGACGCGCATCGCGTCGGCGAACGACGGCCCCCTGTGGCGAGTTGAATCGTGCCCTTTGGTCGGTTCGACGTTCGGGACGGTGGGCTCGGGGCGCGAGAGGGACGTCGCGGAGCGACCGCGATCTGGGTGCTGGCCGGGTCGACTCCGCCTCGCGAAGGTGGACATCTGGCAGGCAGCCTGCCACCAACTCGCGACCACCATGGACCGGGCTGCGGGCGCGCGGCTCGCGGGCCTTGCCGGTCGGCCACCGTGGTGGCAGGCCATCCCGGTATGATCGTCGCACCGATGCTCCTCCTCCTCGCCTGCACCGCGCCCACCGACACCGGCGAAACCGCCCGGCCGGCCGACACCGCTGACTCCGCCGACGCCGGCCCCTACACGCTCACCCTCGCCGGCGAGCTGGCGCTGCCGGGCGCGATGGATGTGTGGGGCGAGGGCGATGTCGCGGTCATTGCCGGTGGCATCCACCCCGAGATCGACGTGTTGGTTGCAGACATCTCGGACCCGACAAACCCCGTGCAGCTTGCGACGATTACCGGGATCGGTCAGGTGCGGGACGTGGACCTCCAGAACGGCATCCTCGTCACCGGGTCGGACTGCAACTGTCAGGCGGGAACACCGGATTATGTGGCGTGGGACCACGTCGGTATTCGCCTCTACGACCTCACGGATCCCAGCCAGCCCGAACTGCTCGCTGAAATCGGCGCCCCGACCGAATCGGTCCACAATTTGATGGTCGCCGACGGCTACCTCTACGCGACGTCGATGCTGGAAAAGGCGGTTGTGATCTTTGATATCCGCGATCCATCCGCTCCGGTCGAGGTAGGCCGCTGGCGGGCACCGGACGGGAGCCCGCACGATCAGACCCTCGTGGGCGAGACGCTCTACGTCGCCCACGTCACCGGATTCTCGGTCGTGGACGTGCACGACCGAAGCGCGCCGACGACGACGCGGACGGTCCCAGTTGCGCAGCTCGACGGGGGATTCACCAGCCTCCACAACGTTTGGCCGCTGCCCGACACGGCGTACGTTGCGACGTCGGCGGAGCAGATCGGCGGAAAGTTGCGGCTCTGGAACCTGGACGATGGCGTGCCCGTAGCCGAGCTGCCTGCTGGAGATGAGCTGAATTGCGTACACAACGCGTACGTCTTCAATGAACGGCTCTACGCCGCCTGGTACGTCGAAGGCGTGCGGGTTTTCGATGTGGCGGAGCCGACCGCGCCTACGTTGATCGGCGCGTACGACACCTTTCCCGCCGAGGCGCTCGCGCCCATCGACAATCCCGACATTCGGGGCGCGTGGGGCCTCTGGGCAGACCACGGCGTTGTCGTCGTGGGCGATACGCAGCGGGGAATGGTGATTTTGACCGAGGGGTGACTGCGCTGTCGGCCCGCTCGAGATCCGCCCCCCTACAACAGCGTCAACAGCAGGTCGCAGTTGTTCTTGATCTTCTGCACGTCATCCATCGTAAGGACGGGCTTGTTGGAGAGGTCCCGAAGATCCGTCAACGTCAGCTTCAGCTGTACCAGCACCGCGCGGTCAGCCTCGGCAGGGGCGTCGGTCTCGATGTACTTCAGGAAGTATTCCGGAACGTCCTTCTGCTGCAGCAGCGACGACGCCGCCTCGGGCTTGTTCGCGGCGATGATGGCGGTAGAAACAAGGTTTGCCGCCTCCAGCCACGCCCCAGCCTGGACCAGGGGCCCCGACCTGTCGGTCGGACCCCACCCTTCGTCCGGCACCATTTGCGAAGCCACCGCGTCGACTTCCGCCACGAAGTCATCCCGCGAGGCGGCGTCATTTTTCACGCGGGTCAACATGTCCTGCATCGTGGCGACCAATCCGGCTCCCATCCCGACCGACTTCATGCCGCTGTTCAACAGTTCAAGGCGGGCCACGAACTGCTCCTTGGGCGCTGTAGCCGGGGTCAGGATCGCGTCCGCGAGCACCACGCCCGTACGCACTGCGATGATGCTGGCCGCGGCGGAGTCCATCTTGTACGCCCGCTCTGGAATCAGCGGACCGAGCGCGTCGGCGATGCCGGCCTTGCGGACGGCGGCCTCCATCTCCCGCGGGGAGGGGGCGAGTACGCGCGCCTTCGCCTGTGAATCCAGCGGAATCGACGCCGGCGGCGGCGGCGCAGCCGTCGGATCGACGCCGGGAGCGGGTGTCACGGCGGGCTCATCCGAGCACGCAAGCATCAGAAGGGCAAACATCATGGGGCGTCCGGAAGCGGAGAGAGCATATACCGCCGCGCGCCGCCGGATTAGGGGGCCGCATGTCCATCGACCTGCGCGAGGAGTACAGCCGATACCTAGCCGAGCACCGTCATCCCATGAATCGGTTGACCCATCGCATTGGAATTCCGCTCATCGTCGTCACTCCGTTCATTTCTGCCCTTACGATGGATTGGCGCTGGCTGGTGGGCGGGCAGGTGGTCGGGTGGGCGTTCCAACTCATCGGCCATCGTTTCGAGGGGAATCGGCCGGCGTTGATCAAGCGCCCGATCTCCGTGTTGATGGGGCCGCTGATGGTGCTCGTCGAGTTGGGTCAGGCGTTCGGCTTTCATCCAGCGTTTACACGAGAAAAGGCGTGAGCCGCTGGTTGGTGAAAAGTGAGCCCACGACGTATTCTTGGGCGGCGTTCGTGGCCGAAGGTCGGTCGGCATGGACGGGTGTGCGTAGCGCCGAGGCGCGCAACAACCTCCGCTTGATGAAAATTGGCGAGCAGGTGCTCTACTACCACTCGCAGGAAGGGAAGGAAATTGTTGGAGTTGCCGAGGTAGTAAGTGAGTTTTACCCAGACCCGACGGCGGAGGGCGATCCCCGCTGGGTGGCGGTGGACCTCGTGCCGGTGCGCGCGTTTCGGAAAACGGTCACGCTCACGACGATGCGCGCGGATGCGATGCTCAAGGAGACAAAACTCGTGCGCCAAGGCCGCGTGTCCGTGACGCCGTTTTCCGAGGAGCAGTATCAGCGCGTGTTGACGCTGGCGGGCGGGTAGCGGGCCTTAATCGAGGTTCACGCCGCCGCCGGCGCCCGTGGCGATGCCGACCAGCTTGCCATCTTCGAAGCGCAGTTCGGCGGGATAGCCGGTGGACTCGACGGAGGCGCCGTACCCGATCTTCATTCCGTTGTTTTGCCGCGCGTTCCAGATTTCAATCTTCTTGCCGGCTTCTTCGCGCGACGACGACCCCGTGGGTTCACCGACGACGAGGTACGCCTGCTTCTTCGACATGCCGTTGACGAGGTTGCGCTTGGTGATGGCGTCCTTGATGTCCGCGGGCCAGTCGGTGTTGCTATCCACGGGCGAGGCGGAGGCGAGGAGCTGATCCAGAACCGGCTTCACCTCTGCGAACGTCGTGACGCCGATGATCTTGAGCTTGGTGTCGCGACTCTTGCTGGCGCCCGTGCCGACGAACGTAATTGCAAAGATACCGTCGTCAAACTCGGACTCTTTGAGCGCGAGCGCCTCGTTCGGGCGCACCGAATACCAGATGGACTTGGCGCTGCCGTAGGTCGCGGACATCGCGGTGGTGGTGTCGATCTTGTAGCCTTCTTTCGTCACTTCACAGAGGGGGCCAATCCAGGTGACGCCCATGGTGAAGCCGGTGTTGACCGGAAGATCCTTGAGCGCCCAGACGGCCCCGGGGTACGCGGCCTGCACGTCCTTCTCGAACTGCTTCTGCTCCGCCTTGGAGGGCCCGCCGGCAAACGCGCTCGGGGCATGCAGCGCCGTGTCGATGAGGATGATCGGGGCGACGAGGGAGAGCGCGAGGGAAAGCATACGCATGGGGCCACCGTGGAAGGGCGCGCCGTCTATCCAGCGGGCAGACGGCCGGCAACCTGCTCAGTACGCGGGCGTCTGCGGCTCTTTTTTACGGAAGATGAGCCCCAGGAGGCCGCCAAACACAGCGAGGCACGTGAGGCCGCCGCCCAGCACGGGCAGGCTGAACGGCCGGTACGTAAGCGTGTGGACGAGCACGGCGCCAAAGTCCGGCTTCGGAAGGCCATCTCCCTTCGTTGCGTGAAAGCCGGCCAGTGTTGCTTTGAGCGAATTGTCCAGTTCGTCGTTTGCCGGCCCGCGTCCGGCCGACCAAACCACCAGCGCGCCATCGGCCCACGGAATGACGCCAAAGTGCAGGGCGTCTCCCGGCTTTACCAGGATTCCGAGGCGGTCGGGCAGCGAGACTTTTTCGGGCGCCGGGACCGCGGACGCTTTTTTCCCAAAGACGGTGTGGATCAGCGCTGCCGAGACGTCCGGAAAGCTCGCGTCATCGAGAATTGCGAGCGCCCAAATCGATGGACAGACCAGCATCAGATCCGCCTCTCCGCCGGGGTACGGGCGCACGGCAGGCGCACACGTCGTCGGTTCCTTTTCGGGCGTCTTCGTCGCAAGAGAGGCAACGTCGGCAGCCTCACTGGCCAGGGGCGGACGCCAACCCGGCGGCAACGGTGTCTCCCATGCATCCGTCGTCAGGGAGAACGAGGTGGTCGGGATTTCGGTGGGGGTCCGCTGGATGGTGGTGTTTTCCAGGACATCGTTCAGGAGTGCAGCCGCACGCGCACCGTTCGGAGCGGCCGCCAGCGTGGCGATGTGAACGATCCGCCCGTCCGTCGCGAAGGCGGCAATGTGCTCCACGCCGCGCCCCCCGCCTTTTCCAAGTTGAAACGACATCGTGATGCGCGCCCGCGGGTGACCGTGCGCGTTCTCGAGGTGCTCCTCATCGAGCTTGATGTCGGTGGCGTGTTCCGCGTCCTCTAGCTTTTGCCGGTAGACAGCCCCCCACGCCTTTGCATTTTCGTCGGTGACGGCCGCCTGAAACGACGTTGTCCACACCTGCAAGAAGACGCTGCCGTCGGCAGACTTTCCGTCGAAATCCCAGTCACTCCATCGGCTCATGTGCCAGTTGGAACCAAGCTGCATCGTGACCCCGGCATCCGCCAGGGCGTATGGTTCGGCGTGGGCAAGTGCGGCGGCGAGGAGAAGCATCGGCGACTCGGGCGGGTGGCGTTTCTAACGCGGCGTCCTGAAACGCCCGCACGGTTTACAGAGCCCTGACGGGATACGGCCGCCGCGCCATGGCCACGACGTTCCTGCTACGCACCTGGACCCGATTCTTCGCCACGCCCGATGAGGTGTGGAAACTCAAGACCGATCCTGCGGCGTTGGCGGCTGAATTCCAACCGTACATGGGTTTTCGATTGGATCCCAAGGCGTTGGTTTCTGCGTTCAACGGCGGCGCGCCTGCGAAGATCGCTGCCAGGCTCCGCCCGCTGCACCTGCCTTATGGAATCGGTTGGCCCATCGAGTTGTCGGCGGCCGATCCGCCCGTCCGATTCGTGGACTCCTCGGTCAACAGTGTATTTTCAAGGTTTCAACATGAACATTTGTTCGAGGTCACCCCGGACGGCTGCCGTTACATCGACGCCGTCACGTTCACGCCGCGGTACCTCGCCAAAGCCAGCGCGATTCTCACTCGCCGCATGTTTGTGCACCGTCACCGGGTTGCCGCGCGCGCGTTGAAGGCCGACCCTCAGGTCACCGGCGTGTCCGTGCTGCGCGTCCTCGTCGAGGAGGAGCCGGACGGCGGGTAGACACGGCGGTTAGACACCGCGGATGCGTGTTCCGCTCTCGCTCCTCCGCTCGTTCTGCCCGGTCGCCGTGGATGTCCTTGAGCTTGCCCGTGTGATGAATGCGCGGGTGAGCGAGGTGGAAGCGATCCATCGCTTTCCCTCGCGGGAGGCCTTCTGTCACGTTGCCGTGGTCGAGCTGATCGAGCCGGTCAGCCGCCAGAACGAGCACACGCTCTGGCGCACGAGCGCGCGGCCGATCGTCGTGGCCGACAAGTTTGGCGTTGTCGCAGGGGGGCGGTACGCGGCGGTGATCGCGGGCGGGGCGCTGCCGGATGGTTCACCCGTTGGGGAGCGGAAAATCGCGGGATTGCCGTCGGAAGGCATGCTGGTCAGTGAACTGCATTTGGGCATCGGGAAGGATGCGGCGCGGCCACTGCGGTTTGCGCCGGAGGTCGCCGTCGGTGCCAACACTTTCGACGTTTTGGAACTGGACGACATCGTCCTTGAATTCGACCTTGAGCCCAACCGGTCGGACCTCTATTCGCTGTTGGGAATGGCGCGTGACGCGAGCGCGATCTGGTCGCTGCCGCTTGCGTCGCCGGCCCGTACAAACGTCGAGTTCCTGCCGACGATGGCTCGTCCCACGATCGACATTCGGACACCACGGGCGCGGCGGTACGAAGCGCTGCTGTTGCGCGGAATTCGCGTCGGACCTTCTCCGCAGTGGCTCCAGAACGCGGTGCGCAAGCTGGGAATGCGGCCGATCAACAACGTCGTCGATGCCGCCAACCTCGTGATGATGGAGTACGGTCAGCCGCTACACACCTTCGATCTCGCCCATCTTCGTTCGGATGCGATTGTGCTCCGAATGGCGGAAAACGGGGAGCAGATGACAACGTTGGATGGCGTTCGGCGCACGCTTACCGACGAGTGCTTGCTGGTGTGCGATGGGGCCCATCCCGTCGCGTTGGCGGGTGTGATGGGAGACGCACACAGTGAAGTTGGAGACGGCACGACGGAGGTTTTGATCGAGTCGGCGGCGTTCGACATGGCGGCGGTACGGCGCGCGTCGCGGCGGCTCTCGCTGCGGACGGAGGCCTCGCTCCGATTCGAGAAGGGCCTGCCGATTGCTGGCGTTCGCCCTGCGATGGAGCGCCTCGCCTTCCTTCTCGCCTCGGTCGCCGGCGGCTCCGTTGTTTCGGTGGCGCAGGCCGGGGAGGCACCGCGAGCGCGCACTGAAATCGCCCTCGATCGCGATTTCGTGCGCGCGCGCCTCGCGATGGACATCGCCGACGCCGGCATCGATCGCATCCTCCGCGCTCTCGGCTTCGATGTCGCCAGCGAGACGGTGCGCGTCCCCGAGTCGCGTCCGGACGTGAAGCTACCGGACGACCTTGTCGAGGAAGTCGGCCGCATCCATGGGTATGAGCATGTTCGGAGCATCGCGCCGACGATGTCACTGGTGGCGCCGCGAGCGAACCCCATCGTCGTTGCCTCCGCGCGTGCGCGTCGTATCCTCACCGCGCATGGGTGGGATGAGGTGTACCTGCCGGCGTGGATCGGAGATGCGGAGGTCGATCGGTTTTCGTTGGAACGAGCGGCGCTGATTGCGCTCATCAACCCCATCGCCGAGAACCTCAAGTATTTCCGGACGACGGCGCTTCCGGCGCTTTTGGAGGCGGCCATTCAGAACCGCAAGGAGTACGACGGATTCGGCCTCTTCGAGGTAGGCAAGCTGTATCGTCGTCACGACGGCGCGGTCGATGAGGCGTTCCACCTCGCGGGCATCGCCATTGGATTTTCGCTGCTTGCACTCCGGGACACGCTGGCGGCGTTGGGTCGGGCCAGCGGGGCCGATGTGAACGTGGGTCGTGCAGTACACCCGCACCTCCATCCAGGTCGGGCGTTTTCCCTTGGCGACTGGCTGGTGGCAGGGGAGCTGCATCCGCGGCTTGTGCGCGAGTCGGGCTTGCGGGAGGCCCCGGTCTACTTCGCCGCCGATCTTCAGCGGATTGCCGCCCTCGCGCCTCCGTTGACCAGGTTCGCCGCTCCGCCGCGTTTTCCTTCCATCGATCTGGACCTGAATGTGACGGTTCCCCCTCGCACGGAAGCCGCCGCGGTGCTGGCCGCGGTGCCGACGGTCCCGCTCCTTTCCGGGGCACGGGTGCGCGATGTGTATCCGTTGCCGGTGGGTGCGCGGGTCACGCTATCCCTGACGTTCAACGCCGTGGATCGCTCGATGACGTCGGAGGAGGCCGCGTCCGGACTCGCGCACGTTCGCGCGTCGTTGAAGGAGCGTGGGTGGCTGCCGGCGTAGGTCGCGTCGTGACTGCGCTGGTGTTTGCGCTGTCCGCATGCGCGCCCGAAAAGCACGGCCGCGTAGTGATCCTCGGCATGGACGGTCTCGAATACACCATGCTGGATCGCATGGGGGCGGAGCTCCCGAATTTTCAGCGCGTGCTGACGGAGGGGGCGCGCGGAGAGATGCACATTCCCCCGCCCATCATGTCCCCGATTGTGTGGACCATCATCGCTTCCGGCTACCCCGCGGAGATTCATGGCGTTGGCGGCTGGACGAATGGACACGGGCAGCCGTTCACGGGCGCAGACGTGCGGGTTTTGCGGACGTGGGACACGTTGTCTGGACTCGGCCGGCGCAGCGTCGTGAGCGGGTGGTTGATGACATGGCCCGCCTCGCCCATCCACGGCTCCATCCTTTCCGACAAGTTCGCCTGGTCCTTCCCGATGAACAAGGATCAAAGCGCCCCGGCCGCCGCCACCGACGTCGACACGTGGGCGTTGACCTACCCGGACGCTCTGTCCGCGGTTGCTGAACCGCTTCGACCCGACGCGGCGTGGTTGGACGCCAGCGTCGTCGGATACCAGATCCGTGCCTACGGCGCTCCCTACCATCCCCTCGCTCGCGACGAAACGCACGTTCGCGTTTTTGAATCCCTTTGGAGGGGGTCCGACGCGGACCTCGGCGCCGTATACGTCAACGGGGCAGATCAGGTTTCGCACCTTTACTGGCCCTTCACCGATCCCGGGAACGCCGACATCATTCGGGCCGACCCGACGGCGCACGCCCGCGCGGCTGCTTCCGTCATCAAGCAACATCCGGACCGGCGGGCGCCCCCGTTCTCCGAGGGCATCGACGCGAGCCGTCTCGCGGAGGCGGGCCGTTGGGTTCCGGACTACTATCGGTACCTCGACAGCGTGTTGGCTCGCGTCATTGCCCAGCTTGATCCCGATACTACGCTCGTCCTAACCAGTGACCACGGTTTCAAGGTTTCCACGGCCCAGCCGCTGATCAACGGATCGCACCATGATGTTGCCGTTTTTGTGGTGTGGGGGCCGCACGCAAAGGCGGGTGCGCGCGCGGAAATCGACGTGTTCGATGCGGCGCCGACCCTCCACGCCTTGTTGGGGTTGGCACCGGCGGCCGATTGGACGGGTCGGGTCGCAGACGCGTTGGTGGACGTCGCGGCGGTGGAGGCGGTTCCGACCTACCGACTGGCGCGTGCGGCGTTTGACCTGGGGGAAGGCTCGGGTGGCGGCGGCGCGGACAACCAACTCCTTGAGCAACTGGAGGCGCTCGGGTACATCGGAGAGGACGGGCAGCCCGACCCGGCCATCGGTGCCAGCCGCAAGCAGCGGTAGTCGTCCGTGGCGGTACGGCGGCGTCGCGCCGGATTAGAGGCGGGCGTGCTCACGCTCGATCCACGGGTCATCACGCTTTGGCGGCTGCAGGCCGTGGTTCGTCTGGCGACCTTCTGGTTGCCCGTATTCGTGGGTCTGGGCGGATTTATCGCGTTTCGCGGGCATGTCGCGGTCGGCGCTTCGGTTGGAGTCGGGGGCGTGCTCGGCATGCTCGCGGTGTCGATGGTGTGGCCGGCCCTGCAGCACGCTCGATTCCGGTATTCATTGCGGGAACACGACCTTCTCGTGGAGCAAGGTGTGCTTTTCCACCAAACGGTGAGCGTTCCGCTGAATCGAATCCAGCACATCGATACGCGCTCCGGTCCGCTGGAACGGTGGAGTGGTGTGTCGCGACTGCTCGTGTACACGGCGGCGGGATTCGTCGCGGACGGATCCATTCCGGGCCTCGATGAAGCGGAGGCGCATCGTCTGCGCGATCTGCTTGCCCGCCGCGGCGGGGACGATGGCGTCTGACGCAGAGTGGCGGGGGCTACATCCCGCCTCCCTGCTGGTCAATCTGGTACCCCACTTGTGGCGTTCGGCCCGCGGGGCGTGGTTTTTCATTGTTGCGATTGCGGTCGGTTCCGGGTTGCAATCGTGGATGAATCTGCTGGTTGTGCTCGGCTTTCTCGCGACTGCCGCCGTGCGCAGCGGTGTCCACTTCCTCACGCTGCGGTACCGCGTGAATGATGGGAAGCTGGAGCTTCGTGGCGGGCTTCTTACCCAGAGCTTTCGTGCCATCGACATCGCGCGGATCCAGAACGTCGAGGTCGTCCAGAACATCTTCCATCGCATGAGCGGGCTGGTTGAGGTGCGCGTCGACACGGCGGGAGAGGTTGGCGCGGAGGGTCTTTTGAGCGCCATCAGCGTGGAGGAAGGGGAGCGATTGCGCGTCGCGTTGTCGCGCCACTCCGCGGGCCCGGCCCAATCGGGGGCGGAGGCCGTAGCAGATGCCGTCGCGGAGATCGGAATCATCGAGATTCTCGGGTACGGCGTGAGCGCGGGGCGGATCGGCGCTGCGGCGGCCGTGCTGGGCGTCGTGATGAACGCGAGCGCGGACTTCCAGATGATCTCGACCGGCAGTATGCCCGACGCGACGGCGGGCATGGGAAAAGCGTCAATCGCAGGGCTGGTCCTGCTTGCGCTGGCCGGCGGTTACGTTTTTTCGGTCGGCGGCGCGGTGCTCCGCTTCTACGGCTATCGCCTCACCCGCACGGCCAACGGATTGGCCACGGAATCCGGCCTGCTGACGCGTCGGCGGGTGGAGATTCCGGTGCGAAAGGTCCAGATGCTGCGCGTCGAAGAGCCGCTCGTTCGTCGGTGGATGGGGTACGCCACGATGAACATCGAAACGGCGGCAAGTGGGGTTCCCTCCGACTCCGAGGGTCAGTTGGCGGAAGGAATCGTGCCGATGGTGCATGCCGAGGAGACGATGGAAATCGCCCGACTCGCGCTGCCAACGCTGGACGTGGACCCCTGGACGGTTCCCCTGCGTCCGGCCGCGGCTCGCGCGCTCTGGCGTGGACTGTTCGGTGCGTCGATTCGGTGGTCCATCATCGCGACCGTGGTGGCGCTCGTCGTCGGCAGCCCATGGGCGTATGCGCTGCTTGCATGGGGATGGCTGGTGGCGGCGCTCGACTGGCGCTGGCAAGGCTGGCTTGTGACCGATGCGTTCATCGTGTGCCGACGAGGGTTCGTGCGTCGCGACACGGTCATCCTCCCTCGGGACAAGATTCAGTCGCTGCGCATCGTTGCGGGCCCGGTGCTGCGGGCGATCGGTCTCGCACGCGTGGTGCTGTGGGTTCCAGGGGGGCGCGTGGGCCTTCCCGACATGACGGCGAGCGAGGCGGATGGTGTGTTCCGCGCGCTTACCGCCCGCTGATCAGCCGAGCAGCCACGCGACCGCGAACAGCGAGGCCAGGACGCCCGCGGCATCGCTGATCAGGCCGACGGGAACAGCGTGACGGAGGCGTGTGATGCCAACCGACCCGAAGTATACGGCCAGGACGTAGAACGTCGTCTCCGAAGATCCTTGCATGGTGGCCGCGAGTTGGCCGACGTGCGAGTCGGGGCCGTGGGTGCGCATGATCTCTGCGGTGATCCCGAATGCGCCGGTACCGGAGAGCGGGCGGAGCAGCGCCACCGGCAATACCTCTGCCGGCATGCCGATAAGTGCCACGGCCGGCGTCAGGAAGTCGACGAGATAACCCATTCCCCCGCTCGCCCGGAACATCGCAACCGTCACGAGGATGCCGACGAGGTACGGCATGATTTTCACGCCGGTCTCGAAGCCATCCCGCGCGCCGGTGATGAAGACCTCGTACACCCGGACCTTTCGAACGACGCCGATGGTGAGGAGCCCGAAGATGAGGCCCGGTACGATCCAGGCGTTGGCAAGGTCACCAAAGCGGTACACGGTCGCGATGAGCGCGATGATGCCGGAAAGCGCGATGATCATTGGAATGAGGGTGAGGAGCGGAACGTTCGTTCGCGGAACATCTCCGGGGGGCTGACCGCCGAAGAACCGCTGCAGTCCTTTTGCGGCGAAGATGGCGACGATCGTGTTGAGGCTGGTCGCCAAAAGTGTGGTCGCGAAGATGGAGGCCGGGCTCGTGGAGCCGAGGGAGGCGCGCATCGCGATCATGCCGGTGGGCAGGACGGCGACGCCGCTGGTGTTGATCGCCAGGAAAAGCACCATTGAATTCGTCGCGACGCCGGGGCGCGGATTCAGTTTTTCCAGCTCCTGCATCGCCTTGATTCCAAACGGCGTAGCGGCGTTGGTGAGGCCGAGCACGTTGGCGGCAAGGTTCACGATCATCGCGCCCATGGCCGGGTGATCGGGCGGGACGTCGGGGAAAAGGCGAACCATTGCGGGTCGCAGCAAGCGGGAGATGGCGTCGAGGCCGCCGGCGGCCTCCAGGACCTTCATCAGGCCGAGAAACAGCGTCATGGCGCCGACGAGGCCGAGCGCGAATTCGATCGCGCCCTTGGCGGAGTCGAGCGAGGCCTTACTGACCGCGGCCATCGCGGACTGGCGGGGGAAGCGCACGGTGGTGGCCCCGTCGGCAGCAGACACACGCACGGTGGCCCTTCCTGCCTCGACGGATTCAATCTTTCCGGGGGTACGACTTGGCCCCAACTCGACCGGATCTTCCTTCGCCGCACCGGCGGGCGCGTCCACAACGGCGACACCGGACGCCACCACTGCGTCGCGCTCCGGCACCCCGCCCACCGTCGCGAAGACCATCGAGAGCAGCACCAGACCGTAGAAGACGATGTTCATCGCGCGCGACTATACCCTTGCCGCGTCAAGAGTGGGAGAAGATAGAAGCGGCACGCGAGAGGTACGCGAGGGATGACGGTCCTGTTCATTGGCTACTCGAACGCATCGCGGAGTCCGCTTGCGGAGGCGTTGGCTCGGCACGCTGGGCACGATGCGTACAGCGCGGGCGCGCGGCCGAGCAACGTCCGGCCAGAGGTCCGCGCGGCGCTGGAAGAAATCGGCGTGGACGCGAATGGGCTGCGTGCCAAGAGCGTGTCCGAAGTGCCGACGGAAGAGATTACGCTGGTTGTTGCGCTGGACCGCGAGGCGCCGCGGGTGCCTGGTGGCGCGCGCCGGATCGAGTGGCTGATTCCGGATCCGTCGAGTGCGCCGGTTTCCGAGCGAGTGGAGGCGTTTCGGGCGGCGCGAGACGAATTGCAGCGGCGCATCGGAGAGTGGGTTCGATGAGGCGGATGCTCGCGGATTGGGGCATCGCACTGGCCGTGGCCATCGCGCTGGTGGCGGGTGCCGCGTGGTGGGATCGCCTGTCACGGCCGAGCGGTGCGGCGCCGGACCTGAGCCTTGTGGACACGTCGGGAGTCACGCATTCGCTGGCCGACCTGCGTGGCAAGACGGTCGTGGTCAACTTCTGGGGGACGTGGTGCCCGCCGTGCAGGGCCGAGATTCCGGAATTCGCGGCGTGGTCTCAGGCGCATCCCGATGTCGCGGTGCTCGGCGTGGCCGCGCGGAGCGGCCGGGGAGCGGAGCTCGCGAGGGCCGCGGCCAAGCTCGGCGTGACGTACACCGTGCTCGTAGCGGACGAATCGACGCTTTCTGCTTGGGCTATCGACGTGTATCCGTCCACCTATGTCATCCGGCCGGACGGACAAATCGGCGCGTACACGCGCGGCGCCATCGACGGATCCGACCTGGATCGGTTGGTCGCCGAAGCCGGGGGGTAACGGACGCGCCGGTTGCCCCGACCCGCGCCATCGGGTTAGACGCCGCCCGCGAGGTCACATGGCGAGCGACGATCTGATTGAAATCGACGGCGTCATCAAAGAAGTGTTCCCCGGCGGCGCATTCCTTGTGGAAACGGATGCGGGTACTCAAGTGCACGCTCACCTCGCCGGAAAGTTGCGCCGGTTTCGTATCCGCGTTGTCCTTGGTGACCGGGTGACGGTGGCCGTGAGCCCCTACGACCTGACGAAGGGCCGGATCACCTTCCGGCACAAATAGGCGTCGCGTTCCGGACGACGAAGATGTATTCGACGTTTCGGAGGTGCGACACGATGCCGACCTTCTTTCCCGCGGGGCTGTGGATGCCGATCTGGGCGCCGACGTAGCGCTTGTAGTCGTGCTCGATCACCTCGACGGCGCCGCGCTCCTCTAGCAGGGCAACCATTTCCTTCCTTGCGATGCGACCCTCGTTGTTGAACGAGACGACGAGGTGCCGGGCGCGCACGCTGCGAATGATGTGCGCCATCGCCGGTAAGCACCCCCGGGCGGTGTTGAAGGGGCTCGATCCGTCGCGACAGTCGATGCGCTTGCATGCGATACCGTAGACCTCAGGCTGATCCCAGCGAACGAGCGTTTCCCAGATATGGTAGTTGGAACGATATTTATGGCTGTTGTAGGGAGGATCGAGGTAGGCGATATCGACCTCGACGTCCGCCACGAAATGAAGCGCATCTCGCTGATGGGCCTCGCCCTTGCCGGCGACGGCCCGAGGAAGTACGTCCGGCATTCGCAGGGTCAGGTGTTTGTTGGCGCGCGCCGCCCACGCCTTCAAGTACGCCATCTGAACTCCGGTCGTGGAATCCACCCGGTCGGCGGCCTCCATGAGCGAGACAAGCATCACGGCGCGCAGTTCGGGCGGCAACGCCTTCGCCTCGATGGCGTCGCGTATGGCCTCGATTCGTGCCGCGTTTTCCTCCCGAAAAAACCGGCTTCGGCGCGCGTAGGTGTCGGTGAACCAACCGTCTCGCCCCGGGAGGCGGGAGAATTCGTCGATCAACCGCGTTGCATCGCGCTCGACAGCCTCCCGATCGGCCGCGACGTAGCAACCGGCCAGCGTTGCAGCGTACGCATTGTGATCATTCGCCAGCACGCGGAATCCCGCCTTCTTGAGTGCGTGCCCGACGCGCGACGTGCCCGAGAATAGGTCCAGAACGGACCTTGTCTGCGCATTTTCGTGCGCGAGCCCCCCGACGAGGTCGAGGATGGCAGGCAGGAGCAATCGCTTGGAGCCGAGGTACTTGATCATCGCGGGAGGCGCGGTCCTATCGCAATCGCAGGCGGATCGGCCGGTACCGGCTTAGATTCGCGGCCCCCATGCGCTACGTCCCTGACAATCCGCTCATCGTCCAGTCCGATCACTCGCTCCTTTTGGAGACGATGGGGCCACATTTCAAACCTGCGCGTGACCAACTTGCGCGTTTCGCCGAGCTGGTGAAATCACCGGACTACGTCCACACCTACCGTGTGACGCCACTCTCGCTGTGGAACGCGGCCAGCGCTGGACTCGGTGTCGACGAAGTTCTGGCGGCCCTCGAACGCTGGGCCAAATACGACGTTCCGCCCAACGTGCCGTACTCCATCCGCGAGACAATGGCGCGGTACGGGCGCCTCAAGCTGCTCAAGGATCCGCGCGGCCTGTTGCTCGAGGCGGCGGACGACGTGCTGATGACGGAGGTTTGCAGTCTGAAGCCTGTGATTCCGCTGCTGGGCAAGCGCGTCAGCGATACGTCGGTGCTTGTCGACCCCGCGAATCGCGGCGAGCTGAAGCAGGCGCTCACCCATGCGGGCCACCCGGTGGAGGATCTCGCGGGATTTCGTGATGGAGAACTTCTGGAATTCACGATGACGCCCGAAAACAGTAGCGGCGTGCCATGGGGCCTTCGTGACTACCAGCGCAACGCGGTGGATGGCTTTTTCGGCGATTCGTTGGCGGTCGGCGGATCGGGCGTGGTGGTTCTGCCGTGCGGAGCTGGAAAAACCGTCGTCGGCATCGCGACGATGGCGCGTCTCAACATGAAGACGCTGATCCTGTGCACGAACATCACTGCGTTGCGACAGTGGAAGAGCGAACTCCTGGACAAGACGACGCTTACCGCAGATCAGGTTGGAGAATATTCAGGGGAGATGAAGGACATCAAGCCCGTCACGATGTCCACCTACCAGATGCTTACCTTCCGGAAGTCGAAGACGGAGGAGTTCGTTCACTTTGGCTTGTTCGATCGTGAGAATTGGGGGCTGGTCATCTACGATGAGGTCCACCTCTTGCCGGCGCCGATCTTCCGCGCGGTTGCCCATCTTCAGGCGCGGCGGCGGCTCGGACTCACGGCCACGCTCGTACGGGAAGACGGTAAGGAGGGAGATGTTTTTGCGCTGATCGGGCCCAAGCGGTTTGACGTGCCGTGGAAGGATCTTGAGCATCAGGGGTGGATCGCCAACGCGTCGTGCACCGAAGTGCGTGTCGGATTCGCCGAGGACGACCGGATTCGGTACGCGGTAGCCGATGACCGGGAGAAATTTCGGATCGCCAGCATCAATGCGCGAAAGGGCCCAGTCATCGAGGAGCTCCTGGAGAGGCATGGGGGAGATCGCGTGCTGATCCTCGGCATGTACGTCGAGCAGTTGGAATTTCTGGCCCGCCGTCTCGGTCTGCCACTCATCGAGGGAAAGACGCCCCAGAAAAAGCGGGACGAGTTGTTCCAGCGTTTCCGAACCGGTGAGGATCGCGTGCTGATCATCTCGAAGGTCGGCAACTTCTCGGTGGACCTTCCGGACGCCAACGTGGCCATTCAGATCAGCGGAACGTGGGGTTCGCGGCAGGAAGAGGCGCAGCGGCTCGGGCGTATCCTCCGGCCGAAAGGCGGCGCCAACAAGGCGAACTTTTACACGCTCATTACCCGCGACACCGTGGAGCAGACCTTCGGCGAACGCCGACAGTTGTTTCTCACGGAGCAGGGGTACGCGTACAGGATTGAATCCCGATGATCATCGTCCATCGCAACGTCGCCGTCCTGCGGGTCAGTGAACCGCACGTGTTTGCCGAGATTCGCGCCGTTGTCGCCCTCGACGAGCACGTGATGGGCTGGATTTCGGACACGGAGGCGGTGGTGGACCCGTCGTCGTTGAAGATTCTTTTGGACGGGCTGGAGGCGCGTGGGTTGGGCGCGCTTGTTCGGCGGTCGGGACAGCCGGACTAGATCGAGGCACGGACGACGCGGGCGGTGCGGGTGTGGCCAGCATTCCCGACCGAGAGCTCAGCGCTCGTCGGCGTCGCGGTCGTCGCCGCCGAGGAACCGCGCCCCGGGGAGCCGCGGCGAGCCCACTCCGGCGTCGTGGCCGCCGTCGCCGTCGTCGTCGGCGCCAACCTCGCGCGGCGCGTCGTCTAGCGCGTCGCCGGTTCCGACCGCGTAGCCGAGGGCCTCCAACGCCGCCTTCAGCTCAGGGTCGGCACCGGACGTGGCCGTTCCCGTGGGCATCGGCATGACGCCCCAGCTCGCTTCCAACACCCACCCTCCCGTTCGCGTGCGGCCGAGCAGCGTGCCGGCGCCGTCTGCGTTTTCGTAGTGCAATGCCGTCATATCGTCCTGCTGGGCCAGCTTCATCTCCACGTTTTCGACGTTTTCGAGCACGGGCAGCGTCGGCAGCACGAACACTTCGCGGTGGGTGTTGAGGCGGCTCGCGAAGCTGACCTGAAGGGTCTCCGCGTCCACCTGCGTTGCTTCCGCGACAGAGAGTTTCGTAGGATCATCGCCGATCCACCAGCGCGCGATCCCACCGGGGACGCGGATGTCAATCGTAACGCCGCGGCGGCTGTGGCCGGTCGGAGTGAATCGATAGACGAGGTTCACCGGGCGCCCGAGCCCCTCTGCCAGCCACGCGCGTCCGGGCTCCGGGTCGGAGCCGGCGGGTACGAGATCGTCGATTTCCGAAGCGTCCGCCGCCAAGTCGATGATGCGCTCCGTTCCGGCGATGGTGGAGTACTTCACGGAGTCCCGAACCGCCCCCCACGCCTCGAATCCGTACAGCGGACGCCCAAATGCGCGGACGCGATGGTCGAACGTCGCGTCCGCTCCGCGTGTGATCAGCGTCGCCAGGGACCGCCCGAACAATCCCGGCGCGGCCTGTCCGAGGAGGTCGAGCACGGTCGGCGTGATGTCGGCGATGGACACGGGCGCCGCCACGGTCGCCGGCGTTTGGCCCGGCGCGTGGACGAACATCGGGATGCGCATCAGCTCGTCGTACAGCGTGTGCCCGTGTTCCACGCTGTCGTGGTCGAAGAATTCCTCCCCATGGTCACTGAACAACACGACGATGGCATCGTCCGGCTGTTCGGCGAGAAACCCGGACAGCTCGTCATCGAGGTAGCGGAGGTTCTGGTCGTAGCGGTCGACCAGATACTGCTTCACGAGATCGCGCTGTCGCATCGCCGCGCGAACGAGCTGGTTGCGATTGAATCCGCCCGCCAGCCCAGACGGTGCCTTCCCCGCGAAAAGTCCTCGGTACGACCTCGGTTCCTGGTATGGCAGGTGCATATCCATGAAATGCACCATCACGAGCGCGTCCTGGTCTGCGTGGTCGGCGAGAAATCGCCGGGCGTGGGCAACTTCGTAGCTTGCCCGCGGCCAGTTCACGCAGTTGTGCTCTCCCCAGCCATCCGCCATTTGGAAGTTCGACGAGAGGTAGACGTTGCCTACATACGCGCCCGTCGCCCAGCCTTGCGCGGCAAGCCGGTGTTGTAGCGTCTCCGTCACGGACCAGTTTTCCGGCTCCTGTCCCGTCAGGAGCGTGCGCGCGCTCGGCAGGGTCCACGGGGCAACGGTGCGGGCGTCGTCAAACACCACGCCTTCCTTCGCCCATGCGGCGATCTTCGGCGTCGTCGCGCGTTTGTACCCGTACGTTGGCAGGTGGTCGCGCCGAAGGGTGTCGATGAATGCAAGCACTACGCGGCGAGGCTTTTCGGTCGGAGTGAACACCGTCGGGCTTGCGATGAACACCGCATCGCGGGTCGGCACCGTGTCCATGGTTCGCATGCGCAAGCGCACGCGCCGGCCAGCGTACGCCGACAGGTCTACGCGGTGGTCGGCAAACGCGCCGGGCGTGACGCGCCACCGCCCCACTTCCGGGCCGTCGAGGTCGACGGCATCGGGCGCCACCACCTCGACGAACAGATCCGCGCCGTCACTCGCACTCCCGTCGGCGACCTCCGGGGGCAGGATGCCCACTGAAAACCGCAAGATCCCGCGCTCGGGGACGTCCACATCCCATCCCGCCAACGCGGGAACGGGCAGGTACACCCCCTGTCGCGACACCTCGTCCACTTGTGCCGTCCGCCGCGCGAAGATCGCGGCGTCCTCCTCCGCCGTGCGGGACAATGCCCGTTCGCGTCGAGTGGCCCGCGGATATCGCAGCGTGTAGTCTCCGTTGGTCGGCCGTGCCCCGAGGCGTCCGACGCGAATCATCAGTGAGTTTGCCGTGAATTCCCACGAGTTCGGGTGGCCTCGATCGAGCGGGTCGTTCGAATAGTACAGGTTTCGGCGGCCCGACTTGAGCACCATGCCGTCGGGTGGACGTTCGTAGAACAACACGCGCGGGCGAACCGGGAGCGGCGCCTCGTAGGTCCGCACCCCGTCAACCACGCCAACGAGTCGAAACGGCCCTGTGACCGGAAGATCCTCAGGGATCGCGACGGGTTCGACGACCGCCACCTCGATTTCGGCGAACGGAGCTACAGCCAGCCCCACGCCGCCGGCCCATGCGAACGCCGTCGGCAGAAGGAACATGCTCCGCTCGAATCGTCAGCTGCGTCGGCGCTTGAGCGCGGCGGCCGCGGCCGCGGCCAGCGCGCCGAGCCCGGCGATGCCCAAGCCGCCTGCGTCGCACCCTCCGGCCGTGTCATCCGTCACGTCCACGGTGATCGAGTTGGCCTCGATTCCGCCAGGACCCCCGATGTTCATCACGACAGTGTACGTGCCGGCCTCCGGAAAGCTGATGTCCGGCGACCACGCGCCGATCGGATCACCGTCACCGTCACCGTCGAAATCCACCATATTATCGGGTTTGATGGCGTCACTTCCGCCGCCCTTGTAGACTTCCCACTGAATGGTATCGACGCAGCCGTAGGTAGACACGTCGGTGTGGTTGATGGTGGACCAGGTCAAGCCCACCTTCTGCTGGACCTGAAAGAAGCCGTCCGCGCCTTTTTCAGGCGCAGGAGGCTCACAAGCGAGCACATACCCGATGGCTTCCTGCGTGTCGGAAAGCTCGCCGCACTCGGTACTTGCGAGCGAGAGTTTCACGCGAACGGAGAACTGCCCCGACGTGTTGTAGACGTGCGTGGTGGACGGGAACTCATCGCTGGTCTCGCCGTCTCCGAATTGCCAGTGGGCGCCCGTAACTTCGGCCTCACTGGTGATCGTGAAACCAACGGAAAGGGGCGTGCCGCCGTACCTGTCCGTCGTCGCCGTGAACTGTCCGGAGACGCCGTAGACGGCGGTGATGCCGTCGATATCGTCGTCGCTCGGGTCGTTCTGGTTGACGTCACACGCAGCGACACTCCAGTACATCGTCGCGTCGCGCAGAATCTGGTCGGCGCAAAGGTCTTCTTGCTCACACGAGTGCCCCATGCCCATGAGATGTCCAATCTCATGAGTTGCAACGCCTTCAATGGCGGATTCATTGTTGCAGGTCCCGGCGACGATGTCGGCGGTCGCTGCAAAATCGACGTTGTCGTTGAACACGATGTCCGAATCCACCAACTCGGACAGGATCTCACCGCGAACGGTGCGCCTGCCGTTGCCACGCTCCCCCGAGGTGTAGGTCACGCCCAGAACGCCAGGTGCCGCCTCCTGTCCCGGGTCGTTCCAGTGAAACGTCGACCGGCCGTCGTTCAGGTCGCGATCGGCCGTTTGGATTTCCCCCATGAACAGGTCGTCCACCCCCGCGCAAACGGCCGCCTCCGGCCAGTTTTCCCAGGAGGTATGGAGCACTTCGAGGCTGTAGCCGTCCGGGAGCGATTCTTCGTAGTCGGTGTCGGCAAACCATTGCAGCGGGAACTTGTCGTCTTCCCAGTAGCCGCCGGTCAGGGTCCATGCGAAGGCAGATTGTGCAAGAACGAGCAGCGTAAGCATCAGCGCACCCCAGCCTGAAGACGGTTGATCGTGCGGAGTTTTTCACCGGAGATCCCGGGAATGGGCTTTCCATCCCACCCGAGATCGACACGCGTTTTCACGAGCCCTTCCATGGACGCAAGCGACACCCGCTTGTCGACGGCCGGATTGGGCACGAACCGCGGGTCCCAGACCTGCGCCTGGGGCACGGTGAACTTGACCAGCATCGGCACGCCGTCACGCGGGTCCTGCTTCACGGTGAACTTTCCGTTCGACATCGCCACCGTGTCGTAGTGCGTACCGAAGCGCGTTTCCGCAAGAAAAAGGAACACATCCTCTCCCTTTCCATACCGAGCCGCGAGGGGAACTTCGTGTATCGAGCCGTCGTTCGCGGTGCCGCCGGCCGCGTCGACGACAAGCACATCACCGGCGGCAACCCTGCCTTTCAAACCGGTCGTGACCTCGACCTCGGCGCGCGTCCACAGGTGACTGTGCTCGTCCAGCTCGGTCCATACCTCCGTCACACGTCCACGTACGATCAGGTCGGACGCATCCGTCATCTGCTCCACGGTCAGCGGCGCGAGGGTCGTGGCTGCGGCAGGAAGGACGCAGGTCGACGCCAGAAGCGCCACGCTGCAAATTCGCTGAAAAGTGTTCATGAGCCCCCCGGGGAGTACAGGCGAAGTAAACCGGCCCGAGCCTATCCGCCGCCACGCTCCGCCGTCAAGAACGACGTAAGCTACGCTGGCCGCGCGCAAGATCCGGTTGACTTTCGGTCCCTATCTCACTATGCCTTGCCGCTCTCAAACCACCCCCACCTCTCGCGCCGAGCTCCCGTCGGTGCCCAGGACTCCTGCATGACGAGGCTCCGAACGTTGACGCTGCGCCTCCTGGCGATTTTTGGGGCTTTGCTGGTCATGTCGGGGCCCGCGTTGGCTTCGTCGGTGGCGGGGACCATCAAGGGTGTGGTCGTGGACGATGGCGGTATCGCCATCCCCGGCACCTTGATCACCGTCTCGTCGCCGGGCCTGATCGGCGGCGCACAGCAGCGCACGGCCGACGACAACGGCGAATTCCTGTATGCGGAACTTGCCCCCGGTCGCTACGAACTTCAGGCGCAGAAGCAAGGATTCGGCCCGGTGAAGAAGACGGGCATCGAAGTCGTCATCGGTCGCACGACCAACATCAGTATTGAGATGAAGTACGGCGGGGAAACCGTCGTTGTGGAGGGCGAGCGCAAGACGATCGACACGGAATCGGTCGTCAAGGGCACCACGTTCACCAAGGACTACCTCAGCCGAATCCCGAGCGGTCGGTCGTATCAGGGCGTCGTGGAGAGCACGGCCGGAATCGCGCTGAGTGATGGTGGAAACCCGCTTTCTGGTGGCGCGGCTGGAAATGAGAACACGTTTTTGCTCGACGGCGTCAACGTCACCGATCCGGTGACGGGCACGTTCGGCGCCAACTTCAACTTCGACGCCATCGACGAAATTCAGGTGCTCACCGGGGCCTACGACCCGGAGTACGGCGAATCGTTGGGGGCCACGATTTCCATCGTCACCTCCTCCGGCGGAAATACGATGAAGTTCGCCGCACGCGGCGATTACACGAACGGAAATTGGGGGCCGAAGACGGACGGCCGGTACGCCGCGGACGGCACGCCGATTTCCCCGACCGCCTACGATCAGTCGTTCCAGTCCGCTACGGTCGAGGGGTTGGTTTCCGGCCCGATTATTCGGGATCGCGTTTGGTTCCTCGGTGCGTATCAGTACAACCGCTTCCTGCAGCGGCAGATCGGCGTGGACCTGCCCCGGGATTTCGATGGGCACTATTTCTTCGGCAAGCTGACGGCGCAGCCCTCGTCCGCGCACCGCTTCACCTTGGAATTCAATGCCGACCCCACCGCGATCGACAACGTCGACGGTGGCACGTTCACGCGGCCCGACGCGCGGCTTCGGCAGTACCAGAGCGGGTGGACCAACTCACTGAAGTGGAACTGGTTCGTCAATCCCGAGGCGAACCTCGAAACCATCCTCTCGGTGACCCACGGCGCGTTCAAGGTCACGCAGGTGCCGTGCACCCACGACGAAACGCTTGGGTACAACGCATGTTCGGCCGACGAGGCCAGCAATACGATTGACTTCACGACCCCCGGTCGGGTGGGCATCAACGGCGCCTACGCCAGTGAGAATGCGGAGTATTTCGTGTTCGACCAGCGCTGGAGCGCGCAGGCCCAGACCAAGTTCTCCGTCCTTCAGGTTGAGTTCTTCGGAAAGCACGACATCAAGGCCGGTATCGACGGTCGGTACATGTCCTGGGACAATTTGTTCGGCTACCCCGGCAACCTGCTTTTCGCCGATGTCTATACCAACGCCTTCGATCCGCAGACGTACCAGAACTACTACTGGCTTGAAACCTCCGGATACTCCGCGTACGCTGCGTCAGGCTACCATACCGGCGTGTTCCTTCAGGACGTCTACAAGCCGATCGAGAACCTGACCTTCCGGTATGGTATGCGGTATGACCGGTCGATCATGCGTAACGACGCCGACGAGCCGATCGTCGACGTGGGCCTGTTCGGGCCGCGCATCTACGCCATCTGGGATCCGTGGGCGGACGAGAAAACCAAGATTGCCGGCGGCTACGGCCGGTTCAATGACACCGCGCGCCTTGAGATTGCCAGCTACCTGTCGCAGTCCGGCTACGGGCTGCACTACTTCTACGGCGAGTACCAGTTCGGGAACTACACCTCGGCGGACCAGTACAACGCCTACGACGCGAACACCGATAATCCGGTGACGCTCGCGGACAATACGACGGCGCCCCACTCGGACGAATTCACGTTGAGCGCCGAGCGCGAACTCGTTCCGGACCTCAAGGCGGGGCTCACCTTCACCGGGAAGTTCACTCGCAACATCTACACGCTCGACGAAACCAACCTCATCTTCGATGAGGACGGTTTTTCGTACATCGGCTCCTACCGTGGGGCCAGCGACGCGTACAGCCGCCTGCGCACCCCGGCGATTGCGCGGCGCGACTACTATCAGGTCGATCTGAATATCTCGCGTCAGTTCGCCGATCGTTGGCTGCTGAACGCGATTGGCAGCTACATTTCGAGCCGCGGTACGACGCAGTACGGCCTGTCTTCCGGACTGTCCAACCCGTCGCAAGTCGAGCTGATGTATGGCAATCTCGCTACGGACATCAACTGGCAGGGCAAGTTCGCCGCGGCCTGGGACATTCCGGATGATCCGTGGAAAACGACGCTGGGTGTCAACGCGTACATCTTCTCGGGTGGTCCGCTCTCCCGGTACTACTACTCCGGATCGGCGAACTCCACGGGCTACGATTACGACCTGCTCAAGGAGTCGGCGGGCACCTACGGGCGGAGCAACACGCAATGGAATGTGGACGTGCGCATTGCTCAGGAAATCCCGGTGGACAAGGGAAATCTCACCGCGGTCGCGGAGATTTCCAACATCACGAATTCCCAGTACCCGGCGGGTCAGTACCAGTACTACATCGACGCACAGGACCGGATCGTGTTGTACAATCGTCGTGACCCCATCGCGTTTGACCTCGCCCTCGCGTACGAGTTCTAGGAGGAACCATGTTGCTGCTTCCCTCACTCCTCCTCGTCGGCTGCACGTTCGACGAAAACATCCCCGAGACAGACGTCAAGGGGCGGGTTGTCATCCCGGCGGCTGCGGTCACGCGTACGGTCGTGAAGGCCGTCGACACGGACGGCGATTCGACGACGCTCCCAGATCTTGAAGCTACGGAAGGCGTGGAGGACGACCGGCTGATGGGCCCGGTGTACCTCGGCGCCTTCTCCGGAATCGACAAGATCAGCTTCGACTATCCGCATCCGTCGATGGGGCCGATCACCCAAGAGGGGGAACCCGGCGATACCTACCCCTACGGCGGAATTACCGTCGGCCGTCTGGATTTCGCCTGCTACAAAGAGCTTGCTTGTCGGGTCACGACCGGCCGGTTCAAGAGCTACGACGACATTCTTGACTATTTTGAGAATGAAGTCGGCCGACCCGTCACGGACGGAGCTGGAGCGGCCGTCCAGAATGCGGACACCTTCCAACAGCGCTGCTTCGACTACTTCAAGGCCACAAGTGATGCCGAAATGTCGTTCATTGGCGAAACGGACTTCGTGAAAGAGGGTGACAATTACGTCGCGGACTTCACGTTGAACCACACGCTCGGTGTGGAGGGCATGGTCCTGTGGGGCTTTATGGACGCGCCGGTGCTCTCCGCTGAGCACAGCGATTCGAACGGCCTGTTTAGCAGTTGCAACACGTTCGGCGGACGCTCGACGGACGAGTACAACCAGACGCTCACGGAAGGGCGCACGTACTACAACACGCTCAACTACCCGAATCGGTACATCGGCTCGGGGGATTGGATGTCGTCCGACGGCGCGGTGGTCACCTTCGACGAAGAAGGCCTGCAAACGAACGATCCGGAAGTCACGTTGGACTTCCAGTACCTTTTGGAGGGAGAATGATCCGGTTCTCTATGCTCTTTGCGCTCGTCGGTTGTGCGGACGAAGCGGGAAATTATCGCCCGACGCCGGGGTCCGTGCCCGCGATTCGGGATCTGGGTGAATTTCGCGTCATTCCGACGACGGAGGTCGTGAATGCCGATTGGTCGTCGTACGCGGAAGCCAGCGTCGCCGACGATGACTTGGGTCGCCACAGCGTGCATTACACCCAACTCGGTGCACCCGAGAATCAGGGTATTTATGGCGGCGCAACGCTGACCTTCAAGGGGACGGGTGGCCTGGTGTGCGTCGTGATGGATCCGGAGACGGTTTTCTGGATCCAGAGCCGCAAACCGATTGCCAGCGCCAAGGCGTACCTCTACCAGGATGACTACGACGACGACGGCGATCTCGACCTCGAGGGCGGGTTGACCGCGTACTACAACGGATCTCCGGGCGTAAAAATCGGGAAGTTCGAGGTGCCGTACACGGACGCAACCGGCCAGGACCACACGCTCCCCGCGAACGAGTGCCGCCACGATTCGCCCTACGCTTCCGATGTTCACGCCGGCCGCGCGACGGTCGAAACCTGTCAGCTCGACACCTCGGAGCGCGGGGGCGTTTCGTACACGGCGCTGCTGAAGACGTTCGTGCTGCCAATCGACGACTCCGTTCTGAACTACGGCGTTGCGGTCTTCGAAGGCGCCTGCGCCGATTTGCTGAAGCCGGCGGACGAATGTCTGATCGAGCGTGAACGCACGCGTGACGAAGACGAAATCGATTGCAGCGACCCGGAGCTGAACTGGACCTATGCCTGCCTGGAGCAGAAGTTCTGTTCGAGTCCGTTGAAGTTCAATACGTACTGTGAAGAGCATCTCAACGATGCCGACACGCCGTGCACGGATAACGGCCACGTGCCGGAGGCGGTTGAGGATACCGCGGGCAGTCCGCCGCTGTAGTCGCGGCGCGGATGTGGTGTGGGGGTGGTCGGTTGCTCGTTGCGCGTCAGTTCTGCAGGGGTCCGAGCGCCCGGTCGCGCACGACAGTGTCCTTGACGACCGCGCGAACGTTCATGGCGTCGGCGCTGGGCCAAAGCGTGCCGGGCGTATTGTCGGGGAGCTTCACCGGTGATGTGCCTTCCACGCCGTACCAGAGCGCCCCCTTGTCGTCGCGAGTGAGGTAGTAGAATGGGGCATAGCCGCGCGGCAAAAAGGCGGTGATGGCGCCGGGCGCCGCCCACGGTGCGGGACCCGCATTCGCGAAGACCTTCCCGGAGAGATCGGACCAGGTGGATCGCCACTCCTGTGTTCCGTCTGCGGCCTTTCGCGTGAGCAGGGTGATCATGGACAGCCCACCGGCGCGCTCCGCCTGATCGGGCAGGACCTCGAACGCGAGCGCCGCTGGGGCCCAGCCATCCGCGAGCTTCATCACTCGCGTGCCGATGGCGGGGAGGCGCTCGGACGCGGTCACGTCGACGCGGAAGGAGTCGACCGCATCGTCATGTGCAATGGCCAGAAGCAGGTTGGAGCTGGCGTCGACGGCCGTCGCAACCAGCGTCGGCATTGTCGCGTACGCGCCCACCACTCGGGACACGATTCCGCCTCGCTCATCGATGCAGAGCACCTTCGCGCTTCCGGCGGTACCCTTTGGACCCGGCACCCAGATGGGCACCATCAGTCCGCCTCGCCCGTCGGTCACGCCGCGGCCCAGCAGTTGCGTTCCGCGAAAGGGGAGTCCGATCGTCCGGGGAGGCGCGCGCAGATCGGTGCCGTCGAGGCGGGCCATGCGTAGCCCGCGTTCACCTTCCAACCAGTACATCCATCGGGCGCGTGCGTCCGAGGGTCGTGATCGCGACAGGATGGGCTGCACAGCCGCGTCGAGCCGAACCAGCGGATACTGGGCCTGGAACTTACCATCCGACCCGAATTGCATCAGGTACAGGTCGTAGCCGGACGCGCCCTTCTGAACCCAGGGAAACATCGATCCGAACGCGTTGGAGATGGCGTGCTCCCACTCCGGCGTGCCACCGACAGGGTTGGCGGGCGCGTACCGCGCCGTCCAGGGTGGCACGGTGACCACGCGTGCCGCGTCGACGATAGTCAGGTCCAACTGCCAATTCCCGGCGGTGAAGTCGGCGGAGGACGGAATTTCGAGGAGCACCGAGCGTCGGCTCTTCGGGGGGATGGTCCAGGTGCCACCGGGGTCACTGGGCGGCGGTGTCGTGAATCGCTTTTCTGTGGCTCCATCCGGGCCCGTCAGCCCGAAGCGGACCAGCCACGGGCGCGCGGAAAGATCCGGGAAAGAAGCAGATTTTACGCCGTCGTTCTGAATGGTCACCGCCACGAGCGTAGCGAAGCCGGTCAGGTACTCGGGCCGAAGGTCGAGGTGCGCGGACACGCCGTCCGCCAGCGTGACGACGACCCCAACGGCCGCGGCCGGAGCCTTCTGCGGCGTAGCTGCGACGGGCATTGCGGGAGCGGAGGCGGTCGGGGCGTCACCTGCGAGGGCGCGCGCCAGGATCAACAGCGGTGCGAGGAACATCGGCGCCACTATGTCACCACAATCCGGTCACTACAATCGCGTCCTCGCCCACGCGAGCGCGTCCTTTGCCGTTGTGATGTGGCCATCGAACTGCAGTTCGCGGAGTTCGGCGAGAATGCTGCCTACGTCGGGCCCGGCGGACACGCCGAGCGCAAGGAGGTCTCGGCCGAGCAGCAGCGCCGGCAGCGGCGTGCGGAGAACGCCGAGGCGCGTCGCGAGGCTGATAAGCGCGTCATCGTTACGGAGGGTGGCAAGAAGTTCGACATCCCCGCGATCGGCGAGCCGTACCACGGCCGATTCCGACCCCAGGTCGCGGTGCGCCGCGGCAACGAGAAAGACCACGGCTTCGCGTACCGGGTAGCGTTCCCATCGATGGATGTGCATCCGGTTCAGCGGATCGAGGGCGTCGGGGTCGCAGGCACAGGCGAGCATCAGCGCAAAGCGACGCGCCGGCTCCGGAATCCGCGCGCGGACGGCGGCGCTCGCCAACCGGTCCAACGCGTCCGGCGCGTCGCGATTCCAGGTTGGCAGAACTTTTGCCCAGATGCCGGCTCGGCGGGCAAACTCCCAGCCGATCGAGGGGCGCTGCCCTTTCAGAAAAAGCTTCTCCACCTCCCCTCGGATTCGCTCCGCGGGGAGTTCGTCGAGCGGCATCCCCGCGCACAGGTCTTCGAGCGTGGGGTCGATCCGGAACGCAAAACGGGCCGCGAATTGGGCGACGCGCAGCGCCCGAAGCGGATCTTCGGTGAACGTCGTCGGATCAACGGCGCGCAACACACCGGCCGCGAGATCCTTGCGACCGTCGAACGGGTCCACGAACTCGGAGGATACAGGGTCCCAGGCGATGGCGTTGATCGTGAGGTCGCGCCGCCGCGCCGCCTCGATCACGCCCATCTCCGGGTCCGATTCCACGTGGATGCCGCGATGACCGGCGCCGGCCTGGGAGTCGCGCCGCGGAAGACTCACGTCGACATCCTGGCCGCCGATGCGAAGCTTGAGCACGCCGAAGCTCCGGCCTACTTCGTCGACCCGTCCAAATCGGCGCAGGACGGCCAGAAGCGCGTCGGCATCAAGCGCGTGGACCTCAATGTCCACATCCTTGTTCGGCTCGCCCCGCAAGTGGTCGCGTACGGCCCCCCCCACGACGAGCGCGCGGCCGCCCGCATGGCGAATCGCGCGGAAGAGCGAGAGGAGATGGGCCGGTACCATTCGGGCACCTCTATCCACCCATGGCAATCCACCCGCGTTAGGCAAGGGGAATGCACCTCCTCCTCGCCCTTGCGCAAGCCGCCCCGGTTCCCGGCCCTGCCTTGCATGTCGGAGATTCGGCCTACTCCTTCTCGCTTCCGGCCATCAACGAAGACGCGGCCATGAAAGCGGTAGCTCGCCCACACGTTGCATTGTCCGATTACACCGGCATCATGCCCGGCTTTCCCGCCAGCCGGCTGGTCGTGGAATTCGTTCAGAAGAAGGGGAGTGAGGGCACGCTTGCCGCCATGGAGCGGCTGAACAAAAAATATTCGAAGGACGGGGTGCGATTCGTGGCGATCGTGGCGGGCGGGGGAGAAATCGCCACGCTTTCCGGGTGGGTGGAGGCCCAGCGCCTTTCCTTCCCGGTGTTGAATGATGAGCACGGAATCGTCGTGAGTCGCTACGGAATTCCGTCCTACCCGATGACGTTTGTGATGGATACGACGGGCGATGTCCAGGCCATCGGCGTCGCGAACGCCGAACTCGAAACCAGTCTCGACGCGATTCTGGCCGCCCCGTAGGGCGACCCTACGCTTCGGCCGTAGCCTCGGCCACGCCATCCAGAACGGTGGGCATGCCGTGGCCGGGAATGTTCACGATGATGACGGTGATGTTGTCTTTTCCACCGCCCATGTGAGCCGCGCGGATCAACTCTCGTGACATCACGCGGTTGTCGTTGGGCTGGTTGAGGATGGCTTCGATCTCGGTGTCATCGACCTCACCCCAGAGGCCGTCCGAGCACAGGAGCAGCCGGTCACCCGGCTCCAACTCGACGCGGAAGATGTCGATGTCGACGTTCCGTTCGGTGCCGACCGTGCGCAAAAGGATGTTCGAGTGCGGGTGATTCTTGGCTTCTTCCGCGGTCAGTCGATTCTGCTCGACCATGCGCGCGACCAAAGAATGGTCACGGGTGATTTGGTGGAGCGTGCCGCCGCGGATCAGGTATCCCCGCGAGTCACCGACGTTGGCACAGAGGGCCACCGTTTCGTCCACGACGATGGCCGCGACCATCGTCGTGCCCATGTCGTTGCCGCGGGCTTCTGCGTTTCCCTTGATGGTGTTGTTGGCCCCCTGAAAGGACTCATCGAGAATGTTTTCGATGGTGTCGACGGCGGGGCGCGGCTGAAGGTCCACACGCTCTCGTGCCATCTGAATGATGGTATCGACGGCGAGTTGGCTCGCCACCTCTCCGGCATCGTGACCGCCCATGCCGTCGGCGACCACGAAGATGTTCACGCCGTCGGTGAGGCGCGACCAGCCCCAATTGTCCTCATTCAACATGCGCTGCAGGCCCACGTCCGTCATACCGGCGTGCACGGACGTGGGCGTGTCCATGGGCACCTGCGCTTCCCTCTGGAGCGCCTTTCCGAACTCGGATGCCGTCGCAAATGCGCCACGTTCCGCTTCGATGAAGAATTCCTGCCAGCCACGCTCTTCGAGAGGCGTGTAGCGGCGCAAAAGCTCGCCGAGTTCCATGACCGTGGCGCGCGTGTCATCGGGCGACAGCGGACCCTCGCCAACGGCGGCAACGTCCGGATCGAAGAGCACAACGTCACCCTCGACGCCATCTTTGGCAGGGCGCATCACGAAATTCGACCGGTGCAACCAGTTCAGCCGCACGCCATTGTAGGCGAGCATGCCGAGCATTCCGATGGCGCGCTGGGCGAAACGGATGACGCGCTTCAGCGGCAGCGGCGCCGCTTCGTCCAACATGAACGTTTCGTTATTGTAAGGAACAACCGAACAAACCTGACTTGGACTCTCTTCCGGCCACGGAAAAACGTCACACGGCGAAAGGAGCGCCGGGTGACTGATCTGCTTCTGGAAAAACTGAAGATACGGCTCAAATCCTGTACGATCCCAGCGAGTGGACAACAGGAATCGCCGTACGGCGAGCGAAGCACCGCAGGCCGAGCACGCCGCCGCCGCGGCGGTGTTGTCCTCACTCCCGCATTCCCAACAGCGACGGGCCGTCCGATCCGGACGATGGTCGTTCACCAAGTAAAACATCCGGCCTTCGGCAAGGCGGATCAGCCCCTCGACCCGGTAATAATCCGACAGGTTCATGCCCGGCGGAAAGCTGGTCGGTCGGGCGCGTGAACCGCTGGCCATTCTAAGGTCCTAACCGGGTACGAGGAAGGGGCGTGAGTGTAGACCCGTCGTGGAAGTGAACGCAAATCGTGGCGAGGGGGTGCGCGCACTCACCTCGAATCATGGGCGGGCGAGGCCGGCTGCGGTAAGCGGCCGCATGACCTGCCCCGCTCCCTTCGCGCTTGATGCCATCGACCCCTCCGGCGCGCGCGCAGGACGGCTCACGCTCCCCCGCGGGGAAATCCGCACGCCCGTGTTCATGCCAGTAGGCACGCAAGGCGCGATCCGTACGCTGTCGCCGCTTCACCTGCAATCGACGGGCTCCCAAATCATCCTCGCCAACACGTACCACCTCTCCCAGCGCCCGGGGGAGGACGTGGTGAAGAAGCATGGTGGTTTGCATCGATTCATGGCTGTCGACCTGCCCATCCTGACGGATTCCGGTGGCTTTCAAGTTTTCTCGCTCGATCGCAAGGAAGTCACGGATGAGGGGGTGACGTTTCGGTACGAGGTGGACGGAAAGCAGACGTTTCTCTCGCCCGAGCGATCCATGCAGATTCAGCAGGATCTCGGCGCAGATATCGCCATGGTGTTCGACGAGTGCCTCCCGTTCGGCGCCGACAAGAAATACGCGGAAGGAAGTGTGTCGCGCACCACCCGATGGGAGGCTCGTTCGAAGGCGGCGCACACGCGCCCCGATCAGTCGCTCTTCGGCATCGTGCAGGGCGGGTTCTGGCCGGACCTGCGTCAGCGGAGCGCCGAGGAAATACAAGCGATTGGCTTCGATGGCATCGCGCTCGGCGGCCTGTCTGTCGGAGAGGGCCATACGAACATGTGCGACGTGCTGGACTACACCATGCCGCATCTCGGCGTGGCGCAGCCGCGCTACCTGATGGGCGTTGGCCGGCCACTTGACCTGGTCGAGGGTGTTGCGCGCGGCATCGACATGTTTGACTGCGTGATCCAGACCCGACATGCGCGCGGCGGAATGTTCTACACTACCACGGGCCGATTACGGGTCACGGATCAACGTTTTCGAAAGGACATGTATCCACCGGACACGACGTGTCGGTGCTACACGTGCGCCCATTTCACGCGCGCGTACATCCATCACCTGTTCCGCGTCGGTGAGGTGCTCGGCGCCACGCTCGCGACGCTGCACAACCTGCACTGGTTCGCAGAATTCATGGGGAAGATGAGGGCAAGTATCGTGGACGGCACGTTTCCGGCGTTCCGGAAGTGGGTGCGGGACGTCTATCCGGAAGATCTGGAGCCGAAGCCGTTGGCACCGCACCAGAAGCCTTCTTCTACTTCGAGAAAGCCCAAGCCACCGCGCCGATAGACGCAAACACCAGCGGCCAGACCCACATCGGTGTGATCCGCCGCTCGATCGTGGTGACCGTGGGGCGAAAGGGATCGATCTGCGTGGCGGTGTTTTCGCGTTCGGGCCTGC
>CAMAWH010000023.1 GCA_945861635.1 Klebsiella pneumoniae | reverse complement strand
GGGTCGTTGGGGGGTCGAGGCGCGGCGGGAGGGTACCGCACGGGGGGGGGCGCGGGTCAAATGGCCGTGGCTGGGGAGCTCTGGAGTTACCCCATCTACCTCTCCCGGCGGTCTGGGTCGCGGGGAACTGGGCCGCTGGAATCCGGGCTCTGGGACGCTGGGAGTCGGGGGCTGGACGGCGGGTTCTGGATGGCGGCGGGCTGGGACGTGCGGCGCGGGCGTGCGCCGGCCGGACTCACATCCGATGACCGCGTCCTGATGGGAATGGCAGGCTCTGTGGCGCTCAGGCGAATGGAGTCGAAGACACACAACCACAAGCCGTCGTTTCGGTCCGGCAGGCGCTCCCGCATGCTGGAGTAGTCGCATCGATAGGGCGTACGGCCGCCGTCGTCGGCGAGGCGCGTTGCCGTGAGTTCCCCATGCAACGTCGCTTCCTTCCAAGCGTCCTTGACGCGCGCTCTGGAGGTGGCCCCGAACAGCAGGTGCCGGCTGGTTCGTGGGTGTTGAGCCGGGTCACAAACGGTTGATGAAGGTCCAGAAGTCGCCGCAGGAGCTTGCCGTTGTCGCCTTCGCGATCGATGGCGATGGTCGCGCGGGGTGCCACCGCGTGCATGCGGTCGATGGCGTCGAGCCAAAACGTATTCTGGCTCTCTAAGTCTTCCTCGGCCGAGGAGAATACCTCAAAAAGAAGGGGCCACGGTTGCGCTTTCGCGCGTCCAGCCAGGTGGAAGGCGCAGGCGGTTACCACCGAGTACCCACGACCGAGCTGACCCGTGGAACCGTCGTGAATGCCGGCCAGCGCCTCCATCTTCTTGGCGTACAACTTTCGAATGTCGGTCATATCGATCGGGACGACCCATCAACCGCCGACACCGTCGGCGAGTCGCGCCGCCTGTGCGGCCGCCAGTTCGACAAGGTCGACGCGCGCGAGCATCCGATCGACGGCCTTGTACCGATACCGGATAGCGGTACCACCGGGCATTGCACGGACAACATCACTGAGCCCGGTCGTTCCTGCGGAGACGATGGCCAGCACCAGGGCAACCACGAAACGTCGGCGAGGTTCATTCCATCCCGAAGACAGATGGGCGACCTCGCGGAAAGGTGGGTTAAGGTAGGTGTAGAGCGCGTTTACGCGCGTGAGGAGTCGCATGACTCAGGGCCTCCTGGTTGGATGTGTCGCAACGACGTCCTGGAGGCCCTTTCTATGTTTTGGAAGCGCAATCATCGTAAGGTCACAACTGTTCGCCGCGAAAACCGACTTTCGTCCGATGTCGTCGTGACCGATTTTCGAACGGTCACAACGACAAGTGGCGCGAAACCTACGCGCCCAGCCCTTTGAGCATCGCGCCGATCCGACGCAGCTTCACTTGCTGGTCGGCGCCACCGACAACCTTCACCAAGTGCAGCGCCGCGCAGACCTCGGCCGCACTGCCGAGCGCAATTCTATAGTGGTTCCGGCCGGCATCCCCGGTGCGAGCGCGACCTTCCGCAAGGTTGAGCGCGACCGGCTGCGCGGCCCGTACGGCCTGATCTTTCAGCGAGGACGCACCCGTCGGAAAGCGAGCCTCCAACAGCACCCAGCGCGCGTCCGGCGGCCCGGCGCCGAAACCAGATGAGAGAATTCATTCCATTGGAGGCCACTTGGCTGCCCAAGTTCCCTCGGATGGAAGGTTTTCTTCCATCCGTGCGGCATTTGCGCGGCTGTCTCCCGCACGCCCAGCGCCCCGCTCCCGCCCGAACGTCCCGAACCTCATCGCGCTGCCCTCCCCAAAACCCCCGCAAACAACCTCGTATACAGCTCCTTCCGCCACTGCTCCATCGCCGCCTCCCGCGCATCCATCCAAGCCAACGCCGCGGGCACACCCAGCGCCGAAGCCGCCAGATGCCCGGCGCGCAAGTCACCGCGCGCGCGCTCGACCACCCGGTCGACGCCCACGCGCGCCAGCCACGTCGTCAGCGTATCGGCACTCTGCGCGCCGCTTTCCGCGATGAGCGACGTCCGCCTTCCCCGCGCGAAATCCTCGCTCGCGTCGACAAGATCGTCGAAGCGCTGGTGCGCGCTTACCGCCGCCGAAACCAGATCTTCCAGCACGGCCACCTCGCCGCCTCTCCCCCCCAGAACCAGCACCGCCGCCCCCGGCAACACGAGCGGACGGGAGCGATCGAGCACCCGGTCGAAGGCAGCCTCGTCATACTCCCCCTCTCCCCTCGCCAATCGCCGCTCCAGCAGCATCGCCTCTGCGTACGCCTGCCACCGGCGCGCATGCAGCGCCCAGTATACTGAATCGGAGATGTGCGTCGTAAGCAAGACGTGATGTCGGACAAGGAGCGACGTGGAAAGGACCAAGGCCGTATCCGCGTCTCCGCGCCCCTCATCGAAGCGATCATCCTGCACGCGCACGTGAAGATAGCCGCACAAGCCGCTCTCCACGATGTCGAGCAGCACCGCGTCCGACAACCCCGGCCCCAGCCACACGGGAAGGAGCGGCACCGGCTGAGAAAGCGGCGAGAGGTACTTTTCGGCTCCGGCGTCCGCACCGACACCGGACCCCGCCATCAACGCTGAAAATGCCTCACCCAGCTCCGGCGAGAGCGCATCCGCCCAGTCCCGCAACCGCTCCGACACCGACGCGGCAATTCTCCCGATGTCAGGCATTCCTCTCTGTATCGCGATACAGCGCTGGCATGTCCCGTGCCGACCTTTTCCGCATCCTCGGCGACATGAACCGCCTGCGCATCCTGTCTCTCGTGGCCAGAGAAGAGCTGGCGGTATCCGAACTGCAGGACATTCTCGGCGTCGGTCAGTCCACGGTGAGCGGCCACCTCGCCCAGTTGAAGGCGGCCGGACTGGTCGCCGCGCGTCGGGATGGCGCACACACGCGGTACACGGTAGCGATCCCCGACGGGGAAGAGGAGTTGACGCGGCTGGTGCACAGTACGCCGCTTGCCGAAGGTGACCGGCAGGGGCTGGAACGCACACTCGGGGAGCGGGGAACACCTTCCCCCGAAGGACTTGGCCCCGACTACCTTCCCGGCCGATCGTGGGAAGCGTTCGCACACCTCCTCCTGGCGATGATGCCGCCGATCCGGATCGCCGACCTGGGCGTCGGCACCGGCCGAATGACCGCTCTCCTCGCCACGCGCGCGCGCCACGTCATTGCTGTTGATCGGGATGAAGGCGCGCTCTCCCGACTTCCTGTCGGCATCGAGCGCCGGGTGGGCGAGCTGGACGACCCGCCCCTCAAGGAGCGTGAGGTGGACGTCATTCTGCTCGCGCAATCCCTGCACTGCGTGGACGATCCGGTCCCCATGCTGCGCAGGTGTCGGGAAGCGCTGGTTGGCGGCGGGCAGATCGCCGTCCTCGATCTGGAGCCGCACTCGCACGAATGGGTTCGCCATCGCCTGGGTCACCGCCACCTCGGCTTCGCCGACCTCGGTGGGCTCCTGACCGAAGCTGGCTTCTTCAACGTCCGCTGCGATGTCGTTCACCGTGACCGAACGGCGCCCGCATTCACGACGCTTCTGGCCGTCGGTACTCGGTAGCGTCGTCCACCGGGGCCCCCCGCAACGATTTTTCTTTAGTTCATCGCCATATCGGGATATACAGATACCATGAACACGTTCCTTTCCGCACTCGACGACCGGATCCTCCTTTTCGACGGCGGCATGGGGACGCAACTCCATAGCTTTGACCTACCGCTCTCCGATTACCGCGACCTGGAGAACTGTTCGGAGATCCTGAACCTGTCCCGGCCGGATGTCGTCGAGGCGATCCACCGCCGCTACTTCGAGGCGGGAGCGGACGTCGTAGAGACGAATACGTTCGGCGGTGCGCCATGGGTGCTCGGAGAGTTCGGGTTGACGGCGGAGTGTCGCGAGATCAACCGGGTCGGCGCGCAGATTGCCCGCGCCGCCGCAGATGCGTTCGCGAGTGAAGGAAAGCCAAGATTCGTCGCCGGCTCTATCGGCCCCGGTACACGTCTCCCGACCCTGGGCCACATCAGCTGGGACGAAATGAACGCCGGCTACGGCGAGCAGGTGCACGGGCTGATCGAGGGCGGCGTGGACGTGTTCCTCGTCGAGACCTGTCAGGACCTGCTGCAGACGAAGTGCGCGCTGGCCGCAATCGTCCGCGTGCTCGCCGAGCGCGGCCTCCGCATCCCCATCATGGCGCAGGTCACGATGGAGACGACCGGCACGATGCTCCTCGGCAGTGACATCGCAACCGCGACGACGGTTTTGGAGCAGTATCCCATCGACGTCATCGGGCTGAACTGCGCCACGGGGCCGCAGGAAATGGCCGCGCACATCGCGTACCTCGGACGCCATTCCCAGCGGCGCATCTCGGTCCTGCCCAACGCCGGCCTTCCCCAGCTCGTCGATGGAAAGACCTGCTACCCGCTGGGCCCCAGCGAGCTTGCGGACTGGCACGAACGCTTCATCAAGGAGGACGGCGTCAACATCGTGGGTGGGTGCTGCGGCACCGGCCCCGAACACATCCGCGCGGTCGCCCAACGCATCGCCCACGCCAAGCCAAAACATCGCTCCCCCGAGTTCATTCCCGGCGTTGCAAGCCTATATGGAACGGTGCAGCTCCGCCAGCAGGCGGACATCTTCGCGATTGGTGAGCGGACCAACGCCAACGGCAGCCGACAGTTCAAGCGGATGCTGGACGCGCAGGATTGGGATGGAATGGTGGGGATGGGCCGGACCCAGATGAAAAGTGGCTCACACGCCATCGACGTATGCACAGCGTTCGTCGGGCGTAACGAAGTGAAGGACATGGACGAGTTGGTACGCCGCCTCGCCACCTCGGTCCACGGCCCGCTCGTCATCGACAGCACCGAACTGCCCGTCCTCGAAGCCGCGCTGAAGCGCATCGGCGGCAAGCCCATCGTCAACTCCATCAATCTGGAAGATGGGGAGGATCGCCTCGACAAGGTTTGTCGCCTTTGTCGCACGCATGGGGCCGCCGTCATCGCCCTCACCATCGATGAATCGGGCATGGCGAAGCAGCCGGAGCACAAGCTGGAGATCGCTCGCCGGCTCTACGATCTCGCGGTCAACCGGCACGGCATGGCGCCCGACGACATCCTGTTCGATCCCCTTACGTTCACGATTTGCACGGGCAACGAGGACGATCGCAAACTTGGGTTGTGGACGCTAGAGGGCATTCGCCTGATCGCACAGGAATTTCCTCGCTGCGGCATCGTCCTTGGGTTGTCCAACATCAGCTTCGGGATCAACCCGCACGCTCGCCACGCGCTCAACTCGGTGTATCTGCACCATGCGCGGGAAGCCGGCCTCACCGCCGCGATTGTCCACGCGGACAAGATCACCCCGCTGTACAAGCTCCCGGCCGAGGTGAAACAGGTATGTGAGGATCTGATCTTCGACCGCCGACGTGAGGGCTACGATCCCCTCCACGTCATGCTTGCACTCTTTGCCGATGTGAAAAGTGAGAAGGTCGTGAAGGTGGTTTCGCTCGACGTCGAGGAGCGCCTGAAGGAGCGCATTGTCGATGGTGAGAGGCCCGGCATCGAGGCCGACCTCGACGAGGCCATGACCAAGCGCAAGCCGCTGGAAATCATCAATGACGTGCTCCTGGGCGGCATGAAGGTGGTCGGCGAACTGTTTGGGTCCGGTCAGATGCAGCTTCCGTTCGTGCTTCAGAGCGCGGAGACGATGAAAACAGCGGTGGCGTACCTTCAGCCTTTCATGGAGAAGAGTGAGGGTCCGCTGAAGGGAACGATGGTCCTGGCCACCGTTCGCGGTGACGTCCACGACATCGGGAAAAACCTCGTCGACATCATCCTCACCAACAACGGCTACCGCGTGGTGAACCTCGGCATCAAGCAGCCGATCGACCAGATCCTCAAAGCCGCGAAGGAGGAGAAGGCGGACGTCATCGGCATGAGCGGCCTCTTGGTGAAAAGCACCGTCATCATGAAGGAGAACATGGAGGAGATGCGGCGGCAGGGGTGGACGACGCCGGTGGTGTTGGGGGGTGCGGCCCTGACACGGGCGTATGTGGAGCAAGACTGTTCCGTGACCTACGGGCGAAAGGTGGTCTACGCCAAAGATGCGTTTGCCGGCCTGTATTTCATGGATAAAGTGAAAGAGTACGATGACACGCTCGATGTGAGTGAGACCACCGGCGAGCCGATCCTTCCCGAGCGTACAGAGCGCCCAATTCCCTACGACGCCAGAGATGGTGAGGCGGTGGTTCCCGTGACGCCCCGGGCAGCGCCGTGGACCGGAGCGCGCGTGGTCGATGTGCCTCTCAAAGCGCTCGTTCCCTTCATCAATGAGGACGTGCTCTACAAATTTCAGTGGGGCTTCCTTCGCAAGAACCTGACCACCGAAGAGCACGCCGAACAGTTGCGCACTGTTGCCAGGCCGATCCTCATCGATCTCGCCGATCGATGCGCCCGGGAAGCCATACTCAAGCCCCAAGCCGTATATGGTTGGTTCGGCTGTCACCGCGAGGGGGATGTGCTTGTATTGGACGATGGCACCCGCCTCACGTTCCCGCGCCAACGCAACCATGGCCTTTGCATCACCGATTACTTCGACGACCAGCAGGATGTCGTCGGCCTGATGGCGGTGACCGTCGGCCAGCACGCGAGTGAGGTCGCGCGGGAGTGGTTCGCCGAGAACAAATACACGGACTACCTGTACTTGCACGGGTTTGGGGTAGAGATCACCGAAGCGCTCGCGGAGTTCGTCCACCGACAGATGCGCGCGGAGCTTGGGATTGCGAGTGCGGACGCGCGTGACATTCCTGATTTGTTCCACAAAAAGTATCGCGGGTGCCGCTACGCCTACGGGTACCCCGCCTGCCCCGACATGGAGGAACAGCGTCATCTCCTGCGTCTTCTCGGCGCCGAACGGATCGGAATCACGATGGCGGACGAATTCCAACTGCACCCGGAACAATCCACCGCAGCGCTCGTCGTGCACCACCCGCAGGCGCGTTACTTTCGCGTATGACGCCCGTCACCTGTCCTGCCCCTGATCCGCGCTCCAATGTCAGCGTCGAGGTTGTGACGGCAGGAACGCTCGCCTCAGACTGGAAGATGGTGAACAACGCCGGAAAGACCGGCCCGGTCACGCTGCCGCTCCTCGTCGGAGTGATCCACCATCCCGCCGGCACCGTCCTCGTGGACAGCGGAATGGGGCTGACGACGCGCAACGGTACTTACCCACGGTTTCCCCTCAATTCCTTCGACGTCAGCGTGGCGCCGGGCACGGCGATGGTGGAGCAGCTTGCGGCCCCCCCACTGCGCATCCTGATGACCCACCTGCACTATGACCACATCGGCGGACTTCTCGACTTTCCGGGCGTCGAAACCTGGACAAGCACGGCGGACTGGGCGTGGTCACAGCCGACCCGCCTTGGTTTTGGGCCCCGATTTCTCGATGCGGTGAACTGGCGCGTTGTCGACTTTGGACCCGGCCATGCCACTCGCCAGGTGGGCGTCCCGGCCGTCGACGTGATGGGAGATGGCTCGGTCTGGTACTTGTCGACGCCGGGCCACACGCCCGGCGCGGCGTCCGTGCTGGTAAAGACAAGGTCTGAAGTGTACTTGTTCGTAGGCGACATCGCGTGGGTCGAAGATCATCTCCACGACAGGCGCCGTCCGTTCGCGGTGTCGCTGCTGCTGGACAGTGAGCACAAGGAGCTGGACGAATCGCTACGTTGGGCGCGCGCGCTGCGGGCGCAATGTGCGGATCTGAAGATCGTGCCGGGGCACGAACCGGCGTGGGGCGCGGCGGCGGTTGTACCGCCGGTTCCGCAGGCGCCGCCGGCGCCTACCTCGCCCGAATGAACGTTCCGCACGCGGCTGCGTCGGCCGGGGCCCCTGCTGGGGCGTTCCACCGCGTCCGATCCGCCATCGCGAGCCAGCGGTCCTCCGAGACCTCGCAATCATGCGCCGCACCCGCCGGATCCTGGATGTTGACGACGTATCGCTCGGCAGGAATACCCTCCCGCTGACCCGACGCATAGGTGACTTCTGGCCACGTCGCGTCCGTGCCGTTTCCCTTCCGCGCCTTCGATGCGACGATGCTCCATTCCTCCGCAGGCACCGCCTCGTGACCAGCGGTGTGGGAGACCGGGCGGCGTTCTTCCACGCTGACCGTTCGCTCCCACGTATGGCCGGTGACGACGAAAGCCGGCGACGCCGTCGCACAGGCGGAGACGACGACGCCCATCAGCACGCCCGCTGCCGCGCGCCCCCAACACCGCCGGATCGTCGTTGCGCCGTCGGGCCAGGGGTCGGTTTCAGTCAACGGCGTCTCCGGGGTCGGTTAGGCGCGCCCCATGTATTCCCGCGCGTCGTGGGCTGCGCTCCTTGCTGTGCTCGCGGCGATCACGTGGCGTGCATTTGGCGGCGCGCTCGCGGCCGGCTGGACGGACACCGACGCGCTGGCCGACTTCGCGTTTGCGAAAGCGCCCCTTTCTCAGCAGTTCTTCTCGCCGTTGACCGGCGGCCTGGGCGGCGACAACGCCAATTTCTGGCGGCCCGCGGCTACCATCAACTACTGGCTGCTGCGGCAACTTTTCGGGGACAATCCGGTCGGTTGGCACGCGTGGGACCTCGGCCTCCACGTGATCGCTTCGGCGCTCGCCGCGCGGGTGGCATGGGCCGGGAGCAAGGATGCGCTGTTGACCTGGCTCACCGGTATCCTGTTCTGTGCGCACCCGCTGGCTGTGGAGATTGTACCTGCTATTCCTCGCAATCTGGATCTCCTCCTGGCCATCGGATTCTTCGGGGCGATGGCCACCGTCGGGACGTGGACGTTCCTACCGTGCGTCGCGCTCGCGTTGGCCGCAAAGGAGTCGGCGCTCGTCTTGATTCCGGTGCTCGCCGTGTGGGCGAGAGAGCGGACGCCGTGGCGCTCCTTCCTCGCCTTGAACACGGCGTACCTCATTGCGCACACCTGGGTGCTCGATGGCGCCGGGGGGTACGGGACAACGCCGGATGTCGTCGCCGCCGTCATCCGGGCACCCGTTGAACTGTACATGTCCGCGCTTTCCCCAGCGTTTGATCGTATGCCCCCGAACCCGGTTCCTGCCGCGCTCATCGGGGTCGCCGTTTACTACGCAGCTCGCGACGGCGCGCACCGCCGCCTCTGGGTCACCCTCGCCACGCTTGGCGTCGTGTATGTCGCCTTGTTGGGGATTGCCGGAACCTACAGCCGACGCTTGTTGTACGTGCCGACGCTCGCCGCCGTCCTTGCGCTCGCGCTGACGCTCACGCACGGCGTTCGCAACCGCGGCCGCTGGTCGATGATCGGTGCCGGCGTCGGCCTGTCCCTGTGGTTGCAGGGTTCTCCGCTCGTTCACCCCGACGAAGACTGGGCGTTGACCGGTCAGGTAGCCGCGGTGTACACGGACGCACGTCGCTACGAAAACATCGCGAGTGGAACGACGCTTTGGCTCGTGGATCGCCCGGTGCGGGTGGACTACGATCCGCGCCGATTTCGGCTTTGGAGCGACAAACTCTCGCTGAACCACACGCTTTCCTCCTACTCGCTCAAGTCGTGGTTGGACGAGCACGTCCGACCGGGGATCTACGTCCGGAACCTCACCGGATTTTCTGCGTTTGGCCTGGGTAAATCCGCGGGCATCACGCGATCCGGTGCCGCATTCCACATCGACCGAAACGTCGAGCGGTCCGTGTGGGCGACAACGGAGTGGGCGGTGGACACGAGCCACGGCCTCACGCTCACGCCTGGCGCGCTCACCACGCCCGCCGCGCTGGTCATCTGGAACCCCGACGCCATCACCGTGGTGCCCGTGACGCCACCAGCGGAGACCGAAAAGAAATTCCTCGCCATCGACGGGACGATCTACACCGACAAACTCTTCCACGGCCTCCTCGACCTCGACGAGAGCCCGGCCCCGATCACGGCGACCGAGGCCGACGACATCCTGCGCGTCTTGACGCTGCTCGAAGACAAGTTCAGGAAGAATCAATACTATGATGAACAGGTGATGGCGATCCTCTCGGCGACGCAGCGTCAGTTTCTGGAACGGAACGCCGAGGGCATCACGGGGGAGAAGATGCACGAGAACTTCAGCCCCGAAAAAATCCACGCCATCGTGGACGATCTGGAGGCGATTGCACAGGTACAACGCCCGGTGGACGAGGTTTCCGTGCCAGATGAGGTCGGCCCGCTCGTCCGCCCGACGACGATCTCTAGAATGACCACCTTCATGCTTGGCTATCGTGGACTGCAGGCCGACCCGACGCTCGCCATCGGGCGGGACGACGCGGCGCGGCTCCTGCCGTTTGTCGATTCCTATGTGCGGATGAAATCCATGCAACAGTCTACGAAGCACGACATTCTGGAAATCCTGAGCATGGAGCAAAAACTCTGGATCGACAGGCATCCTTCGACGGATGAGGCGGTCGCGGACATGACGCGGCTCGAAGCGCGGGTGAAGGCGGCGATGCAGGCGCGGGTGGACTCGGAATGACGCTTGTGATGGTCGTTTTCGCGCTCGCTGCGTGCGATGGGAGCGTAGCGCAGGACGCGCCGCAGCACGCGCCGCCGAGTCCGCCAAACCCAGCCGCAAACGCTGCTCCCCGCGGCAGCCGTCGCATGATCACGGCGAACGTGCTCGCCATCGGCGCCGACCGCGTCGTTGCGCTAGCCCCAGAAGGAGAGGAGGCGTTCTTTCTTGCACCTGGCGCGCTCGCCGGCCATCCGCCGACGCGCGGCGACACGGTGACCCTCGACTGCGCGCACGACCCGCTCGGGGCGCTCGTCGTCGAACAGGTGCTGCCGCACACGGGGCTGCCCATCCGCTACGGCACGGTCACCGCCGCATCCACCGATCGCCTTACCGTGACATCGCCGCTCGGGGAGCAAACATTCGTGGTGAACGCCTGGTCTGACCTTCCCGACCTTCTCGCCGTTGGACAGTTCGTCGGGGTCAAACACTATGGCATGAACGACGAACGGACGATCCTGAACGCGAAGCGCTTCCCCGGGGTGGTGGAGGACACCGGCGTTGTCGTGGCGTGGGAGGGCGCGTCCGTCTCGGTCCAGACGCTCGGCGGCAGCGTCGCCCACACGCTGGACCCGGCGACACTGCAGACGCTCCCGGACGGCTTCGGCGTCGGCTCCACGGCCACCATCCGCTCGCGACGGAACGGCCCCAAACGGACGGTGGCCTCCGTGGCTGTGCGGACGGACGAACTCGTGTTCGTCGGCAAGATGTCGAGTTGGGACGCCGCGACGCACACGTTCGCCATGGTGGACGCATGGGGCGGTGTCCTCGGCATCGTTCGCTTCCGCTGGGACGCCGGCTGTGGAGGCGATTGTGCTGTTGTGCCCGGCGATCTCGCCGAGGTTCGCTACCGCTTTGCGCAAGACGGGACGCCCACCATCGCGGCGCTGACGAAGCGCGAACTGAGCCCCGTCTACTTTGGCGAGATCACGGAAATCGACGCCACGCACGTTCGGATGGTCACCCTCCAGAACCAAACGAAATTGCTCACCGTGACGCCGCAAACGCGCCTTCCCGTTCCCATTCGCGTTGGCGACCGGGCCGACGTCATCTACGTTCCCGGAGCAACCGCCGATGCGCGCGTGGCCGTCGCCATCGTGAAGGAGTAAGCACGCCCATGCGCCGTAGAACGAGCCGGTGGCTCGCCGCCGGAATCCTGCCGCTGGTCAACGTGGCCATTCTCGGCGCGGCGCAGTTCGTCCGGCAGCATGTCGTGCCGGGCTGGGTCAAGGGTCCGCTCATCGATCCGGCCGCCCCCTACTCGCCCGAAAATGCCATTGTGCTGTTCTCTGTCGCGACATGCATCATGCTCGACGTCTACGTGATTTCGCTCGTGTGGTGGCGGACGAGGCGGGCCGCGAACGCTTGGGTGCCCATCGTCGCGATGGCGGCCGCGTTTGCCAGCGCGGAGACGGCGATGCGGGCCTGGCTGGAGGTCGAGCAGGTCACCTATTTTCGCCCGCACCCCACCCTGCATTGGCAGGTCCGGCCAAACCTGACGGATTTTCCAAACGCCAGCGGCGGCGGCACCATCACGACGAACGCGGACGGTATGCGAAATGTCACCGTCTCCCGCGCCAAAGCGGCGAACGAATATCGGATTCTCATCCTTGGAGATTCGTCGAATTTCGGTCACGGTGTGGAGAACACGGAGGTCTGGTCCTATGCGATGGAAGGCCTCCTCGCGGGAAAGATGCCGGGGAAGCGAATCGAGGTGCTCAACGGCGCATGCCCGGGTTGGACGACGTTTCAGGCCGTCGAATTCCTTCGCGAACGCGGGCTTTCCTACCATCCCGATCTGGTGATCGCCGGGTTCAACAACGACCCCGGCCCGGAGTATTTCGGCGACAAACAGCGCATCCCCTCGCGCCCGGTTCGCCTCGCCAACACCGTATTGTTTCGCTTCGAAACCTACCTTCTCGGCAGGGAGGTTCTGTTGTCGGCGGCGCGCCTCCTCGTGCCTGCGCCCAGCGTTCACTACATCGCGCGGGAAGCCGGAGAACGCCCGGAGTATGGCAAGATCGCGGCAGCGGGGGCGGCGACCCTCGTTCCGCGCGTTCCCCTGCCTGAGTTCCTGAACAACGTGGCCACGCTGCATGCCATCGCAAAGGAAGAAGGCTTTGGATTCATGTGGATCAACATGCCGATCAATCGGCTGCTGCCCGATCTGGTCGAACGCTACGTGAACTATGAGTACCGTACCGAAGTGGCAAAGATGGCAGGGGAAAAGGGCTTTCCCGTCATCGATGTGGACGCTCGTTGGCTACGGACGCGCGAACAGGGGCTCGCAATCCCCGCGCATGTTCATCATCCGGCCGCAAACGGCCACTTGCGGATCGCCGAGCAGGTCGGCCACGAGCTGGTGTCGGGCGGATTTCTTCCCGGTACGAACGGCCCCGGTACAAACGGCACTGTGGAGGTCGGCGGCCCGCCCGCCTCGCCGACCGAAGCGACGCTTCGCTTCGCGTGGTCCACGATGACGCCGCTGCATGCGTACGTCGGCACGGTGCTGGAGGCCCACCCGGAGCTGATCGCCAAGCACGACCTCACGCTGGAATTGCACCCCTACGCATCCGGTGGCCCACAGGGGGAGGACGTCGCGAAGGGCGCCTTGGACGCCTTCTTTACGTGTGAGGTTCCCGCCATCCAGATGGTGGACAGTCGCGCGGACGTGCGGATTGTCGCCTCGGCAGGCTCGCTTGGGCGGGTCGCGGTCCTGACGCGCCGTGGCACGTCGGCGACGCTCGCGGATCTCGCGGGGAAGCGCGTGGGCTTTTCGCAAGGCTCCACGACGGCGATGGACTGGGAGGTATGGGGAGCCGGGCTCGGGGCCACCGCGGTTGATCTGAAGACCGATGCGCTGGAGCCCGCGTTGGCGGCCGGCAGTGTCGACGCGATCGTGACCTGGGACCCGTGGGTCGAGAGCATTCTGGCAGGCGCGCCTAGCGCCTACGTCGTCCTGGCCGAGCGCGAGTTCCGCTCCGACCTCGCCGTGAGTGTGCCTTGGGCAACGTACGAACCCGGCCGGGCACAACGACTGGTTGAATTGGTCACCGATGCGCTGACCGTTGGGGCGGCGGACCGTCCGCGCTGGGACGCGGTGGTTGCCAAGCGGTCGGGGCTTCCCCTCCGTGTGGTGACGGCGGTAGCCAACCGCAACGCAATTCTGGGCAACCGGGCCACGTGGGCGGACATGGCGCTCGCCCTGACGGATCTCGACAAGACGCTCCTCTCCCGCGCACTCACCTTCACGCGTGTGCGCGACCTCACGTACGCCACGCTCGTTGCGCCGGAGCTGCTGGAGGGCACGCTGCACGTACGCCGAGACGCGACGGGCCGGGCACCGCCGGCCAAGCGGCCGGCCAAGGGGTCGGCACCCGGGAATCGCTGAGGTCGGCCTCATACTACCCCGGCGGCCAAAGTGTTTACTGCCGCGCGGCGCAGCGAACATGCTTCGCCCTGAAGTACGCCTGCACCCGCTCGGGCGCATACACGCGACTTTTCAGGTGCTCTGCGGCGTTGGCGACACGTTCTTCCTTGCTGCGCGCCCGCTTGCGGCCGACGGCGTTCGGCCGGATGAGCCGCTCCCGGTTTCTACCGTCAGCGGCCGAATGCCACAGGTATTCGCGGACGGCGACGTTGTCCCGAAGACCCGTCGTAAGCTGTCGATTGTTTGACCCACATGGGTCGACGGGAATTATATTTTCCTCGGCCTCCACCGTTGGAAACGCGCGGCGGGTGCGGGCCGTCCGTGCCCGGGTGTCGGCGTCGCGCCGAAGGGCCGTCCGGCCCACCAGGGGTGGCGATCGGGGATGCCGGCGATTTTCGGGTCGTGCGAACGACGATTTTCCGCGATGGCAGCACCGGTTCCGGAACCTCTGGCCGGGCCCCCGAAGGAGATTCGAGGTGGGCGGTTTGACCGGCCGATAGGTGACGACGCGGCGTAGGAGGCCGGCCTTCATCGCACCGAAGTGTACCATCGCCAACGCGGCCGTGAGGTTTTCGACGGGCCGTTTCGTAAACGGAGGGATGATCGTCTCGCTGGCTTCGCCTGAGGCGCCGCGCATCCGGTAGTGCCAGAAGGTTGCGCACCATGTGCGCGAGCACCATGATCAACCCAAGCGCCGGCATTCGCGTCGATGATCGCGTGGACACCGCGTGGATCAATCCGATCCCGCTGGACGGGAACGTAGCCTTGCGATCCGCTCGAGAAAATTGTTCTCAAACATGCGGGCATGCCCAAGCATCCCACGCTTTTTGAGAAGATTTTTCTCGACGTCGAGCGGCCGGAGTTCGCTGCCGGTGGCATCGATCGGGTCGAGCGCGGCCGACAAGCGACTGAGCCTCGAACCGGCGAAAAGGGATCGGACGGCGGCTGGGACGCGAGGAATGGGGGGCGGACCAGGTGTGACTGACCTCCACAACGTGCATCCCGCCGTCCACAGGGCACGCCCCAGAGCCTGGTCACCGGTGTCGTTGAATCGCGTTGCAAACCACCTCCGGGAATGTGCGCCAAGGCTCCGAGTCACACACGTCGGGCACGAGCAGCCTACCGTCCGTTTTCGCGGCGCGAAGGTACACTCGCTTGGTCACGCGTTGATCCTGTAGCCAAAACCGCGGAAATCCACGCTCGACGTTCCCGCTTCCTCCCCAACGCCACTCCGCTCCGTGGCGCAAATCGTCCCAGAAACATGCGGCCGCGCTCAAACGATCGGCGGACAGGAACCACCATTCATCTCCGCACCTGCGTCCATTGCGGTAACACCTCGCCTCGGCCAAAATCGGACTACTCCCGGTGAAAGTCTGCCACCACAGGTCCCACCCAGACCCGGCTTCCATCGAATACTCGCCCAATAGCAGACCGTCGCGGGACCACTGCTGCGCAAGGCCATGCTCCAATCCTTCGCGGTAGTACGTGCGAGACAGTAACCATCCATCGTCGTCAAACCGATGTTCGGCGCCGTGCCGCACCCCACCCGAGAGCGACCGCTCCAGGACCAAGACGCCATGTTCATTGTAATGCCTCTCCGCGATGACGGCCGGCCCAAGTTTATAGTGCCTCTCTGCCACCCGGCCTCCCGTGTGGAACAACACGTCTACGGCATCGGCGCGCGCAGGGATTTCGGTGAGATAGCGCGAATCGGCCATCAATTCCAGCAACTACATTGGCAGTGCCTTGAGTAACAACCCCGCGGCGTAGACGCCGACGCGGACGACATCGCCGCCTGACAAGCCAGGTACTCGCTAGGACCCGAGGCGCTGCCGTACGCGCGGTCGGGGCACGAGAGCGCCCGGTCGAATTGCCGAACGTTACACTTTGCTGTGCAGTTCCAGGGGCGCGCCGCCTGCTCGTCGCTCACTCCGCCCAAACCAAGGATACCACCGACACCGGGACGCACGCCAGCAGCAGCGGCACCCAACGCAAGTCCCAATGCTACGCCCAGCCCCTCCGCGATGCTTGGCGATACGGCGCCTCCGATTCCCACTGCTACACCGACGGGCCACCCGACGGGCACGTCGGAGCGGAAGGGGGGGTCGTCGTCCGCGGCCTGTGGTGGTGTCGTCGGCTTGGGGCCAAGCTTTGCCTCCGGGCACGCATCCATCTTTTTCGGAAGCCACTCCGACGTGCTGTCCCCGCCACAGTCATCGCTGAACCCGTCGCAGTCTTCGGACGTACAGGCATTCCACGGACCATCGTCGTCGTCGGCAGGTTTGCCGTTGGCGCACGTGTACGTACACGCGCACGGCATTTTGCCGCCCTCGTAGGTGCACGTCCGACCTTTTGTCGACAGCGGTGGGTTGATCCATTCGGTCCCGTTCCAGGCAAGAATGCCTTCGCTCTTGTGTTTCGCGTAGCACGCCTTGCTCCACCCCCCCCTCCCCGAGCGGCACGCCGGTGTAGCACTCGCATCGTGTGTCGCTGGATTTGCACTTGTAGTGGTAGACGCATTTGTTGGTCGATTCGTCGTACTCAGGTCCATACAACGCCGAAATCGTGCCTGACCCATCGGGGCAATCATCCCCTATCTTGACATTCCATTGCGCCTGGGGGCAGCCGCACTCATCGACCGCAAGGGTCGAGACCTTGGTACCTGCCGGCACGCCGCCTCCGGCCTCCTCCTCGCGAGCGTGAGACGCGCGCGAAGGCGCGGCGCGCGGCCTACCGTCCCCTCCCGGATTAAACACCGCGATCGCATCCTTCAGGTTCGCCGCCGCTCCCTCCTTCCACGCCCGCCTCACATCGTCGATTCCCAGGTTGGGTATCGGAAACAAGGGCCGTGTGCGCTCGTAGTGGACGGCATCCCACGCCATGTGATGGAGGGGATGCGCGTCGGGCGGCGGGCGCGGCGGCATCGCGCGCCGCGGCACTGCTCCCCGCGTCTGGCCCGCGCCGCACGCCGACATCTCAGCCCTGCCGCGACGCGATGGCGAGTTGGAGGCTCGCGGAGCCGGTCCCCGACGAGGCGCTGAACTGGATGCCGAACTGCACGAACATGTCATCGGGGAGATCGACGGGCAGGTCCACGGTGCAGGTTTCTCCCGCCGTCGTTCGGTACGACGCCTCGAAGTCGGTGGCCCAGGCGCCCGGATCTTCGGTGCTCGTGGTCGCGAACCGACGGGTGATCTTCCACCGGAAATTCCCCGACAGACTGCGGAAGAGGATGGCGAGGCGAATCGCAGTCAGCGACATCGTCGGCATGAACCCGGTGAGCGCCATGAATCCGTCGGTGCTCGACGACGACACCAGATCCATGCTCTTCGTACCGATGAGCTGCCCGCATTGAAGGATGGACAATTGGAACGCGACCTCCGCCTGCGCGAACCCCGACTGCCCGGCCTGGAGCGCGTAGGCCACGCCGAACCGTACCCAGAACACGTCATCCGTGCTGGCGGCGACATCCTCCACTCCGGAGCAGCGCTCGCCCGCGCCCTGAAGCGCGGAATCCAGGGTGGTGGGCGTGTCGGGGTTGTCCGTGCGCACCGCCGCCGTTTGCATCGCGAGTTGGGTCTGGAACGTAGCGGTGCCGATGATGGAGCGATTCTTGATCGTTGCCTTCACCTTGTCGAGTCCGACCACCAACATCCACCCGGTAAACCAGTGGATCGCGTTTGCCGTGGTCGTCGTCGAAAGGGATGCCTGCTGTTCCGGAGTGGTCTGGGCGCACGCCATGAATGACCTCGGGGAAATGCGGGGGGGAAGGATTCCGCGTGGCGATGGAATAGCCGAGCCCAGTGGGCGGCGTGGAGAGAGAGAGACGTCATTTTTCTGTATGCTGTATTACAGAATCGAATTGCGCCTGCGGTGTGGGAGACAGAGGGGCCATCTCTCGGGAAACCGCCACTCCACGGGAAGCCGCCGGACGGGAAGCCGCCGCTCTGAGCCGCGCGGCTCACAGCATCATCATGTCGAGGCGCCGCGACATCTCACGCGGTGCTGTCACGACGAAAGCGAACGCCACCGTGGCGACGCCGCCTGCCGGAATATCCAGCTTCCACTGCTGCACTCCCGGGGGCAGCGTCAGGTCCGCCACGGCGGGCGTGCCGTCGAGGAGTTGCACACTGACCTTGTCGATCTGCGAGACGGGAAGTTGATCCGTGAGCACAACCGACTGGGCAGTGCGGGCAAAGTTGTGGACCGTCGTCGTGTACCTCACGGTGTATCGGGTCCGCCCGCCGAGGAGGTGGTCCACCTGGCGGCTTGCCAACTTCCGGTCGACCTTGATGCGCTCGTCCACGCCGAAACCAAGGTTCATCGCCTCTCCAGGGGCTACGGCGTCGATCACTGCGCTCCCGACATAGTCGGCGCCCACGAACGATGCCACGGGGCCGGGCAGGAGCGGCGCCTCACCGGTCCACGTGACCCGTGCAGAGCGAAACACTTCGGGAACGAGGCGCGGCGCCGTCGTAAGGGAGACAACGGTAGGGAAGCTCCCCGACGTAAGCGGGAGCCGCGCTTCAGAGCCGTCACCGGCGATTGTACGCCGGCCCAGCACGTCCATCACCATCGCGCCCGCGCCGCTGCTTTTTTGGCCTCCGTCATTGAACTGGGAGGCGTCCACGCCATTCTCGTCCAGCACCCACTCACTCAGGATGGGCGCAGCACCGCCAACCACGGCGTCCGCCGTAGACAATTGCAGCGTCGCGTCTGTCCAGACCTCGCCCGTGTTCTGCGCCACCAGCGCGTTCGTTTCCAGCGTGACGGTGTTCGTTTCCGGGTCGAGGCGCGCGTTGTACGAAGGCGTCCAACCCGCCCCAAGCACCGTGTATCCAAGCGAGAGATCGATGGTGGACGACGTCGTCACGTCGAGATCCACCCGAACCGTCATTCCCGTCGCAAGGGGGTCATGCAATTTTGTAAGAAAGGGCTCGAGCTTCTCGCCGAGTTCCTTGGCTTTCGTCTCGTCGGTGCGAAGCTTGGCCGCAAGGTCGCGCTCCGCATCGCCCACCCAACCAAGCGTGCCCTTCACGATATCGAGCGTCGGCAGCGGGCGCGTGTCGCCATCTCCCGGGAGCACGGCGCCACGCAGGTAGGCGCGCTGCATGAGCAGCGATTCGATGTGGTCCTGGATCGCCCCCAACTCATCGGAGAGCACCTTTGCATCCGCACGCAGCTTCCCGATGCGCTCCGTCTCTTCGACGTCACCCGCCCCGCTGACCAATTCGACGCCGACCACACGCGCTTTTCCGTCACGTACGCGTGCGTGAAGCGCATCCGCGTCGAGTCCGAGCGGCAGCCCCTCGAATCGGACGCGCTGCGAGCCCACGGCCAGCTTCACCTCACGCACACGCGTCACGATGGCCCGATCGCGGAGGACGACGACGTGGTCGAGCGTCGAATTGGCCTCCAACGGCAACGACGCCTTCGGAATCGCCATGATGCGGGCGGCCGCGCTGCTCCGAGGCGGAGAGGGCATTGCGGACGCGGGCGCATTCAATTCTGCTTGCACCGCATCATTGTCGAACGAGAGCTGCATGCGACTCTTCGCTTCGGCGGCAAAATCCGGCTCGTCAGCGTGGGCAATCGTCGTGATTGAACGCGAAAGGCAGAGCAGAGCGAGCAAAACCATGGGACTCCGGGGGTGGCGTGGGCGAAACGTCTGACACGCCCCGGAGCTTTCAGTTCGCCGCGGTGACGAATGATGACGGGATGGATGGATAGGTTCGGGGGCAATCGCTTCGCGATTGCGTTTGGTTCGGCGGAACCGACGCGAGAGGATCGGGTCGGGAGTGCAGCGCGTCGCCGAATACCGCGCATATACTGACCTCCCGCCCTGGACCATCCATGCGCAACCTTCTCTTCACCCTCACCCTCCTCGCAGCAGGAGATGCCACCGCGTGCCCCACCATCGCAACCGGAACGCCCTCCGAACTCAGCTTCGGCACGGCGCAAGTGGCGATCGTGCACATCAACGGCCGCACGACGTTCAGCGTATCGATCAATCCGCAGGGCCCCTCCCAACCGTTCGCCCTCGTCCTTCCCGTCCCGGCGGTACTCGGAGCGGACGACATCCGCACGCTTGACAGTGAGGTGTTCCATCAACTGGACGGCTACACCGCCCCGCGGCGCGTGCAGGACGCCGGCTGTCGCTACGATGCCTATGTGCCCTGCCCGGAGTCCGATGTTGACACTGACGCCGACGGCGACGGCGACTCCGACTCCGACGCCGATGGTGACGCCGGTGTGGAGGTCGAGGCCAGCTACCTTGTCGGCAGCTACGCCATCTCCATTCTCTCTTCCGACGAGTCGTCGGCCCTGAAAACCTGGCTCGACGCCAACGGCTACTACCTCCCCGAGGGTGCCGAGGAGCGCCTCGTTGAATACATCGACGCCGGCAGCTATTTCCTCGTTGCCAAGGTATCTGAGGCGGCCACGATCGCCGATGGTTCGCCGCTCATGCCGCTGCAGGTTTCCTATGACAGTGATGTGATCTCCATCCCGATTCGTCTGGCGGCGCTGTCGGCCGTCGATACGCAGGACATGATCATCTACGCGCTGATGGACGGGTCGGAGGGTCGGTTGGGGTTGGCCAATTACCCCGAGGTAACGATCCCGGACCAGTGTGTGTGGGGTAGCTACGCCGGAAACGATTTCACCGCCGATCAGGCAGCGATTTTCGACCACGCCTGGGAGGCGGCGGGCGACGCGGCGTGGGCGCTCGAGTTCTCAGACGCAGCGGGAGACTGCAATCCATGCACGAACTTCAACCCCTTCAATGGCACCTATGATGGGGATATCCTCGCTGAGTTGGGCTTCGTGGGGCCGTTCACCGATACGCAGGCGGGTTGGCCGTGGATTTCGCGCCTGCACATGCGGTACAGCAGGGAGACGGCCGACGCCGATTTGGTGCTGTACACCTCGGGGATTCACAAATCCGATGTCCTTACCTACGCCGACGACACGCCGTCCAACCGTTCCTGCATCGATACATGGTGCGACGGCACGGCGACGGTGAAACCAGAAACGATCTACGAGGAGTGCCCGGAGGACACGGGCACCACCGATGACGAGACGGACGGGGTGATCAACGCGGCCGACGGCAACGACGACGACGACACCGACACCGCGAGCGGCTGTGGCTGCGCCCACGGCGGCGGCGCCCACGGCGGCGGCGCGGGGTTGGGCGCTTCCGTGGCTGGCTTGGCGCTGCTTTCGTACCGGCGGCGATCGCGCAGGGGGTGAGCGCCGCGCCGTTCCAGGCTGGGCTGCCCAAGACCACCGACCTCGACCTCGTCCTTCGGCGAATTCTGAAACATCGCCGCCGGCGCACCAAAACCTCCGCGCTCGCCCCTACAACCCCGCCACCACCGCGGCATGCACCGCCGAACACGTCGCCGTTCCGCCCATGTCCTGCGTGTGGTGCCCCGCGAGCAGGGCTGACTCGCACGCCGCGCGAATCCGCGCCGCAGACGCCGCATCTCCACTGTGACGAAGCAGGTCGACCGCGAGCCCAAGGAACGGGTAGGGGTTGGCGCCATCTTCCCCGACCACCCCGACCGTCGTTCCATGCGGACTCTCGAAAATCGTCGCATTCGGTGAGATGTTCTTGCCACACGCAACCGTCACACCGCCTGCCATCCCCGCCGCGCAATCACTCACGATGTCACCAAACAGGTTCCCGCACACCAGCACGTCGAACACGCGTGGCCTACGCACGATCTGCATGCAGAGCGCGTCTACAATCACGTCTTCATGGACCAGATCGGGGTACTCGCGCGCGACCTCCCTTCCGACGGCGAGGAACATCCCATCCGCCTTCTTGAGGATGTTGGCCTTGTGCACCGTCGTGACGCGTTTTCGACCCTGCACGCGCGCCAGCTCGAACGCAAAGCGATGCACGCGCTCGCACCCCGCCCGGGTCGTCACCCGCACCGTCTCAAAGACACCCGGCGCTGCCTGGTGCTCAAAGCCGGCGTAGATATCCTCACTTGCCTCGCGGACGATCAAAATGTCGATGTTCTGGCCGCGCGCCGGCAACCCCGGCAGATTGGTGACGTGCCGCACGATGGTGTGCACACCCAGCGCCTTGCGGAACTGCACGCTCGGTGGCATCTGCCCGGGTTTTACCGCACTGATCCACTTTCCCTTGATGGCGAGTCCGGTGCGTTGGACCGACGCGATCGCCGCGCCGAGTTCCGTTTGGACGTCAAACGCGATGTCGCCGCGCAGGCGACCGACCACGTCAACCATGACGTCGGCCACCTGGGCGCCGACACCGCTTCCGGGAATGAGCGTGACGTCCATGGTTACAACCTGTCCACAATGGCGGCGGTGAATTCGGCTGTCCCCGCCTTGCCGCCAAGGTCGCCGGTGATGTGCGTGCCATCCTCCAGTACGTCCCAAACGGCACGCTCGATCCGACCTGCGATCTTCCACTCGCCGACGTACTCAAGCAGCATCAACGCTGAAAGTAGCACGGCCAACGGATTCGCCTTCCCCTGTCCGGCGATGTCTGGCGCCGTTCCGTGGACTGCCTCGAAAACCGCCGCGTGCGCGCCAATGTTGGCGCCGGGAACCACCCCCAGCCCGCCCGCGAGCCCCGCGCACAAGTCGGAGAGGATGTCCCCATAGAGGTTCTGAAGCAGCAGCACGTCGAAGCGGCTCGGATCGATCGGCAACATCAGGGAGAGCGAGTCCACGCCAAGGTCAAGTGCCTCGATAAACGGATACTCCCTTGCGACGGACCGAAAGGCATCGAGGAACGCCCCGTCGGCCAGCGGGTTGACGGGCGCCTTGTGGCAGCAGTGAATGCGCCGACGGCCGCGATAGCGCATGTATTCCAGCGCCCACCTCGAAATTCGCATTCCGGCGGCGGTCGTCGAGGTCTTCATGGAGACCACCGTGCCCGGCGTGACTTCGTGCTCGATCCCGGCGTACAGGTCTTCCGTATTCTCGCGAAAGAGCATGAGATCGAGCCCCTTCCAGGCGCCCGGTACGTTGGGTAGCGAGCGCACCGGCCGCAGTCCGACAAACAGGTCCAACGCCTGCCGCATCGCGACGTTGGCCGAGCGGAACCCCGTCCCCTTTGGGGTCATGAGCGGTCCCTTCAGTCCGAGGCGGTTGCGACGAATCGCATCGAGCGTGACATCGGGCATCGGTACGCCGAATTTCTCCATCGCCTCGCCACCCGCCGGCGCCTCCTCCCAGTCGATGGGCGCACCCGCGGCGGCGAGAATCTCACATGCCGCGCCGGTTACTTCCGGCCCGATACCATCGCCTTTCAGAAGGGTGACGCGATACCGCACGAAAGCTCCAACGGGTTAGGGCGGAGGCTAACGCGAAGGCGTATACTCTGGCGATGCTCCTCGTTCTTCTCGCGTGTGCACCGGGGCGAGCGGGGAACGCAGAGGAGACTCGAGACAGCGCCGTGCTTGGACCTACGCCGTACGTCAATTGCGCAGTGCACGTCGATATCGACGACGCCACCTGCGAATAGTCGGCTACCCCAAATCCGCCGCCACGGTCTTCAGCCGCGCAACGCGGTCTTCCGTCAGCGGGTGCGTCCGGAACAGCGCCATCATCCCGCGCATGGAGAGTGGATTCACGATGTAGACGTGGGCGAACGAGGGATTCACGGCCGCGGGAATCGCCTCCACGCCGCGTTCGAGCCGGTGCAGGGCGCGCATCAGCGGCGTGGCGTCACCAAGCAGGCGGGCGCTGAACTCGTCCGCTCCGTACTCGCGCGACCGGGAGACCGCCAACTGGATGAGCGTGGCCGCAATCGGCGCAACGAAAATCGCCACGATGGCGCCGATCCCGCCGCCCTCGCGGTCGTCATCGCGGCGACCGCCGCCGAAGATCATCGCCCACTGCGCCATGCTCGCCAGCATCGAAATCGCACCCGCTGCCGTGGCTGCAACGGCCATGATCAACGTGTCGCGATTGTGCACGTGCCCCAACTCGTGGGCAAGAACGCCGCGAAGCTCGTCGTCCGGCATGGAGCGCAAAATGCCTTCCGTGACCGCGATGGCCGCGTGCGCGGGGTCTCGACCGGTTGCAAAGGCGTTCGGCTGCTCCTGAGCGATGACGTAGACGCGCGGCATCGGCATCTCGGCGCGCGCGGCAAGATCCTTCACGATCGCCCACACACGCGGCGCGTCGTCGGGACCGATCTCCCGCGCGCCGCTCATTGCCAGCACGATCTTATCGGAGAACCACCACGAGCCGAAGTTCATGATCGTCGCAAAACCGAGCGCCACGACCGCACCGGTTGGACCGGCCACGACGCGCCCGACCGCCACGAGCAGGCCGGTGAGCAGGGAGAGAAGGACGAGTGTCTTCAGTTGGTTGAGCATCTCGATGGGATATTCACCGCCGGATGGCCGTCAAGACAGCAGGGCGTCGGCGCGCATCCGCCCTTCGCCGGCCGTCCCGGGGTCGGCGAGCAGCGCGCGGGCCGTCCACGCCGCGTCTTCCCGGAGTTCCGCCAACGCGAGCGAGAGGTCCGCCCGACCGCCCAACTCCGCTGCGATGACGCGGGCCCGACCGCGTGCAAGCGGCGCTTCGGTCGCGATGCGTACGGCCTCCAACGCATCGACAGGATCATGCTTGCAGACGGCGCGGCAGACCAAAAGCTCCGCGGCCAACAGCGGCATGCCGCGCTCCATCGCGTAGTCGAGCGCGCGGTCGATCGCGGTCGGGAGCCCACGGCGGACGCGCAAGAGCCACGCCTCCGCCCGAAACACGCCGGATCGGCGACCGGCCCGCGTCCACGCGTCTACGGACGAGACAAAAAATGGCTCCGGGTTCACATCGGCGCCGAGCGCCTGCCGCAGCGCCGCGGTTTCGCCAAGCTCAGCGTATGCCGCTCCTAATGGACCGGCCGCCTGCTCGTGCGGCGTCAAGACGTCCACGAGCTGCCGCCACCCCGCCTCCGCGCGACCCAACAGCCCATCCAGTCGGTCCAGTTGCGCCTGCCGGAACGCAGCCGCAATCTCGGCACCGGGCAGCGCGAAGCGCTCGATCGCGGCGAGGTCGGCGCGCGCTTCGGAAACGCGCCCGCGCGCCAACGCCAGCCCGACCCTCGTGTCGAGGGCCAGGACGGACTCGGCCGGGTCACTGGCGCTGTCGAGCGCGGTAGCCGCGATGTCCGCCGCCGCGTCGATCTGCCCAGAATCCAGCAACACCGCCGCAAGTTGTACGCGGTCCACCAGCCCGTCCTGCCCGTGATCAAACGCGATCCGCAGCATCCTGGCGGCAGCGGCGGGACGATCATCGCGTCGGAAGGCGTCCGCCGCTCGGGAGGCCGCCTCACGTGCGATCCGCCTGTTCTTCATGCGCACCGAGCGCTCGGCGATCGCGCTGAACGCCGCGCCCGCTTCGGCCCACCACCGCGCTTCCGCCAATGCCTCCGCTTCCTTCCACGCTCGCATGTCATCCGATAGGTGTCAGGATGTTACCATTACTATTAATAATAGTAATGGTAACATCCTGACACCTCTCCTCATCGTCGCAGCCGTACCGGGTGAGCTGGGGGATCTTCAGGGGGAGACGCTGGGCGTTGGGATGGTCGCGGCGGCGGCGCGGATGGCGCGCCGCTTGGCGCTATCGCAGCCGGACAGGGTGATCCTCGTCGGGACCGCAGGCGCATATCCGGGCGGTCCCGACGTCGGTGACGTGGTCACGGCCTCGCTGATCGGACTGGGCTCCGTCGCGAGTGCGCGGGGGCTTGGGTATGTGCCGCGGGCGCCATCGCCGATGCCGGTCACGCCACTGGCCGGCCTGCGGGTTTGCACGGTCCTGTCATTGACCGCGATCACGACCGACCCTGAACTCGCCGACGAGTTCGCCCGCGACTGGCAGATCGAGCACATGGAGGCCTTCGGCGTCGCAACAGCGTGTGCCGCTGCGGGCGTGCCGCTCACCGTCGTGCTCGGGATCACCAACACCGTCGGTCCCGGGGCGCACGCCGAGTGGCTCGCCAACCGTTCGGACGTGGAAGAGGCGGCCCGCACGGCGATTCGCGAGGCCATCCGCGGGGGCGCAGGTTAGTCGCGGGCGATGTCCACGAATCCTGCCATCCCTCGCGATCTGGTCCACCGCCTGTCGGAGGAATGCGCCGAACAATCCGCCAACTTCCAAACGGCGGCGCGTCGCATCCTTGAGGATCAGGCGCGATTGACGCGGTTCTTCAAGGCAAACGTGCGCTCCATGCAAGGACAAAGCGGTGAGGTGTCCGTGTACCTCCTCGCCGTCATCGTGCGTATCTACCAGAAGTGCGGCGGTCGCCTTGCGCGCGTCGCGGCTCCGGAAATCGAAGCGGCGACGGCGCGGGTGATGGCGGTGGGAAAGGGATTGATGCCGGGTGACGCGGGCTTTCCTACCCGGGTCCGCGCCATCGAATGGCGTGCGCAGCCGCACATCCTCGACGAGGCCCTGCACGCGTTGTTTGAGCGTGAGGAGAAGAAGGAGGCGGAAGTCGATGTTGCGGACGATCAAGCGGTCTTGATCTTCTTCATGCTCTGGGCCGCAACGGAAGCGCTCAACGATGCGTGGCAGGCACCTGAGCACCCGGACTGGGCTGTCTGAATGGGGCTGCGGGATCGGCTGAAGGAGGCGGCGCGATCCGTCCTCGGACGAGGTTCGGCGGCGCCAGCCTCGGCGGCGCCAAGCTCGCCCGCACCGGCCACCGCCCGCGCGGCCGCTCCAGAGACGTCCGCACCGGCCGCCGCGCCGGTGGGCGCGCCCGCCGCGCCGTTGCCGGCGGCACAATCCCCCACGTCGCCCATCGGTCGATCCGCGGAACTCGCGGAAGGCGCGGCGATCACGCGCGCACGAGGCGGTGATGTAATTGCGATCTTTCGTCGTGAGGGAAAGCTGTATGCCATCGACAACGCCTGCGTCCACGAAGACGGCCCCATCGGCGAAGGCGCGATTTCCGGGTGCAAGGTTCAGTGTCCCTACCACGACTGGGAATACGACTTCACCACCGGCGCGTGCCTGACGGTTCCCGAACGCACGGTCGGCACATGGTCCGTCCGAGAGGATAACGGGTCCATCTGGCTGGGCGCGCGCCTCACCGAAGGCAGCGGCGCGCGCGGCGGCGATCACAACGACGGCATGGAGGTCATCCGAAGATGAGCGCAATCCTTGGTCAGAGCTTGAAGCAGGGCGTTACGTTTACCATGACGCTCCCGACGTTGCGCGGCCTTCCGGAGGAGGGCGGCACATTGGCCGTCCGCGTGGAGGATCGCGCGCTCCCGTACCTCGACCACGTCGTCAGCGGATGGGTGGATGGTCCGCCGTCGAGCTCAGTGGCGTGGGTATTGTCGGGCAAGGATCCGACCGCCGAAAAGTGGCGGCGCTTCACGTTGAGCAAGGTGGCGCCGTACACCTACGAACTCGGCGTCTTCCCCACCGGATTCAACAATGCCGTCGATCCGCTCTCGCCGGGCATCCCGCCGAGTTCCAGTCGGAGGATGTGACCGGCCCGAAGGACGAATCGCGGTGCGTGCGGTTCCAGGGGCACAGGGATATTCCCCCGCGTTGGAGCGTCGGTCTGTCTAACTCGTCCTTTTTCGCCGATCTTCCTGCATGTGAAGCCTTTGTCGAGATGTTCGAGCAGGCTCGATATTCGGAATTGCCCGACGATTGGGTGCTGCTGATTTCGGATGTGGAAGGGTCCACGTTGGCGGTCAAGGCCGGGAAGTACCGGGCGGTGAATCTGGTAGGCGCGGCCTGCATCATCGCAGTAGTGAACGTGGCGGCAGGTCGGATGATCCCGTACGCATTTGGTGGGGATGGCGCGCTGATCGCGGTGCCACCAGAGCTGGTGGCGGACGCGCGGACGGCATTGTTGGCCGTCGCCCGACTCTCGTCGGACCAGTACGGGCTGAAGCTGCGGGTGGGCGCCGTGCCCGTGCGAACATTGCACGAGGCCGGTCATCACGCTTCGGTCGCCAAGTTTCGCCTCGCCGGTGACGACGTTCTGGCGATGTTCTGGGGGGAGGGTTTGGGCATCGCGGAGGGGTGGGTCAAGGCCCCCAACAGTGAATTCCTGTACGAGGCTGGAGCCGGGGAGATTCCGGCGGATCTCACCGGACTGTCGTGCCGTTGGGAGCCGTTCCGACCGGAGCAGGGAAAGATACTCGCGCTGTTGGTGAAGAGTCGGACGTCCGACGAGGCGGCCACCTATCGCCAGATTTTCCAGGAGGTCATGCGACTGGCCGGGGGAGAACAACCAGCCGCAAACCCTGTCAAGCTGGGTCAGCTCAAGAAGAACCGCCTGTTGCCGAGCACGTTCGGGCTGGAGCAGCGCCTGCACGCGCACGCGCCCCCGTGGCGCCGGCTGTGGGCGCGGCTCCAGAGTCTCATCGACAACGTTGTTGGCAACCTGCTGTTCATGACCAACCTGAAGACGCCCGTGATGGACCCCGAGGCCTATTTGTCGTCCTCGGTCGCTCGTTCGGACTTCCGCAAGTTCGACGGGATGTTGAGGATGGTCGTGGAGGTGCCGGACACATCGCGGGCTGCCATTGAGACACTGCTGGAAACACACCGGGGACGTGGCACCCTCTTCTATGGCGTCCACTGGTCTGAGGACGCAGTCATGACGTGTGCCCTCTTTTCACTCTCTGAGAATCGCCACGTCCATTTCATCGATGGCGGAGATGGTGGCTACGCGTTCGCGGCGATCGGGTTGAAGGCGCAGATCGCGGCTGCCGGAAGCCGTTAGGGGGTCCCATGCTTCTGCTCCTCGCGGCCTGCACCGAGACCCAGCCCGCCGCCGTGAGACCGGACGCCGTGCCCAACCCCGGTGACTACGCGCTCGCAGGGCCGGGCGGTCCCGCCATCCCGTTTGCCGCCAACGCGCTCGACGTCGCATGCGCAGCACTGACCGGCGGCCCCGAGGATGTAGAGCACCACAACCTCGTCGGGATGTACGACGGCTGGCTCGTCATGCCCTGGGCGCCCGAGTCCGGGGGCGGCGGCGTCACCCTGTTCGACATTTCCGACCCCTGCGCGCCGACCAAGATCGGGGAAACGTTCGCGCCGCTCATGCGGGAGAGCCACACGCTCGCCATCGCAAAAGTCGGGGAGCGGACGATACTCGCGGTGGACGCCCACCACGACAACGACCACGGCGGGATCGGCTTCTGGGACCTGACGGATCCCACCGCACCCCTCTGGCTGAGCGATCTGGAAATTCCCGACTACAACTACCCGGATGCGTATTTCCGGGTCGCCCTCTCCACCTTCTGGCAAGGTGACCTGCTGTTTGTGAGTGCAGGCTTCAACGGCGTGCTCACGGTGGATGTGTCCGACCCGGAGCACCCCGAGATCCTTTCCCAGTGGACAGAGGTCGCGTTCATGGCGGGCAGTTTCCATGTCATCGGCAACCTTGCGATGGCGTCCACGGCGGGACTCTCGCGCACCATCCTGTGGGACGTGGGCGATCCGGAGGATTGGCAACTCCTGGCCGATTGGAGCGTTTCCGACGCCGACGGGCGGCCACACCCGTACTATTTCGCCAATATCGGCGGACGCTACGCCCTGTTCGCCAGAAAAGACGGCGGCGGCGGCCCCGTGGTGTACGACATCGCCGATCCGACCGCACCCACTCTCGTATCGGCGATGGACGCGCCCGAGGCGGATGGCGGCTACGTTTTTCGGCACCACGAAACGCTGTTTCAGGGAGAGTCCAACTACGGCGCACGCTACGATTTCACGGACCCCGCTGCGCCCGTCGAGCTGTCGCGTATCGACATGAGCGGCGATTTCGATACGCTGACGCCTATCGGCAACGTCGCGATTGCCAGCGTGGACGAAGGCGCAGATCCGGGGTTGGCAACCCTCGTCTTTCCGTGGAGTGAGGCCGTTGACACGCGTGGCCCGACCGTCGAGTTGACCAGTCCGATCGATGGCGAGGCCTGGGTGCCCGTCACGGGGCGCATCGGCCTGTCGTTCGACGAACAGATTGAGCCGGTTTCGGTCCATGCCGGGTCGTTTCGCGTGTGGAGCCAGGATGGCAAGGCTGTTTCGGGCCGATTCTACGGTCAGGAATCCCTCGCGAATTTCGTTCCCGATGCCCCCTTGCGGGCCGATACCACCTACCTCGTAGAGATTCCCATCGGCGGAATCGCGGATGTCAGCGGAAACCCGACGACGGCTACGCTCACGTTCACCTTTGCGACCGGAAAGACGGTTGCGGAGATCCCGTGGTGAGCGGGCTCCTGGTGTGGTTGGCGGGTTGTGCAGACGTGGACCCATCCAAGTCCACGGTAAGTTCGGCGCCGCAAGCTCGCCTCGTCGCCACCCCAGACGTCGTCTTCGTCGGTGACAACACGGCCTTCGACGCCGGTGACAGCGTCGGCGCCACCTTCGCCTGGGACTTCGGTGACGGGGGGTCGGCCAGCGGCGGCAGTGTGGCCCACGCCTGGGCCGACGCCGGCCGCTACACCGTGCGCCTCACCGCCCACAGCACCGACGGCCGCACGGACATCGCCTACACGACGCGCGTCGCTGTCTACGAACCTCTCCCCTCGCCCCCGACTCACAGCGGTCGCCTGACGATGGATGGCGACTCTGTCTACGCGGCGATTGCGGACACCAACCAGATAGCCGTCATCTCCCGCGGCGTTCTCGCCGAGCCCATGGAGGTGTGCAGCGAGCCGACCGCGGTGAGTGCGGCCCACGGCTTGCTGGCGGTCGCGTGCCGGATGGATGCCGTCCAAGTCTGGGACACAGCCACCCGCGCGCTGCTTGCCGACGTCACCCTGCGCTGGGGCGCTCGGCCGATGGGTGTCGCCGTCGATCCCGTCGAGGACGCCGTGTTTGTCACGCTTGCGGGAACGGCAGAGGTCGTGCGCATCGGCGTGGACGGAACGACGGAGAGCATCGGCGCGGTCGCCGACCCGCGTGGAATCGCGGTGGGGAGTGACGCGCTTTGGGCGCCATCGTTCCGATCCGCAGGCGGCGTTGGGACGGTGTACCGTGTGAGTGCAGAGGCCACGACGTTTGTGCTCCCCGCCGACCCCGGGCCGGACTCAGATACCGATGCGCGTGGCGTTCCCAACCTCCTCGGGGCCGTCGCACTACGCCCCGATGGGCGGGCCCTGGTGGTCGCCGGATCCAAGGTCAATATGGAGCGCGGACTGCGCCGCGATGGGCTTGCAACGACCCACGAAACCGCTACCCGCGCGGCACTTCGCTCCCTTGATCCCACCACGGGAAAGCTCCTCGCACGCGCACTTTTCGACAACCGGGATCTGGTCGGGGCCGTTGCGTTCACGCCGTTGGGTGACCAATTATTGGTGGCGCACCACGGCAGCGGCGTGGTGGACATCCTCGACCCGACCACGTTGTCTCGGGTGGGCGGCTGGCAGAACGTGGGCGTCGGTTTGGACGGCATTGTGAGTGACGGTGACGCCGTGTGGGTGCTGGCCTCGTGGGACAGGCAGGTGGTCGCCTACGATCTGCGCGCCGGAAACGAGCAAATCGAGCTGGCGCGGATCACCGTGGTCGCGGCCGAGCCGCTCGCCCCGGAAATCCTGCAAGGTGGCCGGATCTTCCACGATGCGAACGATCCACGAATGAGCACGGACGCCTACCTGTCTTGTGGGAGTTGCCACCTCGACGGGGATGGGGATGGGCAGAACTGGGACTTTACCGAACGCGGGGAGGGGTTCCGAAATACCCAGGCCCTGTTCGCCATGCCCCCGGAAGGACCGTTTCACTGGTCGGCCAACTTCGACGAACTTCAGGATTTCGAGGGGGCAATTCGCGCGCATCAAGCGGGCGCGGGCTTCATGTCCGATGCGGACTACGCCGCCAACTCGGACGCACTTGGGACACCCAAGTCTGGGTACTCGGCGGACCTCGACGCGCTGGCCGCGTATGTGACGTCTCTGGCGGGCGTCGTGCCGCGCTCCCCGTGGCGGGAGGCGGACGGAAGGGAAACCGAAGCCGCAGCGCGCGGAGCCGCCGTTTTCGCCACTGAGGCCTGCGCGGACTGCCACGTAGGCGAGACAGGCACGGACGCGGGGTGGGTGGGAGATGCGCCCGTTCTGCACGACGTCGGCACGCTTGTGGAGACTTCTGGGGAAAGGCTCGGGGAGCCGCTCACGGGGCTGCGGACGGCGGGCTTGCGTGGGCTTTTCGCGACCGCCCCCTACCTTCACGACGGGCGCGCGTTGACGTTGGCCGACGCGTTGGACGCCCACGGCATCGTACTCGCGGAGCCGGATCGCGCCGATCTGGTGGAGTATCTGCGCCAGCGGGAGTAGCGTGGGCGCAGCACGTACCCGCAGTCATCGCCCGAATGGAAGAAAACCTTCCATCCAACGGCACTTGGATGCCCAAGACCCCTCGAACGGCAGGTTTTCTTCCATTCAACGGTCGGGTGTCGCGACAAGCGTATGTGGTTGTTATCCTGAAGTTGCAGCGCCGCACACGGAAATAACCTGCACAGCCACGCGATCGTAGCGGTGTGAGTTCGACGCGGTTCTGCCTACGCGATCGCCCGTGCCGCCGCTTCGAACACCTGAGCCTGCCACGGCGTGGGCGTCGCGTCCCGGTCGAACGTACTGCCTTTACCGACGCGAAGCGTCACGCGGGCGGCGGAGCCCATCGCGTCGAGAAGGGTACGGAGACTGTGTAGTCGTGCGGCTCCGTCCGCCGTCACGTGCTCGCGCTTCTTACGACGACCTTCTGGACTCGGATCCGGCGGATCGACGGGGTCCCGGAACGGCCGCGCGGCCGCGAGTCATTCGTCCACGGTTGGAAACGGGGCGAGCCGGCGCTCCAACTCCCACGCGAGGTGTGCCGCCACCATGCACAGGAAGACGTGCCCGCGGACGCGGCCCGGTTGACGGTGGACGATCGGTCGGACGAGCAGTTGCGTCGTTTCCATCGAGCGGAACACCCGTTCCACCTGAGAAAGGCGCTTGGTTGCGCGGGCGACGTCCGCGGGGCTCCACTCCGATGATTCCAGGATGGACGTCCGGATGACGTAGATTCCGTCGAGCGAAGGGTCCTGCCGACGGGCGTCGTGGACGGCGTCCCGGGCATAGATGGCATGAATTGCTCGGCAGGACGTAGACGATTCGCGGACCTGCGGACCTCCGACTGTGGTAGAAATGACGGATGCGCCACGTGATCGCCAGCGGTAGATTCGATCGGAGGGCGACGCTGCTCGTCCTGATGTTGGCGGCGTGCGGCGACGCCAGCTTGATCGGCTCGTACAAGAACAGTGACCCCGAGGTGGAGATCACCCTCCCAGGGGACGGCGCCCGGTACGACGAAGCGGCCGCAATCGAAATCACGGCCGTCTTCAGCGATCACGAGACCGCGAACGAAGACCTGTCCTATTCGTGGCTTCTCAACGACGCCGAAGCGCAGGGCGGCACCGATGCGGCGACCGAGGATGGCGCGAGCCTGACCTTCTCGTCGGGACTCGATCTCGGCGCCCACCAGGTCACGATCAAGGTGCTCGACACGGAGAGCGCATCCGCCGAGGACACGGTTGAGTTTTCTATTATCAACGACGAGGCGCCGACGGTCGCGATCATCTATCCGTTCGACGGAGAGACGGTGCGGGGTGGGCAATCCACCGAGATCTCGGTCGAGGTGGACGACGACGGCGGGGTCGAGGCCCTGACGCTCTCCTGGACGGCGGCCGGCGGCGCGCTCACGGATTGCCCAACCTCTGCCGACAGTGCACTCGTGTCCTGCTCCACCAGCGCGCTGCCCGAGGGGGACACCCAGGTCTGCGTGAGCGCCATCGACGCCTTGGAACAATCGGGTGAGGACTGCGTGGACATCAGCGTCGACGGCTGCACCCCGTCGACCTATCACGAGGATGCCGATGGCGACGGGTTCGGGAACCCCGACGCGAGCACGGAGGTTTGCGACGCCCCGACCGGGTACGTCGCCGACGACACCGACTGTGACGACGGCGAGCCGGGGGTGAACCCGGATGCGGACGAGGTCTGCGACGGGATCGACCAGGACTGCGATGACGAGATCGACGAGGACGTCATGATCGTCGTGTACGCAGACGTCGATGGCGACGGGTATGGCGACGAGAGCGTCGCGTCGGAGGCGTGCGAAGCCAGCGAGGGCTTCGCAAGCGTCGCCGGGGACTGTGACGACACCGACGCCGCCTACAACCCGGGCGCGGACGAGTCCGATTGCACCGACCCCAACGACTACGACTGCGACGGGAGCGTCGAGTGGGCCGACGACGACGGCGACGGGCATGCCGCGTGCGAGGACTGCGATGACAGCGACGCTGCGGTGAACCCGGACGGGATCGAGACCTGCGACGACGTCGATGACGACTGCGACGGGGACGTCGACGAGGACGAGGCGACGGACGCCGCCACCTGGTACGCGGACGGGGACGGCGACGGGTACGGCGACTCGACGTCAACGACGAGCGCCTGCGACCAGCCCTCAGGGTACGTCGCGGACGACAACGACTGCGACGACGGCGATGAGGATGTCAACCCCGCGGGTGCCGAGGTGTGCGACGCTCTGGACAACGACTGCGATGGCGAAGCCGACGAGGATGATGCGGTGGACGCCTCGACTTGGTACGTCGATGCCGACGCGGACGGCTACGGCGACCCGAGCACGTCGACCCGCGCGTGTGACGCCCCCTCCGGGTACGTCGATGACGCCACGGACTGCGACGATGCGGACGTGGCGTTCCACCCCGGCGCCGACGAGTCCGATTGCACCGACCCCAACGACTACGACTGCGACGGGAGCGTGGAGTGGGCCGACGGCGACGGCGACGGGTACGCCGCGTGCGAGGACTGCGACGACGCCTCGGCGGCGGTGAACCCCGGCGCCACCGAAACCTGCAACGAGATCGACGACGACTGCGACGGCGATGAGGATGAGGACGACGCGGACGACGCATCGATCTGGTACGCCGATACCGACGGGGACGGCTGTGGCGATACCAGCGACACAGCAACCGCTTGCGAGCAACCGCCGGGCTACGCGGCTGCGGCGTGCTTCGGGCTCTTCGAGGCTGTCGCCGGGGGGAGTGATCACTCGCTGGCCCTCGCGTCCGATGGCACGGTGTGGGCTTGGGGATGGAACGCCTACGGTCAGCTCGGTGACGGCACCACGACGGACAGCCTCGCCGCCGCACCCGTGTCGGGGCTGGCGGATGTCGTCGCGATCAGCGCGGGCGACCGGCATTCCTTGGCCCTGCTCTCCGACGGCACGGTGTGGGCTTGGGGATCGAACGCCTACGGTCAGCTCGGTGACGGCACGACCACCGACGGGTCCACCCCCGCTCAGGTCGCCGGCATGGACGACGTCGTCGCTGTCTCGGCTGGGTCATTGCATTCGGTGGCTCTGCATTCGGACGGTACCGTCTCGGCGTGGGGTTTGAACGTCAGTGGCCAACTCGGCGACGGCACCACAACGGACAGCGCGACGCCGGTCGAAGTGTCGAGCTTGTCCGATGTCATCGCCATCAGCTCGGGAGGCTGGGCCTCCCTGGCCCTTCTCTCGGACGGGACGGTCTGGGGGTGGGGTGAGAACGGGCATGGTCAGCTCGGCGACGGTACGAACACGGATCGCGAAAGTCCTGTCCAGGTGAGCGGCCTGGTCGGAGCCGATTCGATCGGCATGGGCAGCGTCGCATCCTTTGCCGTGCTGTCCGACGGCACCGCCTGGGCGTGGGGGTACGGCCAGAACGGAAACCTGGGCGACGGGTCCAACAGCGCCAGCACCACCCCCGTCCAGGTGAGCGGTCTTGTCGGCGTGATAGCCGTCTCCTCTGGCTATCAGCACACGCTGGCGCTTCTGTCCGATGGCACCGTGTGGGGATGGGGCTGGAACCACTACGGTCAGCTCGGCTACGGCAGTCGCAGCGACTACGAGACCGTAAGTACTCCCGTCCAGGCCGTCGCGACCGACGTGTCCGCGATCAGCGCGGAGAAGGAGTCCCACTCGTTGGTAGTCTTATCTGATGGCACGGCCTGGGCCTGGGGCTACAATGGCTACGGCCAACTCGGCGATGGAACCACCACCGACAGCGCCAGCCCCGTGGCGGTCAGCGGGGAGTAGGCGGATCTCGGTGGAGGGTGTGGTCCACTCACTGAGAACCAACGGTACTGGCATGCGGACGCCGTTGCTCGCGGGTGCGGGGCATAAGGAGTATGAATTGCGAGGCCGGCACACTTTCCGACGGTACACCCGCATTGTTGGGCTGCCAAACCGCTGTTGACCGGCTGACCGCCCGCCCGCTTTCACTCCGATTGCACGTCGGACTCGAAAGGCTGCAATGAATAGTTGATGTTGATCGTAGGGAGGTCCTCGCCGGAGCACATCACCGACGATGGCGCACTCTCCCACCCGATCGCCAGAGGAACGTCCGGCGAGCAGGCCTGTTGGACCAAGGCGAGGCCGTCGGCGCTCCACTCGATGGCCGTCAGCGCGGCGGTCGATCCATTCAGGAGGACCACCGGCCCGGCACCCTTGGTAATCGCGACGCCGTCGAGGGAAACGTCCGCGCCTCCCGTCACGTAGAGCGCATTGCCGTGCAGGATCAGGTCGTCACGCAGCCTCAGCCCGCCCCCGCCGGCAAACGAAGCATCCGTTGCGTCGAGCACACCCCCATCGACCCACACGGCCGCCAGTGAAGTTGCGCCGACAACGACGTCATCCAGTGTGGCCACCCCATTCGCAGACACAAGCACCCCGACCGCGCCGCGGATCGTGGGATCGTCCGCTACGTCGCGGATGTCGGTACGGACCAACTCGACCCGGCCGGCCGACGCAATCGCGCCGGCAAGGCTCGGGGAGGTGAAGGAACACTGGGTACAACGCGCCGAACCTCCGTCCATCGCCACGAACGCGGGGCCGGCCACATCGCGCACGCCCAGACGATAGGCGACGATAGACGCCCCGGTTTGCGCCTGAACCGCCGGCTGCACGGAATAGACGGCGCTACCCGTGACGCCCTCAACGCGCGTGTCGGTGACGTCAAGGCGGGCATCCGCCCCGGCCGCGCCGAGGGCCACACCAGCGGTGTTCCGAATCGTACAGCCCGAGACGGCGGCGTGGGCCCCATTCAACACGACGAGAGCTACCCCGATCTCGTCGGCGCTCCACCCACCGGTCTCGCTGATTTCGACATCCTCAAGCACGATTTCGGTGCCTTTCTCGTGACCAAAAACGCCGTTCCTCCGGGCAGCGTCGATGCGCGAGCGCCGCAGCGACAACCGGGCGCCACCTCGGACGAGCGCACCGATGCCGCCACCCGTGGCGGACGGATGAAACCCAGAAATGACCACATTCTCGCCGTCGATCGAGGCACCATCGTTGGCCTCCAACGCAAGCGACTCGTCCGCAATAATGGTGCAGCCCCGGATGGACGCGCGGCCTCCGGATTGGGCAATGAGCCCGACCATTCCCGGGCCGGCACCAACATCCCCGCCCATGAGTCGACAGTTTTCCAGTTCCACGGTCGATCCATCGCCCGACACTCCCACTTGCGCGAAGGCGTTTCCGGTGAATACCGTTCCTGCAACGGCGAGCGTCCCCCCGAGGCTCGCCAATCCGCCTACGCCACTCGCCTCCGACGTGGGGCGCGACGTGGACACGCGGCCATCAACCAGCAGGATGTCGCCCCCGTTCGCCCACACGCCTGCGTAGGCGTTGCCGGCGATGTTGACCTGGGACAGTTCGATCCGCGCGCCCGATTGGGCCTCGACCCCCGCACTCGCAACGACGCCCGGTGCAGGGTCGGTGCCGGATATGACGCCGCCGGTGATGGTCACCACAGTCCCGGCCGATTCGGCGAGTAGCGAGCGCGAACGATTACGTTCGAACAAGGTTTCGGAGAAGTCCGCGGTGGCTCCAAACGAGATGTCGGCGCCGCCAACTGCCGTTTCGGCCCATTGCCCCGCAACCCGTCCGCGCGCGACGCTGACCACCGTGCCCGCGCCCTGAACCACGATGCCGCACGTTTCGTTGTCCTCGACCGCGACGTCCACAAACACGGCCGCAGCACCGTCCAGAAGCGTGACGCCGAAGGCCTCCTCAGCGTCGCTCGCGTTGCCGGTGTACGCGAATCGGCTTTCGGACGCCTCTACTGTCGTGTGTGGGTTGAAAACGGCCAAGCCAACCCGTTCGTTGTATTCGACGACGCAACGTTGACAAATCAGGCTTCCGGCTTCCCAAACCGCGATGCCGGACGCCATGTCCGCGCCGACCGCCGTGCGCTCCACGGTGACGTCGGTCAGGTTGGCCGAGCTACCGGAATGGGCCACGCCGATGCCAAACGCGAGGTTGTCGCGCACATCGAGGTCACTAGCAACGAGCGTCCCGCGACCCACGCCAATACCGCCATTGCGCCCGCCGCTGATCGTGAGGTGCCGTAAACCGATTTCTCCCCGCGCCGCAGCGATGGCGATCGTCGGCGCGTCCGCCTCCCCGGCGCTGCCGTCGATCACCACCCCCTCGGCACACGCGCCGATGACCTCGAGGCCAGCATGCTCCTCCTCAAACAGCAGGTTCTCCCGGTAAACACCGGGCAGCACGACCACGCGCCCCCCACGGTCCGCACCCGCCTGAATCGTCCGGAACGGTGCCTCGCGCGAACCGTCCCCGCGCTCGGCGGCGCGCAGATCGACCCAGACATCCGCGTCGTCGGGTGGCGTGCACGAAACACCAGTTTCGAGCGCCCTTGTGGCGTCGGGCATCGCCGCGTTCGAGCAGCCCACCGCGACCGGGAACCCCGTGCCACACACGACACCAGCGAAAATGCTGCGCAGGCGCATCCGCGCGCCGTAACGCATGGTTGGCTGAACGCTCCGGGCGCTACACTGCGCCGGCCTCTCCCTCCTCCTCGCATGCACCACAACCGTGATCGTGCCCCAGTCGTCCAACGGTGACGGGGGCCAGCGGCACTCCGGGATGCCGCCGGAGCGCATCCCGGATGAAACCAGCGCCGATTCGGGAGTGGAGCCGGCGCCGCCGCGAGAAATGGCGCGGAGGCCGGCGGTTGCTGATGCACCGGAAGCTGCCGGCGTGCGGACGAGACAAGCGACTGAATCCACAACGGCTCGGCTCGTTCGATATCTTCGATGCCTTGCGTGGTTTCCAGCGTGGCCCACAGCGCCGCGCACCCGCGCCCGCGCAGGCGTTCCGCCGCCGCACGCATCGCCGTGGTCTTGCCCGTCTGCCGGGCAGCATGCAGCACGAAATACAGTTGTTGCTCGACAAACGTCGCAAGGTCGGGGAGCCGCGCCTCGGGGGGGAGCATGTAATGCAGGGTCGGCGCGACAGGGGCCGGTGGTGTTGAAATGGCGGGGACGGGGCCTTCTATCCCGGGTGCGGCGGGGCTGGGTAATCGCGTTGCCGGTGGGTCAGGAGAGATGGGCAGTGCCGCGCAGGCGGCGGCTTCCCCCGCACGCTCCGGGTATAGAATCCGCGCGCATGTTTGGTCAACCCGACCAACGACTCGCCGGACCGGACGCCGCTGAGCGGGCGCGCAAAAAGCATGGTGATTGCATTGCCGTGGCACCTGCTGTAGCGCACGCGCATCGACACACGAGCCGATATTCTGGCCCAAGCCGATGCGCGCGGCAACAGCTTGGGGGCGAACGCCTTGGGAATCGCCGTCCAGTCCCCCCACCCCGCCCACACTCACAACCCCGCCCCGAAGAGCACATACGCTGCGCCCGACGTGCTCCCGTTGGACTGCTCGTACGGCGCGCCGAGCACAAGGTCGTTGCCGCCATCGCCATCGAGATCACCCACGGCCAACGTCGATCCCGCCTGATCGCCGGAGCGTTCGGCAACGATGACGACCTCTCCACTGGTCGCGAGCACAGCCCCCCCGAGCGGTCCACGCAGAATGGACGTCCCGCCGGCATTCACGAGGCCATACTCGTAGCTCGGCCAGTACGGGCTTGCGACGGCGATGTCGTCAAAGCCATCGCCATCAAGGTCTCCAAGCGCGGCGAGCGCCTTGCCCCACTGATTGGAGGCGGTCGTACCCACCACCTGTGCGTCGGCGGCGGACATGCTGGACGACAAAACGGGGCCGCGAAACAGGAACGCGCTCCCGGCACCGGAGTCCCCGGTGTCCTCGTAGGGCGCGCCGATGAGCACCTCGGCCAACCCATCACCGTCGGTATCTCCAACCCCTGCAACAGCGTAGCCGGCGTAGTCGTCCGGCTTCTCTCCTGTCAGCACCGCCTCGGCGTCGGACGTGTCCATCTTCCCACGTACACCGCCGGAAAAAATGTAGACCGCGCCCCGCTGCACGTTGACGTACGGCGCGCCGATTACCAAGTCGTCAGTGCCATCGCCGTCGAGGTCGCCCGCGCCGGCCACCGACCAACCGAGGTACGTCGCGTCGGCGGTGCCGCCGATTTCCGCGAGCGCATCGGCCGGGCCATACGCACTCCCCGGATCCGCCACCACATACACCCGACCGGCGTTGGTCCCGCCGCCATCCTCGTTCTGCGCACCAATCAACACGTCGCGCCGACCGTCTCCGTCCTGATCGCCGACCGTCGCCAGTGCGCCGCCGCAGAAGCCGTCGGTATCCGTGCCCTCGAAGTGCGCCGTCTCGGCCCCGGCGATGGCGCGATCCCCCGTCGCCGGACCTTCGACGTAGTAGATTCGTCCGGGGCCGTTCTGCTCGTCGGCATAGGGCGCGCCGACCAGCAGTTCGTCATCGCCATCGCCATCCTGATCGTCAAGAATCGCGACCGTCGCGGCCGTGTAGTTTCCGTCGTACTCTCCCCACAGCGCCCCGTCAGCGTCACCAAGAGCGTGCGTCCCGGTCACGCTTCCCGTCACGACGTAGGCTCGCCCTGGCCAGGACATCCCGCCACCGGCCGCACCATACGCCCCAACGACGAGATCGTCGCGACCGTCCCCGTCCAGATCGCCGCCCGCCGCCAGCGCGAGTCCCGCATAGTCGCCCGCCTCGATGCCCCGCCACACACCATCCGCTGTCCCCAGATCAACGAGTGTGATGCCATCGCCTTCCTCGTCCTCTTCCTCTTCCTCCGGCTCTTCCGTTACGCTGAAGCCGACCGTGGCCGTCACCGCGGCCCCACCCGCGTCCGTTGCCGTCACGGCAAGCGTCCAACCGCCGACCGCCAGTCCCTCCACGAAGAACTCGGCGTTGCCGTTGTCATCCGTCGTGACCGGGCCCGCCGCACCCTCCCACGCGAGCGCGACATCCGTGACGACGCCGTCGTCGGTAACGGTCACCTGCACGTGGACCGGCGACCCGAGCAGGATTGCCGCGCCGGATGCCGGCGCAACGAACGCAAGGGAAGGCGCCACGTTCCCCGCAACGACGATGTCCACAGCATCCTCGGCGAGACCGCCTCCGGAATCGATCACCTGCAAGGTGATCGTTTGCGCTCCGACAGGAAGCGATGCGACCTGCAGCGCGGCAAACCCCGCGTCGATCGTCACCTCTCCCGTCAGCGCGCCCGCCAGCGTCGAGCCCCAGGCGATGCGAAGGTCCGATGCGTCATCACGGTCGTCTTCGATGGCGGCCACGAACGTCACGGGCTCCCCGGCGGTCAGCGTCTGCCCATCGACTGGAGAGGTGATGACGGCCTGAGGGGCGCCATCCGTGACGGAGAGGGCGTTCTCCTGGCAGGCAGAGAGGAGGAACAGAGTGTGCATGCGCGGAGCATACGCGGATTGGCGCGGCGCGAGCGATGCGCAGCCGCGGGATGATGCCCGCTGCACCGCGAAGTGCTGCCCTTGGTCGATGCTCCTGCTCTCCCTCCTCACCGCCTGTTTGGACGCGCAGGACGTGTGCAAGGGGACGGCGTGGTACTACGACGGAGAGGTCGACGAGGAGGCGGTGGACGCGAGCGACGTTCAGGATGAGGACGGGGATGGCTTCGGGCACGCAGAGGTGCCGGCGTGCGAGGGTGCGAGTTCGGACGACGACTGCGATGACACCGATGCCACCGTGAACCCGGCTGCCGAAGAGCACTGCGGCGGCGGGTACTGACGGCGGGGACTCGATCGACGTCAAGTAGCGCCTGACAGTGGCCACCGGGGCACCCAGAGAACATCCCTCACACAAACGGATGGGAAAGGATGTCCGGTGCGTCGGCGATGGTCGGTTTGGCGGGATTCCAGTCGAGGTCGAAAACCGTCACCCACGCTTGGCCGCCGCCATCCCAGGTGACGATGAGCGCGCCTTGCCAGTAGATGATGTGAGGGCGTTCGCCTTCCGTGGACGTTGCCGTGGAAGTCACAGCCTCCGGGAAGGTGGACCAGCCGTTCACGTCGGTGACGAGCACGGCGAGGGTCGGGTCGCCGTCGTCGCCGACGTCGATGATTTTCGTAATGTCCGTCCGCTTGTAGGTCATGGCCCACTGCCCGTTCCCGAGGCTCGCCTCACTGGCCATTTGGTAGTTCATGTCCGTTCTGGAACGGAGCCGGGTGAGGCGCAGCCCGTTCCAGTCCTTGTCGGCCTCAATCAGGAGGAGGTCGCCCTCGATGTGAGACATGCTGATTTCTGGCGCCAGAACGCGGTAGATCAGGGCGCCGGCGACGCCGGTGAGCGCACCACCGACGTCCGTTGTCCTGCTGGCGGAGGCACAGTTTCCGTGCTCGGAACCCACCGGGGAGAACGAAATTTCGGGTTGCAACGTCCCGTCTCCCCACACTTCGATGATGATGTGGCCACCACCGGCGTCGGGCGGCACGCTTGTCGGTATCGCGCCCTTTTCATTATGTCGCAGGCCGATGGCCACGCCGCCGTGGCCCGCGGTGACCAGGAACAGGTCGTTGGTAGGATGCTTCAGCTGTTCATCCGTGTTCCAGTCATCCTTCGCGGTTGGTTCCTTGACCAACGTCGTCCACGCAATCGTGGGCACGCCCGCGGCGTCGATCGTGAACTTCACCAGCACCACGCTGATGCCACCGTAGCCCTCGGCCGTGACGGAGGCGGCGATCCAGTGGTAGCCGTGCGCGTAGATGTGCCAATGATCGGCGAAGCCCTGAGCGCTCGTGATTTCGGTCTCGGTGATGTCCACCGGAGCGCCAACCGGGAGATCGGCGTTCGCGTCCAGCAGAAGCGTCCACGACACCGCCGCCACACTCGCCGCGTCAAGCGGGTCGAACCTGGCGACATAGATGCCCTTTCCTCCTTCCTCTCCGGACGCAGCAAGCGCAGGCGTGCCTGACGTCCCGTCGATCCCGTCGGCCACCAGGAACAGCCAAAGTGTCACCTCGTCCGAGGTCGCCGAATTGGTGCAGGCCGTCTCCGATCGTCGGGACAAACCCGGCAATTGGAGATGTACCGGCGTAAACGAGCCGAAGCCGGGCATACTCAGCCCCCGTCCGGAGCGCCAACCAGCGACGGGAAGAACAGCCTCCCGGCCTCCTCGGGATTCTCCCTCACATATTCGACGCTAAGGTTGACCACAAGCTCCCAGGTGCCGTCCATGTCGAGATCGGCGGGCGTCACGGTTGCTTGGTAGAGTGGCTCGCGCGTTCCTTCGATCATCAGAAACTGGCCAGACTCCGAGCAATCGACCGTACCGCTCAAGGGTCCATGGGCAATCCAGACATAAGGCTGATCGATCGTATCGACGCCCAACGCGAGATCCAGCGCATCGTCATGATTGAAGTCCTGAATGGCGACGTGACCTGGGAGCGGAATGCCGTTCAGGTTTGGGCAGGCAGCGCGGCCAACAACATCCGCGCCAAGTTCGCCGTTCGCGCTCGCACGCACCACGTCCGCCCCGGTCGCGTCGCGCAGCGCAAGGTCCACCAGACCGTCTCCATCGACGTCTCCTGCGGGCGTCGGAGTTCCCGCCATCGTCGCATCCGCATCGCTTTCCGCGAGGGAGCCGGCCAGCGGCCCTCGGAACAGCAGGTGTGCGTCGTCGCCATTCAGAAGTAGTTCATCCACGCCATCGCCATCCGTGTCACCCGCGTTTACCACATATCGACATCCGATCCAGGAATCACCGAACGTGCCGGCGTGGGCGGCGTTCGGCATGATTTCGGCAGCGACTTCGTCGGTGCCAATGCTCCCTCGCCCGGAGCCGTCCACGAGGCGGACACGTCTCGCGTTGTCGTACCCGTCCCAGCACTTGCTTTCGGTTACCGTGAAATCCAGCGTTCCGTCGGCCGTATAGTCGCCCACCGCCACGTGACCCGGCTCCGCATACCCGCCCAATGGAACCGTCAGCACCGGGTCGGCGGCTGTGGCGTCGAACCGGTATGCCGCAGTATAGGCGGAGGCAACGAAGCTCCCATCGTCACCGTAGGCGGCCACCGACAAACCCAGGAACAGGGTGCGCGCTTCGGGCGGCCACTCCACCGTGCGTGCCGCACCGGACAACGGCACGGCGCCGTCCACCGGCCCCCGCCATGTGTATACACGGCCGTCTCGCCAGGAACCGATGATCAGCCCGCCTGGGAACGTCGCGACCGCCAACTCGATGTCATCGTCCGACACCAGCCGATCCACCTCCCCCGGAATCGTGATCCCTGCACACCCCTCATCCTCCCCATCACAGTCCTGATCGAGCCCATCCTCACACCAGTCGGTGCCGGCGGGAGTGCATGCATCACCGGAGTCGCCGGTGTCCGAGCCGGAATCCCCAGAATCGACCGGGTCTGTGGTAACCCCCGAATCCCCCGTCCCCTCCTCCGTCTTCGCCCTCGGCGCCGGCCCGCCGCACGCCCCACAGAGCAGGAGCACCCAAGACAACCGACGGGTGCGGGCGGGGGTGCGGTGCATCGGCAGGTGGTTCCTCCTTATGCCAACGGGATCACGCGGGCTTGATGACGTCCACCGACCCGCCGACGCGTGCCGTGGCGATGGTGCTGCCGGAGCTCAGCTTCACGAGCCACACGAGGCGGACGTACACCTTGCCGTCGGTCTGCGCCGACACGTCCTCGAAGGAGGTCCCGTAGAACACGTCGGCTGTGGTGCGGTAGCTACCCAGAAGCGTGTCACCGCCGGTCGCGTTCTCGACGTTGGCTGTCTGGTAGCCAAGGCCAACATTCAGGTTCGTGCCGGTGATTCCGCGCATCTCCATGTTCGCGCGCATCTTGGCGAACTCCGACGCCTTCATCCACCCGGAAGCCGGAATGGCGACCACCGACGTGTTGTCCGTGCACACGGTCGTCCACGGGCGGGTGATGGTTCGCATGGGTCGTTCGCTCCGCGGTCAGGATGAAAATCGGGCAGATTCTCACCCGATCCTACCCCCCCCCCCCGCGAAAAAATCCAACGATCGTGACAATTCGTGACAACGATGGGCGAGGTCCCGGCGCGCGATCCCCGCGCCGGGCGCTCACGATCAGTCGCGCCGTGTCGGGCGCGAGGATGGCGCTCGTCGATGCGATCTTCCTGGGCGTGAACCCGCCGCAGGCGAATCGGCACGCCGCAGCCAGGCGACCACCGCGCGCACGTGGGCGCCGCTTTCGATGCAGGGCGCCGCCGGAGTGCGCATCCCTACCCCCCGCGCCCATCATCGATGACCGAAAATCGCCGCACCGCCTTCGCGCCGGCCGCGTCCACGAGAGTCAGGCGATGCGGACCGGGGGACGGGTCGAGGGAGAGTTCGTGGGGAGCGGTCGTCGTCGCGACGAAGGCCTCATCGAGGTGCCAAAAAATCTGAGCATCGGGATCGCGATGTGTCGCCGTGAAAACGACGCGGCCCCCCTTACCGTCAAGCTCCACGGGCACATACACAGACGCATCCGGCGAGGGAGTGAGCACCGCCATCGGCGAGGACAACTCCCCCACACACCCCTCCCGTGCCGGCGGCAGCGGCCGATACTCGGCATGGCTTCGGATGTAGTAGCTCTCCATCCCGGCCGGGAGCACGAAGCGCGAAGATGTCGTGATCTCCGTCGTTGCAGAACAGCTCGCGTCGATTCGCTCGCTGCCATCGGCCGTGGTGTGAACGCGGGTGCAATACGCGCACACTGGAGCCCGTACGCCGGCGCGCGTCGTCCGTTCCGTCCGCACATGCGCGCAGTCCGGCCCCGCAAGCATTCCACTGTCGGCACAGACATCCACGGTTGCGAGTTGGGCGTCCGGTCGGACAAATCCTCCTCCCTCCCCACGCAAGGCATCGAAAACATTGAACATCAGCGGTGCGGCCGCGCGCGTACCGGTGAGGCCGGGACGACCTTCTCCGTCCGCGTTGCCAACCCACACGCCGACCACGTGGTCCGCCGTGAACCCAATGGCCCAGCCGTCGCGAAACCCAAAGCTGGTTCCCGTCTTCCAGGCGACACTCTCCGCCCCCGCAAACGCCCGCCACGACACGTCGGCCCCAGGCCGGTTCACCTCAACCAACGCCTGGATGGTCAGCCACGCCGCCCCGGCATCGAACGGAGCCGCGCGCGGGGCCGTCGCCTCTCCTTTCCGCCAATGCAGCGGACCGGGAAGCGGACCCTCTCCGTGCTGCGCCGACAATGCGAGGTCCCGGTAGGCACCCACGAGGTCCCACAGGGTGCCCTCCGCGCCACCGACAATCAGCGCCAAGCCATAGTCAGCCGCCGGCCGAAACAGTGTCGTCAACCCAAGTCCGCGCAGCCGCCGCGCGAAGCGGTCCACAGTGTAGTCCCGCAGCATCCAAACGGCTGGCACGTTCCGCGAGCGTGCCAACGCCTCGCTCGCGGGAATCGCACCGTCGTACGAGCGATCGAAGTTTTCCGGAGCGAAACCGCCGAAGCGGGTCGGTATATCCGGGACGAGTTGGTGCGGCGACAGTTCCCCGTCCTCCAACATGGCTGCATACAAAAAAGGCTTCAGGAGGCTCCCCGTGCTGCGCGGCGCCGTGACCATGTCCACGTGCTCCCCGTGCGCGGCCCCACCCCGCGCCCGCACGTTGCCAACCCAAGCGAGGACCTCTCCCGATCCGACCTCGGCCACCAGCGCAGCCGCGTTGTGTACGCCATTGCCCGCCCACTCCGCAGCGTGCCGATCCACCAGGTCCTGCACCCGGGCTTGGACGGCGCCGTCCAGCGTCGTCCAAGCCCGCTCGCCCCGAGCCCGCGCAAGCAGGGGAAGCGCCTCCTGGGACAAGCGAAGGGGCGCGTCGGGGAGCGGCTCCGCAAGCGCAGCGTCGCAGTCCAGGGGGGTTAGGGTCCCGTGGTCGCGAAGGGCGATCAACAGACCGTTGCGCTTGCGCCGCAGCTCGGCCCGACCCCGCCCCGGATGCACCATCGCCGGGCTGTTGGGCAGCACGGCGAGCGTCGCGGATTCCGCCCAGGACAGGTCGGCAGGCGCGCGCCCGAAGTACCGCCAAGCGGCGGCCGACAGGCCCACCGTGTTGCCTCCGAACGGTGCGTTTTCTGCGTACGACACAAGGATTTCATCCTTGCTGCGCGCCGCTTCCAACCGCACGGCGAGCAACGCTTCCAGCGCCTTCTCGGGCAGCGTGCGCGGGGGGTTGTGCCGCGAAAGCCGAACCACCTGCATCGTGATCGTACTCCCCCCGCTCACGACCGTTCCCGCGAGGTAGTTGGACCGCACCGCCCGCGCTATCGCCACTGGATCGACGCCCGGGTGCCAACGGAAGCGCCGATCCTCGAACCGCTCAACCGCCGCCACATACTTGGGTGGCAGCTCCCCCTCGTCGGGAAAACGCCACTGTTCATCTGCAGCCACGGTCGCGGACAAGAGCCGTCCCTCGCGATCGAGGAGCACGCTCGACGGGGGCGCCAACGGCTCGACCACGGGGATGGCGAAGAACCCAAGGCCGATCGCTATCGCCGCGAGTCCCTTCCGAGCGCGACGCACGGCCTAGCCCTCTGTCGTCGTCGCCACGTCCACCCACATTCCCGGCTGCCGGGCCTGAATACTGGCGTCGTACATGGCTTCAACGGAAATCGGCGGCAGATAGAAATGGCCCTGATAACTGGCGTTGGCGGGGACGCTGAACGTGACTTCCCCACCCGGAGCAAGGTCAAAGTAGGTGTAGACACGATCATCGCGGACATCGCGGTAGTCGCAGCCTTCCGACTTGCCTGGCGATAGGCCGTTGATCTCCCACCCCGACGGAAAAATCTGGGTGAGCGCAAGCTCCTCCAGCTTCCGACCACTGGTGTTCCGAACGGTGACCCGGGCGATCAGGTCCGTTCCGTGATCGAGCGCGCGCACGGACAGCGACTGACCCCCGACACTCACATAGTCCACGTCCACGGCGAGCCCCTCCGCCCCCGCCGCGTCGCGCCCAACCGGAGGAAGGCCACGCGCGATCACCCGAGCAAACAGCGTTCCGCTCGACCGACTCTCGATCGTGAGCTTCCCGCCCATCGTGCTCCCGACCGGCAAGCGCACCTGCGCCATCGGCCGATCGGACGTGACCGTGGCCGACTTTCCGCCCGCCCAGGACCACGAAAATGCGGTCTCGCCAGGGCCCCCCGATGCATCCCCGAACCGACTCATCGCAAGGAGCGCCTGGGCGACCTCCTGGGTGGACAGGTAGCCCTCCGCGGCCAACGCCTTGGACACCTCCGCCGCCACGGTCACCGCGCGGGACAGATCTCCCACCAAAATCAGCGTATCGAGCACCTGCGCCTGATCGCGCAGCCCTGAGCCAAAGGTACCACCAAGCTCGCGATAGGCCTTGCCTTCGATCGTTGCGCCCGCAAGCACATCCTTCGCAGTTGCCTTCTGACCGGCCAACACATACGCCGCCGCGAGCCGCCAGCGCCCGGACATCGAGAGTTGGGTTTCCTTCAGCCTGTTCATGGCCCCGATGTCCGCGCTGCCCGCGAGCGCCAGCGTGTAGAGCCGGTAGGCCTGCTCGAGGTCCGCGTGCTCGCCGGCCTTGACCCAGCGGTTTGCCCGCTCCTTCTGATGGCGCAGCCACGCCGCGCGCATCCCCGTGGGAAGCGGGAATCCGGCCCGTTCGGCCTCCAACAGGAAGTGCCCCACATAGGTCGACGACCAGTCGTGCGCACCCTCCCCCGGCCAGTAGCCAAAGCTGCCGTCGGCCCCCTGAAAGCTCCGCAGCCGGACGAGCGCTTCCTTGACGTTCGCATCAGCCGCTGCCGCCTCCCCCGGCGTCAGATCCACGAGCTTGCGCAGCGCGAGTTGGGGGAACGCCGCAGATGTCGTCTGCTCCACGCAGCCGTGGGGGTAGACGATGAGGTCATCCAGGCGAGAACGCAGGTTGAGTGGGGGCATCCGGCTCACCTCCACCGTCACCTCGTTCGTTCCGGCAAGGCCCGGAAACGCGACGTCCGTGCTCCAGGTCTTGCCCGCCGCCACCGACGAAGCGACCACCTCCGTGACCGGTGCGCCCGGGTGTCGAACGTCGATCTCCAGCGTTTGCACGGACTTCTCGCCCGCTCCCGTGGTCGTTACCGTGACCTTGGCAACCCCAAGTGCACTCCCGACCTTCAGCCGGAACGCGGTCATCGACTCCCCCGGCTCCGTGAACTTCACCGACCGCGTCTTTTCGCGAAGCACTTCGATGGGTCCCGAGGTCGCGACCGTGACCGTCACATCCTTGATCTTCGCGTCCATCGCGAACAGCGAAACCGGAAGTTCCACCTCCTCTTCGGGGCCAAGAACCCGGGGCAGCGTGGCGAGCGCCATCAGCGGCGTTCGTACGGGCACCGCCTGCTCCGCAGACCCGAACGCGCCGTCCCTTCCGGCAACCACCATGACCCTCACCTCGCCCACATATTGGGGGATCGGGACTTCTCGTTTGTCCGTCTTGCCGGCGGCGAGCGTGTAGGGGCCTCCGTACCACACCACCGGCTTGAACCGCTGGGCCTTCGGGCGCTTGTTCGTCTCGCCCTCCCCATCGCCGCCGATGGAAAGGAGCTGCTCGATCGTGCCACCGTACGCGCCGGCAACGAAGTCGAACAGGTCCCAGGTGCGGACGCCAAGCGCTTCGCGCGCGTACATGGTGTCCCAAGGATTTGGCGTCCCGTAGCGTGTGAGGCCAAGGAGTCCCTCGTCCACGACGGCCAGTGTGTACGTCATTGCCCGTCCAGCAGACTCCCGTACAGAGACGAGGGCGGTGGAAGAGGGAGTGAACGTCGCGGCCGTCGCGATCTCCGGTTGGAGCTTGGTTCCCGGGTCATACACCGAGAAGGGGAGGATGCCATACAGCCGGATGGGAGCGTCGTTTTCCGCCGACTGATGGGGTTGGATGACCGTGACGTGCGCGTAGACGTTCGGGGCCATCTCCGGGGTTGCCGTGATGACGAATTGGGCGGTGTCGCCGGTCGGGCTGGGTAGTACCCACTCCGTTGCGACGATGCCGGAGCCGTTCTCCAGGCTGACCAGCGCCCGAGCGCCTCTGGGCATCGGAAAGGAGAGTGTGATGGGCTGCCCGACCTCGACCTTGTCCTGGTCCGTCGTGAGCGAGAGCACGCTCGCGCCGCCCGGATTGTCCTTCTGCGCGCGGCCCGCCCAACCCGGCCAATCCATATAGATGATCTTGCCCGTGACGTGGCCGCCGTCGTCATCCCGTGCGGTAACGAGGTAGCGCCCCCATTCCGGGTACTTCACTTCGTACTCCCAGCTTCCTTCGCCGTTCTTCAGCGTGATCAATCCCGTCGCAAGCTCCGTACGGGACTCGGTGCCCGCGTACTCGGCAAGGTCCTCGTCGCCCTTCTCCCACCACCAACGCCAGCGCAGCTTGCGCACGGAGAGCGACACCGTGCCCCCGCCTTTCGGCTTGCCGTCCGCGTCCAGCGCAACCACGCGGACCTTGTGCTTGGTGTCCGTCAGCAGCATGCCGCGGGCCTTGTCCCCTTTCGGGAGAGCGATGCCGACATAGCGATCGTAGGGCGAAACGGGAACGGCGATCTCGTCCACGGAGGCGGCACCGCTCGGCTCGAAGACGCGGGTTCTCAACGTCGCCGTCAGCATGCCGGGAGACGACGGCACGTCGATGTTGGCGTCCACGGTGGCCTTTCCATCGCCATCCAACTGCCCCTTCCACAGCTCGCTCGCCTCCGATTCGAACGCCGCCGTCGGATCGTCGAACACGAAGTCCGCAAACTTGGCAAACGTCGTCGTGCGCGGCGACAGCTTGACCTCAATGTCGGCGTCGAGATTGCGGGCGATTGCGCCGTGCAGCCATCGCGAGGTGAGCACACTGGTGAACGACAGGCTCGGCTGGCGGACCCCGCCGCTCGGCACGGGAAGATCGATCTTCAACCGGTTCGGGATCACCATCTCCACTTTGAGCGTGCGCGAGAACGCGGCTCCGCCCGCCCGCACCACCGCCGTATAGTTACCGGTGGGCGCGTCCTCCGCGGTGACGGCCCGGATGGCGTAGAAGCCATCGACGGCGTGGGTGAGGGTACGGGAGTCCACGACCTGATTGCGCGGATCGCGAAGTTGGAACTCGATGGGGTGGCTGGCCGGGAGGGCGCCGGTTTCGTCGTGCAGCACGAACGTAAGGAAAATGGCGTCGCCGGGGCGCCACACGCCACGCTCGCCGTACAGGAACCCCTTGAGGCCCTGCTTCACCTCGGCGCCGCCGACGTCGAAGTGCGCGACGCTCAACGCCTCGCCCCGATCGAGCCGCAACCACGACACCTGCCCGCCCGACCGCGCCACGACCGCGAAGGGGTGATCCTGACGCCCATCGAGGCGCACGGAGCCGCTGGAATCGGTCGTGCCGCCCGCCAGCTCCTGAAGCTGGAAGTCCAGAAGTTGCACGGCGGCGCCGGGAATCGGCTCTGCGGTTCGGAGGTTGGTCGCGACGACGGTCACAGCCCCGCCCGCACCCTGCCGCGCAAGGAGCCCGACGTCCGTGATGACCACGTTCCGACTCGCCGTTCGGCCGGAATGACCCCAGTCGTTGTAGTAGCCCTTCTCGCACGGATCGTTGCGACCGGACCAACTCCAATCCTCGCTCTCGTCCGACCACATGTCCCAGAAGCTCGATTCGCTGTTCTGCCCATCCCAGGCGCCTTCTTCCGCGTCGGGCCGCTCCTCCCACGCCGGCTTCGGACAATCCCAGGCAATATCGGCGCGTTGAAACGTCACCTTCAGCCGGTAGAGCCCGGTCGGGTGGGCCTTGACCAGCTCGGAGAGATCGAGCCCGACGCGGACCCACCGGTTGTTGTGGTCTGACTCCGGGGCAATCTCCACGCGATCCTTCCACACCACAGTGCCGACGCGCCGGAGGTCGCTATCGCCGGTGAGATCGTTCACCTGAAGGAACTGCGGGACATTCGTTTCATACACGCGCGTGGCCTCGACCTCGATCGCGCGGACGTTCACGACCTCGACCGCAACGGTCAGATCGGCGCTCGTCGGCAGGATCACGCTTTGCCCGACGAAGCGCACCTGCGGCTTGATGGGCTCGAAGCTGACGGTCTCTGTCCGAGCCTCCATCAGGGTGTACCCGCGAGCGCTTTTCACGTCCGCGATCACGACGACCTCGGTGCCATTCCACGCGCCGCTCGCCGTCACGCGCACGATGCTGCCATCACGTTGGAGGCGTACGTCGTTCCGGCGTTCCACCCGAATCAGCCCACGAAGATCCTGCCTCGGATCGACGGGGTCGGAGAACCGGATCTCGATGACCCGCTCGCCTTCCATCTGCGCGCGGATCGAGGAGACGACGAACTGGTTGAGCCCAGGGACGGGCACGCTCTCGAGGACGGCGCGTTGGACGCCGACAGGAGCCCCGTCGAACGAGAGCGTTAGCGTCGAGGCTTGCTCCACGCGTCGGATGCCCTGCACGGTGAACTGGTGCGCAAAGCTCTCGTTATCGTGGGTCCAGACCACGCTCAGCACGTCCGCGTCATGCGCCGGCGTGAGGATTTTCTCGACCGCGGCATCATCCGCAACGTCGGCGAGTTGGACCGAGCCACGGAACGATTGGATCGCGCCCTCCTCTCCCGAGGACTCCAGCCCCACAAGCGCAGGCGTGTAGTCCTGCCGGAGCACGATGAACTCGATGGCAAATGCCTTTGCTTCCGGTCGTCCGGGGAGCAACGTGTCCAAATGAACGACGCCCGTGTACCGAGAACCCGGGTCGAGATCTGCGGCCGGCTGAAATTCCAACTCCGACCGATTCCCCCACCGCGCCACCCCGGGGATCACCGGCTCAAAAGTAAACGGCGACTCCGCAAGCGCGGCGCCAACGGCGCGCTCCTCCACCATCTCGCTGACGAATCGCACGCGGATGGCGCTTTTGCGGGAGATGCGCCCCGCCGTGTACGCCGAAACAAGCTCGGGCGGCGCCTCCGCCGACACCTCTGTCGGTGATGCGGTGGGCCGGGTCGCGCGGTGAACGCCAAACCCCACGACAGCCAGGATCGCCAGGCACACAAGGGCGAGACGTAGACGGGACATGGACACCTACCGGCCGGCATCCTTGCACAGGTCGTGCCGTGGAGTGGGGCTACGCCAACCGGTAGTTCTCCACCAGCGGATACCGACGCGCATAGAGCCCGAAAGCGAGCGCGGCGAGAAAGGCAAATCCTGCAAAGAAGAACATCTGGAACGCTGTCACTCCGACACCCAGCTGCGCGACGAGCGCCTCCGCGCCCTCTCCCTTCACGGTGGCATTCACGAGCAGCACCCACAGGTTTCCCACGGTCACCGACAGGCTCCAGAACGCCATGAGCACGCCCTTCATGCGCAACGGTGCCTGCGAATAGGCGAATTCGAGGCCCGTTGCGCTCACCAGCACCTCGCCAAACGTCAACAACGCGTACGGGAGCACCTGCCACGTGATGGAGAGCGCCGCGCCGCCGTCGATCGACACCTGCATGGCGCCGATCACGACCCACGAGACGCCCGAAAACAGGATTCCCGTCGTCATGCGTCGTAGTGCGGTCGGCTCAAGCCCCAGCTTCCGGAGTGCCGGATAGAGCACGAGGTTGTTGAACGGGATGAGGAGCATCACCAGCGCCGGATTCAGCGCCTGCATCTGGGACGATGCGAACCACTCCGGTTTGGTCATGCTGTCCGCCTGGTACACCCAGGTCGAGGCCTTCTGGTCGAACAATGACCAGAACGGCGTCACGAGAGCGAACACGACGAGCAGGCGGAGCACGGAGCCGACGCCCTCCACGGCATCGTCGGGATGTTGTCCGCGCGCATTGCCGAGATTTACCCAGACGCCCGTGCCAGCGATCGCGAGGAACAGCACCAGCGCGAGACAAACGGCGGGGACAAACCCCAGCGCCGGAACCAGCAGCAGCGCGCCGGCCGCCGCGATGACCGCGGTCCACGCCGCCGCTTGCCCGGCGGTGGACCCGCGCAACGCGGTCCGCGCGACACGCGTGAAGGAGTGCGGATCCGCCTGCGTCGGCGGCACCACCACGTAGCGTTTGCGTCCAAGCCAGAAGATCAACGTCGCCACTGCCATCAACACGCCGGGAATGCCAAAGGCCCAGCTCGCACCATACTTCTTTAGAATGACCGGCATGAGCAGGCTCGCGAAGAACGAGCCGAAGTTGATGATCCAGTAGAAGGCATCGAACACCACCCGTGCGCGGTGCTTGTTGGTCTGATCGAACTGATCCCCGACGAACGCCGAAACGCACGGCTTGATGCCGCCCGAGCCGAGCGCGATCAACATCAGGCCGCCATAGAAGCCCGGCCGCCAGTCCTCGAACATCGCAAGGCAGGCGTGCCCCGCGGTATAGACCAGTGAAAGCCAGAAAATCGTCTGGTACTTGCCAATAAAACGATCGGCAATCCAGCCGCCGAGGAGCGGGAAGAAGTACACGCCGATGACGAAGGTGTGGAAGACCTCCTTGGACGCGCCCTGCCGTTCCGCCTCGGGCAGGTACGCGAGTAGCGTTGTGGCGAGAAACACCGAGAGGATGTTCCGCATCCCGTAGAACGAGAACCGCTCGCACCCCTCGTTTCCGATGATGAAGCCGATCTGGCGGGGGAGAGGGGCGGAAGCAGCCATCTGCCCCCGTCACCCCTTCCGCCGCGAACGGCAACTGGAACGCGGAATCCACGAGTTGAAGATCGACGTCTGCTCGTTGTAGCGGCGGCACTCGCTGCCCATGAGGCCTACAACCAGAGCGGCGCCGACACCGCCCACGCCGGCTCCGCCGACCACGGTTGCGCGTGCGCCCCGGTCACGGTCGCCAAAACCCAAGGTGTGCCGGCCGGCACTCGCACGAACGCCACGCCGCGCGTCGTACGCACCGCCCGCGCACCCGTTGGCGTCACGATCTCCACGGCATTCACCGCCATCCAGGCGGGCGCATTCACCGTGATGCGAAATTCCCCCTCCCCCACCCGATCGATGCGTACGCGCGGACCACTGCCGGCGCTGACATCGCCCTCCAATAAACCGCGCTCGATCGCGGAAAGATTCAGGGCACCGCGAACATCCACCCAGGTGCGCGGCCCCACGGGAACGACGTCCATCCAGTCGTCCAGGAGCGCAACCAACACGGGCAGCTCGTCGAACGAGGCCAACCAGAGGAAATCCGGAGAGGTCGGCCAATCGCGGGGAGCCGCCTGCGCGCGAGCCGCCTCGACCCACGGCACGCTGACGACCGTGAACCGGTCCGTCGAGATGCCGCCACGCATCAGCGTCAGCCGGTCCAACGCTCCAAAACCATGCTTCACCGCCCCATGTGCCGGCTTTCCGCCGTTGCCCGAAAAATGCCAACCCCAGACATCCCCGCCGACGCGCGAAGCCACGTCCCCCAGAACGTCGTCATGGCGATCCACCGCCAGACTGGCAACGTCATCATCGGCCAGCACGACCACCATGTCGATGTTCTCTCCCGTGGCGTCATGCATCGCCTCGGTGGACCACCAGCGCGCATCCACGTCGGGGGCGATCTCCCGGGCCAAATCAACGAGGACGACATCCTCCGGGACCACGCGTGGGAGCTGCGCGGAGGCCTCCACCGCCCCCGCTGGAATCAACAGCGCGCCGTACCCCGGTCCCGCCCAGAGCCACCGCTCCGTGTCCAGATCGCCCGTCCAGGCGATACCGCCGCCGGGCGGCAAAACCCAGTGTCCAAGAGCATTTCCAACTGTTGAACGCAGATCACGTCCGTCGTCATCCGTAACGCGCACGGTGATGCCGACGCAGCCCAGCAGCGCCATGCCGCCGCCGTAGGTGCAGCCCTCCCGTTCGGGAACCAGCGTTGCCCCAGCGGGAACGCGCGCTGCGTAGGTTCCGTCCACCACGGGCAACCGATCCACCGCCACGCCTCCGCTCACGACGAGGACCGCATCCGCGTCCACTTCTCCCGCCACATCCACCCCTTCTGGCCAAAGGGCACCTTCGCTCAATCCTATCCGCGTGACGCCCTCGACCCGCGCCACGCCGCCCTCCGCCGCACCGCCTTCCGCCACAAACCCATCCACGCCGAGCATCTCCCCAGGTTCACGGCGAATGATTCCCCCCACCCGGTCGCGAAACGTTCCGGGCACCAGCACGCCGCCTGGGCTGTCGATCTTCAGGCTATCCACGCCGGCTTCCACGCGGTACGTCACGCCCGGAAGCCGCAGCTCGGCCCAATCGCCGCCCGTGGCGGCCTCGATGCTCCCGCGATCTCCGTCGGGTCGGTACTCGGTCAACAGATCGGGGCCGTTGACCAACGCGGCATCCCGCAGCGCCGCGTCGATCACGGTGCCACCCGGCTCATCCAACATCGTAAGGGAGGAATACACGCCACGCACGATGAAAGTGGCGGTGGCAGTCTCGATCAGCCAGTCCCCAACGCCGCCCTCGCTGCCCTCCAGCGCCTCGTCTCCGCACACAATCTGCTTCGCGCGCGTCGTCCCTGCCTCCGGACGTTCCGGCTGACAGGACTCGACACGTTCAAACTCCGGGCGGGCGCACGCAACGAGGAGGACCAGCACTATTTCGGCTTGTCCTCACCGGAAAGCGGCGCGGCGCCGTCATACCGGAAATCGTCGACGGACACCTTCACGGCGCTCTTCCATGTCTCCGGGACATCTCCCGTCGAATACGTCCACGTCCGCGTTTCACCAGGAGCGAAGGGCTTTTGCGCCTCCTCCGCAATGGGCATTCCGCCGGGACCGGTCGTCGCAACTGCCGGGTAGGTCATGGCCTTGAGCTTGGTGCCCGCGTCGTCAAGGAGAAGGAGTTCGATGTTCAGGTACACCAGCGTCCTGTCTCCACTATTCGTGATGGTGGCGGAAAATCCCCACCCGTCCAACGCACCCTTCGGATCCTCCGCAAGATTTACCTGCGTCACGACGGGCTCACTGAGCACCAGCTTGTCGACATACTCGAACACGTGCACGTTTTTGCGCGCCTTCTTCTTCAGGATTCCGTCAGCTGTGCCGTTCTCGTCGAGGAAGGTTTTCCACACTTCCGCGGTGTTCGTCACTTCCGCAGCCGCAAACGCCGCCTCGGCGCGTTTCTGCGCGATCGCTTTCTTCTGCCGCGTGGTGGGGTAGCGTTTGAGGACGGCGTCGTAATCCGTCACCTTCTTCGTCTCGTTTGCGCGCGCGATCATCATTTCTTCAAGGCGGTTGTCGGCGTTGAGCTTGTTCGACCCGTTGGGGCTGGTGGCCAGATACGCCTCCCACGCCTCGATGGTATCGGCCTTCTTCGCATCGCCGAAGGGATCGGCGCAGCCGGTCAAGCTGGTCACAAGCAAGAGCAGAGCGAGATTGCGCATAGGGGGGGCCTCCACGGGCGAGTCTACACCCAAACTACCGTTCCGATTGCTTCTTCACCCAACTCGTTGCGCTAGAGAGGCCCTTTTTCGCGATCATGTCCTGCACGAAACCCGGAATCCAACCCTTGAAGCGGATGTCCACGGAGTATTCAAGCCGGGAGAGGGCAGGTTCCGTCGTAAGCGGAGTCACTCGCCAGTAGCCAATCGAGTCGTCCAGGTCGCTGTTGCGGGAGTAGTCCAGCGTCCACGTCAGGTAGTTCGCTTCCGGGTGGTAGGAGTGGTGAATGAAATACTCGACGTCCATGTGCATCACGTTCAGCAGAAACCGGGTGTACATCTCGTTTCCGCTGACCCGGTAGTTGCCACACGCGGTCACGTTTTCCACCCACTCCGGATAGCGCGCGTATGCCGTCACCTTCGACCAGATCGTGGCGACGGAGGCGCGGATGTCCATGATCGCGACGCCACGTCCGCCCGCGGCACCCGGAATCGCCACCTGCTTGAGCACCATGGAACCCGACTGCAGCGTCGCAAGCTCCGATGCGCTCAGCGAGAGCGCAGGGGGTGCGCCCTTGTAGGCGGGAACGATGCCCTGATGCTCGTGCGGCTTGTTCGCATCCGCCGCGAACGTGTCCGCAACGAGCCAAAGCGAGAGGAACATGCCTGCGACCATGGCGCCTCCGGAGGCCGCGCGTATAGCCCGGAACGGGGCGGTTTGCTTCCGTTTGGCAATTCCGGAGTGGCGGCGCCGGAGCCGCGTGGTATCGTCGTCACCCTTCACCGGAGTCCGCATGCGCGCCCTGACCCTTCTCGCGATTTTTTCTCTTGTTGGCTGTGCATCCGGGGGCGACGAGGCCGCAAACGGTGGTGGAAACAACGCTATCGACGACGACGGTGACGGGCTCAGCGTCACGGAGGAGTCCGACCTCGGCACGAGTGACGGAGATCTCGACTCCGATGGAGACGGCTATCAGGACGCCTGGGAAGTGACGGAGGGTTCCGATCCCGCCGATGGTACCTCACTTATCTACGATGGCGGCTGGCCGTACAACCCCGGCAAGGACGCGATGGCCGACCCAGGATGGGATGGAAAGGCAAGGGTCGGCAAGGCCATGCCGCGCTTCGCGTGGGTAGACCAGAACGAACAGGAAGTGGACATCTACGATTTCGCCGGGCAGGGCAAGCCGGTGGTCATCGATGTGTCCGGCGTGTGGTGCTACAAGTGCAACGAACTCGCGTCGCTCATCGAAGGGGAAGCCAGCGAACTTTCCGGGTACGGATGGGATAATCTCGGGTCGGTCATCGACACCGGCAAGGTCCTTTACATCACCGTGCTCGATGCCGGAAACGGCAGCGCCGCCACCGAAATCGACCAGAAGGCGGTCAACAAGTGGGTGAAGGCCTACCCGAACCCGAACATCGCCGTCCTTCAGGACGTCGATCAGGAGCTGATCGCCTGGCTGAAGGGGGCCGGGTATCCGACGCTGTTCATGCTGGACGAAAACCTGGAAATCACCGTGTACGACAAGGCGGACTACACCGCCGTCCTTACCGCGATGATGGCGTTGAACGACGAAGGGTAGTCGCCGCGGAGGCGGTGAATCGTTCTGGACTACGCGCCGGTCATCCGCCGGGGATCCAGCAGCGTCGTAAGGCGGGCGTCGTCGAGTCCAGAGATTCGACGAGCTACGGACAGGATGGTGGCGCCCGTGGCGGCAGCCTCTTTCGCGATTTCGGCGGCCTTGTCGTAGCCGATCTCGGGGGCCAGGGCCGTCGCAAGTGCGGCATTGTAAGCGAGCGTTGCCGCGGCGTGCTCCGCTTGCGCGACGATGCCGCGAACGCCCGCCTCGGCAAAAGTGCGACATCCGTTCGCGAGGATCTGGATGGAGCGAAGCAGGCGATCCGCCACGAGCGGGAGTGCGGTGTTGAGCTGAAACACGCTGGTCGTCGCGCCCATCGAAATCGTGGCGTCGTTGCCCACGACGTCACACGCGACCATCATCAACATCTCACAAAGCACCGGATTGACCTTACCGGGCATGATGGAACTTCCCGGCTGCAAAGCGGGCAGTTTAATCTCACCGAGGCCGGCGGATGGCCCGCTGGCCATCCAGCGGATGTCGTTCGCGATCTTGTGAACGGCCAGAGCAATGCCCCGCAGGTGTCCGCTTGCCTCGACGGCGGCGTCGATCGCGGACTGCGCGGCGAAGTGATTTCGCGCCTCCCGAAACGGGACGTGGGTCGCGGCCGCCATGCGCGCGATGGCATTTCCCGCGAACCCCGGCGGACAATTCACGCCCGTACCGGTGGCGGTGCCGCCCAGGGCAAGTTCGAGCATCGCGGCCCTGGCGGCGGCGGCCCGGACCAGCGCCCCGTCGATCTGCGCCGCAAACCCACCGAACTCTTGCCCCAGGCGAACCGGCGTCGCATCGACGAGATGCGTCCGGCCACTTTTGACGACGGAGTCGAACTCGGCTTCCTTCTTGTGGAGTTCCGCGGCGAGCGTGCGCAGGGCGGGCTCGAGGTCTTCCACGATCGCGAGCACGGCCGCGACGTGAAGGACCGTCGGAATCACGTCGTTGGACGACTGCGACATGTTCACGTCGTCGTTGGGATGGACGGGGTCCTTGCTCCCGATCACGCCGCCCATCATCTCAATCGCCCGGTTGGCAATGACCTCGTTCGCGTTCATGTTGGTCGATGTTGCAGAGCCGGTCTGGAAGACGTCAACGGGAAACTGGTCGTCAAACCGACCATCCATCACTTCCTGTGCCGCCGCCGCAATCCACTCCGCCTTGTGCGTCGGCAGGATGCCGAGGTCCTCGTTGGCGAACGCGCAGTTGCGCTTCACGATGCCCAGCGCCTGAATGAACCGCCGAGGCATTCGCGTGCCCGAAATCGGGAAGTTTGCGATCGCCCGCTGCGTGGACGCCCCCCAATAGGCCGTCTTCGGCACCCGAACCTCCCCCATCGAGTCCTTCTCCACGCGCCAGCCCATCGGACCTCCCCGGGGCCCGCGATATAACCCCGGCGTGGTTCCATTGGACGAGAGCGGCGGGCGCGAGGCGGAGGCGGCCATTCCCGCGGCGGAGCGGCTGCGCCTGATCGAGGTCTACACCTCCATTCAGGGGGAGAGCACGTTTGCCGGCTTGGCATGCGTTTTCGTCCGACTCGCCGGGTGCAACCTGCGGTGTACGTGGTGCGACAGCGTGTTCACCTTCACCGGAGGCCACCACCGTTCGATTGACGCGGTCGTTGCCGAGGTGATGGCAACGGGGGTGGGCCTCGTGGAGATTACGGGCGGCGAACCATTGGTCCATCGGCAGGTCATCCCGCTGATGGAGCGGCTGGTTGCCGCAGGAAAGACGGTCCTACTGGAAACCAGCGGCAGCCGTGACATCTCCGAGGTGCCGCCCTCCGTACACATCATCCTCGATCTCAAACCGCCGGATTCTGGGGAGGAAGCGGCGAATCGATGGGAGAACGTGCCGCTGCTCCGCGCGAAGGACGAAGTGAAGTTCGTCATCGCTTCGCGCCGTGACTATGAATGGTCGCGTGACGTTGTGCGCGCGCAGTCGCTGGAGACGCGCTGCACGGTGCTGTTCTCCACGGCGTTCGGGCTGGTGGACGCAGCGGATGTCGTGGCGTGGATGCTGGCGGATCGCGTGCCGGCTCGATTCCAGATGCAGATGCACAAACAGATTTGGAAACCCGATGAACGCGGAGTCTGATCCATGGAAACCCTGACCCTCGGCGTAGACGGAATGACCTGCGGCGGCTGCGTCGTGAGCGTCGAGAAGGCGGTTGCGCGCCTCAAAGGCGTGCACACGGTGCGCGTCTCTTTGGAGCGCAAAGAAGTCGCCATCGACGGAGAAGCACTCGATCGCGCAACGCTCGCTGCCGCCATTTACGAAGCAGGCTACGACATCCGGGAGTGAGGCAGGATCGGTGGCGTAGGCGCAGCTACTGGTTTTGCAACCGGTACATCAATACCAGGCACGCCACCGGCTGCGGCAAGGTGCCGAACACCTTCTCCATCTTGTCCTTGTCGGAAGAAAGCACCCCGCGACAAGGCAGAACGACCGACCGCGCGATCACGTCGGCTGTGCGCTCCATGATCCACTGATCGCCGGAGCGTTCGGCAAGCCCATTCTTGACGCCGCGCGTGAAGTTGAACAACACCTTTTTGTCGACATAGGAATTGCGGGCAACGTCCGCCGCGAAAATCTTGGCAACGCGGGCCGGGCCTGCCACGTCGCGGTCGAGCGTCGGGACGTTGTCCGCCGCCTTTCCGGCCTGCGTGTTGATGGCGTTCATCAACTTGCCGATGAGCATCCGATCGTCGTCTCCGCTGGCGAACACGCAGCTGTCCACGCCCTGGGTGATCACGGCGACCTCGCTCGCCGGGGCCGTCGCCGGGGGCACCTCGCCTGCGGCCGTGGCCGTGGCGGCAAGGAGCGCGGCGCGCTGGCCCTCATCGCCCTCCAAGGTAGCCGCGTCACTTGCGACGTAGGCGTCGAGTTGCACGTTCGCAAGGCCGAGCGATCTCGCCTGCCGGTAGGTCAGCCGGAACGGGCCGCGTGTGCACGAATCCGCTTCGCCCGAATCCTTCATGCGGCCGAAATCGCCGACGAGGCGCTGCTGGGTCGCCGCGACGAACGGCAAGAGGCGCTTCGTGGTCGGATCGATCTCCTCGCTTTTCTCGATGCGTTCGCGCAGCGTCGCAAATTCGTTGACGCTGCGGCCATCCTCATAGAGCCAGTCATAGCCGTCCGCGCCGTCCACCGCGATTTCCCGGGCGCGCTCCTTCACTTTGTCGTTGAGAGCCGACTCCTTTTCGAGAGCGGCGCCCATCTGGCTGATGCCCGTGACCTGCGCCACGAGTTGGTGGAAGCGGAGATTTTCGACGCCCTGATTTTTGAGGTCGTCCGCGTAGGCAAGGTTCTGCTTGCATTCGTCGAGCGTTTCGCCAACTTTTACTTTGTCGTGGCGGAATTTGAAGGCGGCGCACGAACCACCGGCGGCGGCCAGGTAGCCGAAGAGCATGATCGCGCCGGTGATCAAGATTCTCGGCTGGAAGATCGCGCCGGACTGCACCATGTACCAGGCGCGCGTCGCCAGCGCGATTGGGCCCACCGTGAAGAGGCGCGCCATGAACATGCGCCAGCCTTCTTTGGCGAATTTCTGACCCGTCAGGCCGCGCGCGCCGCGCTGATTCTTCTGTCGCTTCGCCAAAATCTCTGCGGGAAGCGCCGCCAACTCGATCACAAACCGCGGCCCCTCCGCCGTGACGAGCGCAAAGGAATCTCCCGGCCGCACCGCCGTGGACGTCTGAATCTGGATGGGGCGGCGCGCGTCGCCTTTCCAGAGGAAGATCGCCGCGGTGCGCTCCGTCGGCGCAATGAGCATGCTCCCGTCGCCCTGCCGAATCAGCTTGCAGTGCTCCTTCGCAACGCCCAGCGCCTCCGACAGGACGATGTTGCACCGCTCCCGGTCGCTGCCGAGGCGGACTTCGAGCCCTTCGAAGGGTCCGAAGCGTGTTCCGCCGAACTCCGGCGTCAGAACTAAGTAAACAGCCAACTCGTCGCGAATCATCGGGCGCTCCGGCGGGAAGTATAGCGCCCGGCGCGGTAGAGTCCCGCCGCGTGAACATCTTCCTCATTCCGTACACGCCGATGCGGCACCTTTCGGTGGCGTTCCTTTCCGCAGCGGCGGCGCTGCTGGCGTGGTGGTTTGTGCTCGCCGTCACGCTCCTCGGCTCGCCGTGGCCGGTGGATTGGGATGGGCCCGTGTTCCTGGGGCTGGTCAGCGCGTCCGCGGCAGGCGCCACCACGCTTGCAGAAGGGACGCTGACCAGAACGCCGGTCTTCACCCGTTTGCTGAAGACGTTCGGGAGTTTCTTCATCGCCGCCACCCTGGCCATCGGGTGGTATTGGGGGTGGTACAAGATCTTCGCGCCCATTTTGTTCAGCGGAAGCGCGGAGGACCTTGCCGATCCGTCGCTGGTGTCGCTGAAATACCGGCTTGTGGCATGGGTGTTCACGGGCATCGGGGCCAGTGCGGGGCCGCTGATGATGCGCCGCTTTCGCGGCTTCGTCAGCCATGTTCTGGCCGGAATCGCGGCGGGCCTCGTCGGCGCGGCGGTTTGGCACGGAATGGGGTATCCCACCTACTTTTTCTCCGACGATCTGTATCTGGCATCGGCGTGCGGCGCGCTTGCGTTCGGATTCACGTTCGGCGGATTTGCTTGGGCAATCCCGGATAGTTTATACGCTGGGTGGCTCCGGATCGTCACCGAAACGCGGCACGGGCGCCGGATTCCCATCGACGCGTTGGACGCCGCTCCGCGTGAAAGGTTTGTCGGGCACTTTCCCCGAGGGCTCGACGTATTTCTCCCCTCCGAGGACGGCGTCCTCGAAATGCACCTCTCGGTGATGGTCAACCGAAAGCAGGAATACCGCGCCCGCGGACTCACGCTCCAGCCCACCGCCGTGCGCCGCTTCCTTGAGCGCGTCGACCTCTCCTACGATCCCCGGCGTTCGGCGCCGCTGGAGACACGCCTGCGCAGTGGGGATCGCATCCTCCTCGGCCCGCCCGGCAATCAAACCGTCGTCGAATTCATCATGCTCCCGCGTGAGGAGAAATGAGGCGGCTCGCCGTACTTCTGGCCGTGTTGGTGGCAGTCGCGGGGTGCGTGAGCGACCTGAACCCGGTCGCCGGCACGACGGTGCGCACCGCGGATTCCAAGGCGGCAGGGCAGAAAGTCGAGCAGCTCGGCCTCTACATCTTCTCGGGAAGAGAGGATTGCTACGCCGAGATCGGGGATGACGCCGAGCGCCAGGCGTGCCTGCCCTTCGTCGACCGGGCCAGCGGCACCGTGCGCGTCGCGTTCCAGATGCGCGTGGATGGATCGCCGTGGCCGGTGCCGTTGTCCGATCAAAGCCTGACGATTCTACACAACAAGCAGCAGCTCTCCACCGCCGGCGCCCGGAAAGTCACGATTGTTCCCCACGAACCGGTGGCCACCAAACAGCTCTTCATCCTGCTGATCGACGGCTCCGGCTCGATGGCGATCGTCGACGGAAACGACGGCAAGACGCGGATGGACAAGCTGAAGGCGGCGCTGCGTCGGAACGACGTGGTGGACGCGTTCTTCCCCAAGGAGGTGCAAACTGCAGTTGCGCCCCTTGTTTTTCAGGGAGCGGACGTCTCCCCCATCGGCGGAAAATGGATCGTCGAAAACCCGCGCGAGTACCGCGAGGCCGTCAAGTCGCTCGAAGTCGGCAAGGGGTACACGTTCCTCTACCAATCCGTGCTGACCGCCTCGACCACGGTGCTGGAGAGAGAGGAGATCAAGCAGGCCATCGGCAATCGCCAGCTTGCTCCAACGTTGATCGCGCTCACCGACGGTTTCAACAATCAAGCACCGGATGACCTGTGCGAGGCGAACGCGGAGCGCCTCGCCCGCGCCTTGCAAGCGCTCCAGCAGCTCCGCCTCGGGGCCTCCGCCGACATCCGGTACACGCCGACGATTTACACGGTTGGCCTCGGGCGAAAGGCGTGGCCGGCCTTCATCCGACCCGAAGGCATCGAAGTGAAACCGCGGGACATCTGCGGAAAGCAGGGGAAACGCCTCATCAACGGAGACGTCGAGAACCGTGGCGTGGATAACGCTGCACTGGACTGGATTGCGCACGTCGGCGGAGGGCAGTCGTTCGTGCGTCGCGACACCGACGGGCTGGCCGAGGCATTCGTCGCCGCCGCTGCCAAACGATACAAATGGTTTGAAGCGCGATATCGCGTGGACCCGTTCTACCTGCGTCGATCCTTCGAAACGACGTTGAAGCTGACGTCGCTCATCCAGACGGAATCCACGATGCGCATCTACCCGAGCGCGTGGTTGGACGGACCGCCGGGCAAACTGGGACAGGACAACTGGGTCGAGCCCTCCCCCTTCTCGACGACTGCAACGTTCGTTCTTCCCGTTCTCGCCGTGCTGATCGCACTCAACTACCTTCCTGCCGCGTTCTTCAATGTGCGACGCGCGCTCTTCAGTCGGGTCGCGCGCCGGAAGCGGTAAACGCCGGCGCGGCCGCAGGGCGGCCATGGAGTGGTACGATGGGGATCGCGTTGTCGTCGTACATCCGCAACTACGAAGTCCTCCGGGAGCTTGGCGCTGGCCAATTCGGCGCAGTGTACCTGTGCGTTGGAGAAACGCCCGCGCGCGGGCCGCTGCCGGGCAAGCGCCGCCTGGTGGCCGTCAAGAAGCTCAAGGACACCACGGACAACGAATCCGTTCGTCTGCTCCTCCAGGAGTTTGCGCTCCTCGATCAAGTGAAACACCGAGGAATCGTCCGCGTTTTCGAGTATCTGGACGAGGAACGCGCCGTCGTGATGGAGCATGTGCACGGAGTCACGCTCCGCGATCTGCTCGACGGGTGCGCGAAAAAGAAGGAGCAGGTCTTCACCGAGGCCGCAATCGAGATCGGCTGCGAAATCGCCGACGCGCTGTACCAGGCGTGGACGACGCCGAGCGACAACGGCGAACAATTGCAGCTGGTGCACCGCGATCTCAAGCCCGAGAACGTGATCCTCACCCCGGGCGGAGAGGTGAAGATCCTCGATTTCGGGTTGGCACGCGTAGACAATACCGATTTCGCCAAAGAAGATCCCTCGCGAATTCGCGGCACGCCCGTGTACATGGCACCCGAGCAGGCCCGGGGAGAGGAGATTGACCATCGCGCGGATTTGTTTGCGCTTGGATTGATCTTGTACGAGTTGTTGATGGGGCGCCCCGCCTACCGCGTGCCCATGGACGCGCAGGATCCGGTCGGGGCGGTGTTCGCCGCCATCGAGGGAGGGGAATTGGGCGAACAGATCCGGGAATTGGAAACAAAATTGCCCGGTATGGGTCCGATTGTTGCGCGCCTGTTGCAGGCGCGTCCCCGCAATCGTTATCCAACCGGGCAGGACCTGCTCGTGGACCTGCGCCGGCAGCTATACAAAGACCGCGGCGCCTACCTGAAGGAGTTTTGCAGTTTCGCGTTCGGTGGCATCATCCGCCTTCCGGACCTGCCAAAAATCGACGGTGGGCAAGGAGGAACGATGTCAACGTCCGATAAACGCAAGACCATCGAAGAGCGCCTGCGGGAATCCCTCGACCGCTCCGCGGACGAGCCCATGGACGCCAACGCGCCGAAAGCGCCCGTACCGGTGCGGCGCGTTCCGCGCGTTGGCGGCCCGACCGGCGAACCCGCCGCGGCGCCGCCGCCGCAACGCGCGCCGCCACCCATGGTCCACGCCCCCTCCTCTCCCCCGAAAATCGTACCGCGGTCGCAGTCCGCCGCGCGTCCGGCCCCTCCCGCAGACCTCGACGACATCATGCCGCCGTCCGTCAAAGGCAAGCCCATGGGCGCAGGAAAGCCTGCTCCCCCCGGGCCGCGGAAGATGGTGGGCGCCCGCAGTCCCGACGAAACCGGCATGCTCCAGATGGTGCCGCTGAACGACAACGAAGACGAGAAAGAAGCCGCAGGAGACCCGAGCGCAACCGCGTTCTTCGCCATTCCTGCACCGAAAGCCGAGCGGCCGAAGTCGCAGGGTCCGGCGTCGATGTCAGGCTCGCCGATGTCGAACCCGACGCCGATGCAGGCTGCTCCGAATTCAATGAACGCACCCGCGCCGTTCCAGCCGCCGTCCATCGCGCCGATGAACTCGCAGCCGCAGTCCACGGCACCGCACTCGATGGGGCCGCAGTCGATGGCCCAGCCGATGGTGCAGGGGCCGATGGTGGGCTACGGACAGAGCGGCGGCAACACGCCATTTCAAGTATCAGGCCCACAACCCACACAATCGGCGAACGTCGAGTCGCGGATGCAGTCCACTCGCGTTCTGGCTGTGGTTGTCGCCGCCGTCGGCATGCTCTGCGTTGCCCTGCTCCTCACGGTTGTGGCGATCTTCCTCTACAACAACAAAAAGGGCGACACCCCCGTGGCCGCGCCCATCGCCGTCGTCGAGGCCAAGCCCTCCGCGCCGAAGCCCGCCCGAGGAGACACGGGCATGCCCGCACCGAAAGCGGCGCCGGCCGCGCCGAAGAAGCCGAGGGCGACTGGCGGGGGCGGCCCTACTACGCCCGCTGCGCCTCGCCTCGGACCTACCGGAAGCGTCGGCGTGACGTTCAGTGGCAGCCCCACGCCCACCCAGATCGAGATCACGTGCGGCAGCGGCTTCCGTCAGCGTAGCGGCGTGTCGGGCGGGTCCGCGAGCGTTGCCAGCGTGCCGACAGGTGAAGATTGCAAGCTCATCCCCAAGGGCGTCGTCGCAACCGCCTTCATCGTGCGCGGCGGACGCAACTACAACTGCTCCTTCAGTGGCACAACCATGAGCTGCAAATAGGGCGGGCTTGGAAGGGATGGATGACCCCCAAGGTCGCGGCGAGACTCGCCCCTGACCCCGCTTTGACATAGACTCGCGGGGTCCTCGTTCGGAGAGTCGGATGCGCGTGTTGTGCGGTTTGCTGTTGAGTTGGAGCATGGGCAGTCCCTTCGCCCATGCGGAAGCGCCCTCCACGCCCTTCGGCAGCGGCGCCGACGCCGCGTACAAGGATCCCGAACTCCCCAAGGCGGAAGCCCCAAAGGCGCCGAAGGCCCCGGACACCCCGGCCATGCAGGCGGAGGAAGAAGCGGAGCGGAAACGCAAGGAAAAACTGGCGCGGGTGATCGTGCTGAAATGGAACGGCACGAAGATCGATCACACCGACACCACCGTCCAGCGCAATGTGAAGTCGAGAATTTCCCGCCCGGAAGCACAGTTTTTTCCCGAGGTCGATCTCTACCAGGAAGGGCGAAAGGTTCGTGATCGGACGGTTGTTCCGGCCATGCAGCCGGCCGTTGTGCCGAGTCAGAACGTCGAGCGCGTGCGCAATTCGATCGATGAGGTCGCAGGGGTGCCGTACAACGCGTGGCAACCGAGCGCATGGGGCATAAAAGCTCAGGAATTACGAGAAATGGTCGAGTTGCTCTGGTTCGTGGAGCGGGTCGATTTGCGCGAGCCGTTGTTCCTGCTCTACTCGCAGATCGGGCGTTCGGCAGAAAACCAGAACGAGTACATCCCGCCATTTTATGAAACGATCGGTACGTCCACGGTAAACTACTACTACTACATGGCCGCGGTGCTCGCGTATCAGGATCCGGCCCTGCTCTCGAAGCTCACCGATCAGGACCTGTACGCCAGCATCTCCAACATCGTTCAGATGCTCCAACAGGGCGCGTTTCCTACCTTGAAAGTGGACTTCCAGCAGGAAGGCGCCGATTTCAATCTCGAGACGTTCGGCAAGGAATACGAGGTGTTCTTCAACGGCATTTCCACCGAGCCCGACGATCAGGGCCAACTGGACATCTTCCTCGGACGAACCGACATCTACCTGAAGCGGAAGGACAGCGGACACGGGCTCTCGGAACGCCTTGAAGTCACCAAATTGGAAGACAAGCGCTACTTCGTTCGCGACGTGGCCCGGAAGAAGATGGGCCTCGACTTCATCGAAGAGCTCATGTTGCATCCGAACGAGTGCACCCCGCCGTTGGATGGCGATATCCTCAACTACCTCTCCATCTACGCAAAGATTCACGAGAAGGCCGAGATCTACATCGCGGTGCCGAAAGACGGGAATCCCAACAAGGTCTTCATCTGGCGGTACGACCGCCCGAGCGCCACGTTGCAGCTCGTACGCGGCAGCGGTGAGGGTTTCCCTGTCCGCTTCGCAGCGATGTTGGCCGGCGGCATCGAGTACAACGGCGCAAACGCCACGTATGAACTGCCGAAGGGTGAAAATATCGCGAGTAATGCTCAAAACGGCGATGCCACGTTCGACCCCGCCGAAGGGGCAAAGTCGGAGGCGTTTCCCGCGCTCATCCCGCTGACCTTCGAGATTCGCGGGCACTACAACCGTCTCATGGTCGCATTCGGCGCCGAGGCCGGCTTCAACACCGGCGGCGCGAACGGCTCCAGCCAAATGGTCGAGCGTTTCTTCATCCCCGGTCACAGCAACCCCGGAGATGAGACGGTCGTGTACACGGGCACAGACGACGACGTGGATGGCAAGACGGACAAAGACGGCAACTTTACCGCCGACGGAGATGATCAGGCGGAGATCTACAACGAGCAGACGGTCAACCGTGACCTCTATACGAGCATCGGTGTCGTGCTGGGACGTGACGCGGGAATCGGCTTCGGTCCACGCCTCGCCGTCCGTTTCGGGTGGACAAATCTGCCGTACGCGCTGCAGACAACGGCGCATTTCGGCTGGACATTTGCGGCGCCGGGCATCAAGAATCTCGGCGATCGCGTTCGGCCGTTCGTCGATATTGACGGGCGGGGCGGGGCCGCGTGGCCCTTTGCCACCAGCCTTGCCCACCCCGACGACGTTCCCGTCGTCGTGATGCCGGTCTTCGGCATCACGGCTGGCGTGGGCTCCACGTTCTGATAGGCGAAAACGATGCTTTCCTCTCTTTTCGTCGCCACCGCCCTGATAGCTTCAGCATGGGCCGCCGACCCGCCGCTCCCCCCGGCGGTGCTGGTGTGGATGCAGGCGACCCCGCCCGACGCGGAAATTCAGGAGAAAGCCGCGAAGATCGTCGGCGGAACGGTCGCGCAACGGGCGTGGTCCGACATCACGCTCGATCCCCAGGCGGCAACGGAAGTCGACGCGGAGCGCATCGCGGCCCTCTCGCGGGTCATCGACGAAAGTCAGGCCAAATGGGAAGTCTTCGACGCGGAGACGAGCATCGCGCGGGGAATCGCCGCCCACTGCGATCCGATCGCGCTTCTACGGGACGACGCGGATCGCGCGGCGCTCCTCAAGGCGCTCGTCTGGCAAGGCGCATCGATCACGCGCCCGTACCCCGACAGCATCTTCAACAGCCTGGAGGAGACGGCCCCCTTCCGCGTTGCCGTCGCCAATCAGGTGATGGTGCGCCCGTGGTTGGACGCGATCGCGCTCGACCCGAAACACAACTTTGAGCGCAGCGAA
>CAMAWH010000022.1 GCA_945861635.1 Klebsiella pneumoniae | reverse complement strand
GGCCGGCTCCGGTGCCGGGCCGGCAGGAACCCCGCCGGGTCAGGGCGGCGGAAGCGGTGGCGCACCGCCGGGCGGGAAGTAGCGCGCGCCGGATCCATCGCCCGTTCAAACCGCAGTACGTTTCACCCCCCGACGCCCAATCGCACCTTCATCATTTCCCGCGGAAAGGCGAGCACCGCGCTCTCACTGACAGCCCACGACGGAATACTGCCGCCGGCATCTGACTCGGCGGCGTACATCACCGTTGCCGCGGCACGATCCAAACGCCAAGTGCCATGGTTATAGGGTGTGAAAACGGCATCACTACGATTGGCGTTTAGCTTTTCACTATAGGGCCCGGAGAAACTCCCATCGGCGTTGACGGTCTCCTTCAACAGGAACCACTGCACCTCCCCAACGGTTGCCGTGCGTTTCATCACCTTCAGTTGGATCACCCACTGTCGGGATTTCAATAGGGCATTTCCGCCTGACCGCTGGTAGACGATGGTGCTGCCGTCAGGCAACTTTGCCAATGTCGTGCTTTCTTCCAGTGCCGGAACGCCGAAAAAACTCGCCGTCATCGGGTAGCCGCTCCCATCGAGAACTGCCGCGATGAACCGGTCGATGGAGACGTCTACGCCGGCGGTAGAAACCGTTGTCGTGCGGCTTTCGATGCCGCTCCGCAGAGGAACCAACGCGAAGGATTGGGCGAACGCGTGGGGGGAAAGCGCAAGGGCGGCGGCAAGCAGCATGACGGCGAACTATCGCAGCGCGGCGTCGGGGTACACGCCGTCCGTCACGCCTCCGCCCGTGCCGCCCAGCGCTAAATCGAAGAATACCGTGCTGTAATGCCGGATGATTGGGTCCGATGTTGAGATCGGCAGGTACGCGGCATCTCCGCATGTCTCCACATCCGGGATCGCCTCCGCGCATCCGTCACTCGCGAGGGCAACGAGCCCGGACAGATAGGCGGAATTCACATCGTCACGCGGGGCGAGCATCGCATCCGCGAGTTCCAGAAGATGAAGCTCGCAGAGATCGCTGAATGCCAGGTGCCCGGCCGACGCAATCTCCACGAGACCGCCTGAACGGGCGACGTCCAACATTTCTGCCTCATTCGCAAAACTGTCACACGTACCGCCGAGGAGCAACGTCGGCACGTCGCGAGTCGGGACAGTCGGCGCAGCCATGATCAGCGCGGCGTCTACTCGCTCGTCGAGATTCGCCACCGTCACGGTGGTGCCCCCACCCGCCGAATGACCGGACAAGCCGATAGCCGTGGCGCTGTTGTAGAACAATCCCTCGTTCACCTCCAACCAATCCAGAAGCGCCGAGACGTCACCCACGGCGCCGTCCTCTCCCGACATGCCAGAAAGGTCACAGCTCGACAGCGGCGGCGTAAAAATACATGGGAGCAAATCACCAAACCGGCGACCCGGATGGTCAACCGCAACGACAACATACCCTCGCGACGCCAAGTGGACGGCGTAGTCGAGCGATTGCAGCCGCATCCCGCCAAAACCGTGGGAGAAAATCACCGTCGGCCACGCTCCCTCCGGAACGCGAACAGGAGCATCCCGAATGGCACCTGCCTCCACGGACGGCAAAGGAATGGCTCCCACAATGTCGATCACTTCGGGAGGCAAGAACTGCTGAAAGTCGGCCAACTCCGTGACGTCCGAACGCGCGCTTTCGGGGGCAGGGTACCAGACTTCCGCCGTCTGCCCGTCGGCGTCCATCGTCGTGACGCCGACCGGCGCGCCATTCTGCGCCGCGTCCGCCGGAAGTTCGATGGGCTCCGGGTCGGCAGCCACCGCCAACTCCGGTTCGGTACACGCCAGAAGCGCGAGCATCATTTCCCTAGCATCCCGTTTTTGAGCGCTGCCGTCGGCGGCTTCGCGCCGAGGTACACACTCCAAACGAGCTTCATGAACCCTGCCCCAGGAATCGTTCCCGCTACCTTTCCGAGCACCCGCATCGTCGTGCCCTTTCCCGGCTCATAATCAAAGGCAAGCTCATCTCCAGCGTGGACGACCTCGGGAAGCCAGCCTTCCATCATATCAATATTCGGTCGGACGGCCACGGCGGCGGGGTTGGCGCCGAATTGCTCCTCGAAGGTTTCCACGATTTGCGCTTTCGTGACTCTCGGATAGATGAAGTGCATGACGATGCGTTTCGGTTCATCGGCGTTTATTGCCGAAATGCCATCATGTGTCGGATGTGTCAGATACAGGGCGCCCAGGTAAATATCGATGTAATACTTCTCCCGAAGCCCCATCCCATTGAGGATCACGGGTGCGCCTCCGACCGTCGCTGAATCGGGAAGCGAGACGCCGGCGAGCGTCCCCGCGAGCGTGAACGGAACCAGGAACATTGCTCCAACCTCCGCCGGCAGGGTAGCTGGTTGGGCCGACCGGAGCCTGCTCAATGCCCGACCTTGCTGGAACCCTCCACCAACGCGTGGCATTGCACGTGCCTATCGCTGCTGTGGAGCTGTTTGCGGAGTTGACCGGCGAGGGACGCCGCCCCGGCGCGGTGCTGTTGGAAAGCGCCGACATGGTCGCGCCTGGGGGGAGGCGGTCGCTGGTCTTGGCGCATCCGACGCTGCGGTTGACGTTGCGCGGAAGCGTGATTCGGGTGGAAGCGCTGGATTTGCGTGGGGAATCGTTGTTGGACGAGGTGATCGCCCGCATCGGCGGCACACGCGACACGGCGGAGCCACGCCGGGTCGTGACGGCAACGGCCCCTGAATCGGACACCGATCCTTCCCACGACGACGGCACGCGGCTGCGTTCGCCGTCCGCGCTCGACGTGATTCGCTCGCTCTCGACCCTCGTTCCAGATGACGGCGCTCCCGTGCCAGCCGGGATGTACGGTGCCATCAATTACGAAATCGTAGATCGGTTTGAAACACTGCCGCCTCGCCAACCCGACCCCCTCGACGAGCCCGATCTGCACATGGTCTATGCGCTCGACGGAATCGCGATCGATCACCTGGCGGGAGAGGCGCATATTGTCGTGCGAACGCTCGCTGGAGAGGGTTCGGGTGCGGCCCGCCTGGAGGAGATTCTCGCCGCTTTCGATCGTGTTCGGGCCAACAGGTTGGCCTTGCACGGGGTTGCGGTGGCCGCGCCCTTGCCAACGCGGGCGGCTGTCGTGAAAGCCTCGAAGCCCCAGCTCGGGGGCGACCCGGATGCGTTCGAGGCCGGCGTGCGCACGGTCCTCGGCCACATCGCGGCGGGCGATGTCTTCCAGCTTGTCCTCTCGCGAACCCTGGAAGTGGAGAGCGCGCTCGCTCCGCTCGACGCCTACCGGCGCCTCCGGACCGTGAACCCCTCCCCCTACCTTTTCTACATCGATCTTCCGGATGGTGTATTACTCGGTGCGTCACCAGAAACCGCGGTAAAGGTAACGAAAGGAATCGTTGAGCTTCGCCCTATCGCCGGAACGGTGCGTCGTGGGGAGGATGAGGATGCCGACGCCCGCCTGGCGCTCTCGCTCATCCTGGACCCCAAGGAGCAGGCCGAACACGTGATGCTCGTCGATCTGGCCCGTAACGACGTTGCCCGAATCAGCGTCACCGGATCGCGGACCGTGGAGGGCCTCATGCAAATCGAGCGATACAGTCACGTGCAACACCTGACTTCCCGGGTGCGCGGCACACTCCGCGCCGAATTCGACGCCCTCCACGCCTACCGCGCGTGCGCCAACATGGGCACGCTCACCGGGTCCCCGAAAATCCGAGCGATGGAACTGATTCGCGGACTTGAATCGACCGCGCGTGGATTCTACGGAGGGGCCGTCGGGTACCTGACGGCGGGCGGTGACCTCGACACGTGCATCTGTATCCGTGCGATGCGATGGAAGGACGGCGTCTATCGGGCGCGAGCCGGCGCCGGCATCGTCGCCGACAGCCAACCCGTCCGAGAGCTGGATGAAACAACGGCAAAGGCCCGGGCGTGCCTGTCGGTGCTGTCATGATGGGGACCCCATGAACGTACTCGTCATCGACAACCGGGACAGCTTCGTGTTCAACCTCGTGGACGACATCGCGCGACGTGGAGCCACCGTCCGCGTTCTCCGCGGAGATGCCCCTTTGGATGTATTGCTTGATGCGTCACGAAATTCCGCGTTAGTCGTTATCTCTCCCGGTCCCGGGCATCCCAGTGACACGCTCCTGCCAGCATTCCTGCGTGCGGTGACAACCCCCACGTTCGGTGTGTGCCTGGGCATGCAGGCGCTCTCCCTTGCTTTCGGCGGCAATGTCATCCGCGCTGTCGTCCCTGTTCACGGCAAGGCATCGCTCGTCCGTCATCAGGGCGATCCGCTGTTCGAGGGCGTCCCCTCGCCGTTTCCCGCTGCGCGGTACCACTCGCTGGTTGTGGACGCGCTCCCCGGCGACCTCATCGTGACCGCAAGAACCGATGGGGGGATCCCGATGGCCCTGCGTCACCGGACGCGCCCGCTGTTTGGCGTGCAGTTCCATCCCGAATCGGTGTTGACGCCGCACGGGCCACGGCTATTGCGGAACGCGTTGCGGGAAGCCCGGTGAGCCTGATCGATCGCGTCCTGGCCGGCGCCTTTACTCCGACAGAGATCGAGGACTTTCTCGATGGAGTATTCGCTCGATCGGTAGACCCCGTCGTTGTCAGCGGCCTGCTGATTGCCTTGCGGACGCAGGCGGTCTCGGGGCCCATGCTGGCGGCGGGGGCGCGGGTGTTGCGACGACATGCCGTGCGGGTCCACGCGCCCGACGACGCGATCGACACGTGCGGGACGGGCGGAGATGGGTCTGGTACCGTCAACATCTCGACGGCGGCCGCGCTCGTGGTGGCGTGCTGCGGGGGCATCGTGGCGAAGCATGGCAACCGCGCGGTTTCTTCGCGTTCAGGAAGCGCGGATGTCCTGGAAGCGTTTGGCATCCCGATCGACCTCGACTCCGAATCGGCCTCGGCAGCGATGCGGCGGACGGGATTCGCGTTCCTCATGGCACCGCGGTTCCACCCTGCAATGGCCAGCGTCGCGCCGATTCGCCGCGCCCTGGGCGTGCGCACGCTGTTCAATTTGCTCGGACCACTTGCGAATCCAGCCCTCGTTCGCCGACAGATCGTGGGCGTGTACGATCCGGCGTTGACCCGTGCGATGTGTGAGGCGCTCGCGGAACTCGGGAGCGAGCGCGCGCTCGTCGTATCGTGTGCGGGTCTGGACGAAATCGGCCTGCATGCCGACACGACGGGACACGAACTGCGTGGCGGCGAGATCGTCGCCTTCCGGCATCCGGGGCGAGGAATCGCGCTGGCTGAGTTGGCGGGCGGGGACGCTGCGCACAATGCGAAACTGCTTACGACGGCGTTGCAAGGCGGTGAGGGGGCGATCGGTCTGGCAATCGCCGTGAACGCTGGAGCGGCGCTTTGGGTGGCCGGACTGGCCGATTCCATGGCAGAGGGAGAGGAACGCGCTCGCGCAGCGATGCGGATGGGCGTCGACATCGGCCGCTTCCGATGAGCGTGCTGGACGAACTTGTAGCCACTGCTAGAACGCGTGCGCTTCCCGAGGGTGAGGTGCCCCTTCGGGGGCCGTCACGCTTCGCGGACGCGCTGCTGCGACTACCCGGCGGCCGAATCCGCGTCATCGCGGAGGTCAAGCGTGGATCTCCATCGCAAGGAAGTATCCGTCTGGACGCCGACGCAGTTCAGGTGGCGTGTGCCTACGTACGACAGGGTGCTGCGGCAATTTCCGTGTTGACGGAGCCGACCCGATTCGGGGGCAGCTTCGAAGATTTGCGCGCGGTCGCTGCCGCCGTCAGCGTTCCGGTGCTCTGTAAAGACTTCATTGATCGCCCTGAACATCTCCGAGCGGCCGCGGTGTGCGGGGCGTCCGCGGCGCTGCTGATGGTACGGGTCGTCGGGGCGCGACTGCAGGCGCTGATCGACGTCGCACGCGGCTACGGAATGGAGCCGCTCGTGGAGGTTCACTCCGCCGACGAACTCCGGATAGCCCTCGCGAGCACAGCCCGCGTCATCGGCGTGAACAACCGCGATCTCTCCACGTTGCGTATCGACCGACGCGCCGGGGAGTCGGTCCTTGCCGCCGTTCCAAACGACCGCATCCGCGTGGCGGAGAGCGGTTACGCAGGCGTGGAGGACATCATCGGCCTCGATGCCGATGCCGTTCTTATCGGGACCGCGCTCATGCGGGATTCGACGCTCCTTGGACGCATGGCATGAAGATCAAGATCTGCGGATTGACCCGGGCCATTGATGTTTCGCGCGCCGCTGCACACGGTGCCGATGCAGTCGGCTTCGTTGTGACACCGGGACTGTTGCGCTCCGTCTCTCCTGAACGAGTGCCTGAATTACTTTCGCCAGGGCCGGATCCCGTCCTCGTGTTTCGCTCTCCCACCATCGACGAAATCGGGCGGGCGGTCACGCTCTCCGGCGTGGCAACCGTTCAACTCCATCTCGCCGACCCGGACATCATCGTGGCGGCGCGCGACTTGGCACGCGTGGTGGTCGCTGTGGAGGACGTCATCGCAGGCACCCGGGCGGAACCGGTCTTGATCGACGCCGGCGGCGGCGGCAGCGGTCGGGCGTTCCCGTGGACGCGCCTCGCACCCAGGTCTCCTCCGTTCGCCTGGATTGCGGGCGGCATCAACCCTTACAATATCTGGCAACTGCTGCGATACATGCCCTGGGGTATCGATGTATCATCTGGAATTGAAACATCCCCCGGCGTAAAGGATGAATCAGCAATGGCGGCGTTGTTTCGCGCACGTGATACATGACGCCCCGTATCGGCGCCTTTGGGGCCTGGGGTGGGCAATATGTATCAGAATTGCTCATTCCAGCGTTGGTGGAGTTGGACGCCGCGCGCCAACTACTGCGTGATCGGACTTTTCGCGGGGAATTAAATGCGCTGCTCTCCGACTGGGCCGGCCGTCCGACGCCCCTGACCCGAGCCGCTCGATTCGCACCGGGCGTAGAACTATGGCTGAAGCGTGAGGACCTGCTTCACGGTGGTGCGCACAAAACGAACAACGTGGTCGGTCAGGCCCTGCTCGCAAAACGCATGGGGAAGACGCGTTTGATCGCGGAGACGGGCGCTGGCCAGCATGGCACGGCAACCGCGATGATCGGTGCGCGACTTGGCCTTCCGGTGTCCATCTACATGGGTGCCGTGGACGTTGCTCGTCAGGCCCCGAACGTGGCAAGGATGCAGGCCCTCGGCGCGGAGGTCATTCCGGTCCATGCCGGGTCGGCAACCTTGAAGGACGCCATCAACGAGGCCCTTCGAGACTGGACCGCAAACCTTGCGACAACGCACTATCTACTGGGGACGGTGTGCGGGCCGCATCCGTTTCCGACGCTCGTGCGCGATTTGCAATCGGTGATCGGAAAGGAAGCGCGCCGCCAATTTCGCAAGCAAGCGGGTGGCTTTCCCGATGTGTTGGTCGCATGTGTCGGGGGCGGTTCGAACGCCATCGGCCTGTTCCACGCGTTTCTGCGGGATCCCGTGCGGATGGTGGGCGTGGAACCGGCCGGAGAAGGCATCACAAGTGGGCGCCACGGCGCCACGCTGGTGGCGGGCACGGCAGGTCTCCTCCACGGTACCCGGACGTTTATTCTTCAGGATCAGGATGGACAAATCCGTGAGGCGCACTCCGTATCCGCGGGCCTCGACTACCCCGGAGTGGGGCCCGAACACGCTGCCCTGAAGGAAAGCGGTCGGGTGCAGTACGTGGCGGTCGAGGACGCTGCGGCGCTCGCCGCGTTTCGGGAGTTTTCACGGTGCGAAGGGATTCTTCCGGCACTGGAATCGTCGCACGCGCTCGCGTGGGTCGCCCGCGCCGACCTGGCCGGCAAACGGGTCCTGCTCAACCTTTCGGGCCGCGGGGACAAGGACATGGGCATCGTCGCGTCATGCTGAGCGTTTTTTTGCCGATCGGGTGGCCGGACGCTGCACGTTTCCTACGTCTGGCCCGCATCGCCATCGCGGAGGGCGCGGGGGCGCTGGAATTGGGAATTCCCTATTCCGATCCCGTCGCGGATGGTCCGGTTCTACAGGAAGCAAATCGTGAGGCATTAGCGCTTGGACTGACCGTTTCACAAGCGATTGACTTGCTCGCGGAGGTACGCGCAGCCACAACTTTGGCGCTGAACCTGCTGGTGTACGGCAACCTCGTCCACGCACGCTCGACGTTTTGCGCCGACGTTGCGGCCGCCGGTGCATCCAGTCTGCTCGTGCCCGACGTCCCGGTCGGAGAAGCATCAGAATTGCGTCAGATGTGTCGGTCCGCCGGCATCGACCACGTCAACCTTGTCGGTCCGAATACGTCGGCCACGCGCCTGAAAACGATTGCGCGAGTAACCGACGGGTACCTCTATCTAGCGGGTGTTCAGGGCGTGACGGGGGCGTCCATCGATCCAGCAGTAGCGGTGATTTCGCGCACAGTCAGCGTCGGACGCCCCGTCTACGTTGGCTTCGGCATCCGCACACGGGCGCACGTAGTGACAGCACTTCAGGCTGGCGCCGCCAGCGCCATCGTCGGGTCGGCGCTGGTAGAAATCGGCAAGGATGAATTGGTTTTTAGCGCCCGTGTGCGAGAGTTGTCAGGCCGGTGAGCACGCACCAGCCGGCAACGGTCACATCCATCCCCTCACCCGGCCAGCACCGCCTCCGCGCGCGTCCACCATTCGGGTGAATCGAACTTCTCCGTCAAAACCGCTGCAATCCCTGGATCGTCGAGGATGACCGCGTCCCGACCCAAAGCCACGCGCGAATCCAAACGCACCACTCGGTTCTGATCGAGGACGAGCGCGCATACGCGAGCCTGACTGGCATCGAAGAGGACGTCCGCGACCTCTCCCATCGCCGCCCCACGCCGCGACATCACCCGAGTTTTCAGCCATGCCGACACCCACGCGCGCCCATCCTCCGTGCCACGCGCGCCGGCGCTTGCCTCGATCGCCGCCTCGGTCGTGACAAATGCGACATCCTTACCAATACGGGACAGCGCCGACGCCACCACGCCGCCCGTTCCGGCCCAAACGCCTCGTTTCACCAACCACCCGTAGACCCGGAACGATTCGAGGTCGAACTGGAAATCAACGAGTTTCCCCGCGTTGATTCCCTCCTCCAACGTCACCACCTGAAGGGCGTCCGTCTTCTTCCAACTGTGCATCGGCGGCTCCAAGGACCGGCCATGTATCCGGCTGCAGCGCAGCGAGGTCCATGCGGTTTTTTCGTCGATAGTGCTCGGCAGACCACGCCCCGGGGTCACGGAGCAGAACGATCAGACGGCGGAGGCGGGTTCGCACGTACGCAGCGTACCCGGTGTTATCCGCGCGCGATGGCCGATCCGCTGCTCGATGTCCTCCCCTGGCACAACGTTCCGTATGAAGAGCAGCTCGATCGTCGGCAGGCGATGGTCGCGAGCGCGCTACAAAATGCTCGAATCACCGTGGCTGTATTGCCGGTAATCCCGTCCCCCCGAGTGACGGGTTCTCGGGCGAGGGTGAAGCTCCGGGGTGGCCCCGACGGTACACTGGGGTTTCATCGGCCCGGAACCCACGACTTTGTGCGCGTGCCGCTCGACGCAGTGGCGCGGCCGGAAATCGTCGTAACGGCCGAGAGACTCGAATCGTGCGGAGGTGTTCGCGGGGAGTGTGAAATCCGCAGCGACGGAGGGCGGACGCAGGTTGTTGCCGACCACCCCGTTCCCGGCTTCGGACCCGTCGCAATTCGTGGCAAGGGGCCGCCACTTTCCGTTCTGGGACTGCGGGCGTCACCTCGCAGCTTCTATCAGGTGAATTTGGAGGTCAACGAGCGGATTGTGGACGATGTAGACGCCGTGCTTCAGGAACTGGCCCCCATCGCGATCCTGGACCTGTACGGGGGCATCGGCAACCTGACGGCCCGCGCCCACCGACGCGGCACGACGGTCACGCTCGTGGAGAATGAACCCAGCGCGGTGGACGACGCGCGTCACAATCTCCACGGAGCCGCGGTCGAAAAGAAGGATGCAGGCCGTTTCTCCCCGGGTGACTTCTTCTACGATGTGGTGGTGCTCGATCCGCCGCGTGCCGGCGCGCCCGCACTCCTGCCCAAGCTGGCCGTCACGCGACCCCGAGCGATCCTGTACCTTTCCTGCGATCCCCTGACCCTCGCTCGCGACATCGCAAGCGTAATTCCACTAGGGTACGGCGTGGATCGTGTGCAGCCTTACGACATGTTTCCCGGTACCGAGCACGTCGAAACGCTCGTCGTCCTTACTCGAACCAGCCGTAGGTGAATCCGAAGCACATCTCGTTGGTGGTGTTTTCTCCGTACTCGATATCCTGCGGAGGCTCGTTGTACTGGTAGGGACTGGCCGCGCTGTTGTCGAAGGTACACGTGAGCGTCAGGTGGTCCCCGCCCTGCACGACGACCTCGTCTTCGAACGGCACTGGCACCTGATTATGGAAGTCCCACGGCGAAGAATCAATCAAACAGTCGGGATCCTTGCGGCTGCCGACGGTGAAGGAAAACGCGCGTCCGAGCAAGTGCATGTGCGGCCAGACGCCCATGATGTGGAACGTGCCGTACGTATCGTCCCACTGGAGCTTCATGCTCACTTCCTTCGCAGCCTCGCCCGCCGGAACCGTGAAGTTCTGCACGCCCATCGGGTACACGATCACGCCCTTGTCAGGCTGATCCGTGAGATGGAGGCCGTACCCGCTGAGGTCGGTCTCGCCCGACACGTCCGCGTCACCAAAATAATGCATCGCAAGCGCGAGGCGTTGGTGCGCGGGCAGGCGCATGGCCGAACCCACCGGAAACTGGACAGGGGTGGCGCCCGGCGCCCAGCCGGTGAGGTATTCCCAGCCGTCCTCACCAAGACCGCCACAGGAAAATCCTTCCGCCGAAGTATCGATTTCGTGATCGTCATCCACCGTGAACAGCACGATGTGATGGACGATGCGCGGGTTGCCGACGATGGCTTCCAGGCCGCTCATGTAGATGGCGTCCTCATTGCCAACGTCCAAGCCGTAGCACCAGTAGTCGTTGCCATCGTCCGCGAAGTCCGGCGTGTACGCAGCGCCAGCCCAAAGCTCCTGGTCGAAGGGGGCCGTGGTGATGGTCGTTGGCGTGGACGCATCGTCCGCCTCATTTCCCAACGCGGCGCCGCCATCCGCCCAGGCTGCGATCGTTTCTTTTTCGGCGTCCGTGAGCGTCAATGCTTCGCTGCCTTCATATGCGCGGCACGAGGGGTCGGGCGCCGCGGGAGGCATCGTGCCGTCGGCGATTCGCTGCTTGATCACGGGGGCCAACGCCTGAACGTAGGCAGGATCGGCAAACGAGGGCGCCCACCCGTTTCCGTCGTGACAACGCATACACACGCGATCGAACGAGGGCTTCACGTTGGCGTAGTAGGTGGGCGTATCGGCATCCGAGGCGGCGCTGTCGGCTGGTGCACCGGAGCAGGCGGAGAGGAGGAGGGGCAAAAACATCAGAAATCCTCGCGCGCCAAATAGAGCCTCGTATTGCGCGACCCGCAAGGGGCGATCCATCGCTTGACAGGCTTCCCGCAAGTCGCGTGGCCGGTTAGCCGCCCGGCATGCTCAAGAAAATTCTCGGCTTGCCGGTCCGCCTGATCAAGAAGATCCTTGGAAAGAAGGATGCGCCCGCCCCGAAGTCCGCGCCGACGGCGCCGCGCCCGCGCCCGCCCGCGGCCCCACGGCCCCCGGCGGAAGAGGGCGGTCAGGACCACGGCCATTCCCACGGCCACGCGCACGACCATGGGCATGACCACGGACATGCGGAGGAGCCGACCGCCGCGCCAGCACCTGCCGCCGCTCCCAAAGTGGAAAAGAAGGTGAAAGCGGCTGCAAAACCGGCCGCCGCGGTGGACGAGGATCGCGGGCACGGCCATTCGCACGACCACGGGCACGATCACGGGCACACGGAGCCGCCAGCCGCCGCCGGAAATGTCCGCGTCGAAGCCTCCGATACACCCAATCCAAACGCCCGGAAATTTACCTGCTCGGTAACGGTCGTGGAAAAGGGCTCGCTCTCGTTTCAGACCGCGGACGAAGCCAAGGGTCACCCGATTGGGCGCAATCTTTGGGGCGTCGGCGGCGTAAAGGGCATCTTTGCAGTGAAGGACTTCATCACCGTCACGAAGGAAGACGCTGCGGATTGGACGGCGCTGACCCCGAAGTTGGTCAGCGCGATTCAGAAGGGGCTATCGGAGCGTTAGGGCAATCGCTTCGCGATTGCGTTTGGGCGGCCACAGCTCCGACCGTCCGCCGCGCTCGACGAGGGCCACGCGCCATTCCCGCCACGCCAAGGAAAACAACGAGGGCGGAGCCGCCGGCAGCCCCCGCGGATAGCGCGCCACACCCGCAATCCCCGGCGGGTGGCGTCGTGTCCGCCGTGTCCTCGACCGGGCCGATGATCGTATCGCAGCGGCCGCCCCCGTAGGCCCCGGCTTGGGTAAAGGAAGCGAGATACGGCTCACAGGTCGCGGCGACGCACGTGGCCGGCTTCGCTTCCTCCAGACATGCAACCGGACGAAACAAGACGCCGTCCGTCGTAAGGGCAAGATCGATTCCATCGGCGAGATGATCGCCACAGGTGTAGGCAACGCCTGCCTCGGAGTACCCGCAGCGAACCGCGGGGGCCTCGCCGCTGACTTCCGCCCACGTCACGCCGGCATCCGTGGATCGCCATGTTCGCGCGCCCGAGTTTTGCCCGAACAGCATCGTCGTGCCATCCGGTGTCGCAAATCCCGGCGCCAGATCATTCGCGCTGCCAACGGCGAGGACGGAGGTGAAGGTCAGGCCGCCGTCGTCACTGCGCATCAGCGCGGGTACCCCATCGTCAGCGCGCGGCCTCTCCCATAGGAAGATCGTGTTTCCCTGCGCGCGAACGATGCGCGGGTCGACGTCCCCGTCGGGCCAGGTCGCAACCGCCGTCCACGTCTCCGCATCCTCGCTGCGCCACAGTTCGGCCAGCAGGGTGTCGGTGTAGACGACCGTCGCCCAAATGGTCTCCCCATCCCGCACCATGGATTTCGGGAAAATACCGGCGCCTACGCCTTCTGTCGCATGACAAGCCGTCGTATCGCATCGGTAGAAGCCACCGGCATCGGCGCTGGTAACCGCGGCAACGACACCGACAGGTCCGTCCGACAGAATCCGCGGCACGAACGCGCCTTCCGGCAGGCCCGGCACAAACGAGGCGCCACATGCCGCGTCGATGTAAACCAACCCATCCCGCGTTCCGGCCCACGCCTCCGTCGCACTGATTCCGACGACGTCGTAGACGGGCGCGCCGCCGATTGCCTCCTCACACAGCCACTCCCATGTCTCCCCGCCATCGGCGCTGCGCGCCAGGCCGGAACCGTCGGTCACCACCCAAAGCGCGTCGTCCGCTGTCTTCGAGACGGCGATGGCACCGAAGCCTGCGCCGTGTGCTTCCGCCGTCGCGATGAGGGAGAGCCACCACATTCCACACCCGGCCGCGTCGGGTATCACGGCGACGCTACGGCGCACCGACGATCAACGCACAGTTCTGGCCGCCGAAGCCAAAGCTGTTGGAAAGGATCACCTCGGGACGGCGCCGCATCGGCAACGCCAGGATGTTGGCCGGGCAGTCGGGATCCGTCTCCTCCAGACCCACGGTGCCGGGAAGGATACCGTCGGCGAACGAACGCAAACACAACGCCAATTCCACGGCGCCGGCGGCGGCAATCGTGTGGCCTACACTCCCCTTGAAGGAACTGACGGGCGTGTCACCGACGGCGGCATGAATCGCGAGCGCCTCCGCCCGATCTCCCACGGGCGTGCCGGTGCCATGGGCGTTCACGTAATCGATGTCGGCGGGGGTCAGGTCGGCGTCACGGAGGGCGCGCCGCATCGCAAGCGCGGCACCGCGACCTTCCGGGTGCGGTGCAGTGACGGCGTGCGCATCGGCGCTCGTGCCCCCCCCGAGGAAACGCCCGAGAATGGTCGCACCGCGCGCGCGTGCGGACGCCTCCGTTTCCAGCACGAGCATCGCAGCGCCCTCGCCGATGAGGAAGCCGTCCCGGTGGCGGTCGAAGGGCCGGCACGCCGTTGAGGAGAGAGCGCCAAGTACCACAAAGGAAAGAATCCCAACGCCGTGAAGCATCGAGTCGTGTCCACCGGCAATCGCGATATCGACATCGCCACGCGCGACCGCTCGAGCGGCGGCGACGATGGATTGCGCTGCAGCCGCGCACGCCGAGAAGTTGGTCTCGCTGAACGCCAGGTCCGCGCCGACGCGGCCGGCCAGCACCCGCGTGACGCGCTCGGGTTGGTGACGCCGCGGCGCCGGGCGATCCTGCGCCAAATCCCCAGCGAGCGACACACGGTCAAACTTCCCGTCTCGCAGATGCGGGTAGAGGTCCACCCGCAGTTCATCCGGCGTCAACGAGGACAACCCGGTGCCAAGATACAGACCAATGCGCGCGCCCGCCGTTGCTCCGGTCAGTCGCGCGCTGGAAAGTACATCCGCAAGCGCCTCCGAAGCGAGGGCTCCCTTACGGTCGTCCGGAAAGTGTGGATCTTCCGTAAGGCCTTCCACACGAGCCACTCCGGGGATGCCGAGCACCGCCGCGCTTACGTCCGGAACGGCGTAGCAGCGGTCCACGGCGCCCTTGCCTGCAGCGCATCGCAAGCCCACACCGGTGATCACGACATGCGCTACCGGGCGCACTCCTTGCCCCCGCCAGCAAAGCAGGCGTAGTTCCCCGTCGTGGCGCCCGCGACCTCTGCCATCAATCGCGACCGATCTTTCAGCACCACCTTGACCAGGCAATTCTCCGCCGTGGGGCCCGGCACGACGACTTCAGAAACGCCGTTGTAGTCTTTTCCGTCGCAACTGGCGGTGATTCGCGTGGTGTCGGGCGCGGACGAGGCGAACACAATCGCGTCGGCCGGGATCGGTAGCGGATCGGGAGACGGCGGGACCGGAACGACGCCGCCGGGCGCCTCAACCGCTGGCGCTGCAACGAGTGACGTTCCCGGAGAGATGGAGTGTGCGGGCAACCACCAGAATCGGTAGAGAAGGAGTGCGCCGCCAAGCACGCCGCCGAGGGCCAACCCGAGTACGAGCAAGCCCCAGCCAAGCCACGCGCCCGCGCCAGAAGAAGCGGGCTCCTCAAACGGGTCGGGACGACTCTTGCTTCGCGACGGCGAGGACGGGCGCGCGCCACGCGCACCGGACGCCACGGGTTGCGGCAATTGCCCCCGACCGCTGGACGGCGACGGGCCGGGGCGCGAGGCGGTCGGAGCTGCCGCCTTGCTCGGGGCCTTTGCGGCGGCGGGACCGGAAGCCGAGGACGGCGGCGGCTTTGCCCCCGACGGTTTTGGGGCGGCCGGATTGGGTCCGCCGGATGGCGCGGGCAACGCCGCCGCCGATTTGGGGGGCGGTGGGGCCGCCGCGGCATCGGTAAACGTGGATCTCACCGTTTCGTTCAATTCGATTCGGGAGGGCGCCGGGCCATTCGGCACGGAGACGGTGGCGGACGCGTCATAGTCGTCGTCGGGCACCATCGTCATCGACGCGTTGACCAACCCGTCGTCGGGCACCATCGTCATCGATGCGTTGAGCCGCCCGTCGTCGGGCACCATCGTCATTGACGACGCGAGCGGCAGCGCGACGGCGCCAGCAGGCGGACCCGAAGCGCTGACCAGTGGCGGCGGGGGCATCTCCATCGTCGGACCCCGCATTGGCGCAAGTCCAGGCGTCGGCAGCGTCACGGAAGGCTCCGGATCGGCCATCACCGGCTGCGGCGGCCAGGTCGGCGATGCCTGAGGCATGCCGGGCGGCTTGGCCCGCGCCGGTTTGCTCGGCGTGGGCGCGGGCGCAGCAACCGGCGCGGGCGCAGCAACCGGCGCGGGTGCCGCAACCGGCGCGGGCGCCGCAACCGGCGCGGGTGCCGTGACCGCCGGCCCCACCAACGCCTGAAGCGCAGAGAGCGACCCGATGCGCGTCGGCTCGTCGTCGAACTGCTCAGGCCCATCCTGATCAATCACAACCAGCTCTTCGTTGAACGTGTTCATGCCCCCGGTCCGGGGCACCGGTGCCTCCGCCAGCGGACCCTCCAGCCCATTTCCGGTCAGTTGAATCTCGGCGATCGCGGCCTGCCGCAACATCTCCCATCGGGCATCTTCGCGGCCGATTTCACGCGGTGAATCGTCGAACGGCGCGCCCGGCGCCAGAGCGGCCGCGGGCGGCACTTCCACGGGCGGCGGCGCAGCAGCGCCTCCGAACTTCACAGCATCTTCCGTCAAGATCGCGTCCGTGAGCGGATTCGGCTCTCTCGGCTCGTCTCGAAGCTGTTTCACCATCGGCGGAATCGCCCGCTCCGCCCATTCCGAAAGGGTTTCCCCCGGAAGATCGCGGGTCAGCGCCCGGCACCGCTGCACAACCTTGGCGGCGTTGGGGCGACCTTCGGCGGAGTACGAGCACATCTCCCGCACCAGCGTCGCCACTTCCAACGCGTGGGCCGCCGGAAGTGGGCAGGCCGCGGCCATGTAGGACAAGCGGTCGGCCAGGAAGGCATCGTGCTTTTCCTTGCGCCCTTTCGCCTTTCCGAGGCGCTCACTCGTCAACAGCTCAAACAGCGTTGCGCCGAGGGAATACACATCGGCCAGGTCCGTTTCCGGCTCAAAAAAGAGCCGTTCCGGCGGCATGTAGTCCACTGAGCCGAATTGAAGCTCCGACGTATGCGACTCGCGGTTCTCGAACTCCGCTCGGGCAACGCCGAAATCGAGCACCTTCACGGTGCCGGACTCATCCACCATGATGTTCGACGGCTTGATGTCGCGATGGATGACGCGCAGCGGCTTTTCACCCTGATACGGCGGCCGGTTGTATGCGGCGTCCAGCGCCGATCCGACAAAGGCGAGAATCTCCATTGACGCGCGAGGCGGTACGCGGTCTCCCTTTTCCGAACTTTCCTGCACCGCATGCTTCAGATCGACGGCCTCGAGGTACTCCATGATGACGGCCGCGCGCCCGTCAATCGACGTGAGGTCGAGCACGTCCACGATATTTCGGTGGCGCAGCCAGCCGAGCAGGCGCGCTTCGTCTCGCATACGCGTTGCGATTTCTTCGTTCTCCGACCACTTGCGGTGCAGGAGTTTGATTGCAGCCAAGCGAGAGAAGCCATCGGCGTGCATCACCTTGGCAAGGTAGACGCTACCGAACCCGCCGGACGCGATCTCGCGCAGGAAGTGAAAGCGCCGGGCGGACTCGCGGCTAGCCATGGGGCGCCAACGTAGCACGCTGCGCGATCCAGCCGCGGAGGAGGCCATGAACCGGCCCCAGATCGCCCCAGACATTGCCCCAGAAATCGCCAGCGAGCCTACTCGACGCGTCCGCACCCGCAGTCAACGCATCGAACGACGGAAACTCGCCTGATTTTCCCTCTCCAATCAACAAAAAGATGGCACCCTCTCCTGGGGGCCCGATGAGTCCGAGACGCAGGCGATCACGGGCCGATGCGAGGTCGACGGCGCTGTAGGCCGCGCCAACCAGTGCGTGCGTTGCCCGCCCCTCCACAAGGGTGTTGACGGCGGCGCGCAGTGCGTGTCTACCCGCCTCCTCACCGCCGGCAAATACGGCGTTTTCCCCGCGGATACCATGTTGAATCGCCACGTGCGCAAGCACCATGTTGGGGAGCGTCCGGAGCGGCAGCAGCGGCGGATACAGCGCCTTTCCATCCCCGCCGAGCCGGTCGAGCGCGACCTTTCCGTGACGCTCCATCGCGGCAAGTGACGCCTCCGCCTCTCCCTGATCGGGAGGCTCGCGGCCCACGGCGACAAAAATGGCCAGATTCTCCGCGTCCCCATGAAAAGTTTTGAGCGCCACACCCGCTGCGGGCAGGGCGAGCTGCGCCGCCCGAGGCAACAGTCGAGCGTCTTTCTTGCGTTTCAGCCACGGCCCCAACTCGGGCCCATCGACGACCCCCGCCCGCGAATCCGGCAGGTTGACCAACGCATCCAGGCGACGAAGTCCATCGGGCAACAGCATCCCGACGCCGAGTAGCGCCGGCATCACGCGCGCCCGAGCACAATGCTGCCATTGCTGCCGCCAAAGCCAAATGCGTTTGTGAGCGCGTGGCGAATGGGCGCCGTCCGGGGCGAACGAACATGCGTAACGTCACAATCGGGATCGGGATCGGTGAGATTACGGGTGGCCGGAAGCATGCCGTCCCGCAGGGCGAGCACGCAGAGGATCGCTTCGACGGCGCCGCACGCGGCAACGAGGTGACCCATGTGCCCCTTCGTACTGGAAACGGGCACGCGGACATCACCGAATACACGTCGAATCGCCCGGCTTTCGGACAGGTCGTTCTGCGGAGTCGATGTGCCATGGGCGTTGACATACCCGATGTCGGCCGGCGTCAAGCCCGCGTCGTCGAGCGCCTGTTGCATCGCGTCCGCCGCCCCGCGACCGTCGGGAGGCGAATCCGTGATTCGCCACGCGTTGCAGGAGCAACCCCACCCCTCCGCCCACGCCAGAACCGGCGCACCGCGCGTGAGCGCTACTTCCTCCGCCTCAAGGACAAGGAAGCCCGCGCCCTCCCCGAGCACAAATCCGTCACGATGCACGTCGAACGGTCGGGACGCCGACGCGGGGTCGTCATTTCGGAGCGAGAGCGCGCCCAACTTTGCGAACCCCACCACCATCAACGGCTCCGAAAGCACGTCCACACCGCCCGCGATCATGGCATCGACCTCTCCTCGCCGGATGCGAAGCATCGCCTCGCCAATCGCCTGCGACGACGACGTACACGCCGTCGATACCGTGCTCCGCGGCCCCCGGGCGTCCGCCATGCGCGCGGCCAGCAGGGTCGGCCGATCCGGCGCCAGCGCCTCCACCTCCTGCCGGGTCGGACCGTACCCGCGCCACAACCAGTCCAGCGGCGGGCGTGCCGCCTCACTCCCGACACAGACCCCAAGCCGATTCCCGCCCGGAGGCCGCGAACCCGCCAACGCTTCCGACAACGCAACCTCGGTCAGGCTGGCCTTCAGCGAGCTGCCCGACCCCGGCATCGGCACTTCCGCCGCGAAACGCACCGGGAAGCCCGTTGCATCGAATCGCCCGATGGGACCGACGCCGTTCGCGCCAGCGATGAGCGCGCGCCACGTCGCCTTCACACCGAGGCCCAGCGGCGTCACCATCCCCATTCCGGTGATCGCAACGCGGCGATGCCGCGGGTCAGTCACCCGGGTACCCCGGCCACAGGCGCGCCAACTCGCTGCGTTCGAGGCGTTCGAGGCGAGTAGATTCCTCGTCACCGTCCAGCCGAACGGCGTTGAAGACGAACATCTGCTCGGCCGTGGCCACCGGCTTTCCGGACACCAACGCACGAACCGCGCAAACCGCGCTTTCATCCCGCAGGTGTTCGATGCGCGTCTCCAAACGCACCTCCTCATCCGGCCGCACGAAGCGCCGAAATTTTACGTGGTTCGCCATGGACAAGATGGGAAACGGCCAGTCACCGCGCTTAAGCCGCACGGAGTAGCCGATCAGCTTGCCGCTGAGCTGGGCCATGGCTTCCAGCAGGATCACACCGGGAACGACGGGGAAACCGGGGAAATGATCCTCAAAGAACAGCGTTTCTGGCGGAAAACGCACGCGACCCACCGCCCGGGAGTCGAGTTCCACTTCATCAATGATGTCAATCCAACGCCAGCGCACGGCGCCCCGCCTATCGGCGCGCCGCTGCCTGCGCTACGCTGCCCCGTGGAGGTTCCGGGTGTCGGTCATTCACGCGGGCGGCATCAGCGTCCGCCACGCGGTGGCGCGCGCGCTCGCTACCGTCAATCGCAGCCCGATGGAGGCAACGTGGCGCGTGCTCGCAGCGCGGGCTTCCGTGGACGGCAAGGGCCGCGTCGTCTCTGCGGAATTGAGCCTCCGGGTCGAGGAGCCGCGTCCGCTGGACCGCGAAACCCCAGTGGGGCTGGTCAACCCAGACGGGAACCACCCGCTGATGGCACAAGTGCCGGGTCACCCTGGCGTACTCATGGACGTGATTCCCGTTACGCTCGAGCGCTGGACCCGCACGATGGGCGGTCCGCTGCCCCCGAACCACGACCCGTGGTGTCCGCGCACCGCGGTCGACCGCGGGCAAGCCGAGGCGTATGCCCGTGCGGTCGGAAAGCGACTCCCCGACGTCGAGGAATACCGGGCCGCGTGGGGTCTCGGGCGTTTTCCCTGGGGAGATGCTGTGGACGCAGCGCTCGGACGGGCGGCCCCACCTCGCTTCGGTGAGCTGCCCGAGGTCGCGCTGCACCCTCCGGGGCGCACCGGATTTTTCGACCTCGGCGCGTGGTTGTGGCACTGGACCGCGGACGGTGAACTCCTCGGCGCGGCACCCGGACTGGTGCCCGGCCCGCCCAACGGCGAACCCATCGGCTTTCGCTGCGTGGTGGAGCCGTAGCAAAACCAGCTACACTCCCGCCACCGCGGAGTTGCCTTGCTCCTGACCACCCTCGTCGCCTGTTTCACGCCGGAAGCCAATTCCGTTATCGTGACGACGGTTCCCTTCGAAAATCCATTCACGCAGCACCCGAATCTGCTGCTGCAGCCCTTCACGTATGACGGCTTGTTGTGCCCGGACGGGAACCCGGCCACCTTTTACGCCGTGTACCAGGCGGACCTCACAGAGCCTGCGCCCATCGTGATCGTGTTCCATTCGGGTGCGTTCGACTACGTCGAAAAGGGCGCGGATGGCGACGTTTTGGACCCCGCAGACGAGGACGCCACGCACTACGCGGGTGAAAATCGGCTGAGCGCTGAGTGGGCGTCGAACAAAGTATTTGAGACGCTTGGAATCACCCAGGGAGAGGGCGAGTCCAGCGAAGTGAACGCCGGCGCATTACCCGCCGCGCTCGCCGATAAAGGCGTATTTGCGATCTACCCGGCGAATTGCTGGGCGGATCTGGGTCGCAACGAATCTGGCTCGACCACCAGCCAGTCGGAATGGGATGGCGGCGTCGTCCGCAACGGCCGATTCCTGAACTGGGCGGTCACCGCCATCGCAAGCGATGAGGCGATTACCGCCACAACATGGAAGGACAACCTGGGGATGTCCGACCTCAGCGTGCCGTTGGACTCGTCGGGCGTGTACCTGATCGGGCTGGGCGAGGGCGGCCGCGCCATTTCGGAGTTGGTCGGCCGAGAGGTCCCTGGTCAGGGACTCACGCCCATCAAGGGCATCGTCGTGGACTCCACCATGGACAATCTCGAGCCGCTCGTCACCAATAACGCCCAGTTCAAAGATATCAATGACGGCCTGGCGCGGATGTTCCCCGATTCCGTCGATGACGATGGCGACGGGGTGCTGGTCGGTGACCTCAACGCCACCCAACGTGACGACATCATTGCCAACATGCGCTTCAACAGCCTCTGGTCGAAGTATTTCCGAGCCGGCTCGCTCACCGTCCCGCTGGGAGTTTGGTACTCCTCGGCTGATCCGTTGGTACCCACGAGCACGCTCGAGGGCGTTCTAAGCTTCGAAGGCGTTGCCGGCTGGGAATCGATGAAATCCTTCGACGTCGGCACCGCAACCCATGTCCAGACCAACACGGACATCGAAACGGCCCGATCCGCGGTCGAATTCATCCTGCCGTAGCGGGTAATTTGTGGGCGTGCTGCGCACGCACTTCGTCAATACGACCGACGCTTCCAGCGGACCTGACCCGTCCGGGTTCGGCGCGCGGAGTCGATCACCAGCCCGATGAGCATGGCGGCGCCCAGCGGTTGCAGCAGTCCGAACGGAAGGCTCTGGCCGAAAAGGAGATCGAGGCGGAGCCGCACCCCCTGCATGAGGACGACCGTGGCCAACGAAGCGGCGAAAAGAGCGCCGTCTCGCGTCAGGATCGCAACGAGCAGCAGCAGGTACGGAAGGAGGAAGTCCACGAGCAGTAGAAGCACGATCGCGATGACCGCGCTCACCTTGTAGTGCATGCCTGCAAACAGGTTTTTCGTCCAGCCGAGCCACAACTCGGACAGTCCCGCGTACATCCGGCAGGAGAAGAGATCGCGCATGAAAAGGCAGCGCACCTTCAGCCCGGCGGCGGTGAAGGCACGCGCCAACCCGATGTCGTCGAGGATGTTGTCCTTGACGGCAGCGTGGCCGCCGACCGATTGGTAGGCCGTCCGCCGGACCAGAATCATTTGGCCGTTCGCGATTGCTTTTTCGGGGTGGGCAGGATCGTTTACAACGGCCATCGCGTTGCCACCGAGGATCAATCCACCGACGGACGGCTGGATGACCTTCTCCCAAAAGCTGCCCATCGTGAGGCGACCGAGGCCACTGAGCAGGTCCACCTGCTCGCCGAGGGCGTAGGTGTGAATACGGGACGCGGCCTCCGGCGTGATGCGCACGTCTGCGTCAAGGAAGAGAATCCAATCGGCATCCACCGTTGCCGTAGCGCGCTGCAACGCCCACGGCTTGCCCTTCCAGCCCACCGGCAGTTCCCCTTCGCCGCGAATCGTGCGTGCGCCCGCCGACTCGGCAAGGCTGACCGTGTCGTCGATCGAGCCGTCGTCGAACACGAGCAGATCGATGGATGGATGGTCACTTTTTCGTACTGCGGCGACACAGGCGGCGATGTTTCGTGCCTCGTCGCGCGCGGGAATCACCACAGCAAGCCGAGGAAGGTCGGTTTGGACGGGCGCTTGCGGACCCAGCCGCCAGCGGACGTCCGCCTTTCCACGCTCGACCTTCACGAGCACGGCGACCCAGAAAAGCGCAATCCCCAGCAACAGGAGGCTCAACATCGGATCAACTCCTCCCAGCGTTCGGGCGAGAGCACCCACGGATCCTTCACCTGCGCGTCGGGAGCCCCCCCGGCGACGCGGAGCGCGCGCCAGCGCTCAAAAACATCGGCAGGGATGATGTGTACGACGGGCATCGCGAGCCGGTCGCTGCCTCGCTTCCCGTCGTATTCTACATTCGTGGAACGCAGGGCGGCGTCGAATGCGGCCGCGGCGTCCGGCGTCGCGCTCGTGGTGGCCACCTGAAACGCCGGAATCTCCGCCAGCGGCACGCAAACGCTGACCGCGCTGGCACGAGGGAACGCCCGCCTCGCGGCGTCGGCGATCTGTTCCTCCGTGACTTTTTCTCCGATCGCGTTGAGCACATTGCCCGCCTTCCGCACGAAAACCATCCGCGGCGCGGCGCCCGCCCACCCGGTGATTCGCACGATGTCCCCGATGTCATAGCGGTACATGCCGGCCTCGGTGGTGATGATCAGCCGGTACTCGCGGCCGACCTCCACCTCCCAGGCCCAGCGTGCCTCGCCATCGTCGCCCACGAATTCGAGCACGTGACCGGCCAACCATGCCACCGGATCGCCATCGTCCAGGGGAATCGCGAAGTATCCCTCGCTTGCCGTGATGCCGGCGTCCCGCACCGGCACCGACCTGCCGAGGGCATCGGGAAGTCGCGACACGAAGAAGCTCGCCGCACCGCCCGTCCAGCAGTTGATCCGGCGGAGGTCCCAGGGGAGTTCCGGTTCCGCCGCCAAAGACGCACGCTTCAACCCGCGCTGTCCGAGTCGGCCGAGCGTACCGTCCGCGCAGTCCCGACGGAGTTCCTCCCACCAAATCCGCATGCGCCGGCAGTAGAGCAGGAGCGTCGACGGGTTCGCGGTCGTCCAGCTCGTCACCGGCTGGGTCAGGGCGTGACGGAGGATTGCGTAGGCCCGGACCTCCGAATCTTCGATGCAGTACGCCGAGTACGGCACGGGCGCGCGCCACCGCACCCACCACGGCTGCGCGAGGAACATCCTCCCGGTGTTGCTGCCGATCGCCAGCCCACCGGTGCTCCGGCCGTGCACAGCCGCACTCACGATGGACAGCGCCTTGCCCGACGCCAACCCTTCGTCGTCCCGTAAAAGCGCCAGTACCCAGAGGCGTTGCGCCATGGCAACGCTCTCGGCCCATGCGTCCGTTACCGGCAGGTGTTTGGGTCGGCCCGTCGTGCCACTCGTCTCCAGGAGACTGCGAACGGGCGCACGCGTCAGCACGTTTCCTTCCCCGGCCTCCACCCGGTCCAACCACGGCACCAACTCCCCGTGCGTGCGAACCGGCAGCCCCCGCAATGCCGAGAGCGGCTCCGACCCCGTCCACGCGTGGTCCCGCGCAAACGCCGTCCCCGTCATCCCTTCCGCGATGACGCGCATTCGCGCCCCTTGCGACGCCGCTGGGTCCACGAGTGAGGCGTCGAGCGCCCGCACGGCGGCTCCACCGAACGCGCGCATGACGCGGTAGGGGCCGTTCCCGTGCGGGGGCAGGAGCACGCCGCTCGACTATCCCGGAAAGCGGGTTGTATATGCGCCAACGGGCCGATACCTTGCGCGCCTTCGGAAGCGTGATGAAGACGGGCGATACCGTACGGGACGGTCAGGGCAACTCCTACCAAATCGGGCAGCTCCTCGGGCGGGGGTTGTGGGGTAAAAGCTATGTCGTTCGCCGAGAGGATACGGACTCGACGCATGTTCTGAAGTGCCCGTTGGGCGCGGAGGACTTCAAGGGTGACGTTGCTGCGTCGGACGCCGTGCTTACCGCCGCCCGGGAAGCGCTACTGGAGCAGGCGCGGCTCTACGAGCAGGGCGCCCATACCTTTCTACCGAGGTTAGAGGCGCGCTTCACGCTTCCCGACGGGCTCCCGGCCATCATCCTGCCGAAGTTTTCGGAATCGCTGGACCGGCGGATCGCGGATGGGATTGCCGTCGGCGCGCTGCTCGACGTTCTGCTCACCGTTGCAAAAAACGTCCGCCTGCTGACCTCCAGCGGCGGCATTCATGGGGCGCTGCGCCCGTCGAACGTGCTCTTCAACGAGCGCGGAGAGATTTTTCTCACGGACGTTGCTACGCCCGCGCTGCGGCGCACCATCAGCAGGCTCGTTGCGGTGTCTCAGGGGGGGCAGCCCTACCTGCCGCCCGAATTGACCGGCGCCACCGGTGAACCGCAATTCGCCGCGGTCGCCGACACCTACGCGATAGCGGCGATGCTGTGGCGCGGCGTCGTCGGCGTTGATGTCGCACCAGAGTTCCCCAAGCGCGGGCTCGATAAAACGGCGGTGGGTGCCGTGAAGGACAAGGTAACGGACCGAATGAAGCAGGAGGACAGCAATCCGCGCTTCCACGGCCGCCTTGCCGAGCGCGTGGGTGTGCTGCTTTCTCGCGCGCTATCTGCGGAAGTCCAGCCCTCTCCCCCATACCGATTTCAGCGCACGGATGAGTTGCAGGCACGGCTTGAGGAAGTCGCATCGCTCATCCGCCCGCAGGTCAGCTCCGTCGGCAAGGTGCTGATGGAGCGGGTTGCCGCAAAGCCGTGGTTTGACACGGACGAATCGGTGGCATTCTCGTGCACGGTTGGTTGCACCAATGGGGTTGAGGGTCACGAGGAGATCGGGGTAGGCGTCGCCGTCTTCGACCTCGAACGTGACAACCGCCTCAAGGAACTCGACCTCGGGTACACGGTCGATAAGCACCCGTCGGGCCGATATCGTTTTGCGTTCCGCATCGGCGGGCAGAACGGCGCCGTTTCGCTGGCGCCCGCTCGCTACCGCGCCCGCATTGCGTTTGCGATTCGCGACTCGGGGCAACCCCCGGCAACGGCGGAAACGGAGTTTGAAATCCGGGCGGCGCCGGGCTGGGTGCCGCCGCCGGAGGCGCCCCCGAGCGGCGCGATTCCGTTCAATCGTGAGACCACGGGCGTCACCATTCCGGTCGATCCGGGGCCACCGGAGCCGACTCGCGTGACGCGGCCGGGGCCGGAGCCCGGTGGGTCCAGGGAAACGGCGTCCGCGGCCCGTTCGGCTGCGCAGAGCCCTCTCCCGGCCGACAGCGGCAGAATCACGCGTCCACAACCGCAAACCGACGCGCACCGCGCGTTGGAGGCCCGGCATCCCGATGCCACTCAGCCACCAGCCCACGCACCCGAAGCCTTCCGCGCACCGGAGCCGGCCCGCGCGCCCGAAGCCTTCCGCGCACCGGAGGCCTTCCGCGCGCCGGAGCCGGCCCGCGCGCCCGAATCTCGCGCGCCGGGTGACCTCCCGCGCGAGCCCGTCCGCGTTACGCGCCCGGCGCCGAACCTCGCCGGGGCGCTCGCAGCGGGCGCCGGACCGCGGCCGATTCCCGCAGTCGATCCTGAGCCTCCCCCCACAGCGCTGACCGCCCCACCGCTCACGGCACCGACGCAAATTGCGGGGCCGCTGGTTGCGGAGCCGGTGCCCGAGGATGAAGGCGCGTACAAGCAGCCAAAGAACTGGACGTATGAGGCGCTTCCGCGCCCGGCGCGCACTCGCGACGTCGAGGACGACGAGGAGGACACGGCCGAGGATGAACCTACCAGTGAACCCGGCGTTGTTGACCGCGCCCTCCACCAGCTCAAGACGGACCCCTACATTCTCGTGATGGCGATCCTCGGCGGGGTTGTCGCCGTGCTCCTCGTTGTCTACCTCCTCGTCCGGAGTTGACCCATGCGTTTCGCATTTAGCGCCCAAGAACTTCCCGCGATGGCGGCGGATCTTCTCATCGTTGGTGTGCCCGCTGGCGGCCTTGCTGCGGCGCTGGCAACGCTCGATGCGGCATACGGCGGTGCACTTACGACGCTTGCGGCAGACGACGAGTTTTCCGGCAAGTCTGGCAGTTCCCTCGGCACACCTGGGCTGGGCCGGATCGCGGCCAAAAAGTTGCTGCTCATCGGTGTCGGCGCCGGCGGTTTGGCCGACATCCGCACGGCGTCGGGCACCGCCGGGTTTCAGTCCCGGACGCGGGGGGCAAAGAACGTCGTGATCGCGTTTCCGGGCGCCGCGCTAGGCGCCGTGGAAATTCGCGCCGTGGCCGAAGCGTTTGCCGAGGGCAACTACCGCTTTGACAAGTACAAGTCGGCCGCGAGCAAGAAAGCAGCGGCCGAGTCGCTGACGTTTGCCGGGGTGACGGAAGACAAGGACGCCGTCGCCCGAGCGACCGCGCTCATCAGCGGCCAAAACCTGGCGCGTGACCTCGTGAACGAGCCGGCCAGCGAAATCTACCCGGAGTCGCTAGCAAACATCGCCGCATCCTTGGCTTCCGAGCGCATCAGCGTCACCGTCCTCGACGAAGTGGCGATTGCCGAAAAGGGTATGGGCGGCATTACGGGCGTCGGCCAGGGCTCCGACCGAAAGCCGCGCTTCGTCCACATGACCTACACTCCGGCCGGCCCCGCGAAGGGTCACATCTGCTTCGTTGGAAAAGGCGTGACGTTCGACTCCGGAGGCCTGTCCATCAAGCCCACGGACGGCATGATGACGATGCGCTGCGACATGGCGGGAAGCGCCGCTGTCATCGGAGCGATGAAGGCCATTGCTGCGCTGCAGCCCAACGTCAAGGTCACCGGCATTTTTGGCGCCGTCGAAAATATGCTGTCCGGCAACAGCTACAAGCTGGGCGACCTGCTGAAGATGTACAACGGCAAACGCGTCGAAATCAACAATACGGACGCGGAGGGTCGCTTGGTCCTTGGTGACTGTCTGTCGTACGCCAGTGACCTCAAGCCGGATGCCATCGTCGATCTGGCCACGCTCACCGGAGCGGCGGTCATCGCGTTGGGGGATTGGTACAACGTCCTTTACAGCCGCTCCGACGAACTGGCGGCGACCTTGACGACGCACGCGCACGCCTCAGGAGAAGGCATCTGGCGCCTTCCCCTTGCCGAAATCTACAAAGACAAGATCAAAAGCGAATGGGGCGACCTGAAAAATAGCGGCGGGCGCGTGGCCGGGAGCATCACCGCCGCGCTGTTCCTCTCCGAGTTCGTCACGGTTGAGAAATGGGCCCACATCGACATTGCCGGCCCCGCGTTCATGGACAGTTCGTTCCTGCACTTTGCGCAAGGCGGCACCGGGACGATGGTGCGCACGCTCGCCCGGTGGGCGGAGAGCTACGGATAGGCCCGGGCGGCATCACGGGCGCCAGTTCGACCGCCCGCGCGGCTCCGCAGTGGATATTGACGGGATATTGACGCGTCAAGAGCCTCTCAGTACCCGGAACCGAGGAAGAGCGTCATCGCACCGACGTTGTTCAGCGAACCGGAGTCGGCGGCCGTATAGCCGACCACGAAATCGTCATACCCGTCGGCATTGGTATCGCCCGCGCCGGTGACGTCGTATCCGTAGGCGTCCGAACTCCCGGTCGCCGTAACAATATAGTCGGCGGCACTGCCGGCAATCGTCCCCGAAAGGGGCCCGTAGAACACGTAAACGGCGCCGACACCGAGCGTAACGCCATGGTCTACGCCCGTTGCGCCCACAAGCACATCGCCGTTTCCGTTTCCGTCGATATCGCCCGCGTGCGCCGTCGTGCGGCCGAAATAGTCGTCGAGAGCCGTGCCGGTAAGGGTTGCGGTAGGCGCTCCCGTGACCGCATCCGAAACGAGCCGCGTGGCGCCGCCGGCGTAGAGGTACACGCTCCCCATTTTTACGCCGCCGACCTGCGCCTGATCGGCACCCACCAGCACGTCGTCGTAGCCGTCACCGTCCGTGTCGCCCGCCCCGGCAACGCTCATTCCCACCTGCGAACTGGCCACCTCGCCCGATAGAATCGCGTCCGCCGCGCTCAGCGACGCGGTGCCCGCGGCCGCCGGGCCGTACAGAATGTACGCCGAGCCGGCAGCAGTGGCGCTACCGACGCGCACGGTTGGGACGCCAACGAGGATCTCGGACGCACCGTCGCCATCGACGTCTCCGCCCCCGCTGACGTGCTGCCCGGCGCTGTTGTTGACCCCAATCCCCGTCAAAACGGTTGTTGCAGCGGCGAACGCAACCGCCCCTGCCGCAGTTGGGCCGCGGAAGACTGCAACGGCACCCGCGTTTGAGCCGGCGCTGTCGTTGTAGGGCGCACCGATGACCACGTCGTCAAAGCCATCGTCGTTGGTGTCCCCCGCACCCGCGACGGAGTAGCCGAACTGATCTCCGACCGCGGACCCAGAAAGATAGCTGCTGGCGCCCGTCAGGCTGATCGACGACGCAGCCGGCCCCAGGACCAGAGAAACCAGTCCCCGCGCGGCCGTGTTTCCGTGCGCGCTCACCAAAAAGTCATCATTGCCATCGCCGTCTGTGTCACCGGCCATGCCAACGTCAAAGCCGCCGTAATCGCCAAGCGTAGCTCCCGAAACCGTCGTTGCGCTTGCGACGGTTGCGGCAGAAATCGGGCCCCGGATCGCTGTCGCCCGTCCGGCGGACGTAACGACCGCACTCACGTCGTACCCCCACGCGCCGCCGACGAGATCGTCGTACCCGTCGCCATTGAGATCGCCGCCCCCGGCCACCCCGCCAAGATAGTCGTAGGCGGACGCCCCGAACACCCGATAGTCCGCGTCGGCAGGCACGCCTGCGCCACCGGGCGCGCAGCCATTGTCGTCGTCGTCGCAGTTGTCGTCCACGAAGTTGCCACACGTTTCGGACGCTGCCGGGTTGACGGTCGGCTCGACGTCGTCGCAGTCGCTGCCCGTCGCGACGTATCCGGTCGGCGAATCGCACGAAAGCAAACCTGACCCGCCGCCGTAGCCATCCGCATCGGCATCGGCGTACCAGGACGTCATGGACGACGCGCTCGTGGATGCGTCGTCGTCCTCGACATCCCCGTCGCAATCCTCGTCGCGATCTGCAGCGTCGCAAACCTCGTCCGCGGCCGGGTTCACGCCCGGAAGCGCGTCGTCGCAATCAGTCCCCACGGCAACGTACTGGGGAGGGGCGTCGCAAGCCACTGTGGTGATGGATGCGTCTCCGAACCCGTCTCCATCTGTGTCCCCGTACCATGTCGTCTCGTCCACGGCGGACGCATCGTCGGTCAGGCCGTCGCAGTCATCGTCCCCGCCGTCACAGGTTTCGACCGCGGCTGGATTGTGCGCAGCGTTGGCGTCGTCACAATCGGAGTCGTCGGCGACGTAGTCAGCGGGCTGACTGCACGCGACTCTGGTGACCGCGGCGTCCCCGTAGGTGTCGGCGTCGGCGTCGGCGTACCAGGTGACGCCGTCCACGGCGCCGTCTTCGTCCACCACGCCATCACAATTGTCGTCCTCCAGGTCGCACGTCTCGGCAGCGTCCGGGTGTACGGCGATGGCAGTGTCGTCACAATCTGAATCGTCGGCCACAAACCCGGCGGGTTGAGCGCATTCCACCGAACTGGAGAGCGAATCGCCGTAGCCGTCGGCGTCGGCGTCGGCGTACCACTGGGTGGCATCGACCGCATCTTCGTCTACCGTCGTATCGCAGTCATCATCGCCACCGTTGCAGGACTCGTCGTGACCGGGGTGAATGTCGTCGGCCGCGTCATCGCAATCGGTGGCGTCGGCAACGTACTCGAGGGGCTGCGAGCACGAGAGGATCGGCGATCCCGCATCCCCGAAGGTGTCGCCATCCGCGTCGGCGTACCACGTGTCAGCGTCGATGGCGCCGTCGTCCACGCTGCCGTCACAGTCGTCATCCGCCCCATCGCAGCGCTCGTCCGCGCCCGGGTAGACCGTCCCGCTCGCATCGTCACAGTCGCTGTTGTCGGCCACATACCCGGAGGGAAGCGAGCAGCCTGTGATCACGACGGAAGCGTCGCCAAAGCCATCCCCGTCGGTGTCGGCGTAGAAGTTCGTCCCGTCCAGCGCCGGGGCCTCGTCGATGGCGCCGTCGCAATTGTTGTCGGCGCCGTCGCACGACTCCGCAGCACCCGGGTACACATCGTCGCGACTGTCGTCACAATCGGTCCCGTCCAAAAGGCTTCCGGTCGGCGCCGCACACGCGTCGGTCGGCGACCCGACATCCCCGTAGCCATCGAGATCAGCGTCGGCGTAGTACGTCTGTGCGTCGGCCGCTTCCTCGTCAATGTCTCCATCTCCGTCGTTGTCCAAACCGTCACACAGTTCGACGTCGTCGCAGTCGGCGATGCCGTCCGTGTCGCTGTCGAACCCTTCGTCCACCGTAGAATCGCAGTTGTCGTCGGCGCCGTTGCAGACTTCCACCGCGCCCGGATTGACTAAAAACGTCGTATCGTCACAATCACTGGAGTCGCCGACGAAGCCTGTTGGCGCCGTGCAAGTCGTCGTTTCAGAAAGCGCATCTCCGTAGGTATCACCGTCGTCATCCACATACCACTTGCTTGCGCCCGTGGACGTGGCCGGATCGGTGGCGCCGTCACAGTCGTCGTCGATACCGTTGCAAGACTCCTCCGCACCCGGGTAGACGCCGGCGGACAAGTCATCGCACTCCTCACACGCGGCGAATCCGTCCGCATCTGCATCGGCGTAGCCGGTCGAGCCGTCGCAGTTGTAGTCCGCCGGATCGTCGCAATCCAATTCGTCGGCGCCGGGATGAAATGCCGAGTTGAAATCATCACAATCGCCGTCAACTGCGGCGCGACCGTCCACCGCTTCGCAGCGTACGATGGCAACCCCGGTGCCATACCCGTCGGCATCGACGTCGGCGTAGTACGACGTGCGCCCCGATACGTCGGCGTCCGCGTCATCCGCGGTGCCGTCACAATCCTCATCGATGTCACCGGCATCACACACCTCGATTCCGCCCGGATGGGCGGCCGTCGATGCGTCATCACAGTCCTGACACGCCGAATACCCGTCACCGTCGGCGTCCGAGTACCCAACGGAACCATCGCAATTGTAGTCCGTTTTCGACGCGCAATCCGTTTCGGGAGCGCCAGGATGGATGTCCGCGTCCCCGTCGTCACAATCGCCTCCAACCGCGGCCTGGCCGTCCGCTGCTCCGCACGCCAGCGTCTCGGTCGTGTCATCGCCGTACCCATCGCCGTCCGCGTCCGAAAACACCGAAATCAGCGCCAGTCCGTTGTCCGCCGCTCCGTCACAATTCTCGTCGCGACCGTCACACGTCTCAGGCGCGCCGGGGCGCACCGTCGCATCGCGATCATTACAGTCCTCGTCATTGGAATAGCCATCCCCATCGAAATCCGTCGAGTCTGGCGTGGTTCCCGAGTCGCCGGGGGTCTTGGTCGTGGGCTCCACCGGGCAGCCTGCGAGCAAGAGCATGCTCAGGGACGTAGGAAGGAATAATGTCCGTTTCATCACCGGTCTCCGGGTGAGCGAGACAGATCGACGTTACCGCCGATCCGCCGCGACGATGAAGTATTCCACACTCCGGTCACGGGTGGCTCCTGGTTTGAAGCGACGGACGTTTCCAAAATCTTCCCGCACACGCCGTTCGAACGCCGCCGCTTCGCTGCCATCGAACACCTTGGCGACGAACGCCCCGCCGGGACGCAACGTGGCCAGAGCGAGATCAAGCGCGCGCTCCGCCAATTCGATTTGGCGACAGTGGTCCGTGAACCGGCTGCCCGTCGTGTTCGGCGCCATGTCGCTGAGCAGGACGTCCACCGCGCCGTGTCCGGTAAGCGCGACCGGTTCGACCTCCATCACCGAGGCCGTGATCCATTCGCCCGCAAAATCCGGCGCCTGAAGATCCACGCCGACCACGGTGAGTCCGCGCTGCTGGAGCCAGCGACTCCAACTCCCTGGAAAGCAGCCGAGATCCACGGCGATTCCGGAGCGCGGAATCACATGGAACCGGGATTCAATCTCGTCGAGTTTGTACACGCTGCGCGCGGCGAAGCCTTCCGACTTGGCCTTGCGCGCGAAATGGTCGGGGCGCTTGTAGGTCACGGCACTTCCGGGGTATCCTTGGCCGGTTCCCGGTGCAGCAATGTCACGACTACTTCCGCTCTCGCTCCTGCTGACGTTGATCGGCTGCACGCCCACGGACAGCGGAAAGTCGGGGGATTCCGGAGCGGACACGAGCGCCGACAACAACGAGGTCGAGCAAAACGACGCAGACGGCGATACGATTATTGATATCCATGAGGGAGAAGCCGACGAAGATGCCGATGGCGATGACAAGCCGAACTACATGGATAAGGACAGTGACGGAGACACGATTCGCGATGCGGTAGAGGCGGGCGATGAAGATTTGCTCACGCTGCCCTACGACTCCGATGGTGACGGCGTCGCAGACTTTCTCGATCAGGATTCGGACAACAACTGCGTCGGGGACGAAGCGGAGGCCGGAAAGGACGACGGCGGGGCCATCGATTCGGACGGGGACGGTGAAAAAGACTTCCGTGACGCTGACAATGACGGAGATGGCATCAACGACCTCGTGGAGATCGGCGCGTGTGTCATCCCCGACACCGATGGGGACGGCACGCCGGACTACAGTGACACCGATTCCGATGGCGATGGCATCGGAGACATCTACGAGGGTGGAACCACCGAATTCAACAGTCAGCCCGTCGATACCGATGGCGACGGCACGGCGGATTACCTTGATCGCGACTCTGACAATGACGGCGCGGGAGATGGCGCCGAGGGCGGCACCGACGGCGATACGACGAAGGCACCGCGGGACACCGACGGGGACGGCTCGTATGACTACGCCGACGTTGACTCCGACGGTGACGCACTTCCCGACGCCACGGAGGCGGAACTGGGCACCGACCCCTACGATTCCGACACCGATGGAGATGGCTTTTCGGACGGGGGTGAGGTCACCGCCGGCACGGATCCGAACGACGCCGGCAGCGTCATCGACGGCATTTACGTCGAGGTTCCGGAACGCACGTCCATTGAGGAAGAATTCGAATTCGAACTCTCCATCGATCGCGGCGATATCGGATTTACCATCGACACGACGTGCTCGATGGGCGGCACGATCAGCGCCGTCGCGAGTGAATTCAACACCATCGTCACGGAGTTGGTGACCGTGCTTCCCGACGCGGCGTACGGCGTCGCCGGACACGACGACTACCCGTACGGCAGCTTCGGCTCCGCGGGCATCGACAAGGCGTGGTACCTGAATCAGGCGATGACGACCGACAATGCGCTGGTGCAATCGGGATTCTCCCGTCTCATTACCCACAGCGGGAACGACGGCCCGGAGTCCGGCACCGAAGCCCTGTACCAGGCGGCCTCCGGCGCCGGATACGACCTCAACTGCAATGGCAGTTACGACGCAACGCTCGACATCTACCCGTTCATCGCGGACGCTTCCGACCCCTTCAGCGGCAGCGGCGGTGAATGGTACGACTCGACGACGCCCGACGGCGGCGTGATCGGGGGCTTCGGCTTCCGCGAATACGCGCTGCCGGTCATTGTTCAGGCTTCAGATAACTACTTCCGCGATCCCGAGTCCTCCAACGGCGCGTACAATTCGGTGCCGAACGGCTGCCCGATCGACGCGGGTTTCTCGGATGCGGTCACAGCGTTTACGGACCTCGGCGCATACTTCGTCGGTGTCTCTGTCAACGGGACGACGGGCTACCCGCAGATGATCGACTTCGCCCAGAGGACCGGTTCACTGGCGGATTTGAATGGGGATGGCGTGGCCGACGAGGAAGTCGTGGAGACGTGGTCGGGGTCGAACGCGGCCTTCCGCAACACCATCGTCAACGCGATTACGCAGCTCGTGGCGAGTGTGCGGTTCGGTCGCGTTGACCTCAGCGTAGATGGTGACAGCTACGGCTTCGTGCAGAGCATCGACCCCGAGTACTACGAAGGACTCGGCGCAGAAGATGAAGGTACGCTTTTGCAGTTCACACTGACGTTCCGAGGAATCGTGGCCGCCACCACCGAAGATCAGCTCTACAAGCTGACGCTGAACGTCCTCGGTGACCAGTCGATCCTTTTGGACACGCTCGACATCATCGTCGTCGTTCCAGGCACGGACTACTAGGCATTCGAAGCGCGTTCTGGCGCGATTAGGGGTCGTTGGCCGCGCTGGTGATCACCTGCGCGATGGTGCGTCGCGCGTCCTCCCGCCCGATGTCCTCGACGGAAGAAAACGGGATGATGCCGTCCACGGGGACGTCGTGCCCTCGCGCCAATGCCGCAACCGCGGCGTCCCGCTTTCCCCGGACCAGGCCGTCAATCTTGGTCGCAAGCAGCAGGAACGGCAGGCCGGCGTCGCGAAGGCCGTCGATCAACACACGGTCTTTCTCCTGCGCGGGAAGGCGGCCATCGACAAGGCACACGACGAGCTTCAAGGTTAGCCTTTCACCAAGGTAGTTCTCGATGAGCGCCTTCCATTCCCCCCGCATCTTGTGCGAGACCTTCGCGAACCCGTACCCGGGAAGATCGACGACGATCCAGCGGCCGCCGATGTCAAAGAGGTTGAGCGCCTGCGTCCGCCCCGGCGTCTTGGAGACGCGCGCCACGCCCGCGTGCCCGAGCAACACGTTGATGGCCGACGACTTTCCGACGTTCGAACGACCGGCAAAGGCGACTTCCGGCAGCGTGGGTGCGGGAAGGGAGTCCGTGAAGGATCCCAGGAATCGGACGGGACCTGCGAATAGCGGGGTTGCCATGCTGCGCCCCTATTGCGGCGTCAGGTAGGATGGGGACATGGGCTACACATGGTCCGAAGGAAGGCCGGAAGCGCGCGTCCGCCGCATCGCACCCGACCGCCCGACCTATTTCATCTCCGACCTCCACCTCGGTGATGGCGGTGCCAGCGATATCTTCATGGGAAAAGACCGAGCGCTCCTCGATCTGCTGGTGCAGGTGCGAGAGGAGGGTGCGCGGCTCGTCATCTGTGGCGATGCGATCGACTTTCATCAGGCCTGGAACCTCACCCGAGTGCTCCGGGCGCACGGCAAACTGCTTCGGGCCATCTCCGATCTCGCAGATAGTAACGGTGTTATCTACATTTACGGCAATCATGACCATGACATCGCGCTGTTCCACGACGTGTTCCGCTGGGAGGTCGCGTCGGAGCTGTGGATCGGTCCCGACGTCGTGATCCAGCACGGGCACGAGTTCGACCCGTTCATCGGCCCGAACCTGCAGTCCTCCCAAATCGCAACGCGGGTGCATCACCTGGTTGAACGCGTTTTCGGCACGTGGATCCGCCTCCCGCTCGCGGATTTCTACACCCCGGGCAACCGTTTCACGTTCTGGTGCTTTCACAAGCTATGGCTCGCCTCGAAGGTCCGGAATCGCGCGCTGCGAGCCGTCGGCTTGTCAGCGATCGCGGAGAGGAGCGAGCGCTTCGCGCGGTATTGGGTGCGTAGCGAGGCAGGGGATCCGATGTCGATGCTCGGGCCCACGCTGGCGTCGGCACGCGAACGAAGCGCGACGACCGTGGTATGCGGACACGCGCACATGCCCTGCAACTTCGAAACCGATGGGATTCGCTACGTCAACACCGGGTCGTGGACCTACGGCTGGTCGCAGTACGCGCGGTTCGACGGCGCTAATTGGTTCGTCGGGGATTGGCTGTCGAAGCGGGAATACGGCGGCGAGCTGTACCGTGCCGCGGTAGAGGGAGAGCTCGACCACCTCGACTTCGACCGCTGGTGGCGCAACCAGTACCTTGGTTGGTTCCGATTCCGTTCCGGAGAATCTCGCCGGACAGCGGCATGATCGTCGTATGGAATGTGATGTTTTGTGCGACGGCCTACGCAGGTCTCATCGATGCGTTGGATGGCTCCTCGCGCCACCTTGCGTACTGCAAGGAGGCTGCGGATTCCGCCGAGGAGGCACACCGTTACAAGGAATCGGCGGGGGCCTGGGAAGCATGCGCGGCGGAGGCCGAACGTCGCGGGTACCGCGAGCTATTGCCGGGATTGCAGGCGCAGGTCGCCGTCTCCCGGGCGATGGCCGACGGCGCAGACTATCGGCTGAAGGATCCCGCGAAATTCGCCGTCAGGGTATTGGAGGTTGCCGCTCGCCAATCCGCGCTTGACTACCCGTCCGATGCCATTCGGGCGCTATTTCGCGGGTGGATGGAAACGGATGAAGGGCGGGCCAAATTGTCGACGCTGCGCACCGTGACGGTGGATTGGCGGGCGGGAGACAGAGCGCACCAGGCGCGCGCATCTGAGGTTGTTCGCCGTTATATCGAGGATGTCGGACTCAAGTGGGCAGACCCGGGAAGTCCAGATGTCGACGTGATCTTGTTTTCCCGGCTGCTGGTCACGACGCTTTCCCCGACGGCAGAGCGCCAGGGGGCGATGCAGCATAGCGAGGTCAAGATCATCACCGACCGCGTTCGCTTCCGGACGCTGGACAAGGAAGCGAAAGGCTTTACTGCGGAGTCGACGACGGAGTCACCGGACGCCGATGAGGCCGAGGACAAGGCGCTTCATGTCGCCGCCGAGCTCGCGGCCCGAGCGACGCTCCAGCGCGTTCTCAGCCAACTTTTTCCCAGGGAGTAGACGATGCGAGTGAACGGAGTGCCCACCCGAACGGTGTGGTGGGAGGGCGGGCGCGTTCGGATGATCAATCAACCGCTGTTGCCTCACCGGTTCGAGATCGTGGACATGGCGGATTTTCGTGCGACGGCGTCGGCAATTCGCGAGATGACGGTGCGCGGGGCCGGCGCAATCGGCGCGACAGCGGCGCTGGGGATGGCGCAAGTCGCGTTGGAGGCGGCCGCGGGTCGGTTTCACGAGGATGTGGCGGCCGGCGCGAACCATCTTCGCAGCACCCGCCCTACCGCGCAAAATCTGTTCGCCGGGATCGACGTCGTGCTTGCTGCCATCGAGGCGTGCGGGTCCGATGTGGATCGCGCGCGCAGCGACGCCTTGGCCGCGGCCAACGCATTCTGCGTGGACGATGCGGAGAGCTGCCGCCGGATCGGGGAGCTGGGTGCGCCCATCATTGCGGAACGTCCGCGGGTCTCGACGCACTGCAACGCTGGGTGGTTGGCGTTTGTGGACTGGGGAAGCGCGCTCTCGCCGGTCTACGCGGCACATCGCGGCGGGGCGAACGTGTTTGTCTACGCCGACGAGACGCGGCCGAGGCAGCAGGGCAGCCAACTCACGAGTTGGGAGCTGGGTCAGGAGGGCGTGCCACACGCGATCATCGCGGACAATGCGACCGGGCATTTTATTTCCCGGGGAGAGATTGACGTTGTGATTGTCGGGAGTGATCGCATCGCCGCAAACGGTGACGTCGCCAACAAGATCGGCACGTACACGAGCGCGCTGGCCGCAGCTGCCGCCGGCGTTCCGTTCTACGTCGCGGCGCCGACCACCACCATCGCCGTTGGAACGCCGACGGGTGCCGACATCCCCATCGAAGAGCGGAGTGGGGACGAGGTTTTGTACGCGTGGGGATGGAGTGACGACGGGCGATTCATCCGCGTGCGCACGTCACCGGCGGGAGCGAAAGCGCGCAATCCCGCGTTTGACGTGACGCCCGGGGCGTTGATTGCCGGCATCATCACCGAGCGCGGAATCGTGCCGGCCACGGCCGAGGGAATCGCGCTGGTGACCCGATAGGAAGGCAGGCATTTTCGCGGGGGGTGACCAGGGTAGAAGGCAGGCTTTTGGCTGGCGGGTCCTGTCACCGGATCGGGCGCGGCAGGGCCCGCACCCGATCCGGTGCCACCCGCCGGCCGCGCTGCCTTCTCACGGCCGGTCATGAGGGCGAGCCGGAGAAGCCGGAACCGGGAGCGACACAGATAGCGATTCGAACGGGTCGGTTGGATTCGTCGGGTATGCTGACGGCGTGCTGCTTGCCTCCGTCGCGTTCGCCGCTGAACTTGCGGCGGGAGACATTGTCTTTCATCGGTCGCACTCGCGGCAAAGTGAGGCCATCGCCCGGGCCACGCACAGCGAGCTCACCCACGTCGGCGTCGTGCTTCCTCACGACGGTCGCCTGATGGTTTTGGAGGCGGTGGAGCCCGTCGGCTGGGCGGAATTGAAGGAATGGACGGCACGCGGCGAAGGGACGAAATCGCGTCGGCTTCCCGGATTGAGCGAGGCTACGGTCGTGAAGCTCGCACGCTTGGGCAACGGCTGGGTTGGGCGCCACTACGATGCTGCTTTCGGCTGGAGTGATGACCGACTCTACTGCTCCGAACTGGTCTACAAACTGTTCGACCGCGCGGCGGGGGTGAAGATCGGTGCGCCGCATCGTTTGGGCGATTTCGACCTGACGGACGCGCTCGTCGCCGCGACGCTGCGCGAACGATATGGCGCGAACGTGCCGCTGGACGAACCGGTGATTTCGCCCGCCGATTTGTACGCCGCGCTGCGGGAGTGAGCGAACGGCGTGCTTCAGGCCGTCACTTGACGAACGTGATCACGGACGTGTTCGCGTTGGTGACGAATTGTTTGACCATGCGGCCGGAGTCGGCCTCACGGATGCGCCACGGGTGCGAAAGGAACGTTCGTTGGTCCCATCTCTCGCCCGGCGCGATGGTGCCTTTGTAGATTTCCTCGCATCGGTAGTTGACCCAAAAGATGTCGAAGGTGTCGTCCGGGCTGGTGTTCATCACGGCGATGGCAACGCGCGTCGCGCTGTCGATTGAACATTGGCTTTCGATCGGCGCCGCCTCGGCGCGGGCCGCAACGCCCACCGCCCCGATGGCGAGAAGCCCGGAGAGGACAGTGACAATTCGCGCTGGCTTCATGGGCGACCCCGCATGCGATAGTGTACGACGAATCGCGTGCGAACGCGCGATCGTCGTCACCGACCGCTAAGCACCCAACCCGTGGAGCATCGACCTGACCCGCCGCAACTTCTGCTGCTGCACCGCGGATCCCTCAATATTGACAAGGTCCAAGGCCGCGCAGACCTCCGCCGCGCTACCCGCTGCGATGCGATAGTGATTGAACCGGGCATTGCCCGCTTGACTCCGTCCTTCTGCGATGTTGAGCGCAACGGACTGCGCCGCGCGGACGGCTTGGTCCTTCAAGGACGCGCTTCCGGCCGGAAACCGCGCGTCGTGAAACACCCAGCGCGCGACGTCACGCGCGAGTTGGTAGGCCAGTAGATTTTCGTGGTCGAAGTAGTGTTCCATGAGTTTCTCCATCGGGCCGCGGGTTGAGCGAGGACGGGCCCTCACTTGTGAGGGGCCCGCCGCAGCCAACCCGCGGCCCGATGGAGAGTGCTGGACAAAGCCGACAATATCGCCCTCGGCCTCCGCGCTCCGGGTTCCAGACTCCAGGCTCCGGGTTCCTGGGTTCCTGGGTTCTGGGTTCCTGGGTTCCTGGGTTCTGGGTTCTGGGTTCTGGGTTCCTGGGTTCCTGGGTTCTGGGTTCCGGGTTCCGGGTTCCGGGTTCCTGGGTTCCGGGTTCCTGGGTTCCTGGGTTCTGGGTTCTGGGTTCCTGGGTTCTGGGTTCCGGGTTCCGGGTTCCTGGGTTCTGGGTTCTGGGTTCCTGGTTTCTGGGTTCTGGGTTCCGGGTTCCTGGGTTCCGGGTTCCTGGGTTCCCCAGCTACACTGCCGCCCATGTTGCTCCCCTTCGTCCTGTCCGCCTGCACCGACTACAACATTCGCGGCCCAGCGCCGGTTCCAGTCGAACTGACGCTGACTTCACCGTCGTATGGCGAATTCCTCGGTGATGGCCCGATCAGCGTGACGGGAACGGTATCACCGGCCGACGCCGGCGTTCTCGTCGACGGCACGCTCGTCCACGCCGATGAAAACGGCGTGTTCCACACCACCGTCGACTTCACCGACCGCGCGCAGCTCATCAACGTTACGGCCAACAAAGGCGAGGAAGAAGCCCGGCGGATCGTCCCTGTGTTCGATGGGAAGGATCCCCGCCTTGCCGACCCCGGTGCGATTGCAGGGTTGTTGACGCCAGCGGGCCTCGACGCGTTGCAGCCGATCGTAGGGGACATGATCGACGGACTCGGTTGGGAGGACCAGCTTTTTACAGCCCTGCCTGCCATCGACACGGCGTACTTCTCGCTGACACCGACCTCGCTCACGTCCACGGGAACGACGGTGGACCTCTCGCCGGCGGACGACGCTGTGAAGCTCGTCGGAACGCTTCACGACGTTGCCATCGCCGCGGACGTCGATGTGCTGGGTTGGGCGCAGTTCCCGATGACCATCACCCTGGGAGAGGTGAGCATCGGCGCAGATGCAACCCCGGCGCTCGCCGACGACATGCTGACGCTGGAACTTTCCGCCGCCACCGCTGACATGGGTGAGATCGGCTTGTCGGTCGATGGGTTCGACATGCCCGACTGGCTGATGCAGTTGCTCGTCGATCCCATCGCCGGATTGATCGCGGATGGCGGTGCACTCCTCGTGGACGTGCTCCTCGATCAGCTTGGCGCCATCGAGGTGGCCGGGCCGTTCGCGTTCGAGCTTCCTCTGCTCGATACGACCCTGTCCGCCAAGCTGGTCGACGTGCACGCAGACCGCACGGGCGTGATTCTTGGCTTGACGGTCGGGTACGACGAGGGTGCCCCCGACGACATGCCGGAGTTATCCTCGCTCCCCCCCGCCACGAAAGACGGCACCCTCTACCAGCTTGGCGCGGCGGTCCACGAAGGCATGCTGAACGTCGTCATGGATGAGACGCTCGCAGGGTTTGTGGACATCGACATGCAGTTGGACGGCGCCTACGGCCAGATGCTCGGGGCAGGAATCGCCGCCCTCCCCGGCGGCGGACAAATTCCGACGAACACGACGGGCTACTGCATCGGCCTCCGTACCGGGAGCGCGCGTGTGGTGCGCATGGCGGCAGGGACGGGAGATCCATCGGCGCGCGCGTACCTACCTGATATTCAGGTTAGTATGCAGATCATTCAAGAGGGTCAGTGTCACCCCTGGCTCGATGCGCAGCTGTTCGGCGTGGTGAATCTCGGGATGAATGGCACGGAGGTGTCCGCACACTTCGACATCAAACAGGCCATCGTGCTGACCTACGGCGCCACCGGCGTCAATCAGGCCGACGTCGGTGCGCAACTCGGCAGCGTCGTCGAGGGTTTGGCAGGGCTGCTCATGGGAAATCTCTCGTTCGATCTCGGCGGACTGCTCAACGTAGGTGGACTCGCGCTCGAACCACGCGTCGTGAGCATCGAGGCGCTCAACGAGGATGGTTTGTACGGCGTGTATCTCGACGCGTTCTAGGGGATCCCGCGGCGCGTCCCCGTGCTACGATCCCCGATTCAACCCGGAGCAAACATGGCTGCCAAGGACCAACTCGAAGCCCAAAAGCAGAAGGCCAAGAAGCTCGGCGCGCCTCAGGCGTCCAAATCGCCCGTGCCCGAGGCGGGCGTCAAGCTGCAGCAAGGCGCAACCGTGGACATGCAGACCAACGTCGGAAATGCAGGTTTGAAAGATATGATCGAGCAGGAAGGGGCGACGCAGGCCGCGCCTGAAAAGGACCCGGCGCAAATGAGCCCGACCGAGCTGAAGGCGCATGCCAAGGGCTCGGCCTCCGCGCTGGCCGGAAAGAAGGCGGGCGGTCCCGCGAAGGCCGGAAAGGCGGATGCCGCGGAGAAGGGCGTCAAGCCGGCCGTCGAAAAGGGCGCGGCGGAAGCACCGAAGGTCGACGCGTACGCCAAGGAAAAAGCGGCGCTGAAGAAGGAAGCTGCCCTCAAGCACGACCTTGCGGAGGCCGACACCCAAGCGGCGACGCACGAAAAGAAAGAGGTGTCCAAAAAGCAGTCCGATGCGCATAAGGAGCCAGCGGGCGTCCACAAAAAGTCGGCCGCCACTGTCGATCACGATGCGAAAGGTCCGAAAAAGCTGCTGAAGAAGGTGGTGGCCGCCGCGGCACCCACGCTGGCCAACGCCGCCGAGAAAAAGGCAGATGCCAAAAAGGCGCAGGCCGACCACGCCGCAGTCGTCGCCGACACAGCTCAACACTCCGGGAAGAAAGAGGCGAAAATCGATCCCGCTCGCGCCAAACAGGTGGCGGACAAGAAAGTGAAGGCGGAAACGAAGCAGGTAGACGCGTCAAACGCCGAGAAGAAGGCGGGCGTGGCGAAGAAGGCGGAACGTGACGTTGCCGTGAAACACGTCGCGGCTCCGGCAGAGAAAGGCGCACAGGCCAAGGCGCCTGCGGGCGTGGCCGTTGCCCCCGAGGAAGGCAAGGCGAAGCCCAAAAAAGGTGACAAGCAGGTTGGTAAACACGACGACGTGAAGGCTCCGGACGCCAAAAAGGCCAAGGCCGACGCCCAAGCCGTTCAACACGGCGTGAAGGCCGAAGTCAAGGCCAAGGAAACCGGCGCGGTGGAGGAAAAGCACGCAAAGGTCGTGGAGAAGAAGGTCGACGCAGAGGCCAAGGTCGAGCGGGCCAAGGACCCCGAGAAAGTCAGCTCGCACGCTGCGGCGGCCGCCGCACACGTCAAGGAGGAAGCCGCGGTGAAGGCCGAATTGGCCCGCAAAAAGGAAGCGGAGGAGAAGCACGAAGATGTCGAGAAGAAGGACGCCACCCTCAAGGAGGTCGCCCGGGCCAGCGAGATCCCGCAGTACGACGGGGAGCGCATCACGCTCGTGGGCACCTACCTGCCGCGCCCCAACGAGGCGGGCGGACAGATGCTCGGCCACGTCTCGATCATGGTGGGGGATGTTGAGGTGAAACTCGGCAAACAAATCCGGGGAATCGGCGAAATCGTGAAGCTCGCAGGAGAAAAGGTGGCCGTCACCGGCGTCCTCGCGGTGCCGCACGGAGGTCACGGGTTGGACCCCGCGAAGCTAGACCAACCGAGTCTTTCTGGCTTTTCTGCGCCTACGCGGCGTTAGACGAGGGCGTTGCTCCCCCGCCTTCCCGATCGTTACCGCCCCACGCGCATCCTTGGCGAAGGCGCAACGGGCGTGGTCTACCATGCCGAGGATCGCCTCCTCGATGCGGAAGTGGCCGTCAAGGTTGTCAAGACGAACTTGGCGATTCACCGGCGTTTTCGCGCCCGATTTGCGCGTGAGGTTGCACTATCGGCGCGTATCGTGCATCCGAACGTCGTGCCGGTGTACGACGCCGGCGTGCTGCAGAGTGGGGAGCCCTTCGTTGCGCTCGGCTACGCCGTGGGCGGGGCGCTCGCGGACCTGCTCAAGCTGCGCCCGCCCATCGCCGACGTCTTGCGCCTCCTCGATGAGGTGCTGGACGCCCTGGGCGCGATCCACTCGCGGCTCCTGCTTCATCAAGATCTGAAGCCCGGAAACGTACTGCTCTACCCGGGAACGGACGGTCTCGTCCACGCGTGGGTCGCCGATCTAGGCGTCGCGGACGCGCTTGCAGAGTTGAATCGTGACCGCAAGGTCATTTCGGGAACGCCTGGGTACATGGCCCCCGAGCAGCTTCAGGGGCGCACGCAAGACGTCGGGCCGTGGACGGACCTGTATGCGGTTGGGCTGATGCTCTTCGAGACATTGGCCGGAGAACGCCCGCATGCTGGAGAAGGACGTCAAGACCTGCTCGAACAGCGGGTACGTCCACCGCCGCCGCTGCCGACGTCAGGGGAAACAGCCGTGCCGGTTGCGCTGGCGGACCTGGTTGCTGCGCTGCTCGACCCCGAGCCGCGGCAACGGTTTGACCGCGCGGCCGACGTGCGTCGCGCGCTTCGGGACGCCGTGCGCGGGGTGTCGTTCCGAGGCCGCGTGCGCACGATTCAGAGCGGCGCCGCGACCTCCCAGAGTACGGCTCCTGAGCTGATCACAGGCGAGTATCCGCTGAACGTGCCCCGGCCGACGGGCCCGGCCGCGGAAGGCACGCCCCGTTGGAATCGCGTTGCCCCCGACGCGATCCCGGCCCAACCGCCTGCCAGTCGCGGAGGTGACGCGCCCGCGCGCGCATCGCTGACGCTGTTTGCCCTGCGGGAGGTGCCGCTGGTTGGCCGGGAGCGCGAGCGGAAGGTGCTCTGGGACGCCGCACGAGAGGTCATTGCGCTCAATGAGCCACGTGTTGTTTTGATCGTCGGCGATAGCGGCTCCGGAAAGTCGCGGCTCGTGTCCTCGGTGGCGCTGGAGTTGGAAGAGGGCGGCTGGATGGAAGTGGTGCGCCTCCGCTACCATTCCCCCCCGGGTGTGGACGACGGATATCGTGGTGCCGTGCGCGACCTGCTCGTCCCGTGGAACGACACTCGCGACGGCATGGAGACGCGCCTCGCGCGCTGGATCTCGCGTGATCGGCAGGTACTTCCTTCAGAAGTTCATGAGGAGGCCTCGGTGCTCGCACGCTGGTGTGGCTACCTGCGCGAAGGCGAGCCCCCGGTCAACGACGCGGTTGGCCTCGCCTACCTGTACCGCCATTTGGATGCCCGGGCGTGGAGGGGAGGCTCCTGCCTCGTCCTCGAAGATGCGCACCACGCGCAGGCCGACGGTGACGGCCTTGCGGTGGCCGAGGCCCTTCTGGACCGAACGGTGGGCGAACGTCCGGTTCTGGCCCTCTGCACCGTCTCCGCGGAAGCGTTGGCAAACGACCCTGTCTTACGCCGGAAAGTCGAGGGCCTGCAGGAACGCGGGGCGCGGCGAATCGGCGTGCGGCGGCTCAACCTGACGGAAACGCGGAAGGTGGTTCAGGAGTCCCTTCAACTGGAACCGGAGCTGGCTCGGGTCGTTTCGCTGGAGTGTGAGGGCAATCCGCTCGCGGCGGGGCTGCTCCTGCGGGAATGGGCATCGCGACGCTTTCTTGTACTGAATCCGGGCGGGTTCTACGCGCTTCCAGAAGGCGTCACGCTCGCGGAAGCGCTCCCGTCGGACCCGGAGACGCTTCTGCGCCGCCGCGTCACGGCCGCCGTGGAGAATAGCGCGGACCCCAGCGCAGCAACGGACGCGCTAGCGGTTGCGGCGCTGGCCGGTCAGGAGCCGCCGGTCTCGCTCATTCGCGCCGTCGCCGATGCCGGACTCGATGCGCTTCTGGCGACTGGCCTCGTCGCAGAGGAACGCGGGTGTCTCGTTTTCGAACACTCGCGGCTGCGTCAGGTCGCGTTGGACGTGGCCTCCCGCCTCCCCCACGTGAAGGATCTGCATCGGAAACTGGCCGATGCTTGGCAGGACCTCGGAACGCGCACCGGCCTCGACGTTGATCTCCCGCTCGGCATGCATCGCCTCCGCTCGGGTGACCCGGGGACGGCCGCGCCATTCCTGCTGTCTGCCGTGCTCCGAATGAACCATGGCGGGCGCTCTCGTGACGCCATCCCGGCCGCCGCAATGGCGATTGAAGCCGCAGACCTTGTCGGGCAGCCGTCCGCCCGACTCGAAGCGCGCCGCCTCCACGCGATGGCGCTGATGGAAGCTGGACAACCCGACCGCGCGGTGTCCTTGATCGAACACGCGCTGCGCGAAATTGAGGGCGACCGGCTGGCCCGCGCCCGCCTGCGCGTGTTGCGCGGCCGAGCGGCCCGAAAGGTCGGGGACCTCGAAACGGCCCACAGGGAATTCGACGCCGCACATCAGGTCTTTGAGTCGCTGCGTGACCGTAGCGGGCTCATCGAAGTGGCGCTCCAACGCGCGAAGCTCGCCCGCGCAGAAGGAAAGCAGGACCGCGCGATCACGCACTGGGGTGAGGTGCTTCGCATGAATCGCGGCGATCTCGTGCTGGAGGCCGAGGGATTGAACGGGCTGGTGGAGTCGCTCGTGCGCGCCGGGCGCCTCGAACACATCGATCGGCAGGTTCAGCGGCTGCAACGCGTGGCCCGCGCAAGTGGGGACACGCGGCGGATTGCGGAAGCGACCTGTACAATCGGAATGCTGCATATTGAACGTCGGGAGATCGAACTTGCCGAGCGCGAGTTGACGTCCGCGGGAGCCATCGCCGCCACGCTCGGCGCGGACTCCTTGCACCTCCGGAGTCGGGCGATGCTCGCGGAAGTCCATCGCTTCCGCGGCGATCTCGACGCAGCCGACGAAGCGAATCGCTGGGCGGCACGCTTCGCGGGCGAGCGGGGAATGACGCTCTCCCATGCCGCGGCGTGCGGGCGCATGGCGTTGATCGCGGTTGCGCGCGGCGACCGGTTACGGATGCGGACCGAGTTGGAGGCGGCGCAGAATTCCCTGCAGGGAAGCCCGCGACACGGCCTGTGGCTGCACGTGGGCGTGCTCCGCGCCCTCATCGCGGCGGAGGAGGGCGACGAACGAACCTGCCGCGCTTGGTGGGCCGTCGCGCGGGAACGCGGCGTGAACGTCACCCACCTGCCGGATCTCTGGGTCGCGCTGGAGCGCCTCGCCACGGCGGCGGACGAACGCGGCTGGGGGGATATCTCCGCCAAAGCCCGGGAACGCGCGCGCGTCGAAACGAAGGCGGACGCCGAAGTCGTCGACGAGGACTGACCCGGCTCTACTGGCCCGTGGTAACGACGCCACAGAGCGTCGCGGGCGCAGCGGACGGAATCACGCCCGGCGGGTTCCAAAGGTTGTCCGCGAGAGAAGCCACCGAGTCGCCAGCAGACGCCACGCGCGCCGCCAACCGTGTTTGGGCAATCTCGATGTCCGCCGGCGAAAGCGCACGGAGCAACTCTTGCCGCATTTCGAACTCGACCACGCCTTCCTTTCCGGGCTCCGCCTCTGCGGTGGCGGTAGCGACGCCCCCAGACCGCGCGTACGTGACCGCGTAGACCAACCCCACCTCTTGCCGCAAACGTGTGGAAACGCGGGATGAGTAGCCATCGGCGAGCACCGCGTCGCGCAGCGCGTCGTCCGCTCCAGCACTCGCCCAGGCGAGCGTTACGCGTGACCGTGTCGCCCCCGGAAACCGCTCGGATTCGCTGCAGTCAGGGACTCCGCGGGCGGCTGGAGCGCGCCAGTTCGCGTGTGGTCCAAGCGGGGCCAGATGCGCGAGGACCTCGCCAGCGTCAACGTTTCCGACGGCCACGGCCGCGAGGGGCGCGGAAGCAAGCGCAGCGCCTGCACGCCGCATCGCGACCCGGCGCGCGTCGCGACAATCCTCCGACAACCCAGCGGTTGCGCGCTGCACCAGGCGGTCGTGAAACCCGTCCGGGCTGAAGTCCACGTCGCGTGCGCGCCGCAGACAGGCGGCCCGCGCGGGTCGACGGTGAGGGCGCAAAATCGCCTGAACTGCCGCGTCAAGGGCGTCGGGCAAACGTTCCGGCGTGGCGTCGATACGAACGAACAGACCGTCCCCATCGATATCGACGTGGATGGACGCTCCGGGGACGCGCGAGGGCAGAATCGCGCGCGCGATTGGAATCGACGACGCATATAGGCGAAGTTCAACCCTTGCAAATGTAGCATCTGGTACGACCATGGTCGTCAACACGGCGCCCCCAGCGAGGGTCAGGAGCGTGACTACCACCGGTCCATCCGTGGCAGAGGTGCGCGGCCCACCGAGGCGGGCACCACCGCGAGAAGCACATCCGGCTCCGGACGCAAGCGCGCGGCGACCGCGGCCACATCGTCGGGCGTCACCGCCGCGTACCCCGCCCACTCCGCCGGCAGACAATCCGGCTCCCCTGTGGCAAGTTCGCAGGTCAGCAGGGACTGGGCGCGTCCTACGACTCCGTCCAGCGCGCGCGCCCAACGAAGCGCCATGTCCGCCCGGACGTCATCCAGCTGTGTCGATGCATACGGGAGCAAGAGCCTCCGGCGCGCGCGAGCGAGGTCCCGCGGACGCTCCCCGACGATCAGAAAACTACCGCCCCACCGGGCGTTGGCTGTTTCTGCCCCGATCAACGCCGCCAGGATGTCGAAAGCCGGCCGGACGACGTCGGATTGCGATACCGTACGCCACGCGGCGAGTAGGGAGGTATCACCCACGTCATCGGGGAGCCAGATGCGTTGCGGCGGCGCAGCAACGGCCGGAGGCGGCGGTGCTTCGGATGCCAACGTCGCCCCCTGCACGTCGCCGTCCAGCGTTGCCCACCCTTCGTCCCAGACCACCCGCCGGATTGTCGCCATCGCCACCTCGGGATCAACCGCCCCAGCCACGACCAACGTCGCATGAGCAGGCGTGTACCACTCCCTCCGGAATGCCCGCGTTGCCTCCGCAGTAGAGGTTGGAACGCCGTGAACGCTCCGCCCATACGGGTGCTCTCCCCAGAGGATGGACGCGACCCGCTCCCGGTCGCGAGCGTGTGCGCGATCCACCAATCCAGCCTGCTCCGTCGCAACCACCTGACGCTCGCCCTCGACTTCACCGTCGCCCCATTCCCCGCGCATGACCTCCCATCCCGCCCAGCGAACCACGAGATCCAACGCGGCAATCGGCGCCGCCGCCCAAAGCACGGTCCTGTCGTGGTCGGTCCAGCCGTTGCTCGTCCCGCCAACCGCCGCGAGGCGACGCTCGAAGCCATCGACGCGAAAGACGAGATGCTCGATCAGGTGCGCAAGGCCCTGTTGATCCGGCGGATCCTCGCCCGCCCCGACGCCGAAGCCCACGCCCGCGAGCACGCGCCCGGCCCGCGGGTCAGGATGACAGACGACGCGCATGCCATTCGGCAGTCGCTCCTCGTGAACGACAAGGTGAAAAGCCTCTGCGTCCATTACCGACCGCGAGCGAGCATGACCTCGGAGATGGCCCCTTCTAACGCCAGATCCACCTCTATCGCCTCCTCCGGACTCGACCCGTCCGCGCGGTGGACGATGCGGCAGAGCGGGCGCGAAAACCGAGCCTTATCCCTGGCGCCGCTCACGGACACGACGACACGCCCGTCCCGGAGCTTCAACACGGTTCCTGGGGGAAAGGGCCCGATGCGATTGACGAAGAGCTGGAAAAGCTGCGGATCGTATACCGAGCCGGAGAGCGTCGCCATGCGCGCGAGCGCTTCCGCTGGTCCGTAAATGGCACCGCCTGCGCGGGCCCGCGTGTACGTGTCGAAGTCCTCTGCGATACGGACGATGCGCGCGTACAGCGTTGGACGCCGATATTCCCCGCCAGGATTCATCCACCCGAATGGCCGGTGGTGCTCTATGGCCGTAAGCATGCGCTTCAGCTTGGCCTGATGAAAGCCGCGTTGCTTCAGTAACAATCGGGCGCCGGCCGTACCGTGGCGTTCAAACGGCGGGGCGAACCCATCCTCCCGCGCGGCGTACCCCACGTCGTGATACATCGCCGCAACACCAAGATCCGCTAGTTGTGCAGATGAAAGGCCAACTTCACGCCCAATCATAACGGAAACGGTACAGACGCGCAAGGAGTGGCGGGCATGGGGAGAGGACTCGCTCCCCGAAAACATGGCCTCTTCCTCTTCTTTGAAGAGATCGACGCTGGCGGCAGCATCGACGATGTCGTTGACCATGCGCCGAATCGGTAGCGGATTCGGCACGCGCGAAGCCGACATGTTGTCCCATGCGTCGGCAACCAGGCCCGCGGCGCGATCCAGCGTTTGCCGAAGCTCCTTGTCCTCGCGCGCTACGGCGGTTTCACCGGTCAACCGCAGCCGATAGAGGCCGTTCGCACTGATGGACTCCAGTCCAGCTGCCTTCAACCCATCTTGCAGGGCCGTCAATGGCCGCTCTGCCGAAGGGGCGCGGGAAAGGATGTCGATGAGCTTCCGCAGTTCGCTCCCCTCCAACGGGCGCTGGAACTGAAGCCCGCCGCAGGAGTGGCGCGCGAGGTCGACACCCAGCTCGGCGTGTCCACCCATCCGGTCGTCCATGCGGATGCGGATGTCGTTGACGTATATCTGTCCTTCCACGCACACAAGTTGAATTTGCCCGAGCAAGCGCTCAAGCCGGACCATCGTGCTCGCGAGATCACCCGTCGGCTGGTCGAACGCGTGGTTGTCGGGGGAGTGGATGTGGGTCAGGCGTAAAAGGCCGGTCATCAAGCGAACGAACTGCTCTCCAGACTCCCGGACCTGCTGGGCCAGCGCGCGATCCTCACCCGCACGGGCTGACTCAAGAGCCCGGCCAATGCCCGCCTGGGCATCGCCAAGGAGATCGGTTGCGTCGTCTGTCATGTGGCCTTCCCGCGCGCGAGGCGCCGGCGTTTAACCATGCTCGCAACACAGTGTCCGTGCAATTCGCTGCCTCCGCGCTCCGATGCGTATTTGATCAATGCCTCCGGCTCATCTCCCGGAAGCAGGGCAAGCCCGGACACGGCAACCCACTGCAACATCGCGGCGCCCGGCACCACCGTCGAGAAGAAGCCACGCGGTTTAATCCAGTCGCGAAACGTCGCCATGGCCGCGACGGGGTCCACGCGCGCCAGGGCAATACCAAACGATTCCGCCTCACGATGTTCGAGTCGCAAGGGCGCCTCACGTTTGACGCGGGCGACCAGCGGCCCAAACGACGCATGGACCTCGCGACGACCGACCTGATCGAGCGAGCGAATGCGGACCTCCTCGTGCACAGATCCGACGTAGGCCTGCAGTAGACGGGATGCTACCGGCCCCGTCAACATCGACTCCAGCGTGGCCAGGACCTCCAGCTGAATCTCCACCTCTCCGCGGTCGGCCAATCGGGCCACTGCGTCAAGCGCGCGGGCCTGATCGGAAATTGCGAGCGTCCGCAGGAGCTCGACCGCAACCGCCGCGTCCGCCGTCGTCAGATAATTGACGAGCCACTCCCCATTCAGGGGCACATACCGTTCGATGAGCGAACGGGCGACACGACGACTGGCTTCTCCACGCTCCGTCGTCAGCAGCGAAACGAGGGTTTGAAGATGGTTTCCAGGAAGGGCATCGAGCAGCGCGACCATGTCGGCCGGCGCCTCCGTTGCGTCCCGGCCCACGCCATGCAGGAACCGCCCGAGCGCGTTCTGATCGACGAAGGTGTTTAGAAATTCCGCGCATTCACTGTCCGAACGTTCATCGGAAAACGTCGTGGAAGCAAGAACAAAGGCCAAGCGCACAATGTGCGCCAGGTGGTTCTCCGCCAGCAAGAAATCCCGAACCTCCCGCAATTGGGGAAGGACGTCGTTGAAATCCACCGGCTCCACCGGATCGCTCGCCATCGCCACGAGTTCCTCCAGCAAGCGAACGGCGAGTTCAGGGAGCGCCTGCGTGTTGTCCTCGGCCTGCAGTTCTTCGAGTGCCGGCGCGGGAACCGTGAGAAAACGCACCAACCCGAGCCCGGGGATTTTTCCTATCGGAAGGTCGAAATCGGGGGGCGCCTCAACGGTTGCCGTGCCGCGCACCACCACCGTCTGCTGACCGCCCTCGCCGGCTTCGTGCTCTTCGTCCGCTACGAAGCCTTCGACGGCTTCGATCTCGATATTTTGGAATCCAGCCTTCCAAAGGAGCACGACCATGTCGTCTTCCGTCTGGCGCACGCCGCTGTACCGGATGGAAAGGACTTCCAGCAGCTTGAGCGACTCATGCCAGGTCAGAGACGGATGAACAGTCAGCTTGCGAACGCCGTCCCGGTAGAGGCGGAACGCCAGGGATCGCTCCCGGTCACGCTCAAGGTAGACAATCTCACCCGCGGCCACGATTTCGAACGGGCGGATCTCCAAAACCAAATCGCCAAACCGGGCGAGGTAGCCTTCTGTCGTCTTCCGAAGTGCATCAAGGAAGTGCCGAATGGCCTCATTCGACGGATCGTAGAGGAGGAAGCTCCGCGCGGCGCGAGAAAGCGAAAGGATGACACCGTTGGCCGCAATGCCCTTTTCGCTTGAACCAAGCCGCGGCTCCTCGGCGAGGAAGGAATCTTCCTCTCCACTGAGTCCAGTACTCTCGGGAACGTCGAGTTCGGTCGGATCCACAGGAGCAGGATAGCACGGCGTACCGAACCCCTTTTCGAGGAGCGCCATGCCCGTCGTAACTGTGCAGTCGCAGCGTCCACCCGACATCACCCGGATCGATCGCCTGCTCGTCGCGATTCCGGAGGCGCTCGCCTCAGCCCTTTCCTGCGCTACGGGTGAGGTCTGGGTGGACTGGATTGCGGCGGATGCCGCAGTGAGCAACAACGTACGCCGGGAATTCTCCGGCCACAATCCGCTCGTGACGATTCGCGCACGCGCGTGGCGCCCCGACGAGCACGTGCGCGCCGGCCTGGTCGCGACGGCGGAGGCGACGGCCTACGCGCTAGGCGTGCCGTTGGAGGACGTCTGGGTGCATTGGGTCGAACTCCCGCCGGGCCGCGTTTTCGCCGGCGGCGCCGTTCGATAGCTCCCGGTCCGGCGCGGTTTTCCCGCGCGGAGGTTCACAAACATACGTCGATCACGATGGGAAGGTGGTCGCTCAGGTCGGTAGCGACGGCGTGACAGGCGCGGACATCGAGATCGCGCGACGCGAACACCCAGTCGAGCGTGCGGTCCACGGCACTGCTAAAGGGTTGGTACGTTTGCCCGGTCGCGAGTCTGCGGAAGCGGCGCAGAAGCGGCGAGATCGCGTCGTCCGACGGTTCTCCGACGATGCGCTCCCCGGGGGCAAGCAGGTTCAAATCGCCTGCGAGGAGGAAACGCTCGCCTCGCTCCTCCCGGGTACTCATCCACCGCGCGAGCACGTCACACTGCCGCGCAAGCGTGTCATCCCCCCCGGTGAACGCCGATAAATGGGTGAGCGCGAGGTGCAGGGGCGCGCCTCCTGAGACCGGAAGGATGGCCGTCAAGAGCGCTCGCCGGAGATTGAAACGGCGCCGCCACATTGGCTCATTCATGGCGGGGAGCGAGGTGCGAACCGCGTCGCCGATCGCATATCGACTTGCGACGGAAAGGTGCATGTCCACCCGGCGCAACCAACGCTGCGGAGGGTAGGGCACCCACGCACGGTGGTAGGGGGTGCTCGCCAGAACCGGGAAGTAAAATGCCCCCATCTCATCGATTCCGCCGGTGCGATCGCTGCCCCGATCAACCTCGCCCAGGAGCGCAACATCCGCAGTAGCGAGCGTGGGCGCCATGGCCGCCAGCGTTGCGCGCACATCCGTCGGCGGCACGAAAACGTCGTCACCGCCGTCGTAGAAGAAGCGCCGAGAGCGTCCTGCCCCGAATTGAATATTCCAGTGGACGACTCGGAAAAAGGCGCCGGCTTCCGCGGTCGGCGCACGCCCGGAGACCGGCACCGTTTCGACGGAGCGCGGCCGCCAGCCGAGCAGGAGGCGGCTGGGGTGTGGGATCTACTCGGCCCCGCCACCTTCACCGAACCGCCCGGCAAAGGTCTCATACATCTCTCGGCACTCGTACCGATCGGGCCGCGCCATGCGCTGAATGCCCGCACGCGGATGCATGTTGTAGAAACCCGTGATGGCGTACGGCAGGTGGTACCCCCAACGCAATTCGTCGCGAAGGCTGGCGTATTCGTCGACCAGCTCCAGTATCGGGCGCACGTCGTACTTCGGATTATCAAGATAGAACAACAGAAGTTCCATCGGACAATTCCCCGCCCCTCGCCCGATGCCATGCACGGTGGCATCCACGAAATCGGCCCCGGCGTCAATCGCCGCGATGCTGTTGGCGAAGGCTTGCTGCTGGTTGTTGTGGGTGTGAATCCCGACCTTGATTTTCTCGCCTAGACGATTCTGGTACACGCGGAAAAGATGCTCGACATGGTAGGGGAACAGCGCGCCAAATGAATCGACGATCGCGACGTTGTGTACCCCGCTGACCCGCAGCTCGTCCAGAAACGCATCCACTTGCTCCGGGGTCAGTGTGCTGACCGCCATGACATTCATGAACGTTTCATACCCAAGCTCCAACGCGCGATCGAGCAGCTTCCGCGCCTCCGGCATCTGGTGTGCGTACGTCGCGATACGGATGGTGTTGACGACCGTTTCACCGCGCGGCTTGATGTCCGTAAGATCGACCTTTCCGCAGTCCAGCATCGCGGCGATCTTCATCTTTCCCGTGTGCGCGGCCGTGACTTCCGCGAGCACGTCCTCTTCGAGGAAACGCCATTCGCCGACCTTGGCGCGGTCGAACACGCCCTCACGTGTTCGGTACCCGATTTCCATGTAGTCAACACCCGCCGATTGCAACGCTTCGAACGTGCGTTTCACCCACGCGCGGTCGAACTTCCAGTTGTTGCAAATCCCGCCGTCTCGAATGGTGCAGTCGAGCACCTTGATCCGGCGCCGGCGGTCCGTGACAAGGCCATCGGGGCAACAGCGGACGCGGTAATCGAGGGACATTGTGGCACCAGAAGGGGCCGCACCCTATCCGACTCTCGCCACGCCCCGCCACCGCGAGCCTCGAAGCACGCCGGGATTGGACCGGCCGGTTACGCCGCAGGCGCGTGTTCATCGCCTCCCTTCTTGGCTGCCTGACGCCGTTTGCGGAGGATCGCCACGATTTGACCGACTTCCGGATTGTCGGACTCGCGGAGGCGGACGGCGAACTGCGGGCGTTCGCGTGGTCGGGCTACGGGCTATGGCATCACTCTCCCCCGGAGATCGTCTGGGAGATCGATAACGTGGCTGTTACAGCCGCACCGAGCGCACCATTCATCGCGACGGCCACCGTCACCGACGCGCAGGGACGGCGGGAGTCGGCGCGGCTGGAGGTGGCGGCGGGGGCGTCGGTACCGGCGGCCGGGTCCGTGACGCGAGTCGTCGACGGCACGCAGGCCAGCTTCGCGTTCGGCCTCGACGATCGCACCGTCACCCATTGGATGGGGCCCTCCGGGGAGTTTGAGGAAACGGGGCGGCATGCGACCAATTGGACGGGAAAGGAAGGCATCACGCCGATCATTGCGCTTCACCTCGACGGAATGGGGGGCAACGCGTGGTCGGCGTTCGACGTTGCGATCGGCGACGTAGGCCCGGTGCTTGACGTGGGCGGCCGACTCTTCCCCGTGGACAGCGCGTTGAGCGGCGAGGGATGGTACACCGCCACGGTTGCCGCGGACGACGGCTACGCGGGTGTCTCGTTCGTCGAGTTGGCCCCCGCCGCCGACTCGGCGGATGGCGAGCCCGTCTGCGGCACCGATGGCTTCGACCTCATCGCGGTCGCCGAGGGTCGGTGCGGTCGCGACGACTTCGTGGGCGCGCGCGTCGCCATATACGGCCTGTTGACGCCGTGATCGTGCCGTTGGGCTGCCTCGGCCTCGCCATCGCCGACGACGATGCGCCGCCTCCGGCGTCCGAGAGCGTCGTCGTTGAAGCACGACGCGACTCGCCGGCCGTCAGCGAACAAACGCTCGATCGAGAACGGGTTCTCAAGACACCGGGCACCTTCGAGGATCCGATTCGTCTCGTTCAAGCGCTCCCCGGCGTTGCCGTGACCCCCGAATACTCGCCGACGGCTGGTGATCTGGCCGTTCGGGGCGGTGGACCCGGCGAAAATCGATTCCGCCTGGACGGAATCGAACTCCCGTACCTGTACCATTTCAATGGGTACTCCTCGGTGTTCCATTCGCGTCTGCTTGACTCCCTGACGCTGTATCCGTCCACCTTCGGAGCGCCTTTTGGGGATGCGACCGGCGCGATCATCGATACACGCAGCACCTGGCAACGGCCCGAGCGGGTCCGAGGGTCGGTCAACCTCAACCCGATCATGGGGGGCGCCGAACTGGCGGCGCCGCTCAGCAACACCCTTTCCATCCGGGCCAGCGCACGCCGATCCTTCCTCGATCTGGGGAAGAACACCTCGGACCAGTACACGGTCTTCCCCAGGTTCTGGGACTATTTTGGACGCATCGAGTATCAACCAGCCGCCGATGCTCGATGGGGCCTGCTCGCGTTGGGGGCTGGCGATGCGTACACCCGCTATGCCGGTGAGCCCACTTTGCTCGATCCGTACGAACAATCGGAAAATCCCTCGTTCGAATACGGACAGTCCTTCCACATTGCAGCGCTGGTCCACCACCATACGCTCGCCGTCGCTCGCCTCGACGGAAATGCGGCATACACCCGCTTCGATCGCGTCGGTACGCTACCCGCCGCGAGTGATAGTCACGTAGAAGACAGCCTGCAACTTCGAGAAGACGCGGTATGGCTCGTTCACCCGAGGCTCGCCCTCGCGCTCGGCGCGGACGCCCGAGGGGAGTCGACAAGGCTTCACGTTGTCACCACGCAGCCGTGGGTGGATGTCGAGCGAGAATCCCCCGTACTCGCGCGGGGGGCTGCCACATCAAGTCAACTCTGGCGCCTTCGAGGCGGCGTATACGCCGAGGGCCGACTATCACTCGGGACGATACGCGTGGTGCCCGGTGCGCGCGTTGACGCGGACTCGCTATCTGGAACAGTGACGGCCGACCCTCGTTTAAACGCGCGATGGCAGATCGCCCCCGACACGCAGGTGCGCGCCGCCGCCGGCGTCTATTCGCAATTTCCGCGCACGGAGGACCTCGACCCGGGAATCGGAGACGTGACGCTGCTGCCAGCGCACTCCCGGCAGGCAGCCCTCGGCTTCAGTACAGCCCTCTTTGGCCGACTGGAATTCGGGATGGAGGCCTATGCCAAGGACACGGTGAACCTCACCGATTCCGCCCCAGGGGCACGCCCGCACGACGGCGTTCACGGGTTTGCCTACGGCGGCGAAGTCGAGACGCGGTACCGGCTCCGCGACCGGTTCTTTGCCTCGCTTTCGCTGTCCGCCGGTCACTCCGCGCGCGACGGGGAGGTTTTCGACTACGATCAACCGTGGACCTTCAACGCCGTCGGGAGTTGGACGTTCCTGCCCATGTGGAACGTCGGTTTGCGCGTCCGTGCAGCCTCGGGTCTGCCGTACACGCCGGTACTGGACGGAGAATACATAGCCGCGACCGATAGTTATCTGCCCATCCTTGGCGCGACGAACGGCGAGCGCCTCCCCACCTACACCAAGATCGATCTGCACCTCGAAAAAACATTTCCCATCCGCTGGGCATCGGTGACCCTGTACGGCGAGGTCTGGTGGGTGCCCAGCGGCTCCAATACGATGTACCTCGCATACCGCTACGACTACGATGACAGCGCAGCGATCGCGGGTCCATCCATCGTTCCCCTGCTCGGCATCCGGGGCGAGTTGTAGCGCAGTCTTTTGGGTGCCGACGCCTAGGCAAATCGTCGTGACGGAAACAAGTTCGCCGTTTCGCTTGTTCCCTCAAGAACAAGATCGGCGAGCGCCTTTCCGCACAGAAACGCGAATCCGAACCCGTGCCCGGTGAAACCGGCGGCTGCCAGAGCGCCGGGAAGTCCAGGAACGGGACCGACAATCGGCAGGCCATCCCGTGAAAATCCCATCGTGCCTGACCACCGGTGGGTCACGGCGACATCTCGGAGCGGAGGGAAACGTTGGAGGAAGGCCGTCATGCGCTCCTGAATTTCCGGATGCAGGATCTCCTCCGGTCCAACCTCACCCGCTGGGTCGAGATTACGCCAGCCGCCAAGCGCGATCCGACCGTACTCGTCCTGCCGCCAGTAGTCGTAGCCATGGTCGGCGTACACGGGGCATGCGAACAGGGGCGGCGCCGGCGCGGTAGCGAGCATCTGCCCTCGCACGGGGTCCACCTTGTCCCCAAACCATGGCAGAAGCTGGCCAGCGGCGGCATTCGTACAGACGAGCGCTAACGACGCACGCACGCTGCCGTGGGGCGCGGTTGCGCGCACATCACCCGGCGCGGGCGCCTCCAGCATCGTGACCGGGGAGTCCTCGAACAGTCGTGCCCCGGCGGCGACAGCGGCGCCTGCGACGCCGCGAACAAAGCTCGCCGGCTGCAACTCCCCGTCGGCAGGCAGAAACACTCCAACGCCGAAGCCTGCATCCCGGTACACCGAGTCGAGAGCCGCACCCGTGCGCACCTCGGCGCGAAAGCCATCCGCGACCAGCGCCTCCGCGGACTCAAGGAGATCGCGCTCCTCATCAACGCTTCCCGCGAGTTGGAGCGATCCGCGGTTCTGATAGCCGCAGGCGATTCCCAAACGGCCGATGGTGTCCGCCATCATGCGGTGGTTGGTGAGGCTCGCGGCGTGTACGGCCTGCGCTCGGACTCTCCCCATCACGCCTATCGCCCGACTGTAGCGCTCCGCCGTTCCCTGGAGGAGAAACCCGGCGTTTCGTCCGGACGCACCAGAGGACACGCGGCGGCCCTCGAGCCAGGCCACGCTGCATCCCGCCTCCGCGAGTGCGAGCGCAGCCGACGCGCCGCACAAACCCGCCCCGATGACGACGACATCGGCCTCAATGTCACCCATCAGCGAAGCCGACATCGGCAAGGCGCCATCAAGCCAGTAGGGCGTCGGGTTCACGGGTGACTTCCGACGGCTACGGGTTTGCGACGGCCGGAACCGGCTTCGGGCGGAAGCCGAGATACGGTCCGTGCGCGTCCGCTAAGCTCGCCGCCTTTCCCGAGCGTCCGACGCGTACAAGTGTGCGCAGCGCTTCGAGCCGAACGTCGCGAGAGACATGCATGTCGGTGACGGCCGCTTCAAGCAGGTCGTCACGCTCCAGCCCATTCGCGAATCGGACCGCGGCCACGCCCGAAGTCACCATCTCCGGAGCGCCAAGCGTTTCGGCGACCAGCAGACCGGCGCCCGCCTTGTCGAGCACGCACAGCCGCGCGAACGCTGCCACGCGCACAGGCTGCTGCGGACAGTCCCGGTAGAGCGCTGTGGCGCCGGCCTTGTCGAGCGCCTTCGCTCCCGCGATGCGGGCGTTGCATGCGTCCAACGTGGCATCGGTGACGGAGCGCCACGCGGCCTCGCGAATGGCCGGATCCGCGTCCGCAAGGAGCCGGGCGCGAAGCTCCGGCGGGTCCGACGGGCTCGGGCGCCACGACGGCAGCGCTGCGAGGCGCGCCTCCGCGCCGGACTCGGCGTCCGCCAACACCGACTTCCGCATCCGCACGTCCTGGGCCGCCGCAAGCGCTCGCAATGTCGGAGACGTGGAATCTCCTGCAAGCGTGAGGGCCGCCGTCTCATCGCGCTGTGCATACTCTTCCCATAAGCGACGCTGGAAGCTGCCCGCCGCCGATTTGCCGATGGCGGTGACGAGCAGGTCGTCCGGCGCCTTTCGAAGGACGTCAAAAGCCGCCATCGCCCCTTCGTCGGTGTCGGCGCGGACAATGGACAAGTAGGACAGGGCCGTTTCCGCAACGCTGCTGTCATCAGCCTTGGCGGCGGGTCGTCCGCCTACCGTGAGCGCGTCGATCGGCGCGTCCGCGCGCAAACCCAACCAGCCCGTTGCGTCACAAGGGCCGTAGTGATTCACGACGACGGCCCACGAAACCGGGTCGGTTTGCAGCGCACGCTCCCACCCGGGGCCCTGCGAAAATCCATCCATCAGGTCCGCCCGGATCGGAGCGAGGCAGCGAACGACCGCGATGGGCAGGGTCCGCGGCACCATCGGATCCCGCGGGGCCGGGCCGCCGGCGACTGTGGCCACGACGCCGCCTTCCTTCAGGGACCACGTTTGAACAAGCGCCCCAAACGTGGCGCCGCCCTCACGCAGGGCACCCGACGGGAGTGTGTCCTGATCGAGAGCGAGTGCCGTCCGCCGCACCGCCGGCACTGCGGCCAGGCGTTCCGCCCACCAATCGCCACTCGGCGCCACGACGCGGTAGCTCGCGCCATCGCCATCGACGATGGTGAAACCCCACTCTTTCAGGGACGCGCCGAACGCGTCAAACGTTGTGTGATCCGGGTCAAACCAGACGTCGAGGCGCCGGGGCGGCTGGTCCATGCGCACCCCTGACGCGCGCACAAGCGCTGGTGGAGTGGCGACTTCGGACGCCCCCAAGAGCGGCGGCGGCGGCGGGCGTGTCAGCTGTGGCGCGTCCGGCAGCGGAACGGGCGCGGTGACAACCGGCGGCGAGTCCACCGAATCGCCCGAACAAGCCACAAACAGCGCGAAGGCGAACATGAGCACGACCATCGCGCGCGCCTAACCCGGCGCCTGAACGGGCGGCGCCAAACCGGCGTCCAGCCGACGGTGAACGGCGCCGTCCGGACGACCCTCGCATTGCCACCCATATGCGCCACCCTGCCCGGGTCGCGCGTACAGCCGTGTCCAGCACACGAGGGACGGGCTCACTGGCGAGAGCGGGCGCAAGGCCGTTCGGGCGTCCGGCACGCTGAGGCTCAACCCCTCCTCCGCGACAAAAATCGCGACCGGCGTGTGCACGGTCGTGGCAATCAGCCGGCCGCAATTCGCAGTGGCGCTGGCGCAGCGGTGGTACGGAAACGCTGCGGCCAACATCGTCCAGGGGCGGCTGGAGGCGTAGTCAAAGACCTCCGCGTCGGCGGGGAATTCGGCGCCAGCCGCAGCGAGCGATTGCGTCCAATCCGGCGGCTCCACCCCGGCCCACGGCTCGGCATCCCCGATGGGCGCACCCAGGACGTCGGGGGCCAGTGCATGCCACGGCGACGCAGGCAGCAGCAGCGCGACAGCGGCGGCTCCCGCCACGGCCCCCGGCCCCCCGACGATGCCGATGCCCGACACCACGAGCGGCACCAGCAGCGTCGAAAGCGCCGTAAAATAGCGATGCTGGAAGTGCAAATGAAGGACACCGACGGCGAGCGCGCCGTACGGCAGCAAGAGCGCCGGTTCAGCGAGGCACGCAAACCGGCGCGGAGACCGGCGGCGCGCGAGCGGTGCGAGCGCAGCGACTGCGGCAAATCCCAACCAAATCGGCGTCGTGCGCGGAAATTCCATCGCGAGCGCTGGGGCGACCCGCGGGTCGAACCAGGACCGCGGCCGAGTCGGCGCCTGCTGGGCGAGCCGCAGCATCGAACCAGGAAGCGCCGCGAGCGATCGCCCGAGAACGAACCCACCGTCGTCCGGCTCGGGTTGGCCGGTAACACCGAGGTTTACGCGCTCCGCGATGTGATCGACGCTGAAGATCGGCACGCGCAGGGATCCCGCCCAGACGTTCGCCAACGGAATCGCAACACTCAGCGCGACCGCAGCCGGCCACTGGCGACGCGCCGCCGCCGTAATGGCGCCAAACGCAACCAGTCCGAGCGCGACAGGTGCTTGCTTCGCGTCCATGACAAACAACATCCCGCATACGACGGCCAGCGGAATGCCCGCCCTGCGACCGTCCAGCAACGAACCGGCCAGCACCAACGCCGCTGCATCGAGCGCCGCCACCACCATGTATGGCGTGAACTGTCGTCCTACATCCATTACTCCTGGCAATCGAAGGTACACAAGCATGGCGAGGACGCCCGCGGCCCGACCGTGCCAACGCCTCCCCAGAGCGTACACGCAGCACGCCGCCACGACCGCCGCGGTGTGGCTCACCCACAAGCCTGCGGCGGGCAGGTCCGTGGCCTTCGGAGCCACCGCCGCTACGATGGCGGCGAACCCAGGATACCTATCCCCGGGGTACAACGCCGGCAGATCACGCGCCAGCGCAACCGCCGCCAGGAAGTTTCCGTCGGCGTCCGCGCCCATCGGCGAACCGTAGGGACTGAGCCGGCGCCAGAGCGCGAGCACGGCGGGCAGGGTCGTCAGCAGACCGCCCATCACCAGCACGACGTCCAGCCACCAGCCCGCACGCTCGGACGCACTGGCCAGCGCAGGGGGTCGCACCCACGCAGGGAGTCGCACCCACGCAGGGAGTCGCACCCACGCCGCGCCTCTGGCGGCGACGCCACCGGCGACCGCCCCGGCCAAGACCGCCCACTCCCACGGGTTCGGCGCGTCGAGCATGGGACCGATGGTACACGACCGGTCACCGGAAATCGCGGCTCGTCGTTCGAACATCCGGCGCAACGCGGAGGGGCGAGACCGTCCGCGCCACAACGCTGATCGCGCCGTCGTGCCGCTGCAAAACGCCATGGATGCGCAGCAGGCGTTCTCCGCGGATGACGCTCCGCTCCTTCTCGTAGAGCTTCGGCCAGATCACGACGTTGGCGGTGCCGGTTTCATCCTCGAGCATCAAGAAGACCACGCCCGACGCCGTTTCCGGGCGCTGCCGGATGCCCACCAGACCGGCGATCCGCACGCGCGACTCATTGGGTAACTCCAGCAGCCTGGAAAGGGGCACGACCCCTTCCCGATCAAGCATGCGACGCGCCAGACCGATGGGGTGCCGGTCTACAGAGAGCCCCGTCGTTAGGTAGTCAGCCTGCAATTCCTCGACGTCCGTCGCGACCGGTAGGGGCGCTTTGGGCTCCGTCCGGGGGATGCGCGCAAACATTCCGGGCCAGAGCCCCTCGACCTGCCACGCCGTTTCACGCCGGGGAGCGCCGGCCTCGTCGGGTACGGCGCCCTGCGGAATCGAGCGCAGCGCGTCGGCACGTGCGAGCGCACGCATGGCCGTGTGATCCAGTGCAGTCCGTACGGATAGATCCGAGAGATCGACAAAGGGCGCTACTGCGCGGGCGGCCTCGATGGTGCGCGCCGCGTCTTCACGGAAGCCACGAATCAGCCGGAGGCCGAGGCGTAGGGCCGGACCATCCGCAGCGGGCTCCAGCGTGCAGTCCCACATGGAGTGGCGCACATCGACGGGTCGGACCTCCACTCCGTGACGCTGGGCGTCCGCAACGAGCGTACGCGGCGCGTAGAAGCCCATCGGTTGTGCGTTGATCAGGGCGGCGCAGAACGCCGCCGGAAAGTGGCGGCGCTGCCACGCAGAAACGTACACGAGGTGTGCGAAACTTGCGGCGTGAGACTCGGGGAAACCGTATTCCGCAAAGCCCTGAATCTGTTTCTGGATCTGCTCCGCGTACTCCGGGGTCAGCCCGTTTCCGATCAGCCCGGCGCGCAGCTTTTCGCTCAGTTCGTCCAGTCCGCCGCGCTTACGCCACGCCCCCATCGACCGCCGGAGTTGGTCCGCCTCCCCCGGAGTGAAGCCACCGACGGCCACCGCCATCGCCATGATCTGTTCCTGAAAAATGGGCACGCCCAACGTCCGCGCGAGAATCGGCACAAGGCGTGGATCGGCGTACTCCACCGCCTCTTCTCCGTTCCGACGCCGCAGGTACGGATGCACCATTCCGCCCTGAATGGGGCCCGGGCGGACAATCGAGACCTCAATGACCAGATCGTAGAACGTCCTCGGCTTGAGACGCGGCAGCATGCCTTGCTGCGCGCGACTCTCGACCTGAAAGACCCCGATGGAATCCGCGTCACAGAGCATCTCGTACACCGCGGGATCGTCACGCGGGATGGTTGCGAGGTCGTAGTGCGCGTTCTGTGCGCTCCGCATGAGGCCGAAGCATTTGCGGATGGCGGTGAGCATGCCGAGAGAGAGCAGGTCCACCTTGACGAACCCGAGTTCGTCGATGTCGTCTTTGTCCCACTGGATCACGGTGCGCGCGTCCATGGTTGCGCGCTCGATGGGGACACGGTCGAGCAGCGGGCCGTCACTGATGACGAACCCGCCAACGTGGATGGACGTGTGCCGCGGAAAACCCTGCACCTGCCTTGCCAACTCGACGGCCATGTCCACGCGACCGTCCGTCGGATCCAGTCCGGCTTCACATAAACGGGCGGCGTCCACCGAGCGCATGGACCAGCTGTCCATGAGCTTGGCGAGCCGATCGACCTGATCGAGGCCCAAACCGACGGCCTTGCCAACGTCTCGCATCGCCATGCGTCCGCGGTAGCAGATGACCTCGTTGACCATGGCCGCCCGATTCCGGCCGTACTTTTCGTACGTGTACTGAATCACCTCTTCCCGACGTTCGTGCTCGAAGTCAACATCGATATCCGGCGGCTCGCCCCGCTCTTCCGAGATGAACCGTTCGAACAGCAAGGAGGATTGGGCTGGGTCTACAGCGGTAATTCCAAGCGCCCAGCACACGGCGGAGTTGGCGGCACTGCCGCGCCCCTGACAGAGGATGCCGCGAGAGCGAGCAAAGCGGACGAGATCGTGGACTGTCAGAAAGTACGCGGGAAAATCCATTCGTTCGATGACCGCCAGCTCGTACTCGACCTGACGCAGCACGGTGGCGGGGACACTGCCGCGGTATCGCTCCCACAAGCCGCGGCGCACCAGTTCCCGCAGCCACGCCAGCGGGCCATAGCCATCGGGCACGACCTCCCGCGGGTAGGAGTAGCGCAGTTCTTTGAGGGAAAATGCACATCGATCCGCGATCTCCACCGTGCGCTCCACGAGCCCCGGCCACGCCCCGAACAGGCGCTGTGCGCGCTCGGGACTCCGTAAAACCCGCTCGGCATTCGGCTGAAGTCGGGTTCCCGCTTGGTCGAGCGTCAGGCCGAGGCGGATGCAGGTCAGCACATCTTGCAGACGCCGGCGCGAGGCGTCGTGCATCAGGACGTCACCCGTCGCGACACAGGGAAGTTCTTCATCGACGAGGGATGCGATCCGCGCTTCTTCTCCCGGGTCGAGGCGGCGGCTGACGGCTCGATACAGGCGGTCACCCGTGGCCTCTCGAAGACGGGCCAACGATGCGGCATCCCACTCTCCGCGCGCGAGGAGGATCAGACCGTCATTCGCCTCACACAGCCGCTCGAACGGAAGTTCCGCCCTGCCCTTCTGCACTTCGCCCCGGGCCGTGGAGAGGAGGCGGCACAGCGTGCCCCATCCGGCCAGACTTTGTACCAGCGCAACGACACTTGCGGCGCCCCCTCCTTCCTCCAGCGTCTGCTTCCCTGTGCGCACCGTGAGGAGGCTACCGTGCAGCATGGCCAGAGCCCGTGTTTTGGCGTCTCGATGGAAACGGACGGCGCCATACACCCCGTCACGGTCGGTAAGGGCGAGCGCGTGCAACCCAAGCGCCCCTGCCCGCTCGGACAGCTCCTCCGGAAAGCTGGCACCTTCCGTAAATGAATAGTTCGACTGGGCGATAAGCTCGGCGTACCTGGGCGGCGCGCCCTTGGACGTTCGGATTTGCGCACGCATGCCCAAAGCCGACCCCGCATCCAGCCACCCGTGCAGGTACCAACGCTGTAAGCCCAGCCCTGGGCCACTGGACGCAATGGTCTCTCGAAAGATCCAGGCCCGCCGGCCATCCCCCATTGTGACCCGCCAGTAGTCACGGTCAAAATCCGTCTTCTTCCACCATTCCCCACTCAGGCGTTCGGGGCCTTCCGTCTCCACGAGCGGAAACCAATCCTGCGACAGCAATACTGCGCGTGGCCGGCCGGACGGCGCTGCAGCAACCCGAAGAGGGGTGGCAAGGGGCAGGAGTAGGGGAGGACGCGGACGCGGCATCGTGACGGGCGCGTGGGGTTGAACCGGGTCGGTCTTTCCTTCTGGGACATGGTCTGCCTCCCCAGCTTGCCAGGCGGCTTCTGGACGGTGGGTATCGACAACCGCTGGACGCACGACCGCCTCGGGGCCGAGCGCATCTTCCAGGCGCGCGATTAAATCGGGGAGTGGCTCGAGGGCCTGCGAGCGGTCGAACAACCCCGGTTGCGGCGGGTGCCACGGACTTGCCTCCAACAACTCCAACCCAACCGCGACCACCGGCGTGGCAAACACGACGCGCTCCAGCCGTGACCGCAGGAGCCGGAAGATGCGATCGGCACCCCGGGCAGCCTGCCCAAGCCTCACCGGAACAAGGTGTTCTCCTTCTTCCAAACGGAAGCGCACCTGCACGCGGCTGGCCGCTTCTTCCGTGCGGTCGAGGGCTGCACAACACTCTCGTACGAGCCCGTTCAACACGAAAAGAACGGGCTCGATCGCATCGACGGGATCGGGAAATTCCATCTGCCACGCCGGCTCATCACGTGGGGGGATGACGGGTACGAGCCGCGCGGGCGCACCCCCACGAACCAGCGTGTGGAGTTCTCCGGCTTCGGCCCCGAATCTGCCCGTCAACGCCGCTACGGGCAGGGCAGCGAACTGACCGATCGTCGTGATTCCTGCGTCACCCAGCGCGTCAAGCACCATGTCGGCAAGGCCAATCGACTCGATGGGGAGTGGCGCCAATGCCTCGGCAAGCTCCGACTGCCTTACGACGATACTTTGCCCTTTCACGCACCGCGCCAGCACAAGACTCGCCCGACCGTCTGGCGAAAGCGCGATGCGTGCGTCGGCGTGACCGACGCCGGTCAAGTAACGGCACAGCCCTGGGAGCGCGTCCTCGTCGATCTCGACCAGCAGCGCCTCCGGAGGGACGGCCGCCACCGCCGGGCTGAAACGCAACAGCGTGTCGCGCAGCGCGAGCAGATCCGCAATTTCGCCTACGGAATCCAGCCGTTCGTGCGCCAGCCCCGGCAGCATGGCGCGTGCTTCGGCCAACGTCATTCCGGCGCGCACACCCGCCTCTTCCGCGACCGGCGAAGCCGTCTGCACCCGATCTGCGTTGCGTTCGAACGCGATCAACACCGCCGCCTGCGTCGGCTCCACGCCACACCGAACGAGGCGGAAGGTGGGGAGGTGGATGGCCGCGACGAACCTCACCGCACCGCCCCAACCGACCGTCCGAACAAGGAAAGCACCTGCCCGCGCGGGCGCACGACACCGGCACCTACCGGCCCCGTGATTACTCGCCCCGCGACCGCCGGCCCCGCGACCACCGACTCGGTGTTGTGCAGGTCAAGCACACGCTCCCCCACCTGACGCCCATCCCGACTGCGGGTGCAGCGGACACGAATTCCATCCCCTTGCCAGCCAAGCGTCGAGAGCCGCAGCGCAGCGGGCAGATCCGCCTCCGCCTCCTCCGCAACCACGAAGACCGCCATGTTTCCCGCCTCACAGGCCCGTGTGATGCGCAGCCCCGCACGCCCGAGCCGCGGCGGATCGAGCAACAGCATCGCCTGGACAGCCCCGGACCGGGCCACTTGCTCCGCCACCCACCCCGCCTGATCACCCGGTGGACGCACCAGCACCACAGCCGCCAGATCCATGTCCAAACCCGGGGGATGAATCTGCATGCCTGGATCGATCACCACGATCGAATGTCCTTGACGCGTCAAGGTTGAAAGTGCAGGAAGAATCGCCGCCAGACGGCCGGAACCCGGCGCCCCCACGATTTCTGTGACGCCCGGAGACGGCCAGCCGCCGAACCACGCATCCACCCCGGACAGCCCCCCCGGAAGCCGGCCCCCCGCACCCCCACCCGCCAGAACACGCCCAGCCAGAACACGGGGCGTGTCCAACCGCGCCCGAAGTTGGGCGAGGACGGAAGCACGGTCGGAGGCAGGGAGCGCCATGCACTGACCGTATGTTCAGGCCCGGAAAATTGCAAGCCAAAAAATGTCCGCCCACCTGAACGTCGTGAGCGGTCCTCCGCCCGGCGGACGAAGCGAGGCTATCCCCCGATCGCGCCGCGCAGGTATTCCCCGAGGGACTGCGCGACCATGCGCGCGACTTCCAGGTCGTCCGCCACGAATCGGCGGGGCGGGTTCAACAATTCCATGCAACCGAGCGCAGCGCCGTCGGCCGTCCGGATGGGAACCGCAAGCAGGGAGCGCGTGTGGTACCCCGTAGAGCGATCTACCCGCTTGTAATGCCGAACATCTCTGGCAACATCTTCGATGATGATGCCCATGCCGAACTGGTACGCAAAGCCGGCGATGCCCTGATCGATGGGGATATTCGTTTCGATGAGGCTTTTCGACCGCGGCCCCAACGCCGCCGTGAAGCGCAAGGAATCGCCACCGCGCGTACGCACGAACACCGCGCCCGCATCGGCAGGGACGAGCTGGGTGAGGATGTTGAGGGCCGTTTCGCACGCGCCCCGCATACTGCTTGCCTCGGCGATGTCTCCCGTCATCATGAACAGATCATCCATCCGGTCACTCAACGCGCCGGGAGCCGGCGCTTCCGGCCGATCCATCGTCGCGTCGTCCCAGGTCGCAGGCGCTTCTTCCGGCGCGTCGAAAATCTCTCCAATCGACGGCGACGGCATGTCGAGCGACGGGGGCGCGGCCGCACCCGCCGAAGCCGCCTCCGGAGGGTCCACCTGCTCGATCAGGATTTCCATATCGGTCACGGGGTCACGCGCGCGCACCGTGCCGTCTGGGTCAATCGCGCAGACGAGCCGCCCGAGCGAGCCCATCTCCATCCCCACCTGCGGGAGCGCCTGACCGAGAGCGCCCAGCCAATTGCCGCTTTCCGCCTCGACAGTCATGATCCCGATCGAAACCTTCCACTTGGGCATGGGAACTCCTCCGCGAATCCTATCTCACTGCCCGTCCGCGTCGCCAAGTTAGGCACGCAACATGCCCGACGCCTACTCGCCTCGACTCGATGACGCCGTGCTTTTGGCCATGCAGTCATTTCGTGGGGTTACGCGGAAGGGCACCGACATCCCCTACCTGACCCACCTCCTTCACGTCATGGTCCTTGTCGGCGAGTACGGCGGGGACGAAGACCAGATGATCGGCGCCGTCCTCCACGATTGGCTCGAGGACATCGAAGGCGCCGATCTCAACGCGCTATCCGAACGTTTTGGCCCTCGCGTTGCCGGCTACGTGCGTGCGCTGTCCGACTCCGACACGCACCCGAAGCCACCGTGGAAGGAGCGAAAACACGCCTACATCGCGCATCTCCAACATGAGGCGCACGACCTCAAGTTGATCTCGGCGGCCGACAAACTGCACAACTGCATGTCCATCCGACGCGATCACGCGGAGATCGGACCGCGCATCTGGGAGCGATTCTCCGGCGGGAGGCGCGGCACGCTCTGGTACTACGACGCCGTCACCATCGCGCTCGGCGTGGGGTGGGACCATGCGCTGCACCGGCGACTGCGCGCAGAGGTCGACGGCCTGCTGGCGGACGCGGAGGCCGAGGCGGGTGCCGGGCTCGAATCGTCGTGATCGAGGTGGTGGTCTGTAAAACGGGAATGGCGCGGCACGCGCCGGATCTCGCCGAACGGATGCCGGAATCCCTGTCCACGGTCGAATGTTTCGACAAATGTGAGGTGTGCGAGCGGTGGCTGATCGCGCGTATCGACGGCATGACTACCCGCTTTCGAACAGCAGAAGAACTTCTTGAAGCGTTGGAGGCGTTACGATGACGGCGTGGCCTCCTCCCCGATGCGCGGGCTGGATCGGCGCCATCGCCGTGGCCGCCGGCGCGTTCGGCGCACACGCGCTCGAAGGTCATCCCCGCTTGGACACATGGAAGACCGCCGCCGTCTACCACCTCGTCCACGCCGTTGCTCTCGCCCTTCCAAACACACCTGCCATCGCGAGACGATTGTGGGTCGTCGGCATCACGCTGTTCAGCGGAAGCCTGTATGCACTGGTGCTGCTCGACGCGCCCCGACTCGGAGTCATCACGCCGGTCGGGGGGCTTGCGCTGATCGCCGGGTGGCTCACGATGGCGATTCGCCCGCCGTCTTGACGCGGCCTCGATCCGCGCCTAACGATGGCGCTCGCCGGGATTCTCCGGCCACGAGGAGCACCCCATCGAGACGATTCACGGAAATACGGAAGGGCTCAAGACGAGCCAGCAAAAGGCGCTCCAGTCGCTCTACCACCGCCGGATCGCGCCGGAACGGTTCCTCAGCGCCGAATTTGCACGTCGCTTGTGTGAGATTGCGCGGGAGTGCAACCGTCAGGTGGGGGTGCTTGTCGATCGGCTCGGTGTGGTGGACAAGGTCATCGTCGGTGACGCGCACCAGTTGTTCATCCCGGATCTCGGCCGTGAACGCGCGGGCGGGAGCCGCTTTCGTGGCCTCCGCCTGCTGCACACGCACCTGCGCGGGGAAGGCGTAAGTCGAGACGATTTGACCGACCTGGCGCTCCTCCGGCTGGATTGCGTCGTGGTCGTACAGGCCGGCCTGGACGGGCTGCCCGGCGCCATCGAATATGGCCATCTCATCCCCCCCGGCTCGGGAGAAATGTGGCGGGTCGAAAAGGTGCCGGGCATCCACGGGTGGGAGGATGACTTTGGCGCGTTCATCCACGACCTTGAGGCGCAATTCGGGCCGATTCGCAAGAAAGTCGACGGACGGGCCGGGGCCGTGTGCATTTCCGTCACGACGAGGGATCCGAAGGGATCGAAGAAGTCCCTGGATGAGTTGGAACGACTGACGGAAACGGCGGGCCTGCAGGTCATGGACCGCGTGCTGCAGATCCGTCGTGAGTTGGATGGACGCACGCTCGTCGGACAGGGGCGCCTGAAGGAATTGGTCGTCCGCTGCATGCACCTCGGCGCGGAGCATCTCATCTTCGATCAGGAACTCTCCCCGTCACAACTGCGGAATATCGCGGAGGAGACGGAGCTGAAGGTGCTCGACCGAACGCAGCTCATCCTCGACATCTTTGCGCAGCGCGCCAGCACCAAAGAGGGAAAACTTCAGGTTGAACTCGCGATGATGCGATATCGCAGACCGCGCCTGGCGCTGATGCCCACGGCCATGAGTCGACTGACGGGTGGCGTGGGAGGGCGGGGTCCGGGCGAAACGAAGCTGGAGATCAATCGACGGCGGGCCGATGAGCGCTTGCACCGCGTCGAAGGCCAACTCAAGGTGATCGCAAAGGAACGGACGATGCGACGGGACCGTCGGAAGCGCGTCGGCCTGCCCCTCGTCGCGATTGTCGGGTACACGAATGCCGGAAAGAGTACGCTGCTCAATCGAATGACCAACGCGAGCGTGGACGCCGAAGACAAGCTCTTTGCGACGCTTGACCCGACCTCACGCCGCCTTCGTTTTCCAGAGGAGCGGGAGATCGTCCTGACGGACACCGTGGGGTTCATCCGGAGCCTGCCGAAGGACCTCGTCCATGCGTTCCGGTCCACGCTGGACGAGGCGTTGGAGGCCGACTTGCTAATCTTGGTGCTCAACGCCAGCGACGAGGAGGCGGAATTCCACAAGATCACCGTCGAGACGGTATTGAAGGAACTCGGCGCCGGAGAGGTGCCCGTGATGGTGGTCCTGAATCAAATCGATCGGGCAGATCCGGAGAGGGTTTCCGCACTGATGGCCACCTGGGACGCGACAGCGGTCAGCGCCATGACGGGAGAGGGCCTGCCACTGATGCTTGACCGCATCGAACGTACACTCTTTCGCGAGCAGGCGGCAGAACGGCATGCCGTCGGAGATGCATTGCGACAAGGCGAGTATCCACCTTCCGACCCCCAGACGTGGGAGGAGGAGGCCGATCAACCTGCAATCGACTGAAGAAAGCCCTTGCCAGTCGCCCATCATCACGGTAAACCGAGCCCGCTTCAGACTAGCCCTCGCCAGTTTGTGAAGTTCATGTCAAGATACCCACAAGATGGAGAAACCAATGACCCGCCTTACTCTCGCTTCGTCGATCCTCGCTCTCTTTGCCCTCAATGGCTGCACCGCCGGTTCCGAATGTGACTCCGGTGACAAGACCTGTGATTCCGGCGCCGACGCCGCGGACGCCGACACGGACACCGATGCCGACACAGACGCCGACTCGGACACGGACATGGTCGCCACGATCGCTTGGGACAGCGCGGGCGTCAGCCTCAGCATCACCAACGGCGTGGACTCCAGCTACTTCTTCGGCATCGCCGAGACGAGCGCCGGCGGTTGGATCGGTGAGGACTGTGTTGCCGGGAACAACGCGGAAGCGGACGGCGGCAACGGCTACGAGCGCTGCCACAGCGCCGGCGCCTCGGGCGGAAGCTGGGACCACGCCAGCCTCGCCGACTTCGACGCCGACTCGTCCGACAAGTACACGCTCCTGACGGACACCATCGCGGCCGGCGGCGCCCTGGCGTACATCCTCAGCGACAGCACGGGTGACAACTGCTGGGTTTCCGGCGTCGCCGGGTACTACGAAGACTTCGGCTACGACTGCGTCGTCGCCGACTAGTCCTCTCGGACCCTCCCGCGCGGCGCCCCCTCTCGCGAGGCGGGCGCCGCGCCTGCTTTTCCCACTGCGTTCCGTGGCGGACTCACCGATGCTCTCCCTTCTCGCCTGCGTAAATGGACCTCCCAGCGCGTCGGACGTGGCCGTTTCCGACGCACCGCCAAACATCGTCAGCGCGAAGGTGACCTGCGACCCTGCGGCACCCAAGTGGAAGGTCGCCGTGGCAACCGACGCGTGGACGGGAAACGGTCAGGTGTGGATGACGGTCGACGGCCACTACGTGGAAAAACATCCGATGTATTCGGACGCCGCCGCGCAGGACGGAACGAGTGATCACCTCGCCTTGTCCCTGTCCATGCAGCCCGACATTCACCGGGTCTCGGAAGGTTCGAGTACCTACTTCAATTGCGACGAGCCCGGCCTGCATGGCATTCTGCTCGTCCTCC
>CAMAWH010000021.1 GCA_945861635.1 Klebsiella pneumoniae | reverse complement strand
CGAGCGGACATCGTTTTGGCGCGCTCTGTCCACGAAGCGTCGGTTTCTGCGGTCGCGACGCGAACCACCTCTCTTGCTTTCGTCCAATCCACCTCACCGGCCGCGAGTGCCGCGTTCAGTCTGGGTAACTCCGGCATGCTCCTTCCGATGCGCAGTAGATCGCGGGCCACGCGCGACGTCAATTCGAGCGCCGCCATCGCATACTGCTCGATGGATGCGTATCCGAGAAGGCGGTGACCGCCCGTATCGGCCAGCTCGGCGAGCAGAATCGCCAAACGATGCTCCGCGCCGCGTTGTACTTTGCGAGCGGCGACCAGACGCGCATCGAGGGATCGGGCGAGATCGAGTTCAGGACTCAGCGATGTGGCGTGCATGCCGTCCACGTATTGCGCCGATTTTCGGTGTTTTTCGGGGGGTCAGGATGCGCGCGGAGCGACACGAGAAACGCTCGCGTCGGCGACGTGCCCGTTCGCCTCGTCTGGTGGCTGGGAGCCCCCTTCCGTGCGATGCCGCCAAACGGGCACGGATGGCGCCCCACGGCAGGGCGTTTTTAGCGGTGGAGGCGGAGAAAAATAAAGTTCGCGGTGACCCACGTGGGTCAAACGATCGGCGGCTTACGACGCACCCGCTCGCCTCCGGACACCTCCGGAAACCAACGGTAGAAACGGAGGAACGGGAGATGTCACCCTCGAACATCGTCCGGCCGGTGTCCACCCGCCGCCGGCCCCGTCCGTGTGACGACGCCCCCGCGGACGCGCACCGACTGGCAAAACCACATCGTAGAACCTACACGACGTCGAAAACGTCAGCGGATGCCGGCCGGAACGTGGGCGGCGGAATGTTAGCGCCTATGTCCGTACTCCCCCCCTGCCATTCCGGAGGCGTAAAGGGCGTTTCCGTGGACGAAGAGACCCTCTCACAACCCCCCACGCCGCCCCCGCCCGTCAGGAGCGAGTCCTCGACGTCGACGGAGGCGGCGGAGGCGATCCAAAGCGCGGCCCACGGGCTTCCGCGGACGTCGCACCGGTCGAGGGTGAGGAACGAGCCGCCATCCACGTCTCCGGCCCACACACCCACGCCGCCACCGAGGGAGGCGTCGGCCCGCGTGTCGGAGATGGCGCAGTCGAGAAGTGTGAGTGAGCCCCCCGCCGCGACCGCGCCCGCGAACGGTGCACGCTCCACCGCGCGCGATCTTGCCACGACGGTGCCGCCTTCGTACGCGGCGAACCCGGGGCCGGCGATGTCGCGCGCCGTCGCCCATGAGCGCCAGCCCACCGACACCGTCACGGACGGTGAGCGACGTCGCCTGGATCTGCGCGCCGGCGATCAGCACGACGGCGCTCGCGCCGGGTTCGGAGGGGCGCTCGCGGGTGCCGGCGATGGTCACGTTGTCGAGCGACGAATGCCTGAAACTACGCAGTCAACCATCGCGGCACGCGACTCCACTCGCGCGGCAACCAACGTCGTCACCCGAGGCGTTTGCCGGGCCTCCCACTTGCCAACCCCGCCCGATGTCCATAGCCGCCGCATCGAGAGGAAATCATGAAAAAAGTCCTGTTGGTGATCGGCGGAATCCTTGCAGGAGCGGTCGTCGGAATCGGCACCCTGGCGTGGATGCAGCCCGACCACCTCCACATCGAACGCAGCATTCTCGTGGCCGCCGCGCCGTCGGATGTCTTCCCCTACGCCAACAACTTTGACCTGTGGATGAAGTGGAATCCTTGGGCCGCCATGGAAGCGAACCAAACGGTGACGTTCTCCGACGTAAAGGAAGGGACGGGCGCCTGGTACACGTGGAGCGGAGAAGAGACGGGAAAGGGAAAGATGACGATCACCTCGTCAGTCGCCAACGAAAAGATCACGGAGGACCTTGAGTTCATCGAGCCCTTCGTAGGCACGGCCGACATCACTTTCACGTTCACCGCGGAAGGAGAGGGCACGAAGGTCGCGTGGATCTACGACGCCGACAACGCCGCCATGCACAAGATCGCCGGCGTGTTCATGAACATGGAAACGATGTTGGGCGGACAATTCGATGACGGCCTGCGCGCACTCAAGCCGCTCGCCGAGGCGGATGCGGCCAAGCGCAAGGCAGACGAAGCGGCGGCGGACCTCGCGGCGGCGGCAGCTGTCGATCCCAACGCGCCCGTCGATCCCAACGCGCCGGTCGCCGTGGACGCTGCCGTCGCGCCGCCCACGCCGTAGCCGAGCCGCAAGCCGTCTACTTCGGCTGGACGACCTGCCAATACCCCTGCTTCTGCAATGCTTCTTTGGCGGCACCGCCGACGAAGAACGTCGGGGCGGCGTCCGCGGCTGCGGCCTGTGCGTCTCTCCATTGCAGTAGATCCCGCTTCGCCGCACCGGCCCTTTCCCCTTGGGTCGCGTACACGTCGTTGCGCTCCGCCGCATCCGCCGACAGATCGTACAGCTCCCAAATCGGCTCGGCAATCGCCGCCTCGTTCCCGCAGGGCTCGGACGCCCGATTGGCGGCAGGGTGATCGGTCAAGATCAACTTCCAGCCGTCCGCACGCACCGAGAGGTTCGTCATGTTGGTCGCCGAGAATAAAGGACGATCCGACCATTTCGTCACATCCGCGGTACCCCGGACCACGCTGACCAGCGAACGGCCGGTCATCGTGGCCTCCGGCACCACGCCCGCGTATTCGAGGATGGTGGAACCGATGTCCATGGTTTGCACGCTCGCGAGGGATTGCACCCCCCTGCCGCCGCGCGGATCGACGATGACCAACGGAATATGCAGGTCGGAATCGTACAAGCTGCAATGATTGACCGAGTCGTAATGTTCGGCCAAATCCTCGCCGTGGTTGGACGTCAGGATGATCACCGAGCGCTCGAGCATCCCGCCCTCCCCCAGACGGGCAAGAATCCGCGCGAGTACCGCGTCATACCAGTGGACCGTTGCGTCGTAGTGTTGCGTCAGGTGAGCCTGCGTTGCCTCCGCCCCAATGCGCGGTGCAAGGTCCGCATACGCAGCCTCCCACGTTGTATTCGTACAGCCCTGCGCGTCCGGCGTGTAGTGGTGCATCACGTCGATCGACAGCCGTGCCGGAAACTTGTCCACGTCAAAATCGTGAAGGAGGAGGAAGAACGGTTCTCGGACGCCGCGATCCAGAAAATCGTCCACCTGACCCACAAGCTGGGCGTCCAGGTCAACGTTTGTGTTCTCAGGTAGAAACTGTGCTTTCTGGAATCCCAATCCCGCCCGCGGGTCATCCATCCAGCGCTGCAGCGCAAACAACGTCACCGTCTGGTAGCCGTAGATCTGAAGGATGGTCGGAACCGTCCGCTCATCCCGGCCAACGAGCTTCATTTCGCTGCCTTCCGTGGTGTGAAGCAGCGGCGGCCGGCCGCGCAAAATGCTGAGCAATGCCGGCGTCGTCCACCCCGACTGGCTGTAGGTGTTCAGAAAGTGGACGCCCCGATCGGCGAGGCCTTGCATCGTCGGCGCAACAAGTTCGCCCTCACGACGTGCGGAGATGCGGTCGGCGCGCAAGGAGTCCACATCCACCAGAATAATGTTTGGATGATCGAGCGTCGTTGGCGGCCCGTGGTCGACGGACACCGGTGCAGTCACGACGGAATCGGGCGACGCCAACCGCCAGAGCCCCCACGCTACGCCACCCACACCAAGGCCGAGCAACGCCGCCCCGAACGCTCGAATGACGGGGCGCTGTCGGCGCGATAAACGCATCTGCATCACCCCCTATCCGGATGCCCGTACGCCCGAATCGTGGGCGGGCGGAGCGCCTCGTAGACCACCGGCCGATCCCCCAATTCATTCCAGCAAAGTATAAAATGGAGCAGGTCGTCTTCTCGTGACAGGATGCCGCGCGCCCAATAACCGAGGGCCCCCGAGTCGGCGAGAAGCGAGTCGCCATCATGGAGATTGTGCCCGGTTGCCGCCGCACGCCTTACGATGATCGAGGGCTCTGAGGGAAGGAGGAACTCCGGGTAGACGGCAAGCACTGCGGCGCGGACACGCTCGTCGGGGTTCGCGGCAGCCGCGCGTAGCGCCTCGGACGGTCCCAGCGTCGCGAGCGCTTCAACGGCGCGCAGCCGGATCTCGGCGTCTGGGTCGGTGACCCACGGGGCCAGTATTTCGACCGTTCCGCCTGTATTTCGACGCAGCGCGTCGAACGCAGTCACCCGAACGTCCGGATCCGCGTCCGCGACGGCCGCGCGCAGCATCGCAAGGGCGCTTCGACTCGCGGCCATCGCGTCGATCGCGCATTTGCGAACCTCACTGTCCTCGTCCCCCGCCAACACCGAGAACCATGCCAACGCCTGAGCATCGGCCCGGCCGGATAAAAACTTCGCCACGTCCTTCCGCTCCGTGGCATCGGCGCTGGCGATCCGCAGCGCGATCTCGGAATCCGACGCGGGTTTCCGATTCGGCCTCCATGATTTCACCGGTGCGGACATGCCCAATTGCGAGAGCGAGCGGACGGCCGCCTGCGCAACCAGCCCGGTCGGGTCGTCCGCCGCTGCCCGCAGCCCGGGAATTGCCGCGCGATCACCGTTCCGGCCGAGCGCTTCCGCCGCCCACCTGCGCACGAAACTGTTCGGGTCTTGCAACGCCGAGAGCAACGGCTGCGTCCCCGCGGGATCACCGAGGCGCCCAAGCGTTCGCGCCGCTTCCCGCCGAACATCCACGTCGGGATCGCGCAGGAGGCGCGCAAGTGTTTCGACATCGCGCAGTCCATACGCCGCCTTCCACCGCTGATATGCGTCGGGAGAGGCCGCTGCGGCACGAAGCGCTTGTGCGCGTACCTCGTCGTCGGCTCCGCCTCCCGGTAGGTGCGCCAGCCGGTGGGTGGCAACCGCGCGGACCACGCTTGATCCATCCTGACAAAGCACGGCGAGCAAACGGACATCCTCGCTCCGCTCGGCCACCCGCGTCCGCACCAGCGGCTCCGGGTCGCCCGCCAAACGGCCGAGAACAGCGACATCCACCGACGTTGCCGCAACGGACAGGCGAACGGCGACCTCACGATCCTGCGCTAGTTCATCCCCTCCACCCAATCGAGCCGCAGCCGCGCGGGTGCGTACGTCGGCCGCGTGCAAGCGATCGGGATCGAGAGGACCAACGTAAACATCCAGCCCCGGTGGCAAGGGCGGGACCGTGCGCACAACAGGAACAAACGGGAGGCGGTAATGGTCGGCCAGCACCCTGGCAGAAATCGTGCCCGCCATCGCGTCGTCGAGCGTGACGGGGTCCGTCCAGAGGGAGGCGCTCGCCGCCGCGTCGATGACCCCCGCGCCCGCCCACGGGATGGACGTCGAAGCGGCCTGGGCCCACGCCGAATCCCCCGGGCCCAGGATGGCCACGACCGCCGCCCCACCCCCGAATCCCGCAAGGCGCCGCTCCGTTTCGGCCGCATCGGACCCGGCTGGAAGCCAGGCAGCCACAACGAGACCCCGGCGCGCCCGCGGAAGGGTCTCCCAGGTGGAAACCGCCACGCCGACCCCCGCCGCCAGCGCCAGCGCCCCCGCGCCCGCCGGCTCCGGAGCCACCACAGCGACGGTCCACGCCCCCTCCCACCGCAGTTCCGCCGCGGGCGCGGCCCGTGCAAGGCGTTCCAAAGCAGGCTCCCGCGGGTTCGGGTCGGCCACGACCCGGTCGGCGGCGTCGGGGCCAGCCTGTTCGCACGCACCGACGGTCCACAGCACCCACATCGGTGCCATCTATGTCGTTTCGCCATGAAACTGAGCCGGCCTGCGGTACACTCTACGCACGATGTTTTCGCTCCTCGCTCTCGCATGCACGTCCAATCTCACCATCGGCTCGACTCCCGATGGAAAAAATCCGTTCGATAAACCTGACGATGATTCGGTGGAGCAGGCACCCGGGGACACCGCCTCCGACACGGCAGCTGACAGCGGAGATCCTGTAGAATCAGAGTTTTTTGACGATAGCTTCATCCACGAAATCGAAATCACGCTGAGCCCGGATGCCAAAACAGCGCTGCGTCGTGAGCCGTACGAGTTCACCGAGGGCAGCATCACCGTCGACGGCGCTTTTTTCGATCGCGTGGGCGTGCGCCTTCGCGGAAAAATCGGCTCGTTTCGGACGCTGACGGGCAAGCCGAAGTTCAAGATCGATTTCAACCTGTACGAATCGGAGCAGCGTCTCGGCGTATACAAAGCGTTGGCCCTGAATAATGAGGTGGTCGACTGCTCCTACCTCCGGGAACCCGCCGGCTATGAAGTGCTGCGACAAATCGGCGTGCCGGTGCCGCGCACGGTGTTCACCCACGTCACCGTAAACGGGGACGACTACGGGATGTATGTCGGCCTCGAATATCCGGACGATGTTTTCCTTGCCAGCCGATATTCGGACCCCTCCGGCAACCTGTACGACGGGAAATACGTCTACTACGACAACGGCAGCTACCAACTGATCGATTTTACGCCAGAGTTGGTAGAGTATTTTTCACTGGAAGAAGGAACGGATGTCGCGAACGCCGACGTGGAAGCGATCGCGGATAATGTCAACGGCGCGGGGGCATTCGAGTACAAGTTCGCCGATCTCGTGGATATCGAAACGTTCCATCGACATCTCGCCGGCGAGCAGTGGATCGGTCACATCGACGGGTACGCACTCAACACCAACAACTACCGGGTCTATTTCGATCCGACGGATGGGCGTGCCGACCTGCTCGCCTATGACCTGGACTATGCGTTTCTGAGCGCCGGTGGCTGGGGCATGAGTTGGGGCGCGCCTCGCGGGATTCTCGTACAGAATTGTTGGTCCGATGCGGCATGCGTGGCTGCCCAGCAGGGAGCGGTTTTGGCCGCCCTCGGCGTAGTCGATACTGCCGCCATCCTCGACAAGATCGATACATGGAGAGATCTGACCGCGGACGCTATCGCCGACGATCCCCGCCGTGAATGCAACAGCAATCAGGTCGCGTCGGAGCAAGCCAACGTCCGCGCCTGGATCGCAAGCGCCCCCAACGACATGGCGACCTATTGGAGTGTCGACCGGTGATCGGCTCCAGGGGGAAGATCGCACTCCGAGGATTCGCGATTCCCGCGCTCGTCGGCGTCGTCGCGTGCACCAGCGTAACGTTGATTGACCGCGATCTCGACGCACCAACGCCGGACATGGAGAACGAAGGCAGCATCGAGCCCGTTCCTGGAGACAGTACCGCCGATACCGCCGATTCCGCCACTGACCTGGGCGGGCCGCCCTTTGCACACCTTCCCGTTCTGCTGATCGAAACGCGCGGCGGCATCGGGGACGGTGTAAAGCGTTCGGCCGACCTTGAGATCGTGACCGAGCACGACGGCACGCTTTCCGACCTCGACGGTGCCGCCCGCACCTATTCCGGCCCGATCGGCATTGAAATCCACGGGTCCTCGTCTACCGGCTACCCCAAACTTGGCTACCGTTTCGAGTGTCGCGACGACGCGGGTGTCGATATCAACTGCGGGTTGGTCGGTTTGCCGGATGCCAGCGATTGGGTGCTTCGTGCTCCCTACGCAGATAAAACGTTCATGCGAGACGCCCTCGCCTACGGCATTGCCCGAGACATTTCCGCGCACGCTGGACGTTGGGAACCCCGCACCCAATTCGTAGAGTTGATCCTCGATGATGACTACGTTGGCGTCTACGTTCTGGTGGAGCGCGTAAGTCGCGAAGGAAATCGTTTAAACCTTCCCCGCACCACCAATGTCGAAACCGGGAGCGTGGACGGGGGTTTCATCGTGAAGGTGGACCAACATCGGAGCGCCGGTTTCGACACCGCGCGCGGGAGCCCACTCGATTGGGTCGAACCCGGCCCTGGCGAGGCCACGGGCGAGGAGTCCGCGTACCTCCTCGATTGGTTCGATCAATTTGAAGCGATGCTCGTTGGAAACAACTGGACGGATCGGACGCTCGGCTACCCCGCGTGGATCGATGAGGACGCGTGGGTGGACCACTGGCTCATCAACGAATTGGCGCACAACATCGATGCCTACCGCCTTTCCGCGTATCTGTACACGAGCGGGCCGCCCGGATCTTCGCGTCTGGTCGCGGGGCCAGCCTGGGATTTCGACCGCTCATGGGGAAACTGCAATTACTGCGACAGTTGGACGACGAACGATTGGGTGTACGACAGCCTGGACCGCTGCGGATACGCGTATCAATACACGTTCTGGTGGCAGCGCCTGCGGGAAGATCCCGCATGGAATGAGCGCGTTCGCGCACGCTGGGAATCGTTGCGGGCGGATCTCCTTTCGGACGACGCGATCGTCTCGCGCGTGCTGACGATGCAGGCAGAAACGGCAGAAGCGGAAGTTCGGGATCACGAACGCTGGCCCGTGATTGGCGCCTGGGTCGATCCAAACGTCTACGTCGGCTCGAGTTGGGGCGACGAGGTCGCGTGGTTGCGGGACTGGGCGCTGGAGCGTGCGGCCTGGATGGACGCGCACGTCGGCGAGGGCTAGGAGGAAGCATGCTCCTCCTTCTGGTTCTGGCCTGCACCCCCCTCGTCGACACGTGGTCCGGCGCGATGGAGTGCGCGGACATCGACCCGATGAATCTGATCCTGACGCTCACCGACGAAACGTCCATTCAGCGGTCGGAGTTTTCGAGTCCCTCCACGTCGGAGGATGCCGCGCGGGCCGGTGGAAATCTCGACAACCCGGACGACGGCGGCGCTGCTCGCCCCCGAGACACCGGCACCGGAACGCTCGACTGCGCGCCCCGGGAAAATGACGTTCCCTGCAAGGAGACGTTCGACGTGACGGTGACGCGCGCTTCGGGATCGGGGGAGCAAGCGTTGGAAATCGTATTCGACGATTGCAACGGCCAAGTGGGCAATGCCGTCAATGCCGAGTTGGATTGTGGCGGCATCTGGGACGCCACGTGGGATGGCGCGGACATCATTTCCGGCACGTGGGACGACTGCCCGTTCGATCTGTCTCGCGTAGCCGAATAAGCATCCTGCGGATCAATCGGGGTTGACGTCACGGATAGCGCCCGCGCGATCCACGGCGACGAATCGCCGCTCCGGCAGGACCACGGCGTGCAGGACACCGGTAGTGTCCACCTCAGCGGACAGGCAAATCCGGTTTGGCCCAACGTAAGCGCACGACCCATGCAGGTTCTTGTGTCCGCTCAACACGACGTGAGACCACGACGGATCGGCTGTCGTGGCCAGCGCCTTGTTGCTGATCGGCGCCGGATGGTGATCAATATCGGCGGGGAGTTGGTGCGCGAGCAATTCTGCGACCTGCGGCGCGAGTGCGCCCGATTCCATGCCTGCATGTACAAAGCAATATCGATCCGAAAGTGCGACCCACGGCCGGCCAACCAACCAATCGCGGACGTCGGCGGGGAGCGATGCGGCGTAATCCGCTGGGTTTGAGGCTCCCAACGCCGACGCCAACGTCTGCCCGTACCGGATATTCCACTTGGCAAACCAGTGTTTGGTGCTGGATTCCTCGGGCCACCCAACCGCACGCAGCGCCGCCAGGTCGTGGTTCCCCATGATCGCGGTTGTTTCCGGGCGCGAGATGATTCGACGAATCAATCCAATGATGTCGGGTCCGTTGTCGCAATAATCCCCAAGCAGCACGACATCAGGGGCACCCAACTCAGACGACCAGGCCATCAACGCATCAAAGTGCCCGATGTGCCCGTGCAAATCTGCGACTGCGAGGATCGGCTGCCCGCGCTTTGCCAAACGAGCTGCGATATCGACAATATCCGCCGAGCGATGGACCGCCGCGACCCAGCTTGCAGGCAGACACGCCGTCCCGCCGGCGGCTCCGGCAAACATTCCCGCAAGACAAGCAACGGAATCACTATCCCCGTCGATGCGGGCGGCCCGGTCCACGATTTGCTCGAACGTGCCACCGCGCAGCACCGCCGCCACGGCAAGTCCGAGCGCGCTCGGGGAACGCCACCCGCCATCACCCTCAGGAATCGCCGACTCATCGAGCGTCACGCCCGCGCGGCCACCCTCCGCTATCGCCGCTCGAAGCGCCGCGGCGGTGGTGCCGTTCGGGCCTACCAACGAAAGCGCACGCTCCACCAGTGCGGCATCAAAGCGACCCACCTCCAGCGTCCAACGCAGGAGGTGGCTTGCCGCAATCGCCGATTCTACGGCGTTCGGATGCGCATGCGTGAGCATGGCCGAGACACGCGCTGCAAGCGTCAAGTCAGCCCCTGCCAATGCGATCCCGAGGGGGCAGATCCGCATGACCGCGCCGCACCCGTCACTGTCCTTGACGCCGCTGATCTTCCAATCGCGCGTGTCCAGCCAACGGCGCGCACCCGTGAGACACGTGTTTCCTGGAGCCGTGCCCGGCATGAACGGGTCGGCCAACCAACGTGAAAATGCTTCGCCCACGCGCAGGCCGAACGCATCGGCGTCGAGAACGTCGGGTCCGGACTCCAAAACCGCCTCGGCCAAATACAGGGCCATATGCGTGTCGTCCGTCCAAACCAGTTCCCCCTTTCGCGTGGAAACGACAAGCGAACGCATATGGGCGCCGCGAAGAAACTCAAGTGGACGCCCGTAGGCGTCACCAAGCGACAGGCCGAGAAACGCGCCCGCGGAACGGTCTGCGAAGGACACCGTACCCTCCAGTGTTGCGCCGACCCCACGCCAGCACACTCCGCTCCTATAACCTGTTAGAGTCGCCGATGCGAGGTCTTGGTGCATTTACTTCAGCGTTCCGGGCCCTGACCCCACCGGATGCGCATCGCGCTCGTAAACCTGTATTGGCCGCGCGAAGCAACAACCGTGGCACAGCTCATCGAGGCCGACGCTACACGACGGGAGCTGGCAGCCGAGCTGGCGCGTCGCGGCCACGACGTCCACGTGGTCCAGGAGGGGCCGGAGGACGCCACTGTGACCGCCCACGGTGCTACCTGGCACGTTCACACCCCTCGCTTTGAAACGCGCGCGGGGCGCCGAGTCCTTCGGGCGCTCGGACACCTTTCGCCGGCCGTGCTTGCGCCGGCCACGGGTCCACTCGCAGCCCTCGCCCGCATCCACCCGGAAATCATTCACAGTTTTGACCTCGTTCACCACCCGAGCCTGGCGCTGCTGGGATGGTTCGCGGAGCGCCGAGGCGTTCCACTCGTCGCGCACTACCACGGTGGTGAGCCCGCACATCACCTGCTCACCCGCCCCATCGAACGTTTCGCGTTACGACGGGTGAGCGCCGTTTGTTTCACCGACATCGACCGGGCGCAGGCCTGGCCCCTGCCGAAGCATCGAATTGTGCCGCTCGTGGAAAGCTCGACGACGTTCGAGATTCGCGATCGCACCGCGGCACGGAAGCGAACGGGAATGCGTGGAAACCCAGCGATCTTTTGCCCCGGCCGGCTCGACGCCGTCAAGGATCCGCTCACGACGATTCGCGGATTTGCGATCTTCGCGCGGGCAGCACCCGAAGCCCACCTGACCCTCACCTACACCCAAGCCAGCTTGTTCGGCGAGTGTAAACAAAGGGTCGATACCCTCGAGTTGTCCGAGCAAGTATCTTTTGCAGGTCGGGCTCCGCACGCCGACATGAACGATTGGTTCAGCAGCGCGGACATCGTCGTCCAATCGAGCGTACGAGAGGTCTGCGGAATCGCTATTGTCGAGGCGATGGCTTGCGGCATACCTCCGGTCGTGACGGACATTCCCGCGTTCCGATTCACAACGGCAAACCTTACCTCTCGATTTCCCGTGGGAGACGCTGCTGGCTTGGCGGCCGCGCTCGTCGCGACATGGAAAAATCCGCCCAAAGCCGCCGTGCTCCGCGCCTATTTCGATGCAAACCTTTCGTTTGATGCCATGGCGGCGCAGCTTGAAAAACTGTACAACCAACTCACACGTCACTCCAGCGGATCAGCACCAACGGCGCCGCCAGCGTAGCCAACCATCCCGATTGCAAGCGATCGACTTCTCGCGGATAGTCGGCATGGTGCGGGTTTCCTGGATGCAGCATGATTTCAATGGTTTCGTGCCTTGGACAATCGGCGGCGATGAACGACGATAGTGAATAGAACGCGTCGGTAGTCACGGGTAGATGACGATTGTGCAGCCACGCTCTGGCTTGCGCCCTCACGCGCCACCATCCGGGAGGCACCCCCATGCGCCGGACGCGGGCGATTCCGTTTTCACGCGCCAGGTCGAGCAGCAACTCTCGGAAGGGGGCGCGGTAATGCAAGTGCTGATGCGAATCCAGATGGGAAACCGGGAGGCCGGTGTCCAGCACCCGTTGGAGTTGGGCGGACCACTCCGCCCGAATCGCGGCGGGTTCGCTGCCTCGCCGGAAAAACTCCGTGGCGTCGAGGTGCACGCCCACGCTTACCGGCGCGCCGACCAACCGACGCGCCGCATCTGCGAACACTGGACCGCGGGCGAGCACGGACACCGAGGTGACCCATCCAGCGTCGATCCCCGAAAAAATGGCCGCGTTGACCGCGTCGCTCATGCCAAGATCGTCCGCGTTGAGCACCATCCGCATGCGGGGGCGTTAATCGCGCGCCATGGGGTCGTCGCGCCGATTGGCATGGGAATTGGTTCGACAGCGCGTCAAAGTGCGCCTCGCCTATCGCGCCGATTTTTTGGCGCTGGCGGCGTCCAACCTGATGCTCGCCGGCGTCGGGATGTCGCTTCTCCTTGCGTTGTTTCAACACCTCGACCAACTCGGACGCTACACGGCTTCCGACATGCTCTTTTCATGGGGATTTGCCGAGTGCGCAGTGGGAGCATTCTACGTGATTTTTGGCGGATTGTACGCGCTGAATCAACGGTACATCCTCGGCGGGGAACTCGATCGCGTGCTGCTGCGTCCTCTCCATCCGCTCGCACAGGTCCTGCTTGACAACGTCAGCCTCGAAGACTTGCCAACGGTGGGCTTCGGCTTGGTGGTCATGGCGTTGGTCGCGCCCGGGCTTCCGGCGATTGCGTTGTGGAAGTGGTTGCTGCTGCCATTGCTGCTCGCCAGCGCCACGGCGGTGCTTGGCGGCGTGCTTACGCTGATTTCCTCGGCCGGGTTCCACCTGCACCACCGTGGGACTGCGGTTGGCTTGGTCTTTCAACTCTCGACGTTCAGCCGTTATCCGATGGACTTGTTTGCAAGCCCGCTGCGCCTGGCGTTGACGTTCGTGCTGCCGATAGGATTCGCCGGCTTTTACCCCGCATCGCTGTTTCTCGGACGGACGGAGTGGACTGCATACGCGCTGGCTTCCCCGATTGTTGGGTCCGTATGCCTCGCTGCGGGACTCGCCGGCTGGCGCGTAGGGCTCGACCGCTACACGTCCTCCGGCACCTGATCGTCCACCCGATACAATTGGAGTGGCTCCTCACGCCCCTTCACCCTCGTTGGAGCGAGCGGGACGAGATTCCACACGCGGCGCAAACGAACGCGCGTTTCCTCGGACAATAAAACGTCGCCCGGGCCTGCGAGCCCGGTGACACGGCTGGCGATGTTCGTCGCTTCGCCTATCGTCGCATATTGGAGGTATCGGTTGGAACCAATATTTCCTGCGGTGGCAATGCCGCTATGAATGCCGATATGCACACGAAGGCCGTTCGGCGTTGCTGGGGTTCGAACCGCTGCGGCCGCGCTCCGCATCGCAAGCGCTACCGTCACCGCACGATCGGCATCATCGTCGTGCGGAAACGGCGCGCCCCACACCGCCAGCAGCGCATCCCCTATATATTTTTCCAACGTCCCTTCGTGCCGGAAAACGATCTCCGCGACGCGCGGGAAATACGCGTTGAGCAGCGCGAGCACGTCTCGCGGCGGCAGGCGCGCAGAGAGCGCCGTGTAGTCCGACAGATCGCAAAACATTGCTGTTACGTCCGCATCCATCGGAACGAGCGACGCAAGCGTTCCCAAGCGGGGAAATGCACTCGGCGGGAAAAAGCGGGCCATCGCATTTCGTTCGACCGCCTCGGCCTCCAGCCTTCGGTACAGCGCCGCGTTCTCCACCGCAATGGCCGCCTGGTTGGCAAACGCGCCCAGAAACTCCAGATCTTCCTGCTCCCATGCAACGCCACCGCCACGCCGATCCACGTAGAGCACACCCAGAAATTTGCCGTGTGCCCTCAACGGCGCACACATCGACGCAGAAATTGACTCCAGATGTATCGAGTCCGCGGAGCCCACCCGCGCATCGTGGGGTGCGTCGGCGAATAACGCCGACATCTGTCGCTCGGCCACGTAGGCGACGATGGTCTCCGACCAAACAAGGGATTTCGCATCTCCACGAACCGCGCGCGTCACCCGCGGCTTGAGTTGGTCCGTCGTTTCGTCGACCATTCCAATCGTCACTCGATCGACGTCCAGAATGCGAAACAACAGGTCGAGCGTGCGTTCGAGCAGCGAATCCAGGTCTCCGGGAGAGGAAAGCAGTTCGCTGACGCGAAGCAGCACGGCCAATTTCGCCTGATCGCGCGAAGCCGCTTCACGCAATCGGATCACCTGGCCCGTGGACGACGTCTCGATGAGGTCATGCAACTCCACGCTGCCGAAGCTCCGCTCCACCTCCCGCACCATCGTTGGCACGACCGGCGCATCCTCAAAACGAAACGCCACTTCTCCAAAACGTAGGATGTCCCCGCCATCCAGTACCCGCTCCTCGACGCGGCGCTCGTTGACGAACGTGCCATTTTTGCTCGTGCGGTCGATGACCACCCACCGCCCCTGTTTCAGCGACACCGTGGCGTGGGCGCGCGAAAGGCTGCGGCTCGGCACGACAATATCGTTGTCATCGGTCCGCCCCACGCGCACCTCACCCCCCAACAGGTCCCATGCCCGAGTTCCTTCTCCCGGTTGCAGGTGTACGAGGCGCGCCAGAAACCCTCCGGACGCTCATCGTATCGCACGTGCGCCGTATCGGTTAGCCGCGCCCCAACGGGAGCCGCATGTTTACCGCTGACCACCTTAAAACGGAGACCATCCTCATCACCGGGGGCGGCACCGGGCTTGGCCGCGCGATGGCCATCCATTTCGCGGCACTCGGCGCACGGGTCGGCGTACTCGGGCGGCGTAGTGAGCCGCTCGCGGAAACTGTTGCGCTGATTCGAACCGCCGGCGGCGTAGCCGCCTACGCGTGCGCAGACGTGCGTGACCCCGCACAAGTGACCGCAGCGATCGATTCTATCGAACAAGAAATAGGTGAACTCACGGGGTTGGTGAACAACGCCGCGGGTAACTTTCTCGCCGCCAGTGAGGACCTGTCCGCCAACGCGTTCGACGCTGTCGTGCGCATCGTTCTCCACGGCACGTTCCATTGCATGAGCGATGTCGGGCGCCGTTTTATCGCCCGTGGGACACGCGGTAGCATGCTCTCCATCGTGACAACGTATGCGTGGTTGGGCTCCGCTTTCGTCCTCCCCAGCGCGGCGGCAAAGGCGGGCGTACTTGCAATGGTCCGCTCCCTCGCCGTGGAATGGGCCACCTACGGGATTCGCAACAACGCAATCGCGCCGGGGCCGTTCCCCACGGAAGGTGCGTTCAGCCGGCTGATGGCGGGCGGCATCGAAGAGGAAGCCAAAAAGGGTGTTCCACTGGGTCGGTTCGGGGAGCCGCAGGAGCTCGCGGACCTGGCGGCCTACCTCATGTCGCCGATGGCGGCCTACGTCACAGGAGAATGTGTCGTTATTGACGGTGGAGAATGGCTGAAATCGGGTCAGGAGTTCAGCCGATACACCGACCATCCACGCGATACTATCAAGGCCGTATTCTCCGCGATGCGTGGGAAGTAGAACGCCGGCGGACCCCCGTGGCAACGATGGCTCAGAAACAGGGAATTGGCGAGCCGTCCGGCGCTGGTTGCGGTCTGCATCCGGCTCCGTAGCGCTTGGTTAATGATTCGGCTCCCTTGCGAATGCCAGAATAGAGCCCATCGACCTGACCGCGTGTAAACGCGTCCACCGCACCGTCCGGGAGCGCTCCCCCGAGTTGGACGCGCGCCTGATACACCGCCAATGTATCATGTGTATCGATGGACACGAGCAGCCAACTGCCGTCGTTGGTGGCGATGGCGGCGGCGGCGTCGAAGCCGGCGATGTCCGTGTGTTCACGCGCCGTGAGCAGCGCGGCACGATCGAGTGTCCAAGCGCGTTCCCAGACCCCAGCGGCGGCGAGAGTGGCGTTGTTTCGGAGGTCGATGACCCAATGTCGGTCGGTGACAGGCCAGGGAAGATCGAGCCGTTGATAGAGAGTCTTTGGACTGGACCACGCCCCCCTCAGCGCAACTTCCGTCAGGCTATCGACGTTGTCGGAAAGGTGGTCATCCGTGAGGGCCAGCCACACGGCTGGCCTCGACGCGTGGATGACCCCCACGGCGACGACCCTCCCCGATGCTGCCGTGTCACCGAGCCGCGCGATCCGACCGGACGCCACCTCCGTCCAGACCGGAGCGGGCAGCTTGGGCGGTGCAAAATAGGCGTCCTTGTTGACGGCCGCCGAGACCGCAGCCCACACGGCGGCCAACTCCAGGGCCGTCACCGGCTACTGAAACACAAAAGGATGTGTCGTGATCACGGTGCCACCGAACGGGGCCGGAAACCGGTAGCGGCGAATGGCCGTCAGTAGACAGGTCTGAAGCATCGGATTTTTAAGGTTCGATTCCTTGGCGCCGGCCCGGATCACCCGTCCGTCGAGGCCAATCTCAAACTCCACCACCAGCCGACCGGCCTGCCCAGAAACCGCGTTGTGGGTCAGACAATCGGAAACGGCCCATTGCCCCTTCCGGAGCACCTCGCTGATGGCATGCGCGCTCAACTCCCCGGCACCGGCGTCGATATCGTCGGTGTCCATATCCGCGGCAGCCTCCTCCTCGGCGACAGGCACCGCAGGCACCGCAGGCACCGCCGGCACCGCAGGCACAGGCACCGCAGGCACCGCAGGCACCGCAGGCACCGCAGGCACCGCCGCCGCCGATCCATCGGCCGTGGTCGGCTCGTTCGGGGCAGGCGCCGCCTGCTCCCCAGCGATCGCAAAGGCAGGCAGCATCCATACGGCAACGGCCATTCGCCACATCATCTCAACCTCGCAGGTGCCGCCATGCTACTCCGTTTGTGAGGGTTACGCCGTGGCGTGGACGACCCGTACGTCGATATCGCCGCCCTCTATGATGCGGAATTCGCCGGAGCGGACGCCGATATTGCGGGGTATTCGCGCCGGGGAGTCGCCGGGGCACTGCTTGTACTCGGATGTGGCACCGGGCGCGTTTGTCGAGGGCTGGAGGCCACCCGCCCAGTGACGGGCCTCGACCGATCCGCGGCGATGCTCGCCCGGACCTTCGGCACGGCGACGTACGTGTTGGGCGACATGACGAATTTTCGCCTCGGTGCGTTCGCGGAAGTGATCGCACCCAACGCGGCGTTTGCCTTTCTGCACGGGCGCGACCAACAATTCGAGTGTTTGCGCGCAGTCCGCGGGGCGCTCTCAGAGGGTGCGCCGCTGACGATCGACCTACCGATGCCCGACTTTTCGCTGCTTGGAACCGCCCATTCGCGCGAAGCGCCGGCGTGGGAAGGGCTCGTGGACGGGCGGAAGGTGCAGAGAACCCGCGAGGTTTTCCGCCGCCCCATCGAAGGTCGCTTGGACCTGATTGACCGATTCTACTCGGAGGGTGAACGAATCGGCACCTCCCGCCTGCCTTTGCGCCTGATCTTTCCGCGCGAGATCGAATGGCTTCTCGAAAGCACAGGATTCTACGCGGACGCGCTATGGGGAAACCATCGCGAGGAACCGCTGAGGGAGGGGTGCGACCGGCTCCTCGTCCGGGCGATTGCGATGTGATTAGACTGGGTCCGTTGCCTCCGTAGCTCAGAGGATAGAGCAGCGGCTTTCTAATCCGCTGGTCCCGCGTTCGATTCGCGGCGGAGGCGCCAAATCCCCGGCGTTAACTCAGGTTACTCAATCCCACGTCCGCTCGGTAATGAGCCCAATCGACGTGGTGTATCCATGCAACGACGTTCGACCACGCACCGGTCCGATTTCCCCGTTGCAAAAGAAACCCGCCACGTCAATCTCCGCGAACGCGGCCCGAATGAGCGACGTATCGTGGTTTGCCTGACCGAAAAATCCAGCCCCACGTCCAAGGCAGGAAAATAATAATGCGCCGCCGGGGGCGACATCGCTCCGCCGGGCCAACTGATCGCGCAAATCCTGACTCGCGGCCGTTGCATCTCGCACATGAAACTGAACCGTCATGCCCGTATCCACGCTTCCTCCTACTGAAAATGCCCCGAGCGCCCGATCCATGCCCACCAGATTTCGCACCAGATAGTCCCCAGCGCGCGGAGTAGGTTCCGTCGAAAGTCCGATGAGCGGCCCTCGACGAAATCGATCGAGGTCACCCCGGGAAAGGTCGGCGAGTACCCCCTCCAGCACCGCGACGGCCGCGCGCCCGTCGAGCTGTAAAACTGCGTTTCGGGACGCTCGTGACACCCGCAGCGGCGGCCCGATCGGCCGCGCGCCCTGCGCCACCACCGGCGTGATCCCGACATCTCCCGTGATCGCCAGAAGAAGTGCTCCGCCCACCATGTGAGGTCCGCGGCGCACCAATATGTGCGCGCCCGGTTCCGCCGCGCCGCTCGCGACGCCGCCGACCTTCACCGCACGCGGGTACCGCCGGTCCAACGCGCTGATCATTCCAGAGACATCGCACGTGAAAGGCTCCGCAAGCAGGACAAATGCCGGGTCCGTCTCGGGGTCCACATCCAAGCGGGCGACCATCGTTTCGGGGCTCGTTCCGGGACCCACGGGAAAGGTACGCGCGTCGACCACCGCGTCTCGTAAAACCGCAATGGCAATGGCCGTTCCAGCCCGCTCCGCCTCCCGCGCACCGCCAATCACCCCACCCCCGGAACACCCGATGATTGCGGCGTCGCCGAATGCATCCGCGATACGTCGATCCAGCCAACTCGCATCGATCGTCGGGGTCGCAAAAACAAATACGGCGTTTGCGGCATCCGTTCCGACGACGGCAAGCGTGGCGTCCACGACAGCGGCCGTCTCAGCCCCCGTCTCAACGTGCGCGGTCCACTTCACGCCTCGCATGCTACCGGAACGCGCATCGACGTGCTCGGCCCGACAGCGATATGCTTGCCGCGATGTGGAAGATTGTCGCCGTTGTCGTTCTGCTGTTTGGGCTCGCGTGCGCGGGCGCGGCGCTTGGTGGCGGATGGTGGTGGTACGCAACTCAGGAGAGAGCAAAGGCGGAGGCCCGGAAGGTTCAGGAAATTGCTGTTGTTGAAGCAGAGAAGAAGGCGGATGTCGATCAAACGGAAGAGCGGATGAAACAGGGAGAGGATCGCTACGCGGCGGAGGATTGGGATGGTGCGCTCGACGCGTTCGACGCCGTGCTCGACGACCAGCCGGACAGCGCAAAGGCCCGGCTCGGCCGGGGTCGCGCGTTTGCGCATCTCGGTCGGGACGAACGCGCCACGGAAGACCTCGAAATGGTGTTGAAGGTGGAGCCCAACAACACGGAGGCGCTGGACACGTTGGCGTGGGTGTACGCGCACGGCGGGGATGATCGCGCGGCGGTGCGGACGCTGGACCACCTCCTCGACATTGCACCCGAAAACACCAAGGCTTGGCGTGACCGCGCGAATGTGCGCTTTCACATGGGAGAACGCGAGCAGGCGCTCCTCGACGCAAAACGCGGGTGCGCGCTCGGGTCCGAGGAAAGCTGCGCATTGGAGCGGCGGATCAAGGAGGCCATGCGGTGAACCGACGCCTGACGGCGTGGCTACCCGGCATCCTCGCGGTCGGCCTCGTCACCGCCCTCCAGTGGCGATGGTTGGCGTTCGACCATGCACCGGCCGCAGGGGATGACGTCGAGGTCTATCGCATGAGCGTGTGCCTCGGAGCACGGCTGGACGACGGGTTCTGGACCGCGATCTCCGCGTGCACGCCGGCCTCCCCGTACCCGCCGCTCGTTCCGCTGGCGGGAGTGCTCGCGTATTCCCTACTCGGCAATCACCACTACGACACCGCTGGATTCTCTCTGCTGCCTTTTGTCTTTTTACTCGCCGCGTCCACCTGGTTCGGTGCGGCTCGGTCCGGGGATAGGGCCGGCGCAGTCGTCGCAACCGTCCTTGCGCCGACGCTCTGGTACCACGCCGGGGAGAGAGGCACCTTCTACACGGAAGTCGCCGTCGCCGCGTTTCTCCTTACGACGATGGCAGCATACGCAGCAAGTGACGGTTTCCGAAAATTCGGGGCCATTATCGCGCTCGGAACGGCCCTGGGATTGGGACTTCTCTCCAAATGGAGTTTTGCATTCTTCGCCGGGCCGGCGCTGATTGTCGCGGCGACGTACCACCTCGCCGTCGGTCCGCAGCGCGCGCGCGCGATCCTCGGCCTGGCCGTCGCATGCGGAATAGCGCTGGCGTTGGCCGGACCGTGGTACTGGTTTGAACATAAACGAATTGCCCAGTTTCTGACCCAAAATGTCTCCGGAATCTTCGACGGGGAGCCGGTCGGACCCGCGGAGAGTTGGCCTTGGTACCCGGCGTCGAGCCTGACGGCGCTTGGCCTCGCCATGTCGGCGCTCGCTGCGATCGGCGCCGGGCGCGCCGCCCAGCGAAAGGACGCATTCACCCTGATCTGCCTGCTCGCGTTCGCCGCCGGAACGGTCACCCTCACGCTCGCCCCGTACCGAAGCCTTCGCTACCTTGCGTGCGGATTTCCGCTGCTCGCCCCCGCCATCGCGCTGATCGACCCGCGGGCGGCTCTTGCCTCCTGGACGCGTCTCGCCCCGGTGGCCCTCCTGCGCGCGCTCGCGGTCCTTCTCGCAATGCGCTTCGAAGGGATGTCGCATGGTTTCTTTCGGGGCAAACCGCCCGCTCCCCAAACCGCGGGCGCGTCGGCGAATTCTCACGCTGGCATCGCAAGCGCCCGAGACACGCTGTTTCACCTCCGTGCTCCGATCGCGCCGGATCCGCGGGTCGCCATGGCGTTCCACACCATCGGCGATCGCACGTGGCGGGCGGTCGAACGACTCACCGGCAACGGTAAACCGGTCGGAGTGATTCTCCACGATGCCGGCGAAGCGGTGAACGGCCTCCGAACCGGAGTCGAAGGCGTCGAACTCCCGCCGGGCTCGCACATCGATGATGTGTCCCCGCGGCGGGGAGACAACAAACCCACGTTAGCGGCGACGATCGCCGGTGTTCGCGCACAAGGGCGCTCGGTGCTCGTCATCATCGGTGGAGACGACGCAACCACTCGGGCGGCGGCGATTATGACCGTCGAAGCGGCCGGATTGACGCGGGTGTGGAACGACAATGAGCGCACGGTGCGGGTCGTCGAGGTCGGGGTCTGGACCGGGCTATGATGCCGTGATGCGCGCCGGCCGTCGCCTTCTGCTCGCACTTGTGACCGGCAGCCTCGCCTGCGAAGCGGAGCCGTACACGCGCCTGTACCACACGGAGGCCATCGCCCCCAGTCTCTCCGAAGCGGAGGTTGCAGCGCTGGAAAATCTTGGCCCGACGCTCATTGATCGCGGTGTTAATTTTGGGGTGTACTCGGCATCGGCCGATCGCGTCGATCTCCTGTTGTTCGATGACGCCGATAGTGACCAACCGATCCACCGATGGGAAATGTCGCGGTTTGGCGACGTTCGGAATTTGTACGTCGAAGGCGTCGGCGTTGGTCAACGGTACGGATACGTCGCCTGGGGTCCCAACTGGGAGTATTCGGGGGATTGGTATTGCGGCGGTCAGGATGGGTTTCATGAGGATGTCGACGCCACGGGAAATCGTTTCAATCCCAATAAACTACTGACCGATCCATGGAGCCGCGCGCTCACGCGGGATCACGATTGGTCTGCGGGGAGCGCGGGTTCGGGAGAGAGTCGGCGGACGCAATGTACGTGGGGTGCAGCCGCGAAAAGCGTGGTCGTCCAGTCTACCTACACCTGGGGCGATGGGGAGGACGCGTGGACGACCCAGCGCGCCTTGGACGGCGTCCACGCCTGGAATGACCTGATTTTATACGAGGCGCATCCGAAGGGACTCACCGCCAACGGCAAGGACGGTGTCGATCACCCGGGCTCCTTCCGTGGAGTGGGTGAAATGGCTGCGTATTTCTCCGAGTTGGGCGTCACCGGCGTCGAATTCATGCCCATCCACGAAAAGCCGGTGGATGGTGGATACTGGGGTTACAACAACGTCAACTTTTTCGCGCCCGAATTATCCTATAGCGCCGATTATACGATCGATGGTGAACCCGAAGCGGTCATCGATGAATTCAAGGGGATGGTGGAAGCCATCCATGCGCAAGGCGTCGAAGTCATCGTAGACGTCGTGTACAACCACACGGGAGAAGGCGGACTCTGGCGAGACAAGGTGTACACGGATGACTACCTCCCGGATTCCTCGGGCATGACCGAGGCGTACAACCTCGATACTGCGGAAGCCGCCACCATCTACAGTTGGCGCGGACTCGACAATTCCGCCTTTTACGCTCTCTCCACCGATGCCCAGGGATATTGGAACAATACCGGCGTCGGAAATGAAACGCGTCCAAACTACACCCCGACGCGGCGAATGATTCTCGACTCGCTCCATTATATGGTGGAGGAACTCCACGTCGATGGGTTCCGGTTCGATCTCGCAGGCATTCTTGGCGAAAAAGATGGGGACTACAACAACTGGGATGACCCGGTGAACACGGTCCTGCAAGACATCATCGATGACCCGATCCTTCAGGCGGGCAATACGCGAATCATCGCGGAGCCGTGGACGGCGGGCGGCAGCTACAACGCCATCGGTGGATTTCCGGCGGCGTCCACAAAAGACGGCACCGCTTGGGGAGAATGGAACGCCAGTTTCCGAGACTGGTGGCGGGCGATAGCGAACGACGACGGGTGGGCACTCAACGCGGCCGAAAATGGGTTGGATGGCGGCAGCGTCATCACCGGCAGTGAGGCGAGGTACGGCTGGAATGGCCGAAAGCCGCATCACAGCGTGAATTTCGTCACCTGCCACGACGGCTTCACGATGTACGATCTGCTGTCCTACGACAGCAAACAAAATGAATGCGGGCCGCTCAATCCAACCTGCTGCACCGATCCCTTTTCCGTCTGGTGTGACACCGACAGCGGGGAAAACAACAATCGCAGCCGCGACTGGGGAGTGGACGCAGAAGATTTCAAGCGCCAACTCATGCGAGATTTCTTCGTCGGGATGATGATCGGTGGAGGTACGCCGATGATCCTCGGCGGCGACGAGTGGGTGCGCACCCAATACGGCAACAACAACGCCTATTCCACGACCGCCGATAACGAGTGGAACTGGTTCCGGTGGGGCGAGTGGCAGGGGCGTGACGAGCGCTGGCGGATGCACGACTTCGTCGCTCAGGTCGTGCGCATGCGGCGGGAGACGCTCTATGCTTTTTCTCCGGATGAGTACGGCGGAGGAATGCCAATGTCATGGCGAAACGAGGGTAATTCGGGTGACCCGGACTGGTCGAGTCGGCACCTGATGATTCACTGGCAGGATGACGGCTCGTTCGGGAAGCCGGACGTGGTCGTGCTCCTGAACATGGAGCGCGGTGACGTCACGTACACGCTGCCATCCAATACAGTCTGGCAGCGTCTGCTCGACACCCAAGCGTATTTCGATACCGCCGAATATCTGGACGGCGCCGCGCTCGATCCGCATGCGTCCGGCAATATCTCCCTCGACGCACCGGAAACGATGGCCGGCACCTACACCGTGCCGGGGAGCACCATCGTCGTGATGCGGTCGAAGTGATTGTCTTCGCGCTGGTTGCGCACGCGGAAGCCGCCGAAGTGGGCGGCTACCTTCGGGTGATGACACGCCCCGATTTTGAAGGCGGAGACGGGCGCCTCGGATATTGGAATCTCTACGGTCGCCTCCTCAATGAAGGGCCGTACGCGGCATTGGAACTGCGTCAGGCCGTTTTGGAGCCGCACCCGGGCTCGACCGACGTGTGGAGCGATCTGCACGCGAAGATCGAGGGGGGGTCGATCCAATCGGCCGACGGGGGCGGCGGGAGTTTGGTCAACTTTCGATTATCACAGGTGTACGCGCAGGCGGGAAACATCGCGTTGGCGAATGTGACGTGGCGGGTCGGAACGCTGGAGTCCAACTTCGGCGACCTCGGGCTGTATGACATGCGTCCAACCCAGATCCTTTCCGACACGCTGGGCATGAGCGCGCGCTACCAGCCGGGTCCGATCGACCTCACCATCGGCGCAGGAGACGCCGGGTATTCCATCCATGGCGTGGCGTACAATACTGTATTTTCGGGCGGCGGCGCGCTGCGTGCGCGTTTGGGCAAACACGTCGAGTTGGGGTTCGGCGGGCAGGCGTACTATGAGCCCGCCGTCGAGGGAAACCGGAATGCGCCCTACGACACCCCAGGAATTACGACGAAAAACTGGCTGCAAGGAAAGGTCGTCGAGAGTTGGCTGGACGAACACCCAAACCAGGAATCTGAGTTTCCCGACCCCGTCGCGACCGACGCGCGGTCGTATAAAGCCGTCGCCTACGTCGGCGTTGGTAACGCCGGACCCATTCGTTGGAACGGCCTGTACGCCAGTTGGACCCGACGGCATCCGCTTGGACCAACGACGGAAACCGTGGAGGGGGCGGATTACACGCTGTACGTGACCTCCCTCACGGACGAGCGCGATGAACTCGTGGTAGGAGACGAGTTGCAGATGACCATCGTGCCCGATCGGCTGGATATCTCCGTGGCGGGTTTGTACGGAAATGCAACCGACGAGGACAACGATCTGGCGCCCACGAACGACGACCGCACGTATTATTCGACTGTACTTCGCACACAAATATATTTGGTGCCAACCGTCCACCTTCTCGTGGAAACCAGCATCGCCAAGGAAATATCGCACAACGGAAATACGTTTCGCAACCACTACGACTCGCTGTTCGAAAATACGAACGGCCAACCGGACGGGGACGGCCTGGAGATGGGGGACAGCGCAGAGCGGGACACGTGGCAGGGGAAAGCCGGGATCGTCCTCAATCCAATGGGCCCGGGCATCTACACGCGTCCGTCCTTGCGCCTGATGTACGGGCTGCAGTATTCCACCCAGAACAATGCATTTGGAAACAGCTTCGTGGACACGCTCGACCAATTCAACAGTTTCGGAAATGTCGAGCGGCACTGGCACAACGTGATTGCATTGGAGGCAGAGGCATGGTTCTAAGCCTCCTTGCGTGCATCGGGCGGGGCGCCCCGCAAGCCGCCGCAGACGGCACCACGCTGCGCGTCGTTTCCATCGTGGAAAGTGTCGCCACCGGTGAGGTGCTCGCTGCCCCATCCGCGCTTCTCGATTCCGTACAGCAAACAACCTCGGCACGCGGTATCGCGGGCGCGAACTTCGATATTATACCTGTTCTGGAACCATTTTCCCGCCACCGGGACACGCGTTCACGCATCGGCCTGCTGCCCCCGTACTCCGGCGCCACCCTGTTCGTGGAAACCCAACCGTCGTTCTACTCGGAAATGAATGGAAAGTATCGGTGGACGGTTCGCGTGCGCCTCACCGTGTCGCCGTCCGACTACAATGACACGTTCGACGTCCCGGTTTTCCTGCAATTCTACCATGAACGTGACGAGGCAGCGGTTGCCGCCGCCGCGCCTGTGATCGCGCGACACACGGCCCAATTGCTCGACGCCTGGCTCGCCGCGCCGTGATTTATTTTGTGCTCGTGGACCGCTTCGCAAACGGCGACCCAACCAACGACCACAGCATTGACTTGGCAGATCCATCCGCTTTTCACGGCGGGGATATTCGCGGCGTGATCGACCACCTCGACGACATCCAGCGACTCGGCGCCGATACCGTTTGGCTGTCCCCGGTTACGACGATGCGCACCACGCCATTTTTTCAATGGGGGGCGTTCCACGGCTATTGGGTCGAGGATCTGCAGACGATTGCGCCCCGATTCGGAACGGAGGCGGAACTCGTCGAGCTGTCGGGCGCGCTGCACAAGCGGCACATGCGCCTGCTCCTTGACATGGTCTACAACCATGTCGCTCCCGACGGTGTGCTGACGACCACGCAACCGGATTGGTTTCACGATCCGGCACCCATCGTCGATTGGGCCGATCCCAAAGAACGCGTGACCGGGCAAGTGCACGGGCTCCCGGACTTGGCTCAGGAACGAGAGCCGGTGTACGAGTACCTTCTCCAGTCGTCGATGCACTGGATCTCCACGGTCCATCCAGACGGATTTCGAGTGGATGCCGTTCGCCATATGCCAACAGGGTTTCTCGCCAGACTTGGCAGCGACATCAAGGCCGTTGCCGGCTCACGGTTTCAAATGCTCGGCGAAGTATTTGACGGAGATTCGCGCGTATTGGCGCACACCCAATGGTCCGCTCAGTTGGACGCCGTATTTGATTTTCCGCTGCACTACGCCATGGTCGACACGTTTTGCGACGATGGCCCGCCCGGTGCGCTCGGCGCGGTTTTTGCGCAGGATGGCCGATTCGCCGACCCCAATGGATTGGTCACATTTCTCGATAACCATGATTTGCCGCGCATTTTGGCGGCGTGCCATGGTGATCCCGACCGGGTCGCACGCGCGCTGACGCTGCAATACGCCGCGCGCGGAAAGCCGGCGGTCACCTACGGCACGGAGGCCGGCCTGTTCGGAATGGCGGAACCCGCCAATCGGGCGGACATGGTTTTCAAGTGGAACGACACGGGGCACCACATCCGCACGCTCGCGGCCGCGCGCAGACGCCATTCGGCCCTCACAACCGGCGTCACGCGTGACATCGCCCTCGACGACACCCTGTACGCCTTCGCGCGCGTATCGGCGGACGAAAGCCTGCTCGTCGTCGTAAACAGCGGCGACGGACCTCGGAAAATTCACGGCCACACGGTGAAGCCGCATGCCGTCGAGGTGTTTCCAACGCGCCGCCCGCCGCCCGCGCGCCCAAGTCTCGCGCGCGTATCAGCGCACGGCGCGCCGCTCTCCCCGGGTGACGAACTGCGGCTGGTGGGCGCAGGAGACACGCTGGGAAACTGGAATCCCGCGTTCGGTGTCCCGTTGCCGACCGACATTTCCTTCGCCCATCAGGTTCAGGCGTTCAAGTTGGTGATTCGCCACACGGACGGCACGATGACGTGGGAGGACCGTCCCAACCGTTATTGGCTACCCGGAACGCGCGTTCTGCCCTTGCGTTGGGACGACAAGTAGGCCAGGAACAACGCGAGCGGTGCCAGGCTGCCGCCGCCCGTGGCACAGCCGCACGGCGGCGTGTCCAGCCCGCCGCCGGAATCAACCGCCGCGCCAGAATCTTCCGGTGGACAATCCAACCCTACCCCCCCGCGTTCGTGCATGCCAAGCACGTAAAGCCCCGCGCCGAATCCCAGCATCGGTGCAGGTCCGGCGTAATCTGAACCGTCCGCAGCGTAAAGTTCCGGAATTACCCGGTTGTTCGCCATCGCCATGTCGGTCACCCGATCCTCGAGGCGGCGGCCCGAGCCAGCGTCACACCCCCGACGATACGCGAGCGCCATCCTCAGGTCCGCAAACGCCCACTCTTGCGTGTCGTATGCCCCTGCGTCGTCGTTCCGATTGAATCCGTCCACATCTGGCACGCGCAACCAACGCTCCCACATGGCAATCGTCGGCGCGAACTCACGTCCGCGCGCATCGAGAATGCCGAGGTTGAAAACCTCCGCCGCCGCGATGTCCAAATATCCGACGCCGTCGCCAAGCTCTTGCACGCTCGACGCAACGACGCCGTCCATATCGACCAGCCGCGCCGAAATCCCGACCTTGAGCTGGGCGGCCGCCGCCGCGTATGCCGCGGCCCGCGAATCTCCCAACAACGTCGCAATGCTGGACGCAGCGCGCAATCCTGCCACCGCTTGCGCCGACGTCCACGTGTATTGTTTTTCGTTGCCGTTCCAGTGCCTTTCCCAGATCGACGAATCCGCCACGATGAGCTGCGTAACAGGATCAATCAGCGCGACAAGCGGATCCGCCACCCCATCCAACGCACGTGGGCCCAACTCTTGCGCGAGCGCTGCGCCCCCTCCATCCTCGATCACGGCGCCAAGCGCGGATAAGTACATTCCAAAATCATCCAACTCGATATTCGGCCCCGTTCCATCATCATCGGACCACTCCGTGCCGTCGCCATACGTTCGACAAACCGACACGGCGTAGGAAATACCGCCGAGTTGTTCCGAATATCCACCTGCCTTTCCATCCTGTATAAAGAAACGCAATACGTCCGCGGCCTCCGTGACATAGCCGCCAGCCGCCAATGCCCGAGCGGCATACATGCCGTCACGCACCCAACTGATATTCCATACGTGCGCAAACGCCTCCACGGGGCCGGTGGCCGGGAGCGAGGCGGGAATCTGCCCATGCGGGGCGCCGAACTCGACGACCTGCGCCATTTTCAGGAACGCGAGTTGCTGGCGGTAGACGGCCAACTCGGCCGTAGCCAGCCCCACCGGAACGGTGCCGCGGGCGTGGAACGCCGACCACCACGCGATTTCATCGAGCAGCCACATGCGCGGTTCGCGTCCGGCGATCCAGGTCGTGTCCGTTTCGCCGGACGCCAGAACGCCGACCCAACGCTCGTCTCCTGGGGCCAGACGCGGAATATTCCACCCAAATCCCTCCACAACCCCGGAAGCCGCACCGCCGCAATCTCCTGCGAGGCGCTGGCCGGACACGACCGTCGTATACACCCTGTCGCACGTGCCGATGTCCGCGCCGGGCGCGACAAACCGCGTCGCGACCTGACTCCCCTTTTCGGTAATCGTTTCGTTGTCGAATTGCGCCACCTCCTCATAGCCACCGCTGACCCAATTGTGCAGCGACACCACCTGAAAGGCAGAGATTGTATGATCTGTCGTATTCCGCACCTCCGCGACCAGCGCCAGACCCGACTGTCCAAGCGTCATCGGCGCAAAGGCGTATTGGACCAACTCGACATCGCCGATCATTTGGGTGGCGCGGATAATGCCCGTTCCATCCATCTGGTTTATCGACGTCGGCTCCACCAACCAATGGCCCTCCCCATTGAGGTCCGTGACGCCGAAATAGGTATCGTACAGAATATCTGGGGTTGGATCCGCGTCAGCGTTCAATTGTTGGTAGAGATGGGGGTAGGCGTCCTGAAGGCGATTGTCCCGCCACACCACGGCGCCATGCCCGTTCGCCGAAACGATGGCCGTCAAGCTGGTATGCGGCGTGGCGGCGTCGAGGGGCGAAACCAACCAGTACAGCGCAATCATGGTGCCACCAACACGCGCGATCCCATTGGGGGAATCGTGACCTGCAACGCGTCACCGACGGAATAGAAAATGCCACCCGAGTTCACGTCCACGTACGCGCCCTCCGGCAGTCCGGCGAAGGCCAGACCGTTTGTCAACGTGACTTCCGCTTCCGCCCGGTTGAAGATCACCAGCACGCCATCCCCGTCCAACACGCGTGCGTACGCCCACACATCCGCCTCCCCTTCCCACCACGTCGTGAAGGTTCCGCGCGCCAGCGCAGGATGCTCGCGGCGGGCCGCAGCGAGCGCCGAAACGTGCGCACGCACGCTGGCCTCATCGTCCGAAAGCTCGCCATCGAACCGCATCGTTTGTCGATTATCCGGGTCTGCGTAGCCGGGCAGGCCGACTTCATCGCCGTAATACACCAGCGGCTGGCCTTCTGTCGTCAAAAGAAACGTCCAGGCGAGCTTCAAGCGGTCATACGGCTCCGACCAACCGGGCGGCAAATCAGGCGTGACCAAGTCCCCGTTTCCGTCACACGGGCTGTCTCCGTACAGACTCCCGACTTCACCGCTCGCTTGCGCGATGAACCGTGCCACATCGTGGTTTCCCAGGAACGTGCTCATCAAAGCGCCACCGTAGGCCGTCCGTGACGATTCGACAGCCGCGGCCAGGGAACCCTCTCCGCTTGACAAGCCAACCTCATCCCGTGCAAACGCGCTGACGATGGCGAAATAGAGCGGAAAATCGAATTGCGCGTCCAACTCGCGATCGGTGACGTACCGCGCGATGGTTGCTGCGCCGTCAAACGTCTCGCCGACCGTACGGAAATCCTCGTCTCCCCCAACCAGGCGGTGCTCAATCTCCGCCGAAATTCGGGTTTCCAGGTCCACCATCACGCTGTCGGGCATGTGCTTCACCGCGTCCACTCGAAACCCATCGATCTCCCATTCTTTCGCTTGGGCGATTGCCAGATCGATCGACGCCACCGTGGGTTCCAGCTGATAATAATCAATATCCGGCAGGTAGGACGCAAACCAACACGTCAACGGGCGTTGATCCCAATTGAGTTGCCCATCGCCATCATCATCCTGCTCGCAGATATGCCGCTCGTTGAACCATGCGGGGTGCTCGGTCACCCAGAGATGATTGCTGTGCACATGGTTGGCGACCCAATCGACCATGACCCGCATGCCGCGATCGTGCGCACCGTCGATCAACGCTTTCCACGCCGCATCGTCACCGAAGTGCTCCTCCAACGCCGTGCTGTCCGGCCAGTATCCGTGATAGCCAGCGTAGGTGGCGCCACATTGCCCCGACCAATCGCCCTCGGCGTTGTCGAGCGGCGAGGTGATCCACAGCGTGGTTACGCCCAACTCTGCGAGTGCATCCAACTGAGCCAACGCGCCGCGCCAATCTCCGCCTGCGTAGTCCACGTCTGCCCCTTCCGCTTCATTGCCGCCGCTGCCGTCGGCAAAGCGATCGACGAAAATAAAATAGAGGAGCCCATCCTCCCAGTGAAAATCGTCCGTCCAGAATGGAATGTAGATCGGCTCGGTACCTTCTGCGCCAATCCGAATCGTGTGCCGCCCCTCGGTCAGTCCCGACTGGGCAACCGAGAACTCTTTTCCATTCCACCCGGCGATATCCTCACCGTCCAGAGTAATAAACTCCCCCGAAACGGCCTTGTCCGCTCCACCGGTCACGGTCACGCCGTTTCCAGTACGATCGATCTCCAGCGCCGACAGCGTCAACTGCGGCACCGAACAATCCGGCACGATCAACAAGCTATTGCAATTATTTTCCCCGCTTGGGCACGACGGATCCCAGGTCTGCCCGGCCTCGCAAATCGCCTGCCCGGCACCGGCGTCACACCGCCATGTGCCGTCCTCGACCACCTTGTAGGCGTAGGCGCCCGGCGCCAGAAATAATGTCGCAACAAACTCATCGCCGTCACGCACCATTCCGTTGGCGTCGATCGACCACGCATTGAACGACCCGGCAATCGCCACGGTGGACGCCGACGACCCTACGCGAACCTCCGCCGGACAGCCGGTTGAACCTGCACCGTCGGATGCCACCACCTTGACGGACAGCGACGTTTCTACGCTCACCCCACAGGGATCGGTCACCGCCAACGATACCCGTGCGTACCCATCGAAATCCTCCTCACCGGAGAGCGTCAGCGTCGAGCCGGCGAGCTTCGCGGCCACGCCAGGCTCGGCGTCCATTGAAAACGTGTGCTCGGTGTTCGGGTCGTCATCGACATAGTCTGCGAGATCCAGGCGAATATCGACGCCCACCGCCGTGGTGACCGGATCGATGGCCATCCACACCGGCGGCGTCTGCCCACAACACGCGATCAGAAGCGACAGGAAAAGCGTCATGCACTGCCATCCTTCACCGAAACGAGGCGACCGTCACGCACCATCGCAGGACCGTTGACCGGCTCGACCTTGCGAAGGAGCGTTTCCGGCGGCCCGACCAGCAGCGTGTCGTTCGGAATCGCGACGCCGTAGCCAATGCGCACCCCGGCGCCGATTCGCGCGCGATGCCCGATGGCGGCACCGAGAAACCAACCGCCACTCGAAACTCTTTCGCCACGGTGATCGACGTTGATCTGCCGGCCGAAGGAAAGGTCGAGCGCGGTGACGCCCTGGGCCACGAACGAATCGCGACCAAAGACACACGCCTGAAAGCCCGCACCCTGGGACACGAGCGCGCCGGGGAAAAGGACAGAAAGCGCCAGGTGTGTGCCCCGACCGACCTGAGCTCCCGGCCCGATTGCGCTCGCGACGCAGTGGGCCTGTACATCCACGCTCGCGCCGTCGCCGAGGACGCACCCCCTTACGACGGCGCCCGCGCCAATCTTGACGTTGTTTCCGAGCTCGCACGCTTCGACGACGGCCGAGGGGTGAATAGAACAGCCGTTCCCGATTCGTGTGACGGCGCGCGCCAACGCGGCTTCGTTCAGCCGGCCCGCCTTCCACAAGATTGCCGCTGCCGTGCCGACTTTGGACCACCACGCCGCCCCATCGAACGCCGCTTTCGCCTCCGCAACGCGCGCGGTGAGGGCCAGCAGGTTGACCCGGACGAGATGACTCCAATGTTCGATACCGTGAACGGCGCGCGCACCCGCCACGAGCGGATCGGCCGCTGCGTGCTGAAAAGCGGGATGCAGGCCCTGAGGAGCCATCGGAGCGAGGCGCAGGTCCAGCTCCAGATCGGCAAGCCCGGTGAACGACGGCGCACCACCGGCCGCCACAATTGCGATTTCTGGATGGGCCGCATCCGACTGCAGCGCCCCGGTCACGCGGAGAAAGGCATCGTCCGTGACGACGAGGCGCCCCGGCCGACCCTCGGCAATCATCGCGCGGAGGAGCGATCCGGTGAACCAGAGGCGGTCCGACACGACCGCGTACGCCTCGTCCGTCGGCGGCCCCTCCGCCAAAACGCACCCGGCGGCGACGATCGCGTCCGCCTGCGCTTCCGCAAGGGTGCCGGCGAGCACCTGCATCCGGCCCGGCGCATCACCGAACGGTTCGACGGACTGCCCCGATGGAATACGAACGACGCGCACCGCCGCGAGCATACCGCCGCCCGCCGCCGTGCGCGTTATCGGGGCCGACAATGGCCGGCGGACCACGCGCACAGCTACCGGAGCTCGAAACGACGGCGGTCGAAGCGCTGCTCGACCGCACGGGCACGCTCGTGTACGCCATCGATGCGGAAGAGCGCGTCGTGAGCATGAACCGCACGATGCGAGACCGAATCGACTTCGATCCCGAAACGTTGACGGACGTTCGGGCGCTCACCCGTGCGCTCTATCCGGAGCCGGCGCTCCGCGAAACCGTCCACGCCGTGCATCGCGCCGCGCTCACCGGAGACAGGCCGCGTGACGGAGAATGGCTGCTTTCAACGCGACAAGGCGACCAACGCCAGATCCGTTGGCAATTCGTACCGCAGGGCACGGGTGATGCCCGGGTGGTCGTCGTCCTTGGCGAGGACGTAACGGACCGTCGTAAGCTGGAACAGTGGGTTCGCCTTCAGAACACAATCCTGGAGCGGGTTCCAGAGGCGATCGTGGTGGCAGACCTCGACGGCCGCATCCTCCACTGGTCCGGCGCGGCGGAGGCGCTGTTCGGGTACAGCCCGCGGAGCGCGCTGGAGCGCCCCATCTCCAACCTCATTCCGGACGAAAATCCACGCGCCATCGTGCTCGACTGGGTCGCGACGCTGCGCTCGCATGGCACGATGAAGTTTACCCGAGAGCTACGCCGCGAAAAAGGCGACACGCTGGAATGCACCGTGAGCGCCGCGCGTGTCCAGAACGAGCGGCAGCAGATGGTGGCGATTGCGCTCCTCATCTCGCCGGTCACCGCGCCAGTTTCGACGCCCGTTTCAGAAACGACCGACGAGAGCGGTGCCGACGCGCCCTCCGCGACGCCCGATGGTGACCTCGAGCGCGCGCTCGGACAAGTGGCGGCAGTCGCCGTCATCGTCGCAACGCCGGATGGCACGATTCGCACCTGGAGTCGAGGTGCGGAGCGGCTGGGTGGCGCGGGTGCCGGCAAGGCGCGCGGAAAGAAGTTCCTCGATGACGTGATGCACGTCGAGGGTCTGAAATGGGATGGGCTGACGACGCGACTGGCGGGGCGTGGTCGCCATAGCGTCCGCGTCAACGTCGTCCGACCGAATGGAACCCGCGTGCCTGCCGACCTCGACGCCGTCGCGCTCCGAGGGGCCGACGGCGTCATCCAGCTGGTTTTCTGCTTTCTCGCGGACCGGACGGAGGTCCAATCGATGAGCGAGCAAGCGCGGCTCACCAAGGAGCGCGCGTTGGTCAGCGTCTTCACCGATGGCGTCGTGCGTCGATTGCAAGATGCGTGCGCCTACTTTGAGCCCGACCATCGCGTTGTGCTCGCGACGCTTACCGACCTTCGGGTGTTGGCACGCATGGTCGCGGGCGGTACGTCGATGCGCGAATTCGACGCCTACGCCCGCCGCGCGCGGCTGCCTGACAATGACCGCGGCTTTGACGCGGTCATGACGTCGCTCGGGGAAGGCGTGTACCGTTTGCGCAGTCTGGTGGACGACATCAATCGGTTTCAGGCCAGCGAACCCGATCCTCCGGGTCCGGTGCGGCTCTCCCGCGAATTGGAGGCGGCACGAGATCTCGTCTCGCATGCCTATGAAAACGCGGTCGCCATTGAATTCGTCGTGGACGACCTTCCCGCGGCCCGCGCTTCCCGCGGCCCCCTGTTGCGCGGCCTGTGCCTCCTCCTCCTCGCAAGCGCAGCCAGTTGCGACGGCGCGGAAAATCCCCGCGTCACGATCGAGGGCCGACTTAGAGATGGCTGGTTGTACTTGGATGTTCGTGACAACGGGGCCGGCTACGCCGTCGATGTTCAGTCGCGCCTCGGAGACCTGCACTACCTCGCGGCGCAGCCCGGATACGCGCCGTTGTTCCTTGGCCTTGCTAAAGAGTCGCTGCGCGCGGCGGGCGGTACATTGGAGTTGGATACCGCCGCCGGTACTGGGACGCGCGTCCGCGTGAGCTTTCCAGCCGCTGAAGCGATGGCCGCCGTGCGCCCCGCCGATATGCTCCGACCGCGGCCGACTGCACGCGCAAACGTACTCCTTGTTGAAGACGACGAATTGCTGCGTCGCGCCCTGGAGCGCCACATTGGCGAAACCCACACCGTTGACGCCTACGCCACGATAGCGGACGCACTCGCCGCCCTGCCGAAACATGCATGGCAAGCCGCCGTTCTCGCCTTTCCGCGTCCGGAGAGTTTCGGACTCCGTTTGCTCACCCGATTTGCCGAGGCCGCGCCCGCCCTCCAGCGCAACGCCATCGTCGTGATTCCGCCAGGACTAAAGCACAGCACGCGGGAGAGGCTTGTGGCTCAGGGCTGCGTCGTCCTCACCCGCCCGGTAGACGTCACAACGCTGCGCTCCCTGCTCGATCGCCTCGTTCCGAGCGAGGAGATCGTGGTCGTCGAGAGCGAATAGCCTCACGTCTCCTTGCTGCGCTTCCGATCTCGGGAACATGAGCCCCGATACCCTTGAACGCATCCGCCCCTACGCCGAGGTATTCGTTGCGGCGCCCGGTCAGGTGATCCTCTGGGAGGGGGCGCAACAAGACAGCTTGTACCTGCTTATCAGCGGTCAGGTGACGGCGACGAAAACGGTCCGTGGCGAAATGGAATCGCTGCTCGCAGAGCTCGGCCCCGGCGCCATGTTCGGCGAATTGGGCGCGATCAGTCCGGGCCCCGCCGCCGCCACGGTCACCGCGGACGAACGGACCGTCGTCTGGCGTTTCCGCCGTGAAGGGGTCGAAAAGATTCTCTGTGACAAGACGCTTTTGTGGTCCTTGCTGCGCGCACTGTCCGCCAAGGTGCGCGGCGCAAATGAACGACTCGGCGCCGCAGTGGCCTGGAGCCTCGACGCCACGGCGCTCGATCCATCCGCATAGGTTACGGGCCGGGAATGGACCCAATCCCGGCATTCCTGCAAACCGAACCGCTCTTCACCTCCCTCTCCCCCGACGAGTTGGTTCGGCTGGCGCGTTGGTTCGAGCCGCGCAGCGTGCCGGAGGGCAGCGTCATCCTGTCCGAGGGGCGCCCGCACGATTCGCTGTATATCCTGCGGGAAGGCCGGGTTGTCGTCACCAAGACCATCCGTGGGGAAACCGAGGCCGTCCTCGCCCACCTGGATCCTCCCGCTCACTTCGGTGAGTTGGATCTCATCGACGCCCAATGCGCGTCGGCAAGCGTGACGGCCGAACTCGATTGCCAATTACTCGTGTTGGATGCCGAACGCCTGCGCCAGTTGTTTAACGACGACGGCGCCCTTTTCGGGAAGTTTGCGTGGGCGATGATGCAGGATCTGACCGCAAAAATACGCCGAACAAATGACAAGCTCCAGGAAGTGATACTGTGGGGACTCGACGCCACCTCCACCGATCCCGCGGAATATCGAAAATAGGTTTTGGGCGTTCGGTTCCCGAACGCGCCTGGGCGACTGAATCTACGCCCGGGCGAGAAATCCGAACAACCCCAGCCACGTCGCCGCTAGCAGCGACAAATACATGACCCCGACGGCCGTCGGCTTGCCGGCTCGCACGCTCCGCACGGCATCCGCCCGCAAACGGGGTGCGCGCAGCGCATCCGACAGCGCGTGGTAGCCATCTCCCGCGAACAAGAATGGCCACCCGGCGACAAACGCCATCGCAAATCCGGCGTCTGCGGCGACGCCTGCGAGTTCCCGCCAGGCGGTGACCGGCAGACAAACCGCAGCCAGTGCCGCTACCGACGCAAGGACGAGGTTGCTTGCCGGTCCCGCAAGGGCGACAGTGGCGTGGTTTCGGCGGCTGGAGAGGTACATGTCAGTCGTATCGACGAACACCCCACGCCAGCTCACCCCGATGGCGCGAACGCGGCGCCCGAAGGCGACACAGGCAACGGCGTGGGCGGCCTCGTGCGGAATCATGTGCAGCAGCCAGAAGCCGGCAAAGACCAACGGATATGCGGGGGGCGCACCGGTGCTCGCCACGGCCTGGGTCAACGTCCCGGCGACCACCGTTGCCGCCGCCGCGATGGCAACGGAAGACCGGAAAATCGGGCGGCAGGCCGCATGGAGCGCGGCCACTCCGGCATCGACGTCGTTCCAGCGGACCTCTCGCGCAAACCAGGCCGATACCCACCGATTCCGAAGCAGTCCGCTCCGATTGGTTTCAAGGAATCCGTTGCGACGGGCCAACTGAACGAATCGCAAAATCTGGCCGAATTCAAAACTACCAAAGCGGAGGAACCAGGCGGTTGCGAGTTCCTCAACCGACGTGTGGCCATCCATCTCCTGCCAGAGAAAGCCCTCTGGTTCGCTCAGCCGAATGTGTCGCGTGCCGTCCGTGCTGCGCAAGATGATTCCGGTGTCGGTCGCATGCAATACCGCGGGCGTAGGGCGTGGCCGCATCGCGAGCAGCGCGCGCCCACAATCCAGTTGGTGGAGGCGGAATCCTCCCCCTTCGCGGACGAGCAGTTCCAGCGCGGCGGGGGGCAATTAGCAGACGTAATCGGCGCGGCCGAGAAACTCCGATTGGAACGCAGCGGTGAAACTCCGGACCTTTTCCGGATCGTGCATCGCGGATTCGATGGCGGTCAGCGTGGTTTCATCGAATTGGAAGCCTTCCTTCACAAGCGTTCCGCGCGTGTCAACGAGCAGCGCTTGGCGGAAGTCGGCGTCGATCAGGGCGCGACCGACGAGTTGCTGGAGTTGGGAGGGAGCGGACATCAGAGACTCCGGGTTCGATACCGGACATCGGATCCCGGCGGCTGGAGCATGAGGGGCGGGTTCGCCGGCGACTAGCGCAACTCACTCGCCAAACGCATCAAGCTGACCTGCACGCGCATGGTTCCTAGCCGCGCCAAACGCTCGTCGGTAAATATCCCCATGGCGGGAATACCAACCGCTTCGGCATGGACGAGCGCCGCACGATGGCTCACCATCGCTTCGTCCAGAAACTCCTCCAATAAATCGGAGCGGAGCAGCGCGGCACGAATGGCGTCCGTGTCCGCCGCGCCCGCCCGTGCCTGCGCGCGCGCGAGCAAAAACGTGTTCCCATTGGTGCGCAGATCGCGTTCGTGGCCGAGAACGTCGTTGAGGCGACCATAGGCCTGACCGAGGGCGTGAACCAGATTCGGAACGTGTTCCACGCCGCGCCAATCGTCCGACGCAGCCATGACCGCGTAGATGGGAATTTCCGCCACGGCGACCTTGCGAGCGTGCGTCGTGAAGTCCTGGGTCGAATATTCTCGGCGCTCCGAAATGCACAAGCGCTCCGCTTCCGTCTCCTCCGAGAACGTCCTCCATGCCTGCCGCGAAAGCGCCCAGAAACGCGGATCGGAAATGCGTGCGCGCCAAAGATCCAACGCATCCCAAAGAAAAGTATTGGCCAGGAGCAGCAACGAAGCGTGCCCGCGCTCAGCCGGTTCGTCGATGACGTTGTCCTGAATACGGACATACCAATATGCGAGCGCCGAAGCCTCCAGAATATCATCCAAGGCGGCGTCGTCGGCGCGCCCGAGCCAAATCGGAAGATAGAGCAACGGCGCCGCGTCAGCGAAGGAGAAATACTGCCGCTCGTCCGCTCGAATGGATGTACGGAATTGACGCGCGAGGGCCGCTAATGACGGAGGCAATGCGGCCATCCGCGCATCCAGCCGATCCCAGAGGCGTGAAAACCGCGCGCCCTCGGAGTCGTAGGTGCTCACTCCACGTCTCGCAATTTACCGCCGACGATGATTTCGGCATTGGGAAAGGATGGCGGCGCCGTGGCCAACTCCGGCTCGGGCGATTGCCCGGCGTTCGCGGCGGACTCGATTGCCCAAATCGCGACTTCGCCGCGCTTTCCACGGACGCGCACGGACGGCATCCTTTTTACGGGGAAACGACCGCGTACGGCGTCGTGGACCGACTCGGAAACCAATATCTCCGTAGCCAAGTCCTTGTTCAATTCTTGCAACCGCGCCGCATAGTTGGCCGTGTCACCCACCACACTGTAGTCCATACGTCGTGGCGACCCGATATTTCCCGCGATCACCAACCCGTGCGCAATTCCGATGCCAATGCGCAGCTCAAATTCGGCGTCCGTACGCTGGTCATTGTATCCGCGCACCCACTTGAGCATTTCCAACGCAGCCGTCACCGCTTCTCCAGGAGCGTCGGGCATTTCCTGCGGAACGCCAAACATCGCCATCAACCCATCACCGGTGAATTTATCCAACGTACCGCCGTGCTGGAATACGATATCCACCAGCGCCGTAAAGAACCGATTCAGAAAGGCCACCACGCGCTCCGGACTCTCCCGTTCGGTAAACGGCGTGAAGTTTCGGATATCGACGAACATGACCGTTGCGTATTGTTTGCGCCCGCCCAACCCCATGGCTTCCGGATTCGCCATCATATAATCCACCACGTTGTCACTGACGTACTTGCGGAGAGACGCCTGCTTTCGTTCCAGGTCCGCCTCGGCGACCGTGGCCTGCGCGCCCCCCAACAACAACTGCCGCGACGAGTAGCTTCGCCACGCGGGAATCACCCCGGAAATGGCGATGAAGAAAATGATGCTGACCTGATCCGATATCGAAACGGCCGCCTGCCCGTACACCGCGCTCTCACTCACCTTCACCGTGCCGGAAGCGAGAACGTACGCGAGCACGGCGGAGCGTTGGAGCGCCGACAGCAGCGCGGCATACAGCGAAGCCGCCACGCTGTACTGAAGCGTGGTGAGCGTGTTGAAAATCACGTACAGCAGCAGAAAAGCCGGCGCGAGCAGTACCTCGTACCCTCCCGAATAATTGTACATCCCCGTCAGGGAAAGTGCGGTGACGCCTGTCGTATCGACCGTGATCGAAACGTACTTGATCCAATCCCGATGCAAGCCGTGACGCGCCGCAAGCCAGACGCCACCCGCGTACAGCGAGTAGAGCAGCGCCGTGATGCCGCCGAGCATCATCGTTTCCGGCGTATTGCTCGACCAGTTGGCCAACAACGCAACCAACCCGGCCATTCCGAGCCAGAACCGGACGACGTGCGCGCCGCGAGACATTGCCCGCACTTCCGCGTCAAGAATGGCCTGCACCTCCGTCGGCAGGCTCTCCCGCTGGAGAATCACGCGCCCAAACCAACCGGCGCCCGCCCGAGTTGCGCCTGTCCGATCTGCGCGTTCCGACATCGAAAGGGGCTCCTGCCCTTGATCGTATCACGCCGGCGCCACCTGCCCGCCGATTTGCCGGGCCAGTCCTGTCAAACCGGCGCTCCGCGCCTCGTCCTGCACCTCGGTAATCGCAGCCGAATCCCCGCGCAGGCGCGCGAGAAACCACCGACCCGTCAGCGCGATTTCGAGGTCACCGAGCCGCGCGGCGAGTTGGCTGGCAGCAGCCAAATCAAGCGCGACTTCCTCTCCGCGCAATCCACGGAGGTAGTGGAGAAATACGTCGTTCATAGTGACGCCGCGGTCCCAACCGGTCTCGTGCGCAACCTCTCGACTCTGCTCAAAGCTGGCATAAGCATGCGGCAAATCACCCAGACGTAGCCACGCGTCCCCGACGTTATGAAGGTTGATCACCTCCCCGTGGCGGTATCCAAGTCCACGACGCAGCTCGATGGCACGCCGAAACTCTGTCAGTGCTTCCAGGTAACGGCCCTCGTTGAAATGACAGAGCCCGATATTGTTCGCGATTCGCCCGAGCAGAATGCGATCGTTGGCGGCTTCCGCAATCGGCATCGCCTCGGTGAGGAGCGTCAGGGCACGGCCTGCATCGTCTCGCGCGAGCGCGTGGTTGGCCATGCCGAGCAACATTCGCGCGGCGAGCGAGCGGTCCTCTCCCGCAACGCGCATGCCCTCCGTGTACAGCGATTGCGCCTCGTCGAGATGCCCCTCATCAAGCGCTTGCGCGCCGAGTGCCTCGATGCACTGCACTTGCGATGGCCGGTCCCCGTGCCGGCGGGCGAGAGAACACGCCGCGTCGAGGTTGGCCCGGGCCAATAATGAACGCCCCTTGCCGCGGTAGAACTGCCCGAGCGACAATAGCGCGCGGGCCTCGCACGAGGGCGGCCCTCCCTCCGCCGCAATATCCAATGCAACCTGCAACATTCGCTCCGCCGCGGGGAGGCCGAGGAGCAGAGCCACTTCCCCGGCGGCTACGTGCAAGCGCGCCTCGATCGTGCTGTCCCGTACATCGCGCGCGGCCTGATCGAACCAGGAAATACCGCGCAAATAGCAATCCAGTGCGCGCTCAAGAAACTGCCCGCCCTGGAGTTGGTCGCCCGCGTCGGAGATCGCGCGAATCGCCTCGCGGGCGCGCCCACCGGCGTGGCTGTGCTGCGCGTAGGCTTCGATGACGGGATCCAAACGGTCGCGATACAGGCGCTCCATCGCACCCGCCACCATTCTGTGATATTCACGACGTTGCAGACCCATTATACCGCGTGTCACACACTCCCAGATCAAGACGGAGGCAAACGTGTACGCCGTGTCCGGATTGCGGCTCTCCGGCGAAATCAGGCCCGCGCGGACCAACTCTCCAATCAATACCATCGGCTCGTCCGCGCCCACCGCCTCTCCGAGCAACTGCGGCGAAAATGACATTCCCACGATCGCGGCTACCTGCAGCGCCCCCTTGCTGGCGGCCTCCAACGCGTCGACACGCGCCGCGATCAATCCCTGCAACGTATCGGGAAGTCCAGGGTCAAGATGTGGATCCCTGAGACGTCCAACCGCGCCCTCGAACCAGATGCGTCCGCTCTGTTGCAGCGCCTTCAGGATTTCTTCAAGGTACAGCGGATTGCCTTCCGCCGTGCGAAGGACGAGGCGTGTGAGGTCGGGCCCGATGGAGTCCCCGCCCAGCAGGTCCGCCGCCATACTCGCGACCTGATCCGCGGCAAGGGCGCCGAGCGGCACCTCCCGAAAGCGCCCGGACATTCCCGGCGGCACTTCGCCGCGCCAACTCGCCAGCACAAGGACGGGCTCGCCATCCGTGACCCGGAGCAAAGTGTCCAGAATGCCCCGCTCGAAGCCATCAAGATATTGCAGATCCTCGAGAACGACGATGGTCGGCCCATCGGCCGCCAGCCCGCGAACCAGCTTTACGAGCGCGTTGTCGATGGCGTCACGACTCGCTGTCGGCCGCTCGGGCGTCTCGAGCGCAAACATCATCGCAAATACTGCGATGTCATCCTGATCGAGATGCAACTCCGAGAGCCGCTGCAACTTCTCGCGAACCGTCTGGTGACCCACTTCACCTTCGATGCCAAGAACATCCGAAATCAAGTCGCGAAATACAGCCAGCGGCCGCTCCGTGCCAAACGGAAGCGCGCGGCCATGGAATACTCGAATATTACGACGCGACGCCAACTCACGCAGCTCGCGGAGCAGGCGTGACTTGCCGATGCCCGCCTCTCCGCGCACGCCGATCCGGCCACCCCGCCCCTCACGGAGGGCGGCAATCGCGTCGCGAAGCACCTCCAACTCGTCTCCGCGGCGCAACCATCGGCCGGAGGCGCCCCGCACGCCGCGGCGGCGAGGACCCGCCAACATGAAGCTCGCGCGTGTGCCGCGCGTGCCCTTGCGACGCAGCTCCGGCCCGCGATCGAACGGGAAACGATCACCCGCAAGGGCGGCGACCTTATCTGACACCAGCGTAGAGCCGGGCTCGGCCGCATACGCCAGGCGAACACAGGTTTTCAGGGTGTCGCCCCGAGCCGTGAATCGGAAATGCCGACCAACACGCTTGGCGACGTTCAGCTCCCCCACGTGTACACCAACCGAGAACTCGGTCGCCAAGCCACGTTTGCGCAGGCGCGCCGCAAGTCGGTGAAAATCCCGAGCGCACATCAACGCACGATCGAGGTCATCGCCATGCGCACGGGGAAGGCCGAAGAAAACGAAAAGCGTGTCGTCGTCGAAGCGCTCCGCGACGCCGCCCATCCGGTCGATGAGGCTCCGGATCATGCGCAACATTCGATAATGAATCCGCGCGATATCTTCCGTTTCTGCCTGCGCGGAAATCTCCGTCAACCCATTGACTTCTGCCACCAAAACGACGACGTTTTTTCGCTCCCCCCGGGAGGTCGCGAGCAGGCGCGGGCCACGATCGTCACTCACGGATGCGGAGTCCTGAAGAGAGGACGTCGATGAGGACGGCTCCGGGTCCACGCCCGTGTGCATGGCGTGAAGGTCATCAGCCAAAAGATCCAAGTCTGTCGATGGTTTTTCTCCCGCAAGCTCCAAGGAGAATGCGAGCCGCATGCGCGTGGACAGTTGGCCTGCGCCCGATCGAAATCCGACGCTATACAGCCACGCCCGAATATCCTCCTCCAGAAGCGCCGCGGTTGCGTACCGGTCGTCCGGCGACTTTGCCAGTGCCCGACGGACAACGGACGCCAGTTCTTCGTCGACGTCACCGCGCACTTCCCGAATATCCGGTACGACGCACTCCACGACCTGTCGGAGTTTCTCGTCTGGGTCCCCGTCGGCAAACAGTCGTTTTCCCGCCAGCATTTCGTACAACACAACGCCGAGAGAAAAAATGTCGGTTCGCGCATCCAAACCGTCGCCGCGCGCCTGCTCGGGGCTCATGTACGCGAATTTCCCTCCGCCCGGCCGCCCGGTCGCGGGGGCGTCCACGGTTTCACCCGCCAACCGCGCGATCCCGAAATCGACGATTTTCACGTCACCTTCGAAGCTCACCATGATGTTGTGCGGGGAAATATCGCGGTGGACAATGTGCAGCGGGCGCCCGTCCGGCGCCGATCGGGCGTGCGCGTACGCAAGTCCGCGCGCAACCTGCGCCGCGACGTATCCAGCGAGCGCAGGCGCCAGTTTTTCGCCATTCCGTCGGAGCGCTCGCAAAAATTGCGTGAGGTCGCGCCCGTGGATGTACTCCATCGCCATGAAGTGGTCGTCGTCCACCTTTCCGAGGTCGAATACCTGGACGATGTTGGGATGGTTCAGCGCAACCGAGAGCTTGGCTTCGTGCACGAACATCGAAACGAAGCGCGGATTCCGGGCGAGGTCGGGGATGATCCGTTTGATGACGAGGCGCTTCTCAAACCCTTCAACGCCGAAACTCCGGGCAAGAAACACCTCCGCCATCCCACCGACCGCGATGCGATCGACGAGCTGGTAGTTGCCAAACGGGATCGGGAAGTTCATGCGCCGCGGAATGGTAGTCGAGTGACGAGGCCTTGGGGAGATCGATGTTAGACCGAACGGATGACCCTGTTCGTGCTTGCGTGCGCGTCCGCCCCGGTCGCCGCTGCCCGGCTCTCGGGACGCGACACAGGAGACGCACCGGCAGACACCGGAGATAGTACGGAGGAAACTGGCGTCGCCCCTACGCCGGGGCCCGCTGGACTCGCGTGGTCCTTCGCGTCCTGCGGTCCGACCGACGGACCGGCGTGGGAGATCTACGTCGGACTGAACACCGACGTGTGCAACCCACCCGACACATCGTCCTCCCGAATGCGCATGATTCTCTATGCGGACATTCCGGTTGCCGGAAACCGGTTCGGTTTTCCATCGGATGGGCAGGCATTTTATCGTGAGTCCGGCACGTCAGAGGAGGCGTTTCTGGACGATGGGCGCGTGGAAATCAGCGCGGACGGCACCCGAATCGGCGGGACGTATCAGATCGGCCGCGAGGGAAGCGAGTTGGAGGGCACGTTCGACGCGTCCATCTGCGATTCGCAGCGGCAGTGCGGCTGACGACGGGTGCAGTCGGCCATCCAGCACACCGGATGTCGGAGCGTGATAGACCGCGAGCCGCCATGCCTCGCCCCCATCCAACCATCGCCCTACGCGGGCAAGTCCTGTTTCCCGGCCAAATATCGGCCATCACCGTCGGGCGGGGCCCATCGGTTGCTTCGCTGGACACCCACCTGGAAACGCAGCAGGAACTCGTTCTGGTCCTGCAGAAGGATCCGGGGCTAGAAAATCCCCTCGCCGACGACGTGCACGGTGTCGGCACCTTTGCGCGCGTGGTGCGCACCCTGAACCTGCCCGATGGCGGCGTGCGCGCGCTCGTAGAGGTACTCGACCGAGTGAACGTCCGCGACTTCGCGGACGCCGCAAAAAACGGAACGGTCTGTCACCCGTCGAGGTTTGCCGGGCTCCCTGGCGATGCGAAGGTCGTGCAGGCGGCCGAGCGGCGCCTTCGCGAGTTGATGCGAGAGATTTTCACCGGAAATCCAGACCGACCCTTCGAGTTGGACAAATCGTTGGAGATGCAGGAGGGTGCGGAGCGTGCGTGCGATTACGTTGCCGCGCAGTTGGGACTGGCGCCGGACGAGGCCCAGGAAATTCTCGCGGAGCCCAAGCTCGATGAGCGTTTAACACGAATGATTTGGTTTCTGGAGCGGCAGCGAGAATATGCGACTCTCGCCAGCCGAATCCAACGGGAAGTCCAAAAGAACATGGACACGTCCCAGCGTGAATATCACCTGCGGGAACAGCTGAAAGCGATCCAGAAGGAGTTGGGTGAAACCGTCGTCGACGAGATCATCGAATACGACCGAAAGATCGCCGAAGCGCACATGCCGGAGGAGGTCGAGAAGGACGCGCGCCGCGAGCTGGATCGCCTGAAAAAGATCCATGTCGATGCGAGCGAGTACATGGTTGCGCGAACGTACCTCGATTGGTTGGTCGCGATGCCGTGGTCCATCCAAACGGATGATTCGACGGATTTAGTGGAGGCACGACGCACACTCGATGAAGACCATTACGGCCTCGACAAGATCAAGGCGCGCCTGCTTGAGTTTCTTGCGGTTCGGCAACTCAAGAAGGACGCCAAAGGTCCGATTCTTTGTTTCGTCGGGCCACCGGGAGTCGGAAAAACGTCGCTTGGACGCAGCATCGGGCGGGCGCTGGGCCGGAAGGTCGAGCGAATCGCGCTCGGCGGCATGAAAGACGAGGCCGAAATTCGCGGGCACCGCCGTACGTACGTTGGCGCGCTGCCGGGTCGAGTCATTCAGGCGCTGAAGCGCGCAGGCACAAGAAACCCGGTCATCATTCTCGACGAATTGGACAAAATCGGCACCGATTTCCGCGGCGACCCGGCCAGCGCGCTCCTGGAAGTGCTGGACCCGGAACAGAACAACTCGTTTCGGGATCATTACCTGGACGTGCCGTTCGATCTTTCCAACGTCCTGTTCATCGGCACGGCCAACGTCGAGGATCCCATTCCCGCCGCCCTGCACGATCGTCTCGAAATGATCGAATTACACGGGTATATTGAAGAGGAGAAAATGGCGATCGCGCGGATGCACCTGCTGGAGCGCCTCCGAGAGGCGCACGGGATTCCACCCGGCCATCTCGATATTCCTGATGAATCGCTGCAGTTTCTGATTCGAAGCTACACCCGTGAGGCCGGCGTCCGTTCGCTGGAACGCGAGTTGGCGGCGCTGTTCCGAAAGACGGCGCGGCGGATTGTCGAGGGGCAGCCGGAACCGCTGGCGGTCACCCCCGACCAAATCACCGCGTGGCAGGGCCCGCCCAAATATCACCTCGAATTGGCGGAGAGAACCAATCGGCCCGGCATCGCCATCGGCCTCGCATGGACGGAGTCCGGCGGCGATATCTTGTTCATCGAAGCTACGAAGATGGAGGGGCCGCGGGGCCTCAAGCTGACCGGAAGCCTGGGAAACGTGATGAAGGAGAGCTGCGAGGCGGCCATGTCTCTGGTGCGCGAGCAGGCACCGCGGTTCGGGTTGGACGCCAAGGTTTTTGCCGACAACGAATTCCACCTGCACATGCCGGCCGGCGCGATTCCGAAGGATGGTCCGAGCGCCGGCGTCACGATGTTTACAGCGCTCGTTTCGGTGCTGACGGGCCGTCCCGTGCGCCACAATCTGGCAATGTCCGGGGAATTGACGCTCCGCGGAAAGGTTTTGCCGGTCGGCGGCGTCAAAGAAAAGGTGCTGGCTGCCCGGCGCGCGGGCATCACGGACGTCGTATTGCCGCGCCTGTGCGAGCGCGATCTGCACGACATTCCGGCCGTCGTTCGTGAGGAAATGCGCTACCACTTCGTGGACAACGCATACGAGGTGCTGGAGATCGCGCTGATGCCGGCGGTAGAACCGCCGGCCATGGCCGCGCCCGACACCGGGCGGCCTGGCGTGGCAACGCCCACCAGCGACGCGTCGCCGAACAAATAGACGGGAACCCTTCCGCGGGTCGCGCGTGTACTCTCCCCGCATGGATCCGTCTGCCAATGTCGAACGGTTCGGACCGATGGTCTGGGCGCTGTGTCGCCGGCTCGACCCGCAACCCGACGACGCCTATCAGGAGGTATGGGAGAAGGCGTTGCGGGCGCACTTCGACCCGGAGGGAAGCGCATCGTACTCGACGTGGCTTACGACGATTACCCATCGCCACCTGGTCGATCGCCACCGCCGGCGGCAAGTGCGCGCCAATGTCACGGACACCGACGAATTGGTCGATCTCGCACCGCTCGCACCCGACGCGCTGACGCTACACGCGACATCTACCCGTCTTGAAGCAGCACTATCCGCGCTGCCAGAGCCACACCGGCGGGTAGTGGTGCTCCACCATTTGCATGAAATTCCACTCGACGAAATCGCCGCAGCAGAGGGTGTCCCCGTCGGCACCATCAAGTCTCGCCTCCACCGCGCTCGCACCGCGCTCGCACAGGGGATGTCATGAACGAAGACCTTTCTCGTTTGCTCGACGGCGAGCTTTCCCAATCCGAAGAAACGCTTGTACGCGAGCGGATCGCGACGGAGCCTGCGCTCGCAGCGGAGTGGGCGGCGATGCAGGCCTTACCGGGGCAGTTGCGCGCGCTCCCGCGGGAAATGGCGCCGCCGGCGCTGATGGCGCCGCGATTGTCCGTTGCCGCGCCGACCTCTCGTTCCGTCGCTGCGCCGTCCGCCCCTGTTCACCGCCCAGCGAAGCCATTTTTTCGACTTGCCATCCCCCTCGCGCTTGCCGCGGGCTTGCTCGTCGGCGTGATCCTCCCTCGCCCCCACGCCGAGGTGCGCATTCTTCGGGGCGTCGAAATGCTGGACGGGCGGTTGGACGTGCTCGCCGGGGACCTCCCCGTGAGGATCGATGGAAAAGTTGAGATTTCCGTGGAACCGCCGCGGGGGGTGGCGCGTGACATGCTCACGGAGAACCCAACCATGGATAAGAAAGCCTTCCTCGCCGCCCTTGCCGGCTCCATCGTCACTGTAAGCGTGCTCGAAGGGGTCGCGATCCTGCGACCCGCGGATGCTGCGCCGATCACCCTCGCAAAGGGAGAGAAGCGAACCGTCGGGACGCTGGACGAATCGTCGACGCCACGGCGCAACCGGTCCCCGGGCGACGGAAACCCGGCGCTGGCCGACGCCGCGGCGTTGCGCCAGGAAATCGCCTCGCTGAAGCTTGAGAATGCGATCACGACCGGCCAGCTCCGTGCGCTCGGTGGCGCCCCGCAGGCGTGGCCGACCGATCTCGCAGCGCCCTTCAAACCCGAGGCCTTTGAGAGCTTCGTCCGGGGGCGTGTCGCAGGACTTCCAAACACCTCACTCGTAACGATGGATTGTGACGAATACCCCTGCATCGCCGTGGTCCGCTCGACGGACAGCAGCAAGGAGTGGCAGGACAACCTCATGCCTGTACACGACGATCTCGAAAACACGGAGTACGGCGGTGGCGTCCACGTCATCGGTTTCGGCCACGAACAGAGCGACGATGACCACAGCGTGCGCCTGTACGCATTTTCGATCGTTCCAGGAGATAGCGTGGGTCCGGAGAGTGATATCCGCAACCGGCTCGACGTCCGCGTGAAGGGTGACATGCAGGGGGTGACGGAGGAATTGATGAGTCAGGAAGCTGCGACGGAAGATCGGCCACACAGTCTCGGCTACATCGAATAGGTCGGCCCGCTTTGCCGGACCCTACTCCGGCTTTCGATTCAGCTCCGCAAACCTCTCGATGAGCGCTCGGGACTCGTCGTCGAGACCCTTCGGGACCACGATCCGCACTTCGGCAAGCAAGTCGGATCCATTCTCCCCGCGACCCTTCAAACGGAACCGCGTACCGGACGAGGTGCCGGGCGGAATCGACACGTTGACGATGCCGCTCGGCGTCGTCACGGGAACGCGACCGCCCAATAGGGCCTCGACCACGCCAACGTCCACCCGAAGCATGTCTCCGGCCGGAGGGGGGCGCGGGGGCAGCTTCATGCGGGGCGGCTGGGGTTCCGGCGCAACAGGGGGAGGAGGAGGCACCTCCGGCCTGGCCTCGGGCGCGGACCCGATCACGACGATATCGCAGATGAGATCTCCGTAAGGGCCGCCGCTCTGCCCGGCGTCACCTGCCTTTTCGACGCGCAGCGTCTCCCCGTGCCGCGTTCCCGGCGGGATCTTCAGGTCGTGAATCTCTTCGTAGCGATGGAGCGTTCGGCCGTCGTCTCCACGAAGCACGCGGAAATAGTTGAGCGTGACGACGCCGCCACGCGACGCCACGGCCGCCTCAACCTCGACGCGCATGGCGATGTCCCGACCCGGCGTGCGCGGGAGCGAGGGCCGCGGGGCCGATGCCTCCCGAGGGGGCGTGGACGGCCCGGCGTGGGCGTGCGGAGGGGGTGGGCGTGGCGCACCACCCCCGGGCGGCGGCCGGCCACCCCCCGTTGCCCGTGGCGGTGCGCCGCGCGGCGTTCCGCCCGCCGACGGCCGCACGTTCGTCCGCTGTTTCCCACCAAAACCAAAATCTGGGCCGCCGCTTCCGCTGAAGTCCGTGAAAATATCCTCAAGGTCGAGTCCGTTCGCCGGTTCGCTCATGCGCCCGGCGCCTCCCGGCGACACCGGCGTTCCGGCCTGACCCCAGTGCCCCCCGTAAAAAGGCGAGCTTGTGCGCCGCTCGTGCCGGCGATCGTAGCGGCCGCGCTCGGTGGCATCCGACAGCACCTCGTACGCCGCGCGCGCGCGCTTGAAGCGCTCAAGCTTCGCCGCATCCTCCCCCGCGACGTCGGGATGGCACTCCTTCGCGATGGCGCGAAACGCGGTCTTGATCTCCGCGGCCGACGCATCCTTCGGGACTCCGAGAACGCCGTACAGGTCGTCGCCAGTGGCCATTCCTTACCCTCCCTCGCGTGCTTACGGATGATACGGGCGCGTGCGGGGTCCATCAAGTTCACGATTCCCGGGCCGATGCGCGGTTGACGGCGCGCGCACGGCTTACTTAGAGTGCATCATAGGCCCGCGCCCGAGGTTGAGACCATGCCGAAATATCCAAACCCCGCCGGGCTCTCCTGTAGCTTCTGTCACAAGCCGCAGAAAGACGTCGAGAAGATCATCGCCGGACCGAACGTTTACATTTGCAACGAGTGTATTCGGCTTTGTCTCGACATTATTCGGGAGAACCGGACCCCGACGACCGGCGGAATCGGCACCGGCGGAAAGACGCCCACCCCAGCGCGAATCAAGTCCTTTCTCGACCAGTACGTGATCGGGCAGGACGGCGCGAAGCGCAAGATCGCGGTCGCCGTCTACAATCACTACAAGCGTCTGGAAGCGAACGCGCGAAACAGCGGACGTGCGGACGAAGTAGAAATTCAGAAATCGAACGTGCTCCTGATCGGCCCGACCGGAACGGGCAAGACGCTCATCGCGCAGACCCTGGCCAAGATGCTGGACGTCCCGTTCGTGATTGCCGACGCCACGACGCTGACGGAGGCCGGCTACGTCGGAGAAGACGTCGAAAATATCATCCTGAACCTGTACCACGCGGCCGGCAACAACGTCGAAAAGGCGATTCGCGGCATTGTTTACATCGACGAAGTCGACAAGCTCGCGAAAAAAAGCTTCACCTCGTCCGTCAGCCGAGATGTCTCGGGTGAAGGCGTGCAGCAAGCCCTGCTGAAGATTCTGGAAGGCACCAACGCCAACATTCAGGTGAAGGGAAACAAACGGCTTCCCAATCAGGAATACCTGCAGATCGACACGACGAACATTCTTTTCATCTGTGGCGGGAGCTTCGAAGGCATCGAGCGGGTCGTGCAAGAGCGCATGGGCCGGAAGACGGTCGGGTTTTTGCAGGACCGCGCGGAGAAAAATGAGCAGCCGAACGCGCTCATGAAGCACGTACAGACGGAAGACCTCGAACGATTCGGCCTCATCCCCGAGTTCATCGGACGGCTCCCGGTTATCGCCGCGCTCGATCCGCTTGGGGTGGACGACCTGGTACACGTCCTGCAAGAGCCCCGCAATTCGCTCGTGAAGCAGTACCAGAAGTTGTTCAAATTCGAGAAAGTGAAGCTGAGCTTTACGCCGGAAGCTATTCGCGCGGTCGCTGAAAAAGCCGTCGCGCGGAAGGCCGGCGCGCGCGGACTTCGCACCATCCTGGAAATGGTGATGCTGGAGATCATGTACGAACTGCCGTCGCAAGACAACATTAAAGAAGTCGTCATCACGGAAGATGTCATCACTCAGAAGGCCGCGCCCCGCATCGAACCGATTCGAGATTACGGAGTGCCGGGATAGTCGGTGGAACCAGGATTTCTCATCGCATCTCCCCAGATGCACGACCCCAATTTCGAGCGCGCGGTCGTCCTTCTTGTGCAGCATTCGTCGCAAGGGGCGCTTGGGCTGGTCATCAATCGCGAATCGCCCGTTCGCCTTGGAACCGTGGCCGGGCAGCTCGACCTCACGATGGCGGAACGCGCCAACCGCATGGTGCTGTGGGGGGGGCCCGTCGAAAAGGGAGCCGGATTCGTGATCTTCCGTGGCGAGGCGCCGGAGGGTTGGAATTGCTCCGGGGGGCTCTCCGTCTCGCCGTCGAAAGAACGGCTGGCGTCCTTGATCGCCGCGCAGACGGAATTCAGCCTTTGCCTTGGCTATTCCGGCTGGGGTCCGGGCCAGCTCGATCAGGAAGTGGAGGTCGGCAGTTGGGTCCACGTGGACGCCGACCCGGACGTGCTGTTCGCCTGTGACGCGGCGGATCGCTACGATCGCGCGTTGGCGCTGCTCGGCGTGAGCGCCGAGACGCTGTGGATGAACCCGATCAACGAATAACGTCACGAGCGCGTTAGGCTTGGCCGCGATGCGCACGCTGCAGTTCCAACGCGTCGTCGGCTCCGGCGCTTTCGGAACGGTGTACCTGGCTGACATGGCCGGCCAGCGCGGCTTTCGTCGGCAGGTCGCGGTGAAGGTCCTTCTTGGTGGACACCCCGATGGTGACCTGTTCGTCGCGCGCGTGCGTGATGAGGCGCGTCTGCTCGGGCTCCTGCAGGACGACCACATCCTGAAGGTGTTGGAGCTGGTTCGCGTCAACGATCGAGACGCCGTCGTGATGGAGTACGTGGAGGGTGTCGATCTCGCCGCCATCGTAGAAAGCGGATCGCAGCCGCCGCCGCGGGCGCTCGGTGAGCTGGGCGCAGCGATTGCCGGGGCGCTCCACCGCGCCCATACCGCCGTCCATCCCAGCACGCGAGAGGCGCTCAACGTCATCCATCGCGACGTCAAGCCGGCGAACGTGATGATCACCGATCGCGGCGGCGTGAAGCTGCTTGATTTCGGGGTTGCCCGGGCAAAATTCGCCGCAAGAGAGAGCTACACCGGCCAGTTCGTACTCGGAACGCTCAACTATATGGCGCCCGAATACATCGTGACGGGAGAGGTCAGCTTCGCTGCCGATATCTACGGACTCGCGCTGACGCTTTGGGAAGCCGCTTGCGGAGAGGTCTTCGGGCAGCCCAAGCTGAGGAAGGACCTGCATGAAAAGCGTGTCGAGGAACGCTTGAACCGCATCTCCGACAGCCACGCGGAGCTGGTTCCGATTCTCCGTCGCATGCTCGCGTGGGATCCGGTGAACCGGCCCGATGGAGAAGAATGCGAACGTGCCCTGATCGGCGCGACGGACATGCTCCGCGGCACCGGCCTGCGCAGTTGGGCAGGGGAGAGCGTGCAGAAGGTGTTGGCGAAGGAGCGCGCGGCCGCGAAGGACACCTGCGGTTTGCTCGGGCAAACCGTCACCATTGACGATGAATCGCCGGTTGTACCGTTTGCCGCGCTGCCGCCGGAGGCGCCGCCGGAAGCCACACAAATGCGGGTTGAGCGTCCAGCATTTCTGGATGTGGCGGGCCCGCCGCCCATGCCGAGTTCCGCGCTCGCTACGGTATCGCCGCCCATCGGCCTTCCACGAACCCGCCAGCCGACGCGGCGCGCCGCACCCAGCAACGGCTCGCTTGTCCTTCAGGGGCTGCTCGTGGGCGGCGCGCTTGGCGTCCTGGTCGTCGGTTTCTTCACGATGTTGTTGTTGTGGCAGAGATTCCATCGATAGGCGGCCTGCGAGCCGCGATCACCACCTGCCTGCTGGGAATTTTCGCCGTTGCGGCGTGGGTTGCGCTTCCGCAAGACGCCATCGCCCAGCCTCCCGCGGCGCACATCGCAAGCGGAACAGCGCTCGGATCACACTATCACTCTGATTTTCACGAGGTGAAGGAAGGAGAGACCGCGGGAAGTATCCTCCGAAAGATGGGCGCGCCCGACGGCGTGCTGGCGGGTGCGGGTTCCATTTTCAACCGCGTTCTCCCCGGTCACCGACTGGTGATGGACTACCGAGCCGACCTCGAGCGTCCGTGGCGCGTGCGCCTCGTCGGCGATGCCGAAACGACCTCGGAGGTCGTGTGGAACGGCAAAAAATACGAGGGTCGGCGCCGGCCGATTCCCTACACGATTGAGTCAGGCCGTACCGACATGGTGGTGGAGTCGAGCCTTTGGGAGGCCGCCTCCAGCGCTGGCCTCCTCCCCAACCAGATCATGCGTTTGGCCGGCATTTTCGAGTACGACGTCGATTTCAACACCGAACTCGTGGCGGGCGCGTCGTTCAAAATGGCGGCGGAGTCCCTGACGGCGGACGACGGGACGCATCGTATCGGGGATATTCGGGCCGCCATCCTTCAGAATGGGCACGAGACCTTCACCGCGATTCGCTACCGCCTGAAGGACGGGACCACGGGCTGGTTCGCGCCGGACGGCGTGGGGCGTCGTAAGTCGTTCCTTCGCTCACCCCTCGAATTTTCACGGGTCACCTCGGGGTTCACAACCGGGCGCTTCCATCCCATTCTGAAGATCACCCGGGCGCACCAGGGCGTGGATATGGGCGCCGCCTCAGGAACTTCGGTCCGCGCGGTGGCCGACGGAACCGTCCGGACTGCGGGTGTTCACGGTGGACACGGCAATTTTGTGCAACTCGACCACGAGGGTCCCTATGGCACCGGCTACGCCCACCTGTCCACGATCCTCGTCAAACGCGGACAAACGGTCCGTCAGGGTGATGTGGTGGGTCGCGTTGGCTCGACGGGCATGTCCACCGGACCGCACCTCCACTACGAGTTCACCGTCAACGGCAAGCACGTAAACCCGATGACCGTCAAGCTCCCGATGACCGGGACCCTGCCCGAAGCGGAGAAAGCCGCCTTCTTCGCCGTGCGCGATCAGGTGATGCCGACTCTCGCCAACTGAACCTCAAGGACGCTGCACCGGCGCCGAAACAGATGGGGACACGAAATCGTCGTGTCAACAACCCCGCCCGCCAGCGAGGAAACCACCATGCAAGCCATCTTTGTCACGCCCCCAAGGGGCGCAGTGTCACACGTCTGCCTCGACGAGGACGCCAACCCCCGGAAGCTCGACTCACGCGCTCGGGAGGCGTTGATCTTGCAGTATTACCCGATGGTGCGCCGCGTCGCCTATCGCATGGTGAGCCGCTTTCCGAGTTGTGTGGACGTGGATGACCTCGTCAACATCGGCGTCATGGGCCTGATCGACGCCGTCGACCGCTTTGAGCCGGACCGCTCCATCTCCTTCGCCGGGTACGCGCGCATTCGCGTCCAGGGCGCGATTGTCGATGAGATGCGCAAGAACGACTGGGTTCCGCGCTCCGTGCGTGACCGCGGCGACCGCATCAAGGACGCCAAGGTTCAGCTCGCGGCCCACCTCGGACGCGATCCGACGGAACCCGAGCTTGCGACGTTCCTCGGCGTGAGCGAAGATCGTTTGCGCGAGCTCAATGACGGCAGCACCATCCACAACGTCGTCAGCATGGACGAAGGCAGCGGCGACGACCACACCCTCGGTGACGTGATCGCCTGCCTCTTGGATGGACCGGAAAGTATCGTCGAAAGCGCATCCCTGCGGACGCGCGTGCGTGACAGCATTGCGACGCTGCCGGACCGGGACAAGATGATCGTCGAGCTGTACTATTTCCGCGAGCTCGGCTTCAAGGAGATCGGCGAGAAGCTCGGCGTGACGGAGAGCCGGATCAGCCAGCTCCACACCCGGATCATGGAGCGCCTCCGCGCAAAACTCGCGTCCGTAGCCGACGAGCGATAGCGCCCTACAGGAGTCCGTGGCGCTTGCGAACTTCCTTGAGCGCGCGGTTGAGCGCCTCCTGGTAGTCCACCGAGCCCTCGCGAACGTTCTTGATGCGCTCTTCTGCTTCCGCACGAAGGGCGCGCTCGTCCACATCGAAGTCCTTGATCGTATGGAGGATCTTCTTGTAGATCTCGCCATCCTCCGAGTAGACCTCTTCGATGAAGTGCGAGATCATGAAGTTCTCGACGAACTGCCGCGACAAGAAACGATCCACGTCGTCACCCGTGGGGTGCCCCCAACTGTCGGCGACGTCGTTACGCGTCTTTCCATACTGATCGTACGGAATTCCCTTCCGCTCCATGACCTCTCGTACTTCCTCACGCAGGTCCTGATCACGCGTCAGGTACATTTCCATGATCGCGACAAGGTCTTTTGACGCCTCCTCACGATTTTCGAGGGCAACCTCGATGTCCCCCTCGTTCACGAGGCGCTCGACGACAGCATGGGCGATGGCAGGGATTCGCGTACGATACAGCTTCATGGGGGAATCTCAGAGCGGCGCCGAGATCCCGACGGCCACCCGCGCCAGGTCCAGCGCATAGGCAGTACGTCGAGCGCCAAGCTCCGGCTGGGATTTCCGGAGGGGTGCCGCGGGAATGTATGAGGCCGCGTATCCGACTTCTACCTCCAACGCCACTCGCTTCCCGACACGGAATCCGCCGTGGACTTCGACCGCCGGTACCCACGAAACCGTGTAGGGATCGATGTTTCCGTCGTCCTCCAGCGCGTTCTGCGTGGGATCGAGCAGGAGCGCCGTGTCGCCGCCGAAACTGTGAAAGTTCCACACCGCGCCGCCCCCGACGCCGCCCCCGACGTACGGCGTCCAGCTGGCTTCCGGGCGAAAATCCACTTCTGGACCGAGGAAAATGCGGGCAGCGCTCACCATCGACCAATGATCGCTGCTCTGAAACGCCGCGTCCGACTCCGTCCATGTGACGACGTCGTGGCCGCCGGCAACGTTGAGGTCGAGCGCCGCGCGTAGGCTGGTTCCCGGCCGAACGTTCCATCGAACGGGCACGACCAGCGCTCCGCCGGGCGCGTAGGATGTCGCGCTGCCGCCGAACGCGTCGGCAGGGTCCGCGACCGCACCGACGAGCGCGCCGGCCCGGAACTCCGGGGCTGCGGTTGCAGGCGAGCCGAGCGTGGTGCCACCAAGCGCTACATGGATACCGAGCAGGATCATGTCAAATTCCGCCACTGGCGAGCCAACTTCTCGGCGTCGAGAGGCGTCAGCGTGACGCCGCGAGGAAGGTCACCGCAGAAGTCGGCTTGCGGCACGAAGCCTTCCTTGATCTTGTCCTGCAGAAACTCGCGATACGCTTTCTCGGCATCACCGGCGTACGGGTAGGCGTGTCGGTCGATCATTCGTGTTCCGTACGGGCGACCAAACACAGCATCGGTCCTCTCGAAATAGCAAGCGTAACCCTTCAGAAGGTAGTCAAAGTCCACCGTCAGGTCGGCCCTCCCCCGCGGCGGCTCGGGTGCCGGCTCACTCGGGTGTGCGCGGTCCGGCACAGAAGTCTCCGCCGAAGGCGCCATCGAAGCTGCAGCTGTGGCCGGCGAATGTACGTTAGGTACCACCCGTACGTCGTCGATCGTGGAGAAACCAACGTACGACGAATCATCGACTGGCGCGGCGCCGAAGGGGTCCGATGAGGCCGCAAACGGATCGGATTCGACGGCTGCGGGCGCGGGCGGCGGTGCGGGCGGCAGTGCCGGTTCCGGCTCGGACATTGCAAACCCGTCCGACGGAGGCTCAGGCTCGGCTTCGGGCGACGACATCGCAAATCCGTCCGACGGAGGTCTGGGCTCGGCCTCCAGCGCGGCCGAAGCCGCGCCAGCCGGCTCCGCAGGCGGCGCGTGACGGGCGGCTTCGGGTGCCCGCGCCGCCGGTTGCGCGGCAGATGCCTCTGCCTCGTCGTCCTCTTCTTCTTCAACCTCGAATTCAAAACCAGAAGGTGGATCCCCGGTTTCCTCGGCTGCCACCGCCAGGAGGGCCGCAGCGAGCACGTCCGTGTCGTCGATCTCACCATGCGCGAATGGATCCGCCGTGGGGCTCGGAAGACTGCGCACCGGCGCAGCGGACGGAGCAGACGCTGCGGACGGCGCAGGCGCAGCCGACGGAGCAGGCGCATGCGATCCCGAAGGTTCTCCCTCGGCAAGCACTGCATCTTCCGCCTCGCCGAACGGATCGGCACCGAATCCCGCCGCAGGCTGGGCTGCGCTGGCCGGTTGCGGATCCTCGTCAAACGGGTTTCGTTCCCGCGTAGCGGGTGGGGAGCGCTCTGGTTCCGATGCAAGCGGCGCTGGGCTGGCGACGTCGGGAAGGCGCTCCGCACCACGACGAACGCCCGGTTTCGGCGGAGGGCCGCCCTCGGCGATGAACGCCGCCCAGTCGGCGGCCGTGAGACAAAGCGCCTCTACCGCGCCGGGAATGCCGGGCACGCGGGTGATCGCCACCACGCCGTCCTCCGTCTCCCACACGGCATCAACGTCCAGTCCATTGGGAACTCGCCCTCCGTCGCGTGGACTGGGGGCCGCGGCCGCCAGCAACTTTGCCGCGGCACCATCCAGCGCGATGCCACTCCCTCGGAGCGCCCCGTCCACCAGCGCCAATCCCGATGCCGCGTGCATCCCCGCGGGCCGCACGCTGATTCCGGACTGCGCAATCAGGCGAAGCGCCGCTTCAACGGCCGGTCCACCGATGCGGAGCGCCGCGCCGTCAAAGCCGCCCATCACCTTGCCGTGAGCGATGCCGATAGAAGCGGGCGTCAGCCCCTCGCCCGGCTGCCCTCGCAGCGCACGTGCGAACCGCAGCGCCGCCGTCGGATCGTCAAAGACGGCGTAGCCCGCGTGAAGATCGTCCGTCGCGAGGGTGCCGGCAAACCCCGAAGCGACCCTGGCCCAGGCACGGGCGACGGCCGCCGGGAGGCCCGGCCCATCCCCGCCCTCGGCGCGCTGGCGACCGAGGCCCGCGGCCACAATCGTCGCGTCCAGCGCCTGCACCCGAGCGGACGGTAACGTGCGGGCATTCGCCTCGACCGGCTTCACGGCCGCGCAAAGGAGGCTGAGCACATCCCATCGGCGCAATTCGGCCAGCACCTCCGTCAGGGCGGAAGCCACCGCCAGGCCCGTGTCGGCGCCAAGCAACTGCTTCGCGAGAACCTTGTCTATGCCCGCCGCGACCAACTCCTTGACGTCGACCCAGCGGCCCAGCGTCGGCATGACGAGCGCCACGACATCCGGGTCCAGCGACAGCGCGCGGGCGAGCGTCTCCGGCCCCTCGGCCAGCGCTGCCGGCGAAAAAAACCGAAGCACCAGCACAGCGTCTTCTGGCGTGGATTTTCCTGCCTTTCGCCGCTCGCCCACCCGCTTCAGCGTGACGACGAGCGCGCGTCCGGCAGCGTCGAGCAACTCCGGCGGCGTCGATGCCCCCATGGCCGCGCCCACGAGCGCCAGTCGAGGCTCCACGTCCAGCGTGCCGCGAGCGAACATGGTAACAAGCCGCGAAGCGGCAATATCTCCGGCAAGCGCCGGAAGGGCCACGCCGTCCGCAGCCGCGCCGACGCACGCTGAGACAAAACGAGCCCGCATGGCGGACGCCACTCGCACGAGCACCGCGCCCTGCTTCGGGATCGGCAGCGTTCGCAACTTTCCAATCGTGTCCGCCAGAATCGGCGAGGGCTCCGTGAACAGACCCGCGCTGATGCGCGCCGCCTCCAGAATCGGAACCACAACGGCGCCAGACGACACGCTTGACGCATCGATCATCGCGCGCCGCAGCGAATTCGTCAGCGCGTCCTCACGAACCCGCCGATCCAACTCCTCCCCGGAAGGGGCGGGCAAGTCCACGAGCGCCTCGTCCAACGCGCCGCGAAGGAGGCGCTCCACGGGGGTGCGGAGGGTGTTTCCGTACGCCACGGGGATGGTGACACGGGTGTCCTCGCCCCCCGGAACATCAGGAAGTCCCTCAATAATCCCCGGAACTGCCTGAAGTGCGGCCGCCACCGCACCCTCCCCCATGGGCAGAAACCGCGCACCGCGCACGAGGCGACCGAGGGTGTTGAGCATCATGGAGAGCCTGCCGGAACGGCAATAGTAGCAGGAGCGACGAACCGTGCGTGCAGGGCGGCACGCTGATCGGCGGTCAGGTCGTCCGGAAGGAGGAGATACGGCAGCGCAACGAGCGGGTCGACAGCGAGGTCGGCGATGGGCGTACCATCGATCCGCTGGATGGGGTCGCCGTCATGTTCGCGGGTGCCATCGCCTCGGCGGGGCGGCGCCAGGAAGGGGGCGGCCGGGCCGACGGGGGTAACGGCAACCGACCAATTGACGTGTTGCGCCACCCCGGGCCGGGTTCGCACGGTGCGATCGACGACAAGGTCCTGACTTCCCGGTTGCCGGAGGTTGGTCCCCACTTCCACAGATGCGTCGGCCTGCAGGTCCCGGGACTCCCATGCAACCGTCCCGACCATGCGGCGCGTGCCGGCACGCCGCTCCCCCTGACCTGACACCGACACGGTGACGTGGGGTGTTCCGAGCACCCAAAGCGGGAACTTCGTCGCGACACGGCCATCCTCCTGCCAGGGCGCCGGGAAAAGCGCCAGCCACAACCAATCGTACGACTCAATGCCCGGAATCGTGCGAGAAGCCGCCGCGAGCGGCCCGATAGCGAGGATGGTCCCGTCGGGAAACAACCGCGTGGTCAAGATCGTCTCCCCCCATTTCACGCCGACGATGTGCGAGCCATCGCTGTACGCGCGGCCGTGCTGCGTGTCCGCGTCGAAGGAGCGATGCACCTCGAAGGCGGGTAGTTCGACCCCAATCGTCGTGACCGACCCCACAACGTCAACGTGCCATCGTGCCGCGGCCCCGTCGTACTCCGCCGCCGCATGTTTCGGAACGCACGCAACAAATCCAGCCCAAACCATCGAAATCACGCGTCGCGCATCTGCCGGAGCTTCGGCTCGTCCGTCAGGATGACTCGCTTTCCTTCCGTCTGGATGACCTCATCCTTTCGCAGGTCCAGGATGGCGAAGCTCACTGTTTCCCGTGTTGCACCTATCAAACTCGCGATTTCCTTGTGCGTCAGCTTGAGGTTGATGATGACCCCGCGGCTATCCCGAACGCCGAAGGACTGCGCCAGCTCGATGAAGAGGGCGGCGAGGCGGGAGTGCGCGCTTTTGAACAGGAGATTTTCTACGCGCGCCTCCAGACGCATCCGCCGTTCTCCCACGAGCTTGATCATCTTCATGGCCAGAGCCGGCGATCGCATCATGATGCGAGAAAAATCGTCTTTGTGAATGACGATCAGCGAAGTGTCCTCATACGCTTCGCAAAATGTGTCGTGGGCCGCGTCACTAACGACGGACAGCTCACCGAACAGGGCGTCTTTCGTAAGGAACTGGAGCGTGAGCTCCCGGCCCTCGTCGTTGACCTTGTACAACTTCACGATCCCGGAACGAACCAGATACAAACGGTCGGCCGAGCCGCCGGGTTCCCAGACGGTGTGCTTCCGGCGCACTTCGGCGCTTTCGGCCACCTGATCGAGCAGGTCGAGTTCGCGCTCTCCCAGATCCGCGAAAAGCGGACTCTGTCGTAGAAACCACCCTTTGGTCTTGAGCATGCGGGGTAATCCTGTCGCGGCGGCCGGAGTCGGCCTGCTACTTGTAGCACGGCGAGGATCCGATGCGGTCGAAGGGCGGGTGGATTGACGGGGGCGCCGGCACGGAAATCGCGCGTGGGGTTGTCCTCGCGGCGGGAGGTTCAACGCGGATGGGACAGCCCAAAGCGTTGCTGGACGTCGGCGGTCGCTCGCTCCTGCGTGCGCACGTGGACGCGATGGAGGCTGTCGGTCTGCGGGTGATCGTCGTGTTGGGGTACGCCGAAACCCTGCACCGTGCCGTCCTTCCGCACTCCGTGGAAGTCCGCATCAACGCGGCCTGGGAAACCACCGCCATGAAAGAGAGCGCCGCGATCGGGCTCAAAGGGGTCGGCGTTGCGATCCTCACTCCCGTGGATGTTCCCCCGGCAAGCATGGAAACGCTGCGGCTCCTCCTCTCCGCTCCCCTCCCCGCCTACGTGCGTCACGCCGGGTCGCCAGGCCACCCGGTGCGCCTGCATCCTCCCCACCTGCTTGAAAAACTTTCCTCCCGCCTGGGCGATGCGGAACCCATCGATATCGATGATGCTTCCTGCCTTATCAACCTGAACACTCCCGCAGATTGGGCGGCCTGGCGAAAGAAAATGTGAGTGCACGCCTTCAGTCCCGCTCCCCGTGACCGAAGGGTGGGCATGGGCGAATCGCTGGCGGGCGGGACACCCAGAACGGAAACCTTCAACCCCGAATCGGAAAGGAGACATCGACTGGCCGCACCCTGAATCCGGCGCTACCGTGGCGCATGCTGGCCACAACCGGATTCTTGATTGCATGCGCGACCACCGCCTCTGTTGAATCAGGGGCCGCGAATCGCGGGGACACGGCCGCCGATTCGGGGAGCGACACGAACATCGACTCGGCCGAACTGCACGGAACCACCCCGCCGGAAGCGCTCGCGGCTCCGGAGTTTTCTGCGACCAATCGAGACGGCGGGAAGAGAAGCCGACCCGACCTGATCGGCCATGCATCGGTCGTCTGGTTCTACCCAGCCGCCACTACCGGTGGCTGAACGGCCGAGGGTTGCGGGTTCCGCGACCTCCAGAGTGACTTCGACGCCATCGGCGTCAGCATCATCGCCGTCGGCTACGACTCACCGGCCGTCAACGAGGCCTGGGCTGTTGATCAGGAGTATGTGTTCGAGATCTGGACCGATGACGACAAGACGCTGAACCTCTATTACGGCGCCGTGAAGAACGAGAATGTACGCTTTCCGTCGCGCGTGACAAAGGTGCTGAACGCCGACGGCGAGTTGATCCTCGAGTACGTCGAGAACGTATCGGTGGGGACGCACCCATCGCTAGTGCTTGCGGATTGTCAGGCGATATTCGGGGAATGATCAGGGGAATCCCCGCGCGTTACCGCCCGACCAGCACGCCCCCGCCCAGGATCGCGATGATCTGCGTGGCCAGCGCGTCGGGATCGATCGCTTCTTCCCACAACAGGGACTGAAAAACGGGCTCCTTGAGCGTTCCGAGCAGGCAGCGGGCGGTCAACTTCACGTCGCCGATGCGAACGACGCCGAGCGCCTGCCCGGTGCGGAGCGCGCGCTCGATGCGATCAAGTGCTGCGCCGTAGAATTCGCGAAGCGCCTCCACCCCCTCCGCGTCGATGCCCACCGCGTCGGCGAAAATCATCCTCGCCACATCCCCTTCTTCCTGCAAAGCGGTGACGACGCGCTGAATGTTATCCCGCACCTGCGGCTCGATTGCGCTCGTGACGTCAATGGCGTGGATGGCGTCCGTCACGGCGGCCAGGACCTCTTCGAGGACGGCCGCGAAAATCGCGCGCTTGCTCTCGAAATAGTTGTAAAACGTTCCACGCGCGACCCCCGCCGCCTCAATAATGTCAGCCACTCCCGCCGCGTGATACCCGCGTCGTGCAAAAACGTCTCGCGCCGCGGTCACGAGTTCCGCGCGGCGAGCGTCGGCACCGATCGGGCGGGCGCGGCTCATGGGGGCGTGCCTAACCCGGCAACATGTCAAACATCGTCGGTCAGGCAGCCGAGAACCTTGCAAAGAGCGTGTGAGGAGTGATACCGTTCACCGCTAGACTGACGTGTCAGTCACCCGTTGGGCCCCTCGCCCTGTCACGCAGCAAGGAGAAAAAATGTCCCGCGCCCTCGCGATTGGCATGGATGTAGGTTCCACCACGGTAAAAGCCGTCGTGATGGATCAGGTGACCCTCGACATCCTTTGGTCGGACTACCAACGCCATGAAACGCGGCAGCCCGAAAAGGTGCTGGAGTTCCTCGTCCGCATCGGCGTGGCCTTCCCCGAGGCGAAGGACATGCAGATCTTCGTCACGGGCTCAGGCTCCGGTCCGATTGCCGCCCCGGTCGGCGGGCGCTTCGTGCAGGAGGTGAACGCGGTGACGATCGCCGTGGAGAAGCTGCATCCCGACGTGAACGCCGTGATCGAGCTCGGCGGGCAGGACGCGAAAATCATCATGTTTCGCGACGCGATTCAGGAGGACGGGCGGCGCGAACGACAGGCGCTCACCTCGATGAACGACAAGTGCGCGTCGGGCACGGGCGCCACGATCGACAAGTGCATGGTCAAGGTCGGCATGTCCGCCGAGGAGCTGACGAACCTGCCGTTCGACCCCACCAAGCTCCACCACGTGGCGGCAAAGTGCGGCGTTTTCGCGGAAACGGACATCGTAAATCTCGTGAAGAGTGGCATTCCGTCCGGGGAGATCATGAACTCCCTGGCCGACGCCATCGTTCACCAGAATCTTTCGGTGCTCACGCGCGGAAATACCTTGAAGCCGAAGGTGCTCCTGCTCGGCGGGCCCAACACCTACCTGCCGTTTCTCGTCGAATGCTGGCGGATGCGCATTCCGGAAACGTGGGAGCAGCGCGGTTTCGATTGGCCGAAGGACGTACCGATTCAGGAATTGGTATTTACTCCGCAAAATGCGCAATATTACGCGGCCTACGGCGCCGTTGCGTTCGGCCTCACCGAATCGCGTGACAAGGGCCCGGCGGCATATTCCGGGTTGGACGGCCTCAAGGAATATATTGCGAACGGGCGCAGCGGCAGGCTCGGCCCGACGGCGGGGCTGCCGCTGGTCAAGGACAACGACGAACTGACCGCGTTTCTCGAAAAATATACACTCCCCGAGTTTCACCACATCCGATTTGTCGAAGGCGGCGAGGTCAAGGGCGTGATCGGGTTGGATGGCGGCTCAACGAGCTCCAAATGCGTCGTCGTCGGGGAAGACGGGCAGGTGCTTTACAAGGCGTACCGGCTGTCCAAGGGAAACCCCATTCAGGATACCAAGGAACTGCTCGCGGATATTCGTGATCATTTCCGCTTGATGGGCGTGGAATTCAAGTGCATGGGATTCGGTGCGACGGGATATGCAGCTGCCGTCCTGGAAGAGTCCGTCAAAGCCGACGTAAATATTGTCGAGACGGTCGCGCACATGATGTCGGCCGTCAGCGTTTTCCCGCACGCGGACGTCATCTGCGACATCGGCGGTCAGGATATCAAGGTTATTTTTCTTCGCGAAACCCCGGACGGGAAACGCGACGTCAAGGATTTCCGGCTGTCCAACCAATGCTCGGCCGGAAATGGCACACTGTTGCAGGCCATGGCTGACCAGTTTGGCGTAAAGCTGACGGAATATTCAAATGTCGCGTTCTCCGCCGACCTGTCGCCGAAGTTTTCGTACGGATGCGCAGTGTTTCTTGACGCCGACCGCGTAAACTTCCAGAAGGAAGGATTCTCCGCCCCGGAAATGCTGGCCGGGTTGGCGCAGGTGCTGCCGAAGAACGTTTGGCAATACGTTGTGCAAGTGCCTCGTTTGGCGCAGTTCGGCCGCGTCTTCATTCTTCAGGGTGGCACCCAACGCAATCTCGCCGCCGTCAAGGCGCAGGTTGACTACATCGCTGCGCGCGTGCCCGACGCCGAGATCCACGTGCACCCCCACTGCGGGGAAGCCGGCGCGCTCGGTGCGGCGATGGAAACGCTGCGCGTCGTCACGCGGCGCGGCTACAGCACGTTCATCGGGATGGAAGAGGCGATCAACCTGAAGTTTGTCTCCCGCAACGACGAGACGACGACGTGTCACTTCTGCCCCAACAATTGCTCGCGCACATTTATCGACACCGAGACGCCGGACGGAAAAACGAGCCGCTACATCTCCGGGTTCTCCTGCGAAAAGGGAACCGTAGAGAGCAAGGAAGCCCTGAAAATTCTGGCGAAGGAGCGCTCGGTCATCCGTTCGAAGTTCCCGAATCTCGTCGCGGAAGAAGCGACGTTGGCGTTCCGGCATTTCTACGAGCCGCGTCCCCAGCCCGCCGCCGGCAGCTCGAAGAAGGACGTGGAGGTGCGGAAATTGTCGTTCTTCCGGGTGGCGCGTCGAGTCATGAACCGCGGCTTCCAGCGTTCGAACGTCGACTTGTCGGGCGTGAAGGTTGGCATGCCGCGCGTGCTGAACATGTACTCGACCGGCCCCTTCTTCCGGACGTTCTTTGAGTCAATCGGCATTCCGAAGGAGAACGTGATTTGGAGCATCGCCACGAATGAGGAGATGTGGGCGGAAGGTGGACGCTACGGGTCCATCGACCCCTGCTTCCCGTCCAAGGTCACGCAGGCGCATATCCACGAGTTGGTGTTTCACGCGCACGAAGACGCCAAACGCGGGCCGCTGAACTACCTGTATTACCCGTGCCTGACCCACGTTCCGGGGTGGGTACAAGACACGATGGATAACGCTGCGTGCCCGATTGTCGCCGGGAATCCAAACGTCGTGAAGGCGGCGTTTACCAAGGAAACCGATTTCTTCGCGAAAGCGGGCATCGAATTTATCGACGCAGCGCTTTCATTTGCCGAGCCGAACCTGATGAAGCGGCGGATGTTCGAGGTTTGGGGTCCCCGCCTCGGTGTGACGGAAGACGAGGTTGAATGGGCGGTCGATGAGGGCATGCGCGCGCTGGAGGAATTCAACCGCAGCATCGAAACGAAGGGGCGGGAAATCCTTGAGCAGGTCGAACGTGAAAATCGGATGGCCATCCTTGTGGTCGGACGCCCCTACCACAACGATCCAGGGCTGAACCACGGCATTCCCGAGGAGTTTCAGGTGCTCGGGTATCCGGTGCTCTCGATGCGCTCCATTCCCAAGGACAGGACCTGGCTTGCCAAATATTTCGGCAAGGAAGACGCGCTGTCGATCAACGACGTCTGGCCGGAGAACTTCTCCGCGAATTCGTCGCAGCGCGTGTGGGCCGCCAAGTTTGCGTCGCGGCATCCCAACGTCGCGATTCTCGATCTGTCTTCGTTCAAGTGTGGGCACGACGCACCGACCTACGGCATTATCGAGAAGGTGGTGAGCACCGCAAAGGTGCCGTACTCCGCGCTGCACGACATCGATGCCAACAAGCCGGGCGGTTCCATTGCCATTCGGGTGAAAACCTACGTCTACCGACTCAAGCGCCTGGAGGACGATCTCGCCGACAACGCCCGCAAGCGTGCGGAATTGGCCCGTCGAATTGCGGATCGCCGCGCCGAGCTCGTCGCTCAACAACTTTCTGCGAAATAGTTTTTTTCCAACAACATCAACAACTGGAGTTTCCCATGAACGAAGACATTGACATCGAAGCCGAACTCGCCAAATTTGCCGAAGACGAATCGAAGAAAATGGGCCTCACCCGTGAGCAGTGGGTGGAGCCGATTCACTCGAACAACGAGTTCAAGTCGGGCGATGTTGCGCACACGACGCTGCTCGTCAGCGGCCTCACCATGGCGCATGACGCCATGGTTTGCGCAGCCTTGAAGGGTCTCGGCTACCACGTGGATCTGCTGGACTGCCCGGACCAGGCCGCGCTTTCGTTTGGAAAGGAATTCGGAAATCGCGGGCAATGCAATCCCACGTATTTCACCGTCGGAAATCTCGTGAAGCACCTCGTCACGCTTCGGGACGTCAAGGGGCTGAGCACGGAATCCATCCTCAAGGACTTCATTTTCGTGACGGCCGGCGCCTGCGGGCCCTGCCGCTTCGGGATGTACGTCACGGAATACCGGAAGGCCCTGCGGGATGCCGGCTTTGACGGATTCCGCGTCGTGCTTTTCCAGCAGCAGGGTGGCATGAAGCAGGCGACCGGTGAAGACATCGGCCTGGTCATCGATCAGGCGTTCTGCCTCGCCGTCGTGCGCGCGATCATCGCGGGGGACGTCATCAATCTCATCGGCTACCGCATGCGTCCGTACGAAGTCAGCGAAGGTGCAACCGATGTTGCGCTGACGGAGAGCAAGCGGATTCTTGCGCATTGTTTCGAGACGCAATCGAGCATTCTTGTGGCGCTCGCGAAGTGTCGCCGCGTCCTGGGCAAGGTCAAGTTGGATCGCACGCAGCCGAAGCCGCTTGTTTCCATCATCGGCGAATTCTGGGCCATGACCACGGAAGGGGACGGAAATTACGGCCTCCAGCGTTTCCTTGAGCAGGAAGGCGCAGAAGTTGACATCCAGGGCGTGACCAATTGGTTGTTGTTCATGGTCTGGGAAAATCGGCACGACACGCTTCAGCGCATGACGCTCAAGGAAGACGACGCCGGCCGCAAGGGCCTCGAAGGGAAGGACCCCACGAAGAAGCTGTGGATGCTCAAGGCCGGCGAGGCTGCCATTCGCGGCACGTTCCAGACGTACGCGAATATTGTTGGACTGCACAACTACCCGCTGCCGGACATGGATCACGTCGCCGAGTTGGCCAAGCCCCACTACGACAACAACGTCCGTGGCGGTGAAGGCCACATGGAAGTCGGCAAGCTCATCCATTTCGTGGAAGACAAGGTCAACCACATGACCATTTCCGTGAAGCCGTTTGGGTGCATGCCGTCGAGCGGAGTTTCGGACGGCGTTCAGGCGATTGTCGTCGGGCTCTACCCGGAGGCCATTTTCCTGCCGATTGAAACCACGGGGGATGGCAAGGTCAATGTGCAATCGCGCGTGCAGATGATGCTGTTCAAGGCGCGCCAGAAGGCGAGGACGGACCTTGAGGAGACGTTGGCCGCCGCGGGACTCGACGAAGCCACGTTCAAGGCGCGCGTGGCGGGAAGCCGCCGATGGCGCAGCCCGTTCATCCGCCCGAGCCACAAGTTTGCGGGCGTGGCGGCCAACCTGGCTGCGGCGGTTTCCTAAGGTTCGGCGGGGGAGTCCACCCGGATAAATAAGGGGCGGACTCCCACGACCGTAAATGGTGGCTTCGGTCTGAATTGAACAGACGACACCGCGGGTATGAACCGCGTGCTCTAACCAGCTGAGCTACGAAGCCGCGCGCGCGCTGCTAATCGATAGCCACCGCGCGCGCCAGCGACGAGGGATTTGTGGCCCACTACGGAAGCACGCCCCTTCCGGAATGGCCCCACGCAGCGTCGTCCATTCCGGCGCGCGTACCGGCGCCTCCCCACGCTCCGCCGCCTCCAACGCGGCGAGCGCAGAAGCGGCGAGCGGATCGGCCGTCCGCGAGGAATATCCGGCAGCGGCAGGCGGCAAGGCGGGCGCTGAAGTCGCGGCCGCGCGGGCCGACGCTGCGGTGGATGGACTTGCGAAGCTCGGTGCGCATGGCAAGTCTCTGGCCGGGAAGTACGTCGCCGGGCTAACGCCGGGACACAACACGAAGTCAAAGGCCCTCGGCGGGCGCCAGAAAGGGCAGTCCGCGGCATCCGTCGATGCCTGGCGAGACGACCACAATCAACGCGCGCGAGGACGACGGCGTCGCGGGAATCTCGGAGTACAACTTCATGGGCGACAACATGAAGCCTATCGGCGATACGACGAAAGACATGGCGAAGGGAATCAAGCGCGGGAACAGCAAGAAAAAGAAGTAGGGGGCGTCGGACCCGACGTACCGGCGCGTTCAGGCACTGAACGCCCAAAAAACGTTGCAAAGACGACGTGTTTCGTCGCCGACCCTTGTTTGCGACCACGATTTGCGGGAGCATCTCTGGATGTCACTCTTCGGGATCCTTGCGCAGGGCTGCGTTGTCGTCACCGGGAGCCTGGCCCCCAACGCGCCACAGGACGGCGGGGCGGTCGGCCACATCGACGCCGATACGGCGGCACTCGCCACCGATTCGGGGGAGGACGGGGAGATCGACTCCGACGCCCTCGCGCGCCTTGCCGACCGCATGGCCGCAACCCAGAACGACGACGGGTCGTGGGATTGGCAGCGGGCGCATACGGCCGACCTGACCCCCAGCGAAACCGGTTTCCAAAACATCACGGGAATCGCGGCGCTCGGGTTGCGGCCGACGATCGACCGGCTCGGCGCCAACGCCGGGTGGCAGGACGCCCACGACGACGCTGTCGCCTACTTCGCAGGCAAGTTCGCCGCGCTTCAGGCGAATCCGCTCGACGACGCGAACCTGCTGTCGTCGCCGAGTTGGACGCTGATCGCCCGCGAGCTTGAGCGCAACCCGGACCCGGCGTTGCAGGCCGCCGCAGAAGGCGCGTTGGACGCGCTGATCACGAATCGCGACGAACGCTTCGGCACGGCCGACGAGACCCGGATGGATGGATGGGTCCAGCACAACATCGACCGCCGCGCAGGAAACGCAGGGTTGATTCCATGGGATCTGGCGCTCCTGACGGAAGCGCTGCACGACATGGCTGCGATTTCACCCGGATTTGCAGACCAGCACGCGGAGGCTTGCCAGGCGTTGCAGTCGCACCTGAACAGCACGTTTCTCCCGGCTTGGAACGCCAATCGTTCGCTGTTCTGGGGCGACCTTTCCATTTCCATGCCGCTGTACGTGCTCACCGATTGCCCCGACGTGCCCGAGGCGCTGCTGGCGACGCTGGATGCGGAATTGGCCCTGCTCGTCCACGCCGACGGGAGCGTCACCAATGGCTCAACCGACGACGGGCCGCACCAAGGCACGGCCTACGGACTTCTTGCGCTGAAACGCCGGGAGAGCCCGCTTGCGCAGGGCGTGCAGAACCACGCGCAGGCGCAAGTCGGTGCCGACGGAATGTTGGCCGACGACGGCACGGGAATGGAAACGTTCGAGATCGAAGGAGAACTCCTTCGCGCGATGGCAGAGTAACGGACTCCGACGCAATCAACGTGTGGTAGCCTCGGCCACCCGACCGAGGCGTGACGCGATCATGTTTGTGAGCCCCATTTTTTTCGTTTTTGCCTGTTCCTCGCCGACGCCGGATGGCTATCTGGAGGTGACGGGGGCGATGGATACCGTGTCCGATCTCAGCGCCGTCCGCGACGCCGGGGCGACGTTGTTCGCAGGCATCCACTTTGCGGCGGATGAGGCGCTGGTCGTCGATCTGGCGGCGTTGACGCGGACGAAGCGGTGCCAGGTGAAGTTCACCCTGCCAAAAGGAGGAATGCTGGCGGGAGAGCAGCGCTGGGGCTACGCGCCGGGCTCCGCGTACGACTGCGAGAAGCCGGCCGACGCAGCAGCAGCGTTGTCGGCGGCGACACGATGGGCACGCAGCACCACGATGGCTCACTACGGCGCCGGGGACCTGACGGCGCCGCGCATCGAGACGACGCGGCGCACGGCCGAGTCACGACAGGCGCTGGTCGCGGAGGCCCACGTCTGGAATGTGGACTTTGATCTTCCCGCATGTGTCGCTGCTCGCGCGGACCGATACGCGACCGACCTCGCCGGCCTCAGCGGGGCGCAGTGCTCGACCTTCTCGACGCCGGTGCGGGAAGGCGTCGAATACCGCGACTCACTGACGGAAGCCGCCGCGCGCGCCCGCAAGCGCGTGGCGGAAACACCGGTTCGGCAGCCGGTAACGCTCGATCCGCTTGTGGCGAGCACGTGCCAGAGCGTGGTGGCGACGGCGGCATTCGAGGTGCCCGGGGACACGAAGGACTCGGCCGCGGGCACGCCGGTTGCATACGGCCTCCACGTTTTTGCCGGGGAGACCCTCACGGTTTTCGCATCCTCCAAAGCGTTCGACACCGTGCTGTTCCTCTACGACGCAACGTGCGGGCGCATCCTCGACGCGAATGATGATTGGCGAGCGCGCACCTCACGCGTCGTTACACGGATCAACGAGGATGCCGATATCGTTGTGGTCGTACGCGGAACAGGTGGAAATCAAACCGGAGAGTTTTCGCTCACGGCAGAGGTCGACGGCACGGCCGTGCTTTCGCCGAAGCAGAAGGTCGACATCGATGCCTTCGCGACGTGGGCAGAGTCCGCTTCCGACGCCGATGCCGCGGCAGCGTGGCGACTCTCGGCACCGCCGAACATCGCTTCCTCCTGCCTCAACGCCAGCCTTGCCGCCAATCGCGGTGCCGCGCTGGGATTGGTGTCCACCGACGCCGTGGACGATTGCGCTGCCTACCTGGAAAGCACGGTGAAAGCACAGAAAGAGGCCGCCGCGAGCCAGTCCATCGCCGGTTCGTTGATCGCCGGGATCAAAAGCGCGATGAAGTAGTCGGCGGCGCGCGTCCTACCGCGGGCGCCGGCCCTACCCCTCTAGCATCGCCAACATCACCGACAAGATCGGACTGCAGCAACAGAACACGCCGATGTAGGCAAAAAACACGGCGTACCACGAGAACAGTGGTGCGATGGCGTACGCCCACCATGCACGGGGTGTCGTCGGCGCGCTCCCCGGCTCCACCCCTTCGCGCAAGGCCGCAACACGACGCGAAAGGAACGGCTGGCCGGCGTTGATCTCGGCGACAGCCAGCCAGAAGGTGCTCGCTTCGCGCTCCTGCTCCGCCAACCGCGGCAGATCCACGTTCGCAGCAAGGCGGCCGCCTGTCGCGCCCAAGGCAAGCGCGCGACAGGAAACGTCCACGCTGCCGGTGACGGCGTGCCCGCAGCGATCGGCCGTGTACACCATCGCCCTGTCCCACGCGGGCCCGATCCACGGCATGAACGTTCCGGGGAGGAGCAGGAGGCGCGCAAAGATCTGATTGGCGGCCAACCGGCCGACCTGCCGGCCGATCAGGAAATCCAGCTCGTCGGGCCCCTCCGTTGGCGCCAGCCGCGCAACCGCATCGACCATTCCCGAGGTGATAACGACGTGATTCTTTCCGAGGACCCAGGTCACGAAGCTCTCGATGACGCCACCGCTCTGAATCACCCAGGCCTGCGGAGCCTCCGCGAGCCCGAGCCGCTGCGTCGCCGCGTGCACGCGCCGATGGATGTCGGGGAGCTGCGCAGCACTCACGCGGACGCCGTTGCCGCGAATACTCGCCAGCGCCAACGCCGGCATTGCGATGAGCGCAATGGCGATGCATGGCGCGTAGACGATGACGTAGAGCAGGCCCACCGCCCACCCCATCACGGCGGCGACGACCATCCACGGCAAAAGCCGTTTCTCTTTCGGCGAGCGTAACGTAGGGGCGAGCACGTCAGTACAGGTCCTCGGCGGACTGCATTTCCGCCATATCAGCCTCGGTCGCCATGTAAATCGCCGGCTCTCCGTCCCCATCGACGTCACTGACGCCCCAGACCTCGAACCCGGCCGTACCGTCGTCTCGTTCGCCGACGTCCACCCAGTATCCACCTCGCAGATCGCCCTTCGGCTCCCACCCCAGCCGCCGGAAACAGGCGGCCGTTGCGTCGGCGAGCGGCTGCGGCAATTTACCAAGGTTGGTGCTCGCGCTGTCCTCGGACCCGCAAGCCAGGTACTCCCCGTTCCCGGCGAACCACGCCAATTCCGCCTGACGAATCGCGTCCACGGTGGTCGGCACCTCCGAGCGTTTCGCCTTCAATTGCATCATGATGAAGTTGGGGATGGCGATGGCGGCAAGGATACCGACGACAAAGGCGATGTACACCCACGCGACCGTCTGCACATTGAAAAATGGCGCGACGAACCACGCAAGAATGTGGCGGCTCGGGGAAGGCGCGGACCCCGGAGCGTCGATTTCCCGGATGGCGGCCACGCGCTTCGACAGGAAGGGGTGTGTCGAGTTGATCTCGGCGATGCTCATCCAGAATCCGCCGGTCTCGTCACGCTGTTGGGCGAATTGTTCGAGATCCAACTGTCGCGAAAGGCGCCCACCGGCTGCAAGCAGCGCCATCGCCCGGGACGACGTGTTCAGGTCCGCCACACCGCGATGTCCGCACCGGTCGGCGGTGTACTCACAGGCGCGCGACCACGCCATTCCGAGGTACGGCAGCACCCGCGCCGGTGCCAGCCACATGTTCCACTTCAGGTGCCCGGCGGCGAGGTGCCCGATCTCGTGCGCGATGACAAAATCGGCCTCGTCAGGGGCATCCGCAGCCCGACTGGGATCGGGGTGCTCATGCGCGGCGTCCAACAGATCGCTGAAGAGCACGATGTACCGCCGGCTGAACAGCTTGGTGGCAAACGCGTTCAGCGCCCCGCCCGCTTGAATCACGTATGTTTCCGGGGGATCAACGCCGAGGGCGGCGCTGGCGCGGACGACGCGGCGATGAATGTCGGGAAGTTGCCGCTCATCGACCTTTACGGCGTGGCCGGTGATGTGGGCGAGGAAGAGCGCGTGCGCGGAGACGATGAACAGCGCCACAAACGGTAGGTAAATATTCAGGACCAGCACGATCACCAGCCATCCAGCGACGGAGATCGTGATGGCGATCGGAAACAAGCGCTTCTCGCGGGGCGACCGCAGCGTTTCGTCGAACATTCCTTGTCTCCGGCGGCGGCGAAGGTAGCACGGGGCGGTGGCGGAGCCGCGACTCCTCGTGTCCTGCCGCGCGCGCACGTTGACTATCGCCCGCTGATCGCTACAATCCGCGCGCCCCCGGAGCCCGCGTGCGTTTCATCCTTCCCCTCGTCCTTGCGCTCACTGCCTGCAGCGGCGGCACCACTGCCGAACCTCCCGAGATCGTCGTCGGCGAATTCGGCTCGCTGACCGGGGCAGAAGCGACGTTCGGCCTCTCGACCAAGAACGGAATCGACCTTGCGACGGAAGAACAGAACGCCAAGGGCGGCATCGGCGGAATCAAGATCCGCGTGGTCGTGGAAGACGACCGCGGGC
>CAMAWH010000020.1 GCA_945861635.1 Klebsiella pneumoniae | reverse complement strand
GGTCCACGTAGAGTGGAAACGTGACATGGAATTCGTCGGCAAAGTCGTTAGCCATCGCGACGTTGCCGCAGCCGATCACCGCCAGATCGCAGCCTCTTGCGGCAATCTGCGCCTGCCGCGATTCGAAGTGAGCAGCCTGCTCACGACAGAACACTCACCCAAAATGGCGGACAAACACCAGAATCGTCGGTCGAGCGCGCCACAGCGACGCCATTGTAACGGCGGCCCCTGTTCGATCGAGAACGGTGAGCGGACCCACCACAGCGGAAAACGACACGGCGGGCGAGGCCGATCAGGGCGCGGGTGCGGAGGGAGCAACCGGTTCGACCGGTGCGACCGGAGGCACCGGCGGCGCGGGATTGGCGGCGGGCGCGAGGGTAGCGGCCGGGGCCGCACCCGTCGGGAGCACGGCACCCCCTGGAGCGACGTCGGGAGTGACCTCCGGAGCGGCACCTACCACCACGTGGTTCGCGATGAGCAGGTCGCCGTTGGCTTCTCCCTCGACCGTCGAAACCTGACCATCCACCAGATCGGAAACGGAGCCCGCGTTGCCGTTCAGGACGACCGTTGCGTGTTCGTCAACGATGACGATCGTTCGCTTTCCGTCTCCGCTGATCAGGAAGCTGCGCGTGGCAGGCTGGATTGCGTCGATGGTGCCCGTGACCGTGACGATGTTCACCGCCATCGTGGCGAGTTCGGTGGCGGCGGTCGGTGGCGAAGATGGCAGGTCCAAGGCGTCGTGCGTGCCGCATGCGAGAAAAATTAGGATCATCGGCCTATCACCCCCATAAGTTCGTCCCATTCTCGTTTGGAGAGGCCGGTTGACTCGCGCGAGGGAGTTTCCCCGGCCAGCATTCGGCGGACGGTTTCGATCATCTGCTTCGACAAGGAAACGGCGCCGAGTCGGTAGTCCTCGAACGCTTCATACGAAAGCGGCACCCAGGCGGCTGCCGCGCGCGCCATGGCCTCTGCGTACACGCGAATTTCGTACTGGGCGTGGGCGTCCATCCGAAGCGCAAGGAAGTGGAGCAAATTGTGCAGGTCAATCTTCCAGTACCACTGCGTGTAGTAGTTCACCGGCAGGACGACCCGGGCAAGCTCGCGAGCGAGGTCGTGATCCGTGAGCAGGCGAGTGTACAACGCGTACGATGCGTCGCTGTGCGTCGTAAGGTAATCATGCACGTTCTCGGCGGCAGCCCCCGTCAAAGCGTCCCCCCGGCCCTGCTTGTTGTCTGCTGACTGGCTGGCCATCTCGGTGTCGTTGGGGGTGTAGTATTCGTCCGTGAACAGGGAATAGCGTCCGCTGATCTCGTTGACGCTGGCGGTCCGATGGCGGATCCACTGCCGCGCCACGAAGATGGGCAACTTGATGTGGAACTTGATTTCGCACATCTCAAACGGCGTGGTGTGCCGGTGCCGCATCAAATAGCGAATCAGCTGGCGATCTTCGCTGCTTTTTCGGGTGCCCTTGCCGTAGGAGACGCGCGCCGCCTGCACGACCGCTGCGTCGTCACCGAAATAGTCAATCACCCGAACAAACCCATGGTCTAAACATGGAATCGGCGTAAACAGCATATCCTCCAGCGCAGGGACCGTGGAGCGGCGAGACTCCGCCCGCTGCGTGCGCGCCTCCTCGAGCGCGGCGATCTCTTCGGGGGTCAGCGCCATCGCCCGGGACTAACCGCCCCGATAGGCTTCGGCGCGGAGGTTCCTTTGTCCGACGTAAACCCCGATGCGCTCGCCGAACGGGCGATGCGTGTGCTCAATGAAGGAGACCCGCGGGAAGCGAGGAAGCTCCTTCTGGCCGCAACCGAAGCGGCGCCGGAGCGGCCGGATCTGATGAACGCCCTGGGCATCGTCCACCTGCAGCTGGGCGAGCCGGAGCTCGGTCGGCAGCTGATCCTGGAGGCCATCGGTCTGGCGGAGCGTGCCGGTTTCGAGGACCCCGACAAGCGCGATCAGCTTCGAATGATGGTGGAGAGTTTCGAGCTGGGCCTCGCCGCCGCGTGTGAGGATTTGGATGAGCCGGCGGACGCAAAGTTGGCGTATGAACGAATTTTGAGAATGAATGAGGGCCATCCGCGCGCGCGCGCCGGCCGGGCGCATCTGTTTCTGGCCTGGGGACAGGTCGAGGCGGGGCTCGGCGAACTCCGCACCTTCATTCAGGAAGATAGAGACGACAACACGTTTATTGATGGCGCGTCGGCGCTGGTGGACGCGCTGGACCGGTTTCGCAAGGACGACATCCATCCACACGAGATTCTGGCCGCGCACCGCGGTAGCTACGTCGAATTTTTTGACCACCATGCACGTGAACAGGAGGCAAAGGGCTGGGTTGCGGAGGCGGCGCGTATGAAGCGCGCTCCCGACGGAAAGATCGTTCCGATGCTCGCCGACGGCGCGCGGGCCTACGCCGCGGTGCGGGTGGACCTCGTGAATCCGCAGACATCGGAAGTCGGACAGATCGGCGATCAACCCATGGTCGTCGCCGTCGCCAATTACGAGGCGCTCGCCCGCGCTCCCGTCGTCTTCGACACCCCCGGCCACCCCTTTGCGCTCGGAATCTCCACGCAGACCCCGTGGGATCAGCTGCCCATCGCGGTCCTCTTCGCCGGTGGGGACGCCGCAGGCGCGGCGCTCGACGCTCTGGATGGCGTGGTCGGCGATTGGTATATGCGTGGGTGGGATGGTGAATTCGGCACGAAGGACGGGCATCGTTTGCACTACATCTCCGACCCGGATCCGCGGCGTGGCGGGCGCGGGGTGCTCTACAACGTGGACTTCGGGCGCGCCCGCCTGGACGCGATCGACGACCTTTTGCGCCGGTTCGAAGTGCTGCACACGCAGCATCCGATAGCGAAAGTCGTCATCGGCCGTGGACATTTGCCGTAGCGACCCTGGCCACGAACGCCCGCATCACGCCCTGCACCACCTCGGTGTCCGGCGACTCCGCCATGATCCGGTCAATCTCCGCCGCCTTCGCAGCATCGGCGTAGTGCTCGCGGTAGTAATTCCAGCGCTCGATGGTGGTGGCCTTTCGCAATTCTGGGTGAAATTGGGTCGCCCAGAACGGCGCGCCGTCCACCTTGAACGCCTGATTGCGGATATTGCGACCCGTCGCAAGGAGCGTGACGCCGGCGGGGAGGCGATCGACGTGGTCGTGATGCCCCAGCTGGGCCGGAAACGTAGACGGAAGCGTGCCGAACAGTGCATCCGCCCTTCCCGCGTCCGTGAGGTCAATGGGGAAGGCACCAAGCTCTTGACGCACGTCATCCCGATTCACCTCTCCGCCGAGCGCCAGGGCGAGCCCCTGAAAGCCAAAGCAGGAGGCCCACGCCGGCTTCTTGGCGTCCACCACGCGGACGAGGAAGTCCAGCATCCCGTGCACCCACGGGTGCTCGTCGAGCACGCTGTACGCGCCCGAGCCTCCAAAGAAAAATACGGAACTTTCCGACAGCAGGCGGTCATCCAGAGGGGTTGTGGACGCATGCACGATGGCTAGATCGGCGATCCCGGTGGATTCAGTGAAACAACGCAGCTCCTGATGAGCCATCGGGTCCGTCGGATCACGTAGGGAGATGAGCACGGCGCGCATCGGCCGGGCCTAACCTGTGGGCGGCGTCAGCAATTTTTTATGCCTGTGTAAGACCCGACCTCCCCCCCCGTTGTCCGCACGAACTCTCGGAGCATTCCATGATCATCCAGCTTCTCCTCCTCGCCTCCTGCCAGCCCCCGACCCAAGCCTCCACGATTGTGGTGACGTCGGAGGCAGTGACGATGGACGCCAAAAGCGCCATAGAAATGGAGGTTTCACCGGTAGAAGTTCGGATGCCCCTTGGCGAGGTGGTGACGCGTCAGTGCTACGCGAACGAGAAATCGCGCCGCAAGAGCTACGGCGCAAACAAGAGCACCGGCCCGTCACCGACGTCCGGCGGCAGCTACTACGGCGGCGGGTCGGGGGTGGCCTCGAATAGCGCACCGGCGAGCGCACCTTCCGGCGCGGCAGCGAGGACCAACTCCGGAAGCGGGGGTGCAAATCAGCCGCTTGCCGGCGCGACCAGCACACCTTCGGCCACGCCTCCCCCTCCGGCCAAGTACGCAACAGTCCCCGACGCATCCGCCGTGGCGGAGAGCATTCCCGCAATGCCCCGTCCGGCCACGAAGCCCGCGCCAGCCTCGCCGGCGCCGAAGATGGACGCGAAGAAGTCCTCTCCCGACATGTTGGCGGACGCGGCGGACGATGGGAACGGACGTCGCGCCTCCAGCGGAGAAGGCAAGACAAAGGCAGGATATGACAAGGATAACCGTCCCGCCGAGGCGCCGATGGAGCCAGCTTCCGCGGTCCCCACCGATCGGCTCGCGGGGATCGGCTCCACGCAAGGAAATTCGATGACGGGCGACGAGGGTCGCGAGCAATTGGGTCGGGTAGGCGCGAAGGGTGCACCCCGTTTCGACGCCGGCACCGACGCGCCTGAATACGAGGAGGAGAAGACGGAAATGGCCGCCCTACAGGTCAGCCGGCCGGGCATGGATTGGGGCGCCACCGTGTACCTCTCCAATGACGACTCGATGTCGTTGGCGTCCGCGCAGCGGCTGCTTTGGGCGGTGCAGAACAAGGGCCCCGTTCAGACCTCCGAGGTTCGTCCTCATGAATTCCTGAACTACTTCAGCTTCGATACCTCGCCGGTTTCGTCGAAGGACACGTTCAGCGTGCTGGCCTCCGCGGAGGAAACGGCGCCCGGGACGTTGACGATGGCGTTTGCCGTGAAGGGCGCGACGCCGCCGCGGAATGCGCTCGATCTCACGATCGTCCTCGACCGCTCCGGCTCGATGTCGGCCGAGGGTCGCATGGATTATCTGAAGCGGGGCCTCAGCAAGATGGAAGGCCAGCTTCAACGTGGCGACCGAGTGGACGTGGTCCTGTTCGACGACTCCGTCTGCACCCCTCTCGAAAACTACGTCGTCGGTCGCGATGATCCGGCGCTCCTGACGCAGGCGATCGCCGACCTTCAACCCCGCGGATCGACCGATCTCGACGCGGGCCTCCGCGAAGGCTACCGGATCGCGAACGCCAGGACGGACGTGCACGACCGAAATCGCAGGATGCTCCTCATTTCCGACGCGTTGCTCAACACGGGGTCCGTCGATACGGACGTCGTGAGTGAAATCGGCAGGTCCTACGACGCAAGCGGAATTCGCCTCTCTGCGGTCGGCGTGGGTCGCGACTTCAACGACAAGGTGCTCGACCAACTGAGCGAAAAGGGCAAGGGGGCCTACGTCTACCTCGGCTCGGAGGCCGTGGTCGATCGCATCTTTGGGCCCGGCTTCGAATCGCTCACCGCCACGATTGCGCACGACGTTCATTTCGCGCTGGACCTTCCGCCTTCGCTGGCGATGGAACGGTTCTACGGCGAGGAGGCGAGCACGGTGAAGGCGGATGTGCAGCCGATCAACTACAACGCTGGGAACTCCCAACTGTTCCTTCAGGACCTCAAGGTGAAGGACGGAATTGTGGGGAGCGATCCCGTGAAGTTGACCGTCGAGTGGAGTGACGTGAATACCGGAAAATCGCGCACACAGGTGTTTACCAGCACGGTTGGAAGGTTGATGGCTGCGGACTCCCGAAACCTGCACAAGGGCCGAGCGCTGATGGCATGGACCGACCTCATCGTGACGAAGTCGCTCGGTGCCAGCCCGTGTGGCGAGCCGTTCTCGACGTGGGAGGATCGCGTCGCGCGGCTTGGCGATGACGCAGAGATTGCGTGGCTGGATGGATTGACGGCCCCGTTGTGCGGGCGAACGCCGGCGACCGTCAAGCCCGTTGCGCGCCGTGGCGTTCCGTACAAGGTCAAGGTCGATAGCGACACGGTCATCGCGGAGGTCGGTTTGGAGTGCGCGAGCGGCCGGCAGCGTGCGAGCGTCGGTGGCAGCGACAGTGTGGCGCGTTTCGAGGTTGAACCTGGCTCGTGCTCCATCGTGCTCTACGGCGCCGTCCCGATGGTCGCCTCCGTCAGCATCCCCAAGACGGGCGGCGACATCCGCTGCCTTGTTCGGGGCGGCCGGGTAAGCTGCGGGTAGGATTGAGGATTGGGGACGTTTGTTGCGTGTTTAGATTTCTTATACGCTATCTAACATAATAAATAGATAGAGCATAAAAGCGGAGTACGATGCAACCCCGGATCGTCGGATCCGGGGGTTTGCTTTTTTGCATTACTCGTTGGGCGGCGGTTGCTACGGCGAGCCGTGAATCCTCGATCGGCTGCTCGCCGAGGTTCGCCCCGCCACGATCGGCTTCGGCCCTCTCCCCCGTTTCGACCACGGCTTCGACATTTCTATCGGTCCTGGCCAACAATTGCAATTCGCGTAGCTACGATGATATTATAATATAATAGGTTTGTTGACGATAATATGTAAATATTGTGGATGCGACGATCATGAATTTCCGCTTGTCCACCGTGCGCCGAAATGGCAAGGTCTACCAATCGGTGCAGCTCGTGGAGAGCTACGGGCGCGAACGCGATGGCAAGCCGACGTGCCGCGTCGTGGCATCGCTGGGCGCGCTGGATGACGTTGCGATCGGCAACCTTCGGGCTGCGCTCGCCGCCTCGCGTACTGGAACGGCGTTGGTCATCCCGGCCGCGGCGGCCGCTGATCCGGAGCCTGAGGTCCTCGCAAACCTGCGTTATCTCGACCTCGCGGTCTTGCTGCGTATGTGGGAGGACCTTGGCCTTTCTCGGCTCATTCGCGCGTCTGTGGCCTCCACCGAAGCACGTGCCGTCGAGGTGGAGCGCGTCATCGCCGCGCTTGTGCTCCACCGCTGCGTGGCCGCGGGATCGAAACTGGCGGCCGAGCGCTGGTTCCCGACGACCGCGTTGCCGGAGTTGCTCGGCGTCTTGCCGTCGCAGTTCAACAATTCACGCGTCCACCGCGCACTCTCGTCGATCCAACGCGGCGATGCGGCCCTGCAAGCCGGGCTCGCCGGCACCGTCGCCGAGCGGGAGGGCACCTTCGCGACGGCGTTCATCGATGCGACGGATACCTGGTTTGTCGGCCAGGGTCCGCCATTGGCCGCGCGTGGAATGGACAAGGAGGGCATCTACCGTCGGCCGCGTCGGCATCGTCCTGCTGTGCGACCAGCGTGGCTACCCCCTCCGTTGGCATGTGTTGTCAGGTCGATACCACGCCGCAACCGCGTTGCTGGACATGGCGGCCGAGGCCGCAGCGCTTCGCTGGCTCCGCGGAAAACCCGTCGTACTCGACCGCGCGGTGGGGAACGCCTCCGCGATTGAAACACTATCGGCGAACGGGCTCCGGTTTTTGACCGGCCTCCCGTAGACGGAGTTCGCCAGCTGTGGGGCTGCGGTGCCATGGGATGGCGTCGCTGCGCTCCAAGCCGCGTGTGGTGCCGAACCGGCGCAGGTGGACGAGGCGGCTCGGACGGCGACCTTCGTACGCGTACGTCCCGACCGCGTGCGGCGAAAACTGCCTTGGAAGGCGCCCTTGCGTGTGCGGGGATGTCCGCAAAAGCGGCGGCGGCCACGCGTCGCAGAACACCGGGCGCGGTGCGGCGAGACCGCGTGCTCTGCCGCCTGCTTCCTGACCTTCAGGCCCGCGTGCTCGGCGGGGAGGCCGACGGGCGCACGATCACGGAGCTGAAAGAGGTGGCGGCGCTGCACGAGAGCGAGCAACTCGCCGCGCTGAGCGCGGCCATTCTGAAAAATCCAGCCCGCCACCCCATCCGGCCGCGGCCGGGTTCGCTCCCCCGTCCCCAGGAGCCGCTCCGCCTTCGGGGTGTTCTGGGCTTCAATCCCGTCCAATTTTTGCGCAAGCGAGCGGTGGAGCTCGAAAAACTTCAGGCCATTCGAGAACGCGTCGAGGCCATCAACCGCCGCCGCGCACAGCCCGATGGAAAGCGCACGGACGCGTCTGTGCTCGCCGAGATCGCCGCGATGGTTCGACGCGCAAAACTCGGCGATGTCCTCTTCCCGCACCTCGAGGGTACCGGGTCCCGCCGGCCGGTGGTGATCGATCAGGACGACGGCGCGTGGGACCGGCGGCGGCGCTGCGATGGCGTCACCCTCTTGGTCGGCCACGCCGAACTCGTGGGGAGTGCCGCCGATATTTTCGCGCTGTACGCTAGCAAGGATGCCGTGGAGAAGGATTTCCAGACCATCAAGAGCTTGGTCGAACGGCGACCCGTTCGCCACCGGACCGATCCCGAACTGCACGCCCACGTCACCCTGTGCATGCTGGCGCTCGTCCTCGAGCGCAATCTGGCGGCCCGACTCGCCGCCGCCAACGCGGGACTCTCTGCACCCGCTGCGATCGAACGGCTCGCAACAACTCACCTCAACCGGGTGCGTCATGGCACGCGACGTTTCTACACCGTTACCACGCCAACCGACGACGCCCGCGCGGTGCTTACCGCGCTGGGAATGGCCGACGTGGCGAACAACGAGAACGTGAGGGACGCCCTCACCCCCCGTTGAAGTTGTATCGACAGGGTCATGAATACCCGGCGTTTGCCGGGGTCCGCGCGGCGACGGTGGTCGAAATGGGCTCTCCCACACGGCGATTTGGACTCGCCGTGCAGCATGCCTGTCGCGACCCGCGGCGGGCTGGAACACGTCAATATATAGATTCATCGCGGGAAAACTATTGTGTGTGTCTTCAATCCGCAAACGGATCGCGGTCGCTCTGGTCGACCTCGCCAAGTGGAACGGCTGTTCCCGGGTGCCAACGGCGACGGCTTTATCGGAAGTGCGATGGGCGCTGGCACGTTCGCTGGCACGCACACCAACTTGAACGGTCTCCTGACCGCCGCGGAATTCTCGAACGGCAGTATTCGTCGTGATCGCTAGGTCGGTGGTTTCTTCCGGCCCGACGACGACTATGGGCGGTCTCGGAGGGACGATTGTGCGAGCAGATTCGGTGGTCTGTTGTCGGCGGCGCCGTTCTGCGCCGGGGGGGCTGGTACTCCGCCGATCACCGGAAACGATTTGTTTTTACGACGCGGAATTCTGAAAAACGTTCACGCTTTTGGTTTCATGGTCGAGCATTACGGTTCGTTGATCTGAAAAAGAAATCTAAACACGCAACAAACGTCCCCTAAGTTTTCATCAATCCGCGATACGCACGATCACCACCGTAATGTTGTCTTCTCCGCCGCCGGCGATGGCGGCGTTGACCAGCGTCTCGGCGAGATCGTGCGCGTCCGTCTTCATGCAGATGTCCGCGATTTTCGGGTCGTCGAGGGGATCGGTCAGACCGTCGGAACAAAGCAAGAAAACGTCGCCAGGCAGAATCACGCGGGTGGCGGTGTCAGGCTCGACGGGGCCATGGTAGCCGACGCTTTGGGTGAGGTAGTTTCGGTGCGCGACAACCCGCGCCATCTCCGGCGTCAACCGCCCGGCGTCGATTTCCTGCTGCACAACCGTGTGGTCCCGGGTCAACCGTGAAATGCGGCCGTCCCGCAGCAAATACACGCGGGAGTCCCCCACGTGCGCGACATGCGCGGCATCTCCTTCGACCAACAGCACGCACACCGTGGTTCCCATCCCGGTGTAAATGGGATTGTCCATTGCTTCCCGCCTGATGCGGGCGCTCGCCTGATTCATCGCGTAACGCAAACGTTCTCGCAACACGTCGGCGGGATCGCGCACGTCACGGTCGAGGCGCGTCTCGTCGGGATCGCTCCCGCCGTGCAGCAGCTCGCGGAGCGTATCCACCGCGACGCGCGACGCGACCTCTCCGGCCGCGTGCCCGCCCATTCCGTCCGCGACGACAAAGAGTCCAGCGTCCTCGTCTACGAGGAAGCTGTCTTCGTTGTTTTCCCGCACCGGGCCGGCATCTGTCCATGCGCTGGCTTCCAGCTTCACGAGGGCTCTCCGCGAGTCGGGTAGAGTATACCGCCCCGCGTAGCGGGCAACATCGTGAGCATGCACTCCCCCTCCCGTGAACCCGCCGCTGGTGACCGAATCGGCGGTTGGGCGGTCGTTCGCCTGCTCGGGCGCGGTGGAATGGCGACCGTCTACGAAGCGGAGCGCGCGCAGGACGGGGTTGCCGAACGTGGCGCAATCAAGCTGGTGAATCCGGGCGGCCCCTCCGATGAGGTGGAGGCGCGCTTTCGCCGCGAGCTGCGCACCCTGTCGCGCCTCCATCATCCAAACATTTGTGCAGTTCGGGATTGGGGGGTGTGGGAAAATCGTCCCTTCTTCGTGATGGAACTCGTAGGCGGGCGTGACCTCAAGGCGGAAGTCGAGGCGTGGGCGTCCGTTCCCCTGGAGGTCCGCTGGAGCAATGCGCGCAGGGTTTTGATCGAGGTGGCGCGCGCGCTCGACTACGTGCACCAACGCGGGCTCGTTCACCGGGACATCACGCCGTCCAACGTGCGTGTTCTTTCGGATGGCTCCGCCAAGTTGATGGACTTCGGCGTCGTGAAAGAGGTCGGTCAGAACGAACTCACCGCGCACGGGGAATTGCTTGGCACCGTCGCGTGGATTGCGCCGGAGCAGATCGGCGGCGGGCGCGTCGACGCACGCACCGACCTCTACGCACTTGGCGCGGTGCTCTATTTCATGCTCACCGGGCGGCGCCCGTTCAACGCGCGGACGTTGGCCGGCTACCTCGACAAGCACCTGCACCGCCCGCCTCGGCCGCCGCGCGAATTTGTGCCGGGAATTCCACACGAGTTGGAGGAAGTCTGCCTCCGCCTGATGCAAAAGGAACCGATGGACCGATATGCGTCCGCGTCGCATCTGCTCCATGCATTGGAGGGTGCGGAGAATGTGGCCGATACGCTCGATCCGCGAGAATGGCCCGTGAACCCCGTGGGGAGAAGTGAGGAGCGCGCCGCGATCGTCGGCGCGGTAACGGCCTGCCAGGATGGACATGGCGCCGTCCTTCTGGTGGAAGGCGGCCCGGGAATGGGCAAGACGCGGATGGCGCGTCTGGCCGCCGAGGCCGGTGATCGGGCGGGGTTGACGTCGGCACTCACCCGCGCGTCGCTGCGCCGTCGCCCGTTGGAACCGTGGGCGCAACTCTACGACGCACTGACGCGCTCGGGGGTCGCCGCGCCCGCCGAAGTCGGCACGCTTTTCGGCGCCACGGGGGGTACGGCCGTGCGTACGGTCGCCTTTGCTGCATTTCGCGAGATGATCCTTTCGTCTCCCGCCCGCGTTGTCGTCGTGGACGATCTCCACCTCGCGGATGCAGCCAGCATCGAGCTCGCGGAGTTCCTCGTTCGCACCACGGTTTCCCTTGCGGGGCGCCCCTTCGCCTGGATTTTTACATCGCTGCCGGACGCTGCCGCGCTCCACGGACTCGCGACGGGCGCTACCACCGAGCTCGCGCCGACCCGCATCACACTCGGCCCGTTGGATGTCGCCGCGGTGGAAGAGCTCCTGCTCACCATCCTCCCGGACGACGGCGTGGCGCGCGTCCTGGCCCGCCGTCTCGCGCGCGAGGGAGAGGGGAACCCGTCCTTCATCGGGGAAATGGTGCGCTCGCTGGTTGAGGACAAGGTCATCACGCGCGGGGAAGGGGAGAGGCACCTTGTCCTTGACGTCGCCGATATCGCGCGGTTGTCCCTGCCGATTCCGCGGAGCCTGCGCGAACAGCTGACGGCCCGCTTGGCTCGGCTCGGGGAGAATGCGGAGACCTTGTTGGCCGTCCTCGCCGTCGCAAGACAGGAAATGACGGTACCGCTATTATGCGACGTGACGATGCTCGACGACGCGTCAGCATTAGCGGGGATGGATGAGCTGATTGATGCGGGGCTTGTGCGTGAACGTCGCGTCGAAAGTGACGAGCACTTCGATCTTCCGCAGGCGCGCGTGCGGGACTTCGTCTACGGCGCGATGGAGCACGAAGAGCGGGTCCAGATTCATCGGCGTATCGGCGAAACGTTGGAGCGTGTCGGTCGGCGTCGCATGCACCTCGTGGTCGAAGCCGTCGCGACCCACTTTGAGCAGGGGGAGGTGCCGGGAAAGGCGTATCCGTACCTCATCCGAGCGGGCCAGCGCCTGCTGGATCGGTCCTTCTTTCGGGAGGCCGACGGGATGTTTGAGCGCGCGGTTGCCATCGAGCCCGACGCCCGGGAAAACATCACGCTCGATGACGCCGATCGCCTGCTGTGCGACGTCCTGTTGAAGCGCTACGAGGCGCTCGATCACCTCGGTCGCGGGGGGGAGTGCGTGGGTGACCTGGACCGCGCGCGCGCGTTGGCAACGGAGTTGGACGACGCGCGCCTTATGTCGCGGGCGCTCACGAGTATTGGGCAGCAAGCGCGGCAACGCGGAGATCTCGACGCGGCGGAGGCGATGTTGGTCGAGGCCTTGACGCTGGCCGAGCGCGCTGGAGATGCCGGCCTGCGCGCCTCGATCGTGATCACAATTGCCGGCATCCGCTGGGGGCACGGAGACATCGAAGCGGCGCGTCGTCACTACATCGAGGCGCTGGCGCTCGGAGACAGTGTCCGTGACGAGAAATGCCTCGCGTTCGGCTACAACGGACTCGGCCTGGTTGCGCTCGGGAAGGGCCAATCGGCAGAGGCGCGCAAACACTTCGAGCAGAGTGCCGGCGTCTTCGAACGTATAGGGCTGCTCGCACCCCTTTCTGCCGCTCGCATGAACCTTTGTGAGGTCCACCACTGCACCGGGAACCTGCGGCGGGGGTTGGAGTTGGCCGAGCGCACGTGGACGGACGCACGGGAAGCGCATCATCTCCTCGGTATGGTGCGCGGACGCCGGCAGATGGCGCTGCTCCTCACGGACCTGGGTCGGAACGCAGAAGCGATGGACGAGGGCGAGGGCGCCTTGACGATCGCGCGCCGACTCGGTGACCCCAGCGTGACGCTGTTCGTACTCGTGGCGTTGATTCGGGCGATCTGGGCGGCGGCTGACGACCAGGCCAGGGTCGAGAGCGGCCTTGCGGAAGCCGAATCGCTCGCTGGCCGACATGACGCGGACGGGTTTGGTCCCGTGCTGCACGCCTGGCGTGCGCGATGGCACGCGACGCAAGGTGACGTCGCCGGTGCGGAGGCCGCCATCCAGCGCGCGCTCGCGACCCAAGGTCCGCGTTGGCCCTACCAGGAATGCCGCACGGACATCGTGCTCGCTCAGGCGTTTGCGGAGATCGACAACCCGGCAGAGGCGACGCGGCGGGCGGAGGCGGCCGTTCGCCGCGCCGACGCATGCGGATATCGCTTCTTCGCGCTCAAGGGGCACTGCATTGCCGCCCAACAGTCGCGTGACGAGGCGGCGGTTGCGCGCCATCGTCGTGTTGCGGATGCGCTTGCTCGCTCGCTCGCCGCGAATCTTCCCAGAGAAGACGCGGAGCGATTCCTGGGCCTGAGCTGGCTCAGCCCGGCACTCGAATGAGCGCCTCGCGCCAGGAGAAACCGTGAGCGGCGGCGCACCACCGCTCACAGGAGACAAGGTTGGACCGTACATCCTCGGTGAAACGCTTGGTGTCGGCGGGATGGCCGTCGTCTACCGAGCTCAGGGCGGGGACGGCCCGGTGGCGCTCAAGATTCTTCATCAAGGTCGCATCACGCCTGAAGAAGTGAAGCGGTTTCGTCGGGAGTACCTGACGCTCGACCGGCTCGATCACCCCAACGTTGTCAAGGTCGTAGACGCCGGCGAGCACGACGGGTACCCGTGGCTGGCGCTGGAATTGGTCGAGGGGCACGATCTGGGTGCCGTCATCGAGCGCTGGCAGGCCGATCCGCCGCCAGATCGATGGCCGCGTGTGGAGCACATCCTCACCGAACTGTGCAACGCACTCGCGTACGTCCACGAAAACGGCATCATCCATCGCGATTTGAAGCCGGGAAACGTGCTGATCGGTCGCGATGGCGCCGTGCGTCTCACCGATTTCGGCGTCGTGAAGGACCCGGACGTTTTTACGACCAATCTCACGATGGCGGGGCGGTTGGTAGGGACGGTCGCGTTCATGGCGCCGGAGCAGATCACGGGAGACGCGGTGGACGCTCGCGCCGATCTCTACAGCCTCGGCGCGCTCCTCTACACGATGCTCACCTTGCGACGCCCGATCGTCGCGGACACCATCGCCGGCTACCTCGCGCGCCACCTCACGGAAATGCCGCGGCCGCCGAGTGAGATCGACCCGCGCATTCCGCCGCGCCTTGAGCGCGTGTGCATGAAGTTGCTTCAGAAAGACCCGGCGCGCCGTTTCGCGTCCGCGCGCTTCGTGGTTCGCGCCCTGGCCGAGGAGGCTCCGACGGGGCTGCTCGGCATCCACGGGCGGGAGCGTGAGCTGGAACGCGTCGCGACGCGAGTGGACGAACTCGTCCGTCGAGGGCGCGGCGGCGTCGTTGCGGTCGTCGGTCCGGCAGGTTCCGGGCGGACGCGGCTGCTCGCGGAAATCGTCGAGCGCGCCCAGAACGCCGGTGCCAGCGCGGCGTTGGCGGGCGCCATTACGACGATTCCAGCATTGTTGGCGCAGATGCCGGACGCGCTCTCGCCAGGGCCGCCCCTTGCGCAGCTTCGGGCGCGGATGGGCGAGGCGCGCTGGCTGCTCGCCATCGATGACGCCGATCAGCTGGTGCCCGAAGACGCCGCGGTGCTCGGGGAACTCGTCCGCGCGGTCATTGCGGGAGCGGGCGGGCCGCTGCTCGTGGTCGTGTCCACCGTGGAGTTGGGCGGCAGCGCCATCGCAAGCGGACAGGCAACCGGGCTGGCCGCGGAGGAGGTTCCCTTGGGCGGTCTGGACCGAGATGCGGTGCGTGGAATGCTGCGGGACCGCGGTTTGCATGGCGGCCTTGGTGCCGCGTTGGGTCGGCGCCTGCACGATGAACTCGGCGGGTCGCCGGGCGCGACCGTGGAACAGCTCGACGCGCTGGTTCGTGCCGGTTGGTTGGTCCTTTCTCCCGACGGATCGCTCCGTGCGACGCGCCCGGTAGAGGCGCTCCGTGCCGATCCTCTCCCGCTCCCGGATCGTGTTCGCAGTGTGGAAGCGGCATTTCTCGGCGCTCTTCCGACCGGGGAGCGCGCGTGCGTGGAGGCGCTGGCCGTGCTGTCGTCGCCGGCGAGCGTTGCCCTGGTCGCCCCGGTTGCCGGCCTGCAAGAGGGGGAGGCCTCGACCGCGCTCGGCGCGCTCGCGCGGGACGGGCAGCTGACGATGGAGGAGGACGGGCTACAGGAGATCTACGCAATTCCTCAGCGCCGCCGTGCCCAGGTGGTGTATGAGAGCATCGACGCGACACGACGCGCCGCCATGCACCTTGCCGCCGCGGATGCGCTTCAGCGCGTGTACCGCCGACGCTCCGGCGCAATTGCCGAGGTTGCCGCGCATCATCTCCTTCACGGAGGCGATCCGGCCAGCGCCTACCCGCTCCTGATCGCGGCCGCCCAGCGCGCCGTGCGTCGTCCGGATTTCGCTTCGGCAAAGACGCTCTGCCAACGGGCCTTGGAGTCGCGCGCTGCGGCGGAAGCGGCGCTGTCCCCGCTGGACGGCGCGCGCTGGCGGCGCCAGCTCTATCAGGCGCTTGGCGACACGCTCCGGGGCAGCGACCACCCCGATCAGGCGGAGGACGCCTACACACTGGCGCTCCTTGCCGCGCGGCAGGAAGGCGATCGCGCAGCGATCGGGCGGGCCCTGGCGGGCGTCGGCATCATGGCGGCGGCGCGGGGGCGCGCGCGGCAGTCCTCGTCGTCGTTGGAGGAGGCGCTTGCGGCGTTGGAGCGGGGGGATCCGGCGTGGCCCGATGCTGCGCATGTTTTGGCCGTGGTCCGCCTCGATGGCGGGGATCGCGACGGGGCGGCGCAGTTGTGGGCGGCCGTGGGCGAGTTGGGCGCGGACACGCGCAACGTGCTCGCCACCATCAACGCGGCATGGGGCCAAGCGATGGTTCGGTGGGGAGAGGGCGTCGATCCATCGGAACCGCTCGCTCGGGCCGTCGCCGCAGCCAGAGAGGCGGGGGCGGACGAGCACCTCGCTCGCTCCCTTCGATCGACGGCGGAACGCGCCCTCGAACGCGGCGAGAACGATGCGGCCGCGCGAATCGCGGACGAGTTGGAATCTCTGGCAGAGAGCGCCTCGCTCCCGCTCGCGGATGTGATGGCGCATGCGATCCGCGCGCGCGTCCTCGCGAACCTTGGGGAGAATGCCGCGGCGAGGAGTTCCGCACGGGAGGCGCTGTCGCTGTGTCGTCTGCACCGCGTTGCGCTGATCGGCATCTGGGCGCACCCGGTTCGCGTGCTCGCGGAAACGGGAGAGGCGGAAGAGGCGATTGCGTCTCTGGGCCCCGGCGCGTGGCTGCCGGACCTGCCGTGGGACGTGGAGGCAGTGCGGCTCTCGCTGCTGGCGCTGGCGCAGGTGACGAGGGAGCCGGAAGCCGCTACGATCGCGGCGAGAGCTGCGTTGGCGAGGCCGGCAGCAGCGTGCAAGATGGCAGCGCGACAGGTAGAACTGGACAGCGCGTGGGTGCTGGAAAAGGCCGGGGATGCGGCGGGCGCGGCTCGAGCGAGGGAGAGGGCGTCGTTGCGGTAGGGGTGGGGCAAGCGTCGTGACGCCTCACCCCTCCCAAAGCACCCCGTCACTCGTCTCGACCACGTCACACGCCGCGGTGATGCTGAACGGCGTAAAGACGATGGCCATGTTGCACATTTCGTCGGTCGACAGCAACCCGTAGTTCACCGTATCTTCGGACGGGTTCGACCATGTACACGCGAATTCAAAGCCTTCGCCTGCGGGAACAACCAGCGGCGAGGTGAACTGTTGGATTTTCGGGTCGTGCCAGTCGTCGTTCGAGTAGAATACATCCCCCGGCGCCACGCCGTCGTACGGGGCGATCGTGAAGTTGGTTGCTGTCGCATGCGTGTGCGAGGCCAAAAACTGCACTTCGACATCCTCGTTCATCACGCAGCGCGACCACTCGGTGTGCTCGGACGCCGGTGGAATCTCAATGTTCTCGTCTCGTACCGTCCCGCCCCAGATGCCCTCGACCACGTCGTCCTGCGGAATCGTCCAGCCGTTGAGGTATGAGTAGATCGCCAGCTCCTCGCTCGTCGTGTTGACGTAGTGAATCTCCTGCAACAGTTGGATGCCCGCCGGTAAGTTGGCAGCAACGCCCTGCGGCAGCGTCAGGGTACCTTCCGCCTCGCCCTGATTCCCGAACATCATCACGATGTCTTGCATCAGGTTGGTGTCGGCGTACAGATCGGCGCAGTCGTGGTCCCCTTCCGGAAGCGGCGTGGCCGACAGGTACGTCGTGGACAGCGTCACGTGGTGAGTACCGTCGTTCTGGAGGTACTCGACCGAGTTGACGGCCGCGGCCTCGTCCGTGGGCAGGTCGTAGACGGAACACAGCCAGACCTCCGTGTAGGGCGGCGCGGTGCCAAACATCGAAACCTGAAAGCCTTCTCCCGCGGGCGGTGGCGTCAGGACGGGGATGTCCGCCGTGGCTCCCGATTCGACGGGTTCTGCGGCGCACGCGAGCAGCAGGGAGAGCAGGGTCACGGGGGCTCCGATTACGGCGACCCCGTATCCGCCTGCGCGACAGAGCGTGCACCCGCTGTCAGTGACGGGCCACGTACACGGCCCCCGGCCCCGCCCCCGTGCCGGACCACCGCACGCTCCCCGCGCCCACGACGAGGTCCGTGCGCCCGTTTCCGTCGATGTCTCCGGAGGCGACACGACGCCCCCGAACGCACTGTCCTCGCCGGCGTAGGTCGCCTCAGCGAAGTCCGCGATGCCGTATTCGCCGCCGGCCAAGGGGCAGGATCGAACGAGGAGGCTCCCGGCGTCGTCACCCGCGCTGGCGGGCCGGCCGAGGACCAATTCGGGAAAGCCGTCGCCGTTGCCATCGCCGCTGATGCTCGCGTCGCGCGCCAGGTAGCCACTCTCCGGGTCGGAGACGGAGAGGTAGCGATCCGATTCGGTCAGTACGGTGCCAGACGCGTAGAACCCGCACCCGCCCCGGAACAGCAGGAGCTCACTCTCCATGCGGGCCGCCCCGTCCTCGTAATCGCTGGCGAAACGGTGGACGAGGAGGTCGATGTTGCCATCTCCGTCCCAGTCGGCGGCGCCTTCGGGGTTCGTGTAGACGCTTTCGGAGCCGGCCGTGGCGTCGGGCGTGAGCTGGATCAGGACATCGCTGTCCGCAAGGTCGACCACCCCCGACGCGCCGAACGACGAACTGCCGTAGTAAACACCGAGGACATCCAGTTCCGGGGAGAGCGGGTCGACGCTGGACATGCTGATGTCGTCCACGCCATCGCCATTGTAGTCGAGGCACGCGCCCAGGCCGCGCGCTCCCCATTCGCCCTCCTCGTTGTAGGGCGGAACCGGAGCGTGGCTCGCGTAGTACATCCGCGCCCCCTCGGTTTCGAGGTCGAACGTGGGGGAGGAGAACGGTCCGAGCGCGAGGTAGCCGGGTTTCCCCGGCCTCGTAATAGCTGCCGTACTTCGACCCGACTTCGTTGACGGTGATGACCGACGCGGCAACGTCCGCGATGGCGTACCGCCCCGGCCCAAGCGCGCTGAGTGTGGACCCCAAGACCACGTACACATTGGGCATTGGGGAGCGATACCCGGTCGTCACGATGTCGTCCAGGCCGTCCCCGTCCAGATCACCCACCGTAGTCCTATACCCGAGCCCCTCGTCGACTTCCGGCGTTCCGTCAAGAATCCAGGTCGCCCAGTTGTCCACGTGACCCGCGACGGAGCTGGCGCCGTAGACGGTGCCCGACTCACAGGCGGCAGCGTCGGGAGTGACAGTGCTGTCCGCCGCACACAGGTCCGCCTCACAGCTGGCCGCCGGGTCCGGCGCGGTGCACGATCCCAGACCTGCGATGAACACCGGGAGCAGCATCGGCGCGCCCTACCAACCGCTGCGGGTGTAGGTGGAGCGCCCATCGACCGTGCCGTCGGCGTCGCTGTCGTACTCGTAGGTCTGTAGGTTGCCGTCCGTGTCGTAGGTGTAGGCTTTGCGGTGGTCGCGGCAGGAATCGCGCTCGTCCGTCAACACCTTCCCGGCGGCGTTGTAGGTCCAGGTTTCGCGCGTGTCGACCGCGCCGTCGTCGTCGTCGTCGGCGTCGTACATCAGCACGTTGTCGTCGGCGGGCGTACTCGACGAAGTCTGGCCCGAAGACGGCTCGTTCATCGCCTGGTCCAGCGTCACCAGCGACAGCGCGTCGATCTCGTGGGACGACGGCGACTGCTCATGGGACGCCTCTACGGGGTCGGACTCGGTGAGTGGCACCGCGTCTCGGTGCCTGGATCCTGTCGGAGAGGGCGTCGCGCACGACTCGGTTACCGGCCGGCGCTCGGCGGTAGCCTCCTCACGCAGGGCGGTGCGCCATGTAGCACATGTGCTACACTCTCCTCATGAGCACGGTCATCAGTCAGCGTGAACTCCGGAACAACAGCGGTGAAATCATGCGCGCTCTCGACCGCGGCGAGGAGTTCATCATCACTCGGAGCGGCGTTCCTGTCGGCGAACTCCGCCCCATTCGGCGTCGGTTCGTTGGGCGCGCCGCGGTCGCGGCGGCCATGGCCGGCGCGCCGCGGATGGATGCCCGCAGGTTTCGGGACGACGTGGACGCGATCCTGGATCTGGACGCTGAGCCGAGGGCATGAGCGTACCGAGCCCCGCCCTGCTCGACACATCGGTGGTCATCGACCTCGATCACATCCCAACCGACGCGCTGCCCGAGGAGCAGGCCATCTGCGCGATCACCTTGGCCGAACTCGCCGCCGGTCCGCATGCAACCGACGACGAGGACGAGCGAGCCCGACGCCAGGACCGCCTGCAACGGATCGAGGCGCTCATGGATCCGCTGCCGTTCGACGCGGATGCGGCCCGTGCATACGGCCGGGTCTACGCAGCGACCCGGGCAGCAGGCCGGAAGCCGCGCGGATCCCGAGCTGTGGACCTCATGATCGCTGCGGTGGCGCTGTCGCGCTCGCTGCCTCTCGTCACGCGCAATCCGGGCGACTTCGCGCACCTTGCGGGTCTGGGTCTGCGCGTCTACGAGATCTGAAGGCAAGATCAGATACGACCCCGTTTGGTTGGACCGACGTGCCCGTGGCAGGAGCGAACCCGCGGGCCCCTCACAACCCCCTGTACATCGCCGCCACTTGCTGCCGATCCCCGAGTCTCTCCCACACCGTATCGATCGCCCACCGCGAGAACCGCTCCATCACTGCCAGGTCCGTCGGCGCCACGCCTAGACCGAAGCGCACGCGATCGGCGACCTCCGCCGCATCCTCGAGTCCGTGGACCGGCACCGGCGATAACGCTTGCAGGACAGGACGCGCGCGCCGAGCCAAACCCGCCGCATCCTCTCCCGGGCGCGGGAACACGCCGACATCCCCAAGCGCAATTTCCACCAGTCGCCAGCCCTGATCGATGCGGGTCGTCGCAGGTACCGTCCAGAACGGCTCCTTCAGATGGCGCAATACGAACAAACGCTTCAGCGGGCGATACGCGATGAGCACGCCGAGCAGGATCAGCATGATCAGCGTCAACATCATGCAGATCGCGGAACCAGCGTTCTTCGCGGCCTCCACCGCCTTCTCCATCGCCTGTTTTGTGCCTTCGCTCATCCCCCCCGATCCTTCGCCTTCCTTGGGTTCGCCCTGCCCCTCCTTCGGTTGCGCCTCCTGCTCCGTCGGGTTGCCTCCGCCGCCTTCACCGTCCCGATCCCCCGGGCCGCTGCGCCACAGATAGGGCGAAACGATGGCCGTCCCCCCTGCAAGAACCGCGGCCATGCCGAGCAGAAGAAGCGCGCCAAGCGGCGTGAGTCGGGGGCGTGTGGCGCCCTTCTCCGCGTGCGTCGGCTGCAATGGGGACGTCGGCCCGCGCCTCCACAATGCAAGGCGGTGCGTCTCGCGTGACACCAGATACACCAACGTCAGGACCACCCCCGCCAGCAGGGCGAACAATGTGAAAAGGTCCCAGATCGCGTACTTGTTCCCAGCGAACCATGCCGCTTGCTCGCCCATCTTCTCCGACCAGACGAGTATCGTGCCGGTCAGGTACATCAGCGGTAGCCAGATGCTCCACAGCGCTCGGTTGGTTTCGAGGCTCCACAACCCGCCCGTCATCGCGATGGGGCCGAGGAACAGGATGGAGAAAAACAACACCGCGACGGAGGCCCCACCGCTGCCCGCGACGGCAATCGTGAACGTGAAAAAGACCGCCCAGCACACCGCCCCCGCGGTCATCACCACCCACGTCCGGACGCGCAGGAACGCGAATACCTGCCCAAGCAGCACCCCGCCCACGGTGGCAACGACAAAACACCCGATGATCATCAGGTTTTCGAGCGTCGGCCCCTCCGTCACGAGAATCAGCCCGCAGAACGAGCCGAGTCCGAGCGCCACCAGCAGCCAATATACGAGGATGGGAACCGCCGCTTCCTTTGCCTGCTGCCACAACGTCAACGACGTCACGGTTTCCAGCTTCCCAATGTAACCGCCCGTCATTTGGCGCTCCCCGTCGCAACGCCGACCAGCTTGTGTCCGCCCGGACCCGGCTGGAGGCGGTAGACCGTGTCGCCCCGCGCGATCAGGGCCTTGAACACGCGATCGCCATCGCGCTTGGCGACTTCTCGCAGCCGCCGCCGCGCGTTCAGGCGATTGGACTGATCGCGAAAGATGCGGAGCTGGGAGAAGAAGCTGTTTTCATCACTGCCGGCGGCGAAGGGCAGGCGGAAAAGCCAGAGAAATGCGCGCGTTTGCGTGCCCGCGAGCGATTGCAGCAGCGTTGGATCGTTGGCCCCGAGCGCGTCCTGCGGGGGAAGGTAGACCCACGTCAACGACGCGCCGTCAAACGGGGCCGGCGGCGGCGCCTGAAACCGGCTCGAGACGACGACGGCGTGAACACCCGGTCCGGCCTCGCCGAGGATCTGAGGGATTTCCCAGCCTCCCTGCCAACTCACACGGGCGCCCAAGTCCTGCCAACGCGTGTGACCGCCCTTCCCCGCGGCGAGAACCTCCGGCCCGACGACACCCTCCTCGTTCCGTGCCACCGCGACCAGCGTCACGCGATCGCCGCGCTCAATCAGCTCTTTTGCCAGAGAAATCCATGTTTCGACCAGGCGATCGAGCACACCCTCCACCCCCACCGCGTCGTCCAGCATCCTGCCCTTGGGAAGGTAGGCATCGAGCGCGAGCAGTACATTTTTCGTGCTTATTTCCTTTGTTTCCGGTTGGCGTACCTGCAAGGAGCCGGTCCGCATCGAGAGTTTCCATTGGATGCGCCGCGTGTCATCGCCATGGGCGTATTCGCGGAAGCGGAAGTGGTCTTCGGTAGGAAAGCGATGCGGCCGCGTCAGCACGTCCGGCTGCTCCCGTTTGGAGCGCGGCGGTTCGATGATGAGCAGGTCGCGAAAACGAGGCAGCACCTTGAGTTCCGCGGTGGCCAACGCCGCCAGCGGAATCCGCGTGAGTCCGAGCACATCCTGATAGAAGACGTTGGCCGGGCCGAGTCGGTACATCCCGCGTGGGGATCGTCGCAGTCGGCCGCCGACCGTCAACTCCTGTCGCGACGCACCACTGCCGACGGCGTACCGCGAGGTCGTTCCGAGGCGGGCAGGAAGCGGATCTTCGACGAGGAGGTAGAAGAACGGTGGGAGGGGAACGCGCCGGAAGGTGAACCGCTCCTCCGCCGGGTCGCCCGCCAATACAACGGCGGGAAACATTCCCCGCTCGATGCTGCCGCGTCGCTTCATTCCCGACTCAAACGCGCCGACGAGAAAGGTGGAGACGAACGAAGTAAGGCCGAGAACACCGTAGAACAGGAGCAGCGCGAGTACGGCGACCACCGACAGCGATGCCCACTTCGCACCCAGCGCCAACAGTACGAATAGCAATCCGGTGATGAACATCGCCCACCCGCGGGGCGTCACGACGGCAAGGTGGCGGTGGATGCTCTCGAGGAGCGCATGCGTGGAGTACCGACTCCGCTCACGCAGCAGTCGTATTTCCCGGCCCACTTTCAGCAACACGCCGGCCACGAGGAGCAGGAAAGCCGGAACGAGCAACAGGCCCGCCAGCCCCATCAGGATGGGAAGCGTGTCCGCAACCTCGCTGACCTCGAAAAACAGCGCCGCAATAAAGGCAAGCAGGAACGGCAGGACGAACAGTCCACACCCGTGCCATGCGATGCCGGCGACGTGCCGAATCACGACAGCGGCACCTTCTCCAATATCGACTGAACGTACGACAGCCCCGCTTCATCGCCCGACACCATGATTCGGTGGGAAAGGACCTCGGGCGCCAGCGCGCGCACGTCTTCCGGGGTGGCGAAATCGCGGCCTTGTGTCAAGGCGTGTGCTTGCGCAACGCGTGCCAGCATCAGCATCGATCGCGGAGATGGCGGAGCGAGAACGCGCGCGTCCGAACGCATCGTATTCGCGATGGTCACGAGATACCGCTTCACCTCTTCCGAGAGAAACACCCGCGGCACCAACGCCTGCCATTGCAGGAAGGTGTGCCGATCGATCACCGGCTTGAGGTCGTCCACCGGCGCGCGCAACCCGAGGTGGATGTCGAGCATCTGCATCTCGGCCTCCGGATTCGGAAAACCCATGGAGAGCTGCATCGTGAAGCGGTCCAATTGTGCCTGCGGCAGCGCGTAGGTGCCGTCGTGGTCCAGGGGGTTCATCGTCGCCATGACGAGGAAGGGAGGGGGAAGTTTGTGGGTCACGCCCTCCACGGTGACCTGACCCTCGGCCATGCACTCCAGGAGCGCGGACTGGGTTTTCGGCGTCGCCCGGTTCAACTCGTCCGCCAACAGCAGGTTGGTGAACGCCGGCCCCGGCTGGAAGGTGAACGCCTTCTGGCGAAGGTCGAAAACATTGGTGCCGGTGATGTCCATGGGAAGGAGATCGGGCGTAAATTGGATGCGGCGAAACTCGCAAGCCACGGACCCGGCAATCGCGCGAGCCAGCATCGTCTTCCCGGTGCCGGGCACGTCCTTCAGCAGAACGTGCCCTTTCGCCACCAATACAAGCAGCACCTTGAAAATCACGTCGTCCTTGCCGAGGATGACTTTGCCAACGTTCCGTTGGACGAGGGAGAATTGCTCACGAAACGTGACGATTTCTGCGGCAAGGGCGGGGTCGCGTTGGGGGGGCGTGTGGTGCATGGGAATCCCTGGGCCAGAATGGAAGGAGGTCAGGCGATGAAGAGTGCGAGGAGGGAGCGGCCCAACTGCTGCATGGGGCTGGCCGGAGTGACGGCGCGCTCATCGAATTCGAGCTGCCACGCGCGCGCGTACTCCTTGAGCACGCGCAACTCACTGCCGTCGGCTTCCCTGTCGCAAAGCGCGAGCGCACGCATGGCGGTGAGGAGCGTGGCGGGATCGGCAGGGCGGGCGAGTTCGTGGGGGCGCCAAACCCGGAGGTCGGCCTCCGTGAGTGGGTCGCTACCGAGCTTTTGCACGGTCACGTCGAGAAACTTGCGTTCGGCCGGGCGAATCTGTCCGTCCGCGAGCATGACGCTGGCCAATGCGCGCGCGATGGGGGGCGGGCCCGGCGGCGGCGCGTCCGTATCTACCGCGGGCAAGGCGGATTTGTTGATGCGGGTGTCCGGCGCGCCGGGCTTCGCATCGCTTGGCGAGAGTGCCGGTGCGCCGCCTCCGCCTCCCCCTGGAAACAGGAATGCAATCACGTCGAAGCTCGTGGTCACGCGCTCCCCGCCGAGCACCGCTGCCGCGACCCCGGCTGGGGTTCTTCCTGAGAAGTTCGCGAGCACGAACAGGCCCAGATCGGCCTCCCCATCCTCCAGCGCCCAGCGGGTCAGCGCATCGATGACCTCCGCCGGGTCCACGAAGGGGTGGCCGAATTGGGTGATGTCTCCCAGCTCCGTCGTGTACGCACACAGGCGACACCGAGCCGACAACGCAACCGAGATCCGTTCGGACGCATCCATCAGCTCGACGAGCGCGCTCTCCACGCGACAGTGCGGGCAATCCGAGAGTACCTGATACGCGCCGCGCATGCGCGAGTCTATCCGGGCGGTCCTCTCCGGGCGGGCGCATTGCTGGCCGCGGCCGCGTAGGCGGCGACACGAGCGTCCGAATCGTTCAGCAGCGACGTAAGGGCTGCGGCGTTCGGGTTCGCCAGCGCGAGCAGCCGGGCCGCTGTCCATCGCACCTGCACGTTGTCGTCACCCAGGCCGGGTTCAAGCGCGGCTGCGTCGCCCAGCCGGCGGATGGCGAGTGCCTCGAGCACGCAGATACGGCGATCGACGGCGTCGTCCGCCGACCATGTGCGCCGGGATCCGGTTTCCAGCATCATCGCCGGGAATTCGCCTTCGCCTGGGGCATCCCGTGGCCAACTGTCCCGGTTGGCTCCGCCAAGGGGGACAACGAACGGGGTTGCGGCCACCTCACCGTCGGAGAGCGCCTGCACGAGCACCGGGAACTCCCGTTCGCGAACGCCCGTGTCCGCGACCAGGGCAAGCGCGCGGAACATGCGCAGGTTGCGTTGAACCGCGCCGCGCTCGGCGCGCTCGGCGCGCGAGGCGGCCTCCGGTAGCGTGGGCGCGGTGGCCAGCGCGCGCGCCCGACGTTGCCAGAACAGGTCCAGCGCCCACGCACGGGTGGCGCGGGCGGCGCCGGCGTTGCCCAGCCAGGCCCCAGCAATCAAATTCACCGCGTCCGCCGTTGGAAGTTCCAATGCGTCGCCGAGATGGCCGACGACATGGGTTTCGCAGTTTGCCGCGTAGACGCGCGCGTCCAAGCACGCCGCAGCCGCGAGCGGGTACGCCACCGCCCCCTGCGCATTGAGGCCGACTTCGACACCATGAAACACGCATTCTCCGGCCCACCGGGCGTCGGTGTGCAGCGTGCAGATGCGAGAAATTGCGCCCCAGTCCCCGGCCCCCCCGGCCTGCGCGGCGCGGTCGTCGAGGCAGGTCGCGTGAGACGGATCGGGCGGGCACGGGGGCAGGGAGCCGGTCGCCACGGCGCGCGGCAGCGCCGGAAACGGTGGCGCCGCGCCGAATTCCGGGCCTCCGGCAACGCGCGTCGGCACCGTTGGCGCGGGAGTCGCCGTGGATTCGGCCCCCACCGCCCGCATCGGCCCGGTCCAGAGGTGGGGCCGCCGGTTCGTCTCTTCACATCGAGCGCGTGGACCGCTTTCCAGGAGCGCGCACAGCGGCAACGTACCCCCGGGATTCATCCGGGTCAGCGCGTCGATGGCCACCGCGCGATGCGCGGCATCCATGGCACGGAGCTCATCTTCTTCCGTAAGCGGTGCGGGCGGCGGATCCGCCGGCGCGCACGCGACGAGGAGCAGGACGAGCATGCCGCCCTCTATGCCGCCGCGCGTAGGTCCTACGCCGCCTGATCACCCTCGCCGATTCCGAACGCGGTCTTGATCGTGTTCAGGCTCAGCGACTCCTCGTTGTAGAACAGGAAGCTGAACAAGGAGGACGCGCTGGCATATTTGTAGACGTCTCGCCAGCTTTTGATGGTTTCCAGGTGCCGCGCCAGCGTGATGGGCCGGAAGTAGAATTCCCTGTAGAACTTACGGTGGAACGCGACGATATCGTCAGGCTCCAGCCCCCACGGCACAAATGTCGGCTCCCAGAAACTCTTTTCGTCCGTTGACTCGTTCACCAAACGGCCCCATTTGGTGCCTTCTCGTTCCCAGATTTCCATTTGTGGCGTTTTGGGGAGCAGCGTGTTGATCTGCACCGTGACGTCGTGAAGCGGAATCGACTTCGCGAACTCGATGGTTTCCTCGATGGTTTCTTTCGTGTCGGGCATGTGGCCGACGATGAAGAACGCTTTGGGCCGCAGCCCGACCTCGTGCGCGGCGGTGATGGCCGCCCGAATTTTTTCCTTGGTGATGCCCTTTGCGATGAAGTCCAGAACGCGATCCGAGCCCGATTCGATGCCGAAGCGCGTGCGCCAGCACCCGGCGTCTTTCATGGATTGTAGAAGTTCACGGTCCACAACTTCGACGCGCGAGGAGCAGGTCCACGACACCTTCTTTGCGATTTCCCGCCGTTGGAACTCTTCCATGATGCCCATCACGCGCTTCTTGGAGGCGCAGAACAGCGAATCCACGAACGCGATGTCCTTGGCCCCGAAATCTCGAACGAGGTGCTCGACCTCATCGGCAATATACTCGGGCGAATGGGAGCGATACCCCGACTTGGCCTTCTGGCAGAACGCGCACGCATGCGGACAGCCGCGCGACGTGATCATGGCGAACTTGGGCGACGCGTGCTCATCGATCGGGATGGGCTTGTAGATGTCCAGCGGCAGCAGGTGGCGGGCGGGGAACGGGAGTTGGTCGAGGTCCTTGAAGCGGGGGCGAGCGGGCGTGAAGTGCAAGGCGCCATCGGGCTTTCGGAAGCAGATGCCCTGCACGTCGTCCATCGATTTGCGCCCCGCGAGCGCGAGGCACAACTCGGCCATCGTGTGCTCGCCTTCCGAGAGGACGCCGACGTCGAACTGGGGGTGTGACATCGCCTCGTTCGGAAGCAGCGTGACGTGGTATCCACCAAGAACCACGGGAATCCGCGGCATCGCTCCCTTCAGCGCGGATGCCAAAAGCTTGGACGTCTCAAAAACGACGGTCGTGGACCCGATGCCGATGACGTCGGGCCGCGTGCCCTCGACGCGGCGAACGGTGCCCTGAACATTGAGGCGTTCGGCCGCCGCATCGATCGCAAAGACAGTGTGGCCGGCGGCCTCAAGCGCCGCAGCAACGTAGAGAATTCCGAGCGGCGCAGAGTTGTAGAACAAGTACGCCGTGACCGGACTCACATGCCCGTGCGCGAGCACCGTGTCGAGCGGCGGATTGACGAGCGTGATGCGCATGCGTGAAGCCTCGCCGGGAATGGTAGCGCACCGCGCCGATCGACGCAGTATGGCGGGGTACCGCCCGGCGTTTCCGTGCGTTCAGTCGGCGAGGCGGATGTTGACCTTGCGATGCGACGCGATGGTTTCCGGCGAGTGGTCTCCACGAAGCACGCCGACATTCCCATTTCCAATGGGGACGATCCGCTCCTCCGGGATGCCGCGCGCTACGAGCCAGCCCTCGATCGCCTTCGCGTGCCGCTCCGTCCATTTGCGCATCACCTCGGTCGGCTCGTCTCCGTCGGTGTTCGATTCGATGCGGATCTTGATCGCGGGGTAGGCCGTCATGGCGACAAGCAGCGCATTCAGCGAGGGATCCGCCTCAGAGGTCAGGTTCGTGCCGTCGAAGGCGAAGCCGCGCTGCTCGTAGATGGCCGCCGCGAGGTCTCCGGGGACAGTGTCGGGGCACCCGTCGTTGTCGACGTAGCCGTTCGTTGTCTCGGGATCCTCCGGGCAGGCGTCGTTGACGTCGGAGAGCCCGTCCTGATCGTTGTTCGGGTCGGGGCATCCGTCGGCATCTTCGAATTTGTCGTAGTCTTCCGGCGAGTTCTTGCAGCGGTCCATCACGTCGGACACCCCATCACGATCGTCGTCGGGGTCGATGCAACCATCCTTGTCATCGAAGCCGTCTAGGTCCTCCAGCGAGTCGTTGCACTGGTCGGTGCGGTTGGGCACGCCGTCGCGGTCACGGTCGGGCGGGCCCTCGTCACGAAGGTCGATGCCCAACTGGGCCTCGTAGAGGCCGGACAGGTGTCCGCCCTGTCGAGCAGGTTCATCCCCGATGGTGACCCCAACCCGAGCGTCGGCGCGGATGTGTACCGGGCCGACCGTCCAAACGGTGAGGCCGATGTCACCGAAGAGAAACGTGTCCATGATCGGACGACTCTGCACGCCGAGCGCACCTTCCGACGCCTTCCAGCCCGTGAATTCGTCGTCAATGGCAACGTGCCGCCACCCGGCGCCCGCGCCCGCAAATGCGTCAAATCGGCGCGTCGGGTCGGGATGGAAGAGCACCGCGATGGCCGGCGTTGTGGCCACGAAGTCGAAGGGTGACCACCGCGTTTCCCCTGCCGCGCGCGTCCACGAAAACTCGACGTCGAATTCGCGCATCGCGATGCCGATCCGGCCGCCAATTTCGGGCCCCGCAGGCACCAGATCGTTGTCACTCGTCAGCGCGTAGCCGGCGTAGATCCCGCCTTCGAGATTGACCTTGAACTGCGGCGGCGCGGCAAGCGCGGTGGCGACGAGAATCAGCATGGGGGCACCGTCTACATCGCCATCTGGAACTGCACAAGTGGGATAGGCGGCGGCGATGTCAACCCCGTACGACTGTGTGGTCATTGGATCCGGCGTTGGCGGCTTGGCGGCGGCGTTGTCGGTCGCGAATGCCGGACGCTCGGTGCTGGTGCTGGAAGCGGCGCGGGATCTCGGCGGGATGCTCAATCCGTTTTCCCGAAAGGGCTACCATTTCGATGTCGGCATCCATTACGTCGGGCAGGCGGGGCCGGATCAGGCGATGCGTCGCCTGTTGGATCGGCTTGGTCTGGAGGGCATCCGCTTCCGCGAGATCGATCCCGACTGCATCGACCGCTATGTCTTCGATGGATACGAGGGGAAGCTGATCAAGGGATTGGACCGGTGGACCGAGTCGCTGGTGCGCGACTTTCCGGCGGAGGCGAACGCGATTCGAGGCTTCTCGCAGCTGATGGTCGCGGCGGATTCCGTCCGCAAGACGGCGATGCGAGGCCGTCCTACGGCGCGTGATGCGCTGACGATGGCGCGCTTTCCCATCGCCCTGCCGCGTCAGCGACACCCCTCGATCGCGGGTACATTCGGCATCTGGGCGGCCATGTGCTCGGTGTACGCGTCCTCGTCCGTGATCGGCTCCACGCCCATGTCACCGGCGAGCTTCCCGACGAGAAAGATGTTCTCATCCGCGATGCCGCCGTCCTGCCACGCTTCGATGTCTGTCGTGGCGTTGCCGTAGCCGTAGTCAAAGGTCCAGCCGTCGTCCGCCAACGCCGCGAGTACGCCGGCCTTGTACGTGCGGGTGTCCTCTCCCGTAACGGCGAGCCCATCGTAGAGAAAGACGTGCCCGTCGTCGGTTGGGAAGTCGTGCGCGGCGAGCCAATTCTCCGTTGCATCGCGCGCGGATGTGCCGTCCGCGAGTGACACATCGTCGCCGCGCGCAGTGACGTAGAAGATGCCGTAGCCAAGGTCCGCATAGGCGTGCATGAGCGTGTTCGCGTCCGGACGCATCGCCGGGTCGTGGGCGGGATCGAGCATCTGGTCGACGTACTCGGAATCGAGCGTGGTCAGCGTCTCGTCGATGTCGGTGACGAGGGCGTGGACGCAGGTGGCGCCGCTGTCGGGCAGGGTGTAGCTCGTGGCGCAGGCGAGGAGGGCGAAGAACATCCGCTGACTCTACGCCGTCGTCGGGCGTTGTGGGCGTTTGTCGAGCATCCCATAGACCGGCGCGCTCACTCCCCCCGCCCGTCCACCGTGGCCAACCCCCCGTACATCCCCTCAATCAGGTCGGCGTGCGCGGCCGCAATGGGCTTGCGCTTGAGCTTCATCGTTGGCGTCAGTACGCCGTCCTCGACGGTGAGGGGGCCGGGAAGCCACGCCCACCGCTTGATCTGTTCGAATGTGGCCAACTCGGCGTTGACCGCGCGCACCCGCTCCCGCGCGTAGGCCTCACGATCCGCACACGGGTGCTCCGGATCGGGGGCGAGCAGCGCCACCAGGTACGCCCGATCATCGCCGATGACGACCGCCTGCCCGATGGCGCCGCCTTCCAGCCGCTTCTCGATGTTCACGGGCGGAATCTTCTTCCCGCCGGCGGTGACCAGAATTTCCTTTTTCCGGTCGACGATGGACAGGAATCCGTCCGCGTCCAGCGTGCCGATATCTCCCGATCGGAAGTATCGATCTTCCGTGAACGCGGCGGCCGTCGCGACCGGATCCTCCCAGTACCCGGAGAACAAGCCGGGTCCGCGGACGAGCACCTCGCCATCCGTGTCAAGGCGAATCTCCACCCCGTCCAGGGCCTGCCCAACCGTACCGAATTTGAAGTGACCGGGCCGATTCAGCGTGGCCGGCGCGCAGGTCTCGGTCAAACCCCACGCTTCCAGCACATCAATCCCCATCGCATGGAAAAAACGGGCGACCGACGGGTCTAAACGCGCCCCGCCACACGCCAGCGTCCGGATCGCTCCCCCCATGCGTTGCCGCACCTTTCCGAAGATCAACCGGTCGGCGATGCTGTAGCGGATGCGCAGGGACGTGCCAATCGATAACCCTCGTTCAATCAGGGCGGAACGCTCCAGACCGACGCCCATCGCCCATGAAAATAGTGCCGCCGCGACCTTTCCGCGCTTGGCGACCGCCGCCTCCGCGCCGCTTTTGATTTTCTCCAACATTCTTGGCACCGACGCGAGGATTTGCGGCCGGGCAACTTGGAGTACGTCGGGGAGATCCTTCAGGTCGGAGCAGAAGTATGCCTCGGCATCCTCCATCAGCCCTCGATAGACGGCAATGCGTTGGAGGGAATGGGCGAGGGGGAGAAAAATGAGGGAACGATCGCCCGGCTCAAGCGGGACGGCGGATTGCGACGCCTTGCAAACGGCCACGACCGCCCCGTGCGTGATGACCGCTCCCTTGGGATTTCCCGTCGTTCCGGACGTGTAAATGATGGCGCAGACGTCGGACGGAACGACCGTTGCGCAGCGCGCGCGGAACGCGTCGATGTCGGCGGGAACGCGCGGCAGGTCCCAAACACGGGCGTGCAGAACGTTGGGGGGGAGTGACGTTGCCAGGCGTTCAAGATGCGCTCCGGGCTCCACGAGCAACACCTTCACGCCGGCGTGGGAGAGCTGGAACGCCACCGACTCGGCCGTCAACGTGGGGTAGATCCCCACCGTGATCGCGCCAAGGGACGCCGTCGCGAAGTCGCATTCCGTCCAGCGGGGATGAGGGTTCCCGAGCACGGCAACCCGATCGCCCCTTCCGACGCCCATCGCCGATAGCTGCTCCGCGGTAGACGCCACTTGCGCCATGCACTCGCGCCCAGTGACGCCGACCCACTCCCCCTTGTCGTCGCGCGCCCGCGCGAAAACGCGGTCGGGGTATTGATCGGCGCGAGCCAACAGCAGGGCGGGGATGGTGGACATCCGGGCGATCATAGATCGGCTCGGCGGCGTTCGTCGGTTCGCTGCCCCCCGGCTCGACGCCGCGGGCGGTGCTACACCGCGGGCTGCCGAAACGTCCGCCATTTCCCACGCCCTGCCATTGCCGACGCCGCACGCACCGACGCGCGCCGTCCTCATCCTCGTCACCGTCGTCTTGTTCCTCATCTGGAGCAATTCGTTCGTCGCGATGTCGTATCTGCTTGGTACGGAGCGTCAGGCGGCCCGGCTGGACTGGGTGACGCTGACGACGGCACGATTCGCGCCCGTCACCGTGTTGTCGGCGGTCTATCTCGCGTTGTTTCGACGGAAAGCGGCCATTGCCGTGCTGCGAAGGCACTTCGGTCGCTGTCTCGCGAGCGGATTGTTGGGCGTCACCGCCTACAGTCTGTGCCTGTATTGGGGCATCCAACATGGCATTCCGGCGCCCATCGCCTCTCTCCTCACCGCGCTGTCGCCGCTGTATTTGCTGGGTCTGGGAGCCATTTTCCTTGGTGAACGCCTCACGTTCCGTAAGGCGCTTGGGTTTCTCATCGCGTTTTTTGGGCTCGCAGCGGTGGCGCTGTCCCATGGAGGACTCAGGTTTGCGGCGCTCGTGCCGGTGGTCGTCGCTGCGTGCGCACCCCTGGTGTGGGCGATTCAAACCACACTGTCCAAGCCGGTGAGTCGGGAAGTTCCTGCCGACGTCTGGACGGCGGCGTACCTCGTCCTCGGGGGCCTGCCGATGCTGGCGGCGCTGCCGTGGGCCGGCGGGGCCGAACTGCTCGCTCTGGACGGAACGGGGTGGCTCGCGGTCGCCTTTCTATCCCTGGCGTGTACGGTGCTGGGCTTCGGGTTGTGGTCGTGGCTCCTGGTACACCTTCCTGCGTCAACCCTCGGTTTTACGGTGTTTCTCAATCCACCGCTCGCCCTGCTTTCGCAGGCTGTGCTCGCCACGTTCTTTCCGGCGACGTTTGTGTTCGTGCTTTCGGTTCCCGAGGTGGTCGGGTGCGGCGTCGTGCTCGCCGGAATGGCGATTGCGCTATAGTTAATCGATGCCGCGTCCGACGTTTCCTCACGCCATGCACGATCTCACCCATGCCGTGGACGGCCCGTTGGGACTGGTCGTCGGCGATATGCCGGACGGGCGGTTGTTCATCCTGAAGCGCGGAAGGAAGGAACCGGGCTACACGATCACCGAGTACAGCGATTCGGCGCGCACGCGGGTCCTTACGACGCGGACGATGCTCGACCGTCGCGAGGCACTCAATGCGATGAGCGACGCGATTGGGCTGGGAGAGCGGATCTGACGGTGCCCGGCGTACTCACCGCCGGATACTACCTGTCCCATGCGCGCCACCGCCTTCCTCCTCGCCGCGGGTCTCGGCACACGACTGCGCCCGCTCACACTCGCGACGCCAAAACCGCTCCTGCCGGTTCGGGGGCGCCCGCTGCTGGATCACGTCCTCGATCACGTGCGCGCACACGGTCACGACGATGTGGTCGTCAACGCCTTCTGGCTGCCCGCGCAGATTGTGGAGTGGGCGCGCGACAAGGCGGGTGTCACCGTCGTCGTGGAATCCCCCACCATCCTCGGCACCGGCGGCGGCCTTCGGAACGCGCGCCATCTGCTCGCGGATCGGTTTGTCGTCGTGAACGGAGACATCCTCTCCGACGTCGATCTCACCGCGCTCATGGCCCTTCCAGGCCGGGCGACGATGGCGCTGCGGAGACAATCCTCCCCCACCCACACCCCCGTTTCGTTGCACGGCGGCCTCGTCGGCGGCATCCGCGGCATCGTTGGTGAAGGAGACCCGACCCTGCATTTCACCGGAATCCACGCCCTCGACAACGATGTCCTTGATTTGACGCCCGCTACCGGCGAGTCCTGCATCATCCGCACCGCCTACCGCCAGTTGATCCCCGAGGGGTCGGTGCGCGGCATGATTCACGACGGAGAATGGACGGATATCGGCACGCTCGCGGAGTATGCCGCGGTGCGGTAGTCGCGGCCGCGCGGTTCCGGCGCGGCGATGCGCTACAGCCGTGCTACCTTCGCGCCCTCGCGAGGAAGCCATGGAAGACCCGACCCAGCCGCTCGATGTCGAAGCCGCCGTCCGCGCCCGCTACTCCGAAGGCGCCAACGAGCGCGTGGACGCGTTGTGCTGCCCAGTCGATTACGACCCGAAGTACCTGAAGATTCTCCCGGAGGAAGTGCTCGAGCGTGACTACGGGTGCGGCGACCCCTCGCGCTACGTTCGCGAAGGAGAGGTCGTCCTGGATCTCGGCAGTGGCGGCGGCAAGATCTGCTTCATCGCGCAGCAGATCGTCGGCCCGACCGGCGCCGTCATCGGCGTAGACATGAACCCGGACATGCTCGATCTATCGCGTCGTAGCGCGCCGATCGTGAGTGAGCGCGTCGGCTACGCCAACGTGACCTTCAAACGGGGTCGCATTCAGGACCTGGCGACGGACCTGGACGCCGTGGACGCCTGGCTGTCCGCGCACCCGATCACGTCGTCCGCCGATCTGACGGCGTTCGAAGCGTGGAAAGCCGCAGCGCCGCGCATGATTCCCGACAACTCGGTGGACGTCGTCGTGTCCAACTGCGTGCTGAATCTGGTCGATGACTCCAAAAAAGCGCAGCTTCTCCAAGAAATATTCCGCGTGCTCAAGGTCGGGGGCCGCATCGCCATCTCCGACATCATCAGTGACGAGGTGGCGCCGCCCGCGCTGCGCAACGATCCCGAACTGTGGAGCGGCTGCATTTCCGGCGCATTTCAAGAGCATGAGTTGCTCCGTATGCTGGAAGAAGCAGGCTTCCACGGCATGGTCATCGACAAATGGGATGCGTCGCCCTGGCAGGTTGTGAAGGGCATCGAATTCCGTTCGGCCACCGTCACGGCAATGAAGGGAAAGCAAGGTCCATGCTGGGAAGCCAATCAGGCCGTCATGTACAAGGGTCCGTGGCGCCAGGTGGCAGACGACGACGGTCACATCCTTCGCAGGGGAGAGCGGATGGCCGTGTGCGCCAAAACCTACCATCTCCTGACGACCGGCCCGTACGCGGGCCACACCATCGGCATCGAGCCGTTGGTGGCGATTCCCCAGGCCGATCGTGCGGCTTTCGACTGCGATCGCACGGTGACACGTCACCCGCGCGAGTCCAAGGGCATGGAGTACGACGCCACGACGGATGCTGCGGCGTGCTGCGCGCCCGGCGCGTGTTGTTGAGTCGCCGCCGGCGCCCGACGTGATCCTCCTCACCGGGGCGACCGGTTTTGTGGGCCGGGCGGTGGCGGCGCGGCTGCGCGGGCGTCAGGTTCTGGCACTTGCACGCGGCAAAGGCGGGCAGTCCGCGGGTGACCGCCTCAGCGCGGCGGGGGTCACGGGCGTGGTTGTTCTGGAAGGTGCCCTTGGCGGCGACCTCTCGGGCCTGCGCGACCTCGACATCGAAACCGTCATCCACTGTGCGGGAGATCCAACCTTCTTCCCCAAGGATCCCGACGCCTACCGGAACGAGCATGTGGAGGGTGCGCTGGCGCTCTACGAGGCCGTGCGCGCGCGCAACTTTGCGCATGTTTCCACCGCTTTTGTATGTGGGGATCGGACCGGTACGATTCGGGAGGGCGAGTCCGATCTGGGGCAGGCCTTCCACAACCCGTACGAAGAAACGAAGTTGGAAATCGAGAAGGCGCTTCGCGGCGTCGGCGGCCGAGATCTACGGATTCTTCGCCCGAGCATCATCGTGGGGGATGCGCCGGCGACCACGGGCGGCGGCCCCAGTGAGGCGGTGTTTGGATTTGCGCGGCACATGGCGCAGCTCGCGTGGCATGCCAAGACGAAGCCTCGACAGTTACGCATCACGGGGAAGAAGCTCGCGCGCTTCAATCTGGTGCCCGTTGAATACGTGGCAGACGCTATCGTGGCGTTGGCGGACGATCCGGCGGCGGACGGCGGCACGTTCCACCTCGTGTCGGATGCGCCCACATTGGAGGAGTATTTTGGCGTTGTCGCGGAGCTTGCGGCGTTGCCCGGCTTGCGGGTGGTGGAACCGCGTCGTGGCACCCTCACGGGGATGAACCGCCACGAAGTCCAACTTCATGCGTGGTTGGGCAAATACCTCGACTACCTCGGTCACGACGCGACCTTCGATGACGCTGTTGCCCGCTCGCTCCTTGCTCGGCACGGCATCACGCCTCCTTCCCTTCGCGGCGCTGCATTGGTTCGGATTGTGGACCGGGCGATGGCTCGGTAGGGAGGCGCTACGCCCCGCCCAAAAACCGCCCAAGGGGCAACACGCAGAACCCCCAACTCACCGCGTTTTCCCACTCCAATCGCCATACGTCGAGCGTGCGCTCCTGGGTCTCGGTGTCCCGCAGGTACCCGCAGCCCGAGTAGGAGGAGTCGCGTGTGCCGGCCGCGGCATGTTGCCAGTCCGAGGGGCACACTGCCATGCCGCCTTCGGTCGTGCCCTCGTCTGCGTCCATCGGGCGACACAACCAATCTCGCTTCACGTCGAAAATGGTGACCTTGTAGTCCGAGCGCACGCTCTGTCGTTTCCCGAGCAACCCAAGCGATCGCAAGATCGTCGTCTCGTCCTTCTGTCGTCCGTCCACGAGTTTTCGCAATTCGCCGACGCGAACGACCTGAATCGCCGTTTGCGCGCCCACGCTCTGGCCAAGACGGGACACCCACGCCACCTGGAACTGCTCCGGCGGTGTTTCCAACGGAAGACACTCGCCCATCAGCTCATCCCCAACGCGCGCGCGCGTAACGCAAGGTCGATGTGGGGCCCGCACCCGAGGACGTCCAAATCGGGCTGCGGGGGGCGGGTCAGCAAGAAACGCTCGCGCAGCGCGTGCCAACGCCCGACCGCAGCGATGGCAAGGTCTTCCTGCCGCTTGTCATCTTCCTGCATTCGAACAAGGGTTTCGAACGTATCCACTTGTAGACCCAACTCGCTGCAGACCAGGTAGCTGTCCACGCTGGCCTCCGAGGACGCCTCCAACTGCAGCCGCAAGGGATAGCGCCCGCGCACCGCCTTCATTTCGAGATCGTCGGAGATCAGGACCTGCGAAAATCCCAGCCGCTCACGCAGAATGCCGCGGAGAATGCGGGAAGACATCGTGGCCGGCAGATCCTCGTCCCACCCCGGGTACATGACGTGCGCGGTCATCACGGTGCCCACTCCTGCGGCGATGCTCGCCGCGAACGGCGGCAGCTCCAATTGCTCCAGATCGGGCGGATCCTTCTCGACGACCGGCAGCTCCAGATGCGAGTCCGTTGCTGTGTCGCCATGCCCCGGAAAGTGCTTCGCACATGCGATGATTCCCTCGTCCTGCATCCCGCGGATGAACGCTGCCGCGTGGGTTCCGACGCCGCGTGCGTCACCCGCAAAAGCCCGGTCTCCAATGATCGGGTTCTTCGGATTGCTGTCGACATCGGCGTCCGGTGCGAAATCCAGGTCGAAGCCGAGCGCGTACACCTCTCGTGCGAGCGCGCGTCCGACCGCTTCGGTAAACGCTGGCTCGCCGACGTTCCCCACCCAACGCATCGGCGGCCACACGGTGGCCGGCGCTCGCACCCGCTGCACCCGCCCGCCCTCCTGATCAACGCAGCGAATGGGTGGAACGTCGGTCGGCAAAAGCGACGCCAGTTCCCGATTCAATTCGCGTACTTGCGCGGGATCCTCCACGTTTCGCGCGAACAGGATGAAGCCGCCGGGACGCGCCTCGCGAATGAACGCGCGCTCGGAATCGCTCACGGACGTTCCGGAGATGCCGATGATCAGGCGCTGCCCCGCCCGGCGCTTACGGTCGGCGGTGGACGTCGTAAGGCCTACAGTGTTCATGGGTGCTCCGCCAGCTCGATCAGGACGCCGTCACAGGACGTCGGATGGATGAAAATCACGCGGGTGCCGTGGGCCCCCGGTGTCGGAGCGTCGGAGAGGAATTGGTACCCCAGTGCCCGGAGTCGTGCGACATCGGCGTCGATGTCGTCCGTCCGGAAGCACAAGTGATGGATCCCGCCGCCGCGCTTCTCCAGGAACTTTGCAATCGGACCCGCTCCGTTCAGGGGGTGCACCAGTTCGATCCGCGTCCCCTCGACCGGGAAGAACGCAGTCGTCGTCTGCGCGGAAGGAACATCCTCCCTTCCTTCGAGGGGCAGCCCGACATCCTCCGCGAATCGGCGAATCGCACGCTCAAGGTCGGGCACGGCAATGGCGATGTGGTCGAGGCTCCGGATCATCCGGGTGTTCCTATCCCGACGTGCCGCGATAGGGGGGCGGCGAACCGGAGCCACGATGTCCACGGACCTGACCACCTATGGCCGCCAATACACTGCCAAGAAGCCACTTTTCTCCTTCTTCGGGCGCAAGTTCTACTTCCTTGGGCCCGAGGGGAATCTGCGCTACTTCGTGAAGATGAAGGCGTTCCGACTCAAGGAGGACATCACCGTCTACGCCGACGAATCGCAGTCCACGCCGCTCCTCAACATCAAGGCGCGCAGCATCATGGATTTCTCCGCGGCGTACGATGTCACGGACGTCGCAACCGGTGCCATCGTGGGCGCCATCAAACGCGAAGGCATGAAGTCGATGCTTCGCGACGAATGGACCATCATGGGCCCGGACGACGCGTACATCGGCAACCTCGTGGAAGACAGCATTTTTCTCGCGCTCGTTCGCCGGTTTTTGATCAAGGGCTGGATTCCGCAGACGTATTCGGTGAACGCGCCGCACGGCCCGATCGGCAAGATCAAGCAGCGGTTCAATCCGTTCCAGTTGGTCTACGATGTCTCGTTTGACGGCGCCAATGCCGGCGAAATGGATGCGCGCCTCGGTGTCGCGCAGGTGGTGTTGCTGCTCGCGATCGAGGGGCGGCAGAAGTGAAGAAGCGGGTGGCGTCGGCGCGGGGGGCGGTCCACCGGCTCCCGATAGAGTCGGCCCTGTTGGTAGGGAATCGCCCCGGGGATCCTACGCTCCGTGAGGTGCTGGTGTACACGCCGCCGGCGTACGATGCGTCCCATCGCTATCCGCTGCTCATGGACCTGGTCGGCTACACCGGTTCGGGCGCCTCGCATACCAACTGGCGGCCTTTCGCGCTGAATCTGCCCGAGCGTTTGGACCGACTGATCGGGGCCGGCGTGATGGCGCCCTGCGTCGTCGCGATGCCGGACTGCTTCACTCGGTACGGAGGAAATCAGTACATCGATAGCCAGGGCACGGGCGCCTATATGAGCTATCTATGTGAGGAAGTGATTCCGTTTGTGGAAGGTCTGTTCTCCACGAGTGGCCGGCGGGGGGTATTCGGAAAGTCGTCCGGCGGATACGGCGCCATCGTCCACGCAATGAAGCGGCCCGACATCTGGCATGCCGCCGCCTGTCACTCGGGGGATGCGTTCTTCGAGTACGTCTATCAGGCGGATTTTCCCCGCTTGTTGAGGCAATTGATGCGCTTCGACGGCTCCGTGGAGCGCTTCCTGGTGTCGCTGGAGGGAACGGAAAAGATCTCCGGCGATGAAATGCACGCGCTCATGGCGATCGGCATGGCGGCCCACTACGACGACGACGACGCGGCGCCGCTTGGCTTCCACCTCCCTGTGGACGTCAAGACCGGCCGACTTCTTCCCGATCGGTGGGAGCGCTGGCTTCGTCACGATCCGGTGCGCATGATCCCCGAGCATGTCGACGCGCTGCGGTCGTCTCGCGGCCTGTGGATCGACTGTGGAACGCGCGACCAATACCACCTGTTGTGGGGAGCGCGGATGATGCGAGAGGAACTCGCGAAGGCGGAAATCCCGCATCGCTATGAGGAGTTCGACGACGACCACTCCGATATCGACTATCGCATGGACCGATCGCTGCCGTATCTGGCGGCGGCGCTCGCGTAGCGGCTATGGTCACGGGGATGTTGGTACTGGTGGCGGCTGTGCTTGCGTGTGACGAGCCGATGTTTCGCGTGCTGTCGGCGCCGGCGGGGGGGGATGTTGTCACGGGCCTGACGTCCGAAGCCGGCGCCACGTGGTTCGGTGCGCGGTTTACGAAGGACAGCACGCATGGATTTCCCGAGTGGAGAACGGTGCTGGCGTCAGCAGAAACGCAGGATGAATGGGTGCCGAAGCGGTTTGGCTATGAAGAATCTGTCCGGATCGATCCTGCGTACATGTACCTGCGCTTCGACCTGGCGTTCATGATGAACGCCATCCACGTGCGTCGTCAGCTCGTAGCGTTGGTACGCGTCAAGGAGACAGCAGCCAGCTACCTGACGTGCTGGCGGATGGTGGATCCTGCGCCGTGGAAAGAGCGCGTTGCCAAGTGGGCCACCGATGCGAAGTGGCAGAGCGCGTCTGCGGGGTGGTGGGAAGCGGTGCCGCTCTCATCGGGAGGCACGCGCGTTGGCTACCAGTATTGGACGCAGGAGGGCTCGATCCCGAACGCCATCCTGAAGATCGGGTTGTCTAGCACGTTGCCCGACCTGCTCGATGCCTTTGACGCACAGGCGGGGGTGGTGGCGGGGCGGAAGTAGGTCGCCGTCACGGCGCGTCCGCAATCGCCCAAGCCAGCGCTGCAATGGCCGCGGTCGCCCGTTGCATGGCCTCCTTGTCTACCTTGTCAAACGTATCCGCTTCCGTGTGGTGGATGTCGAAGTAGTGAGCATCGTCAGGGAGTAAACCGATCTGCGGCACGCCGTCGAGCGTGGAAATGTCGGCCCCACCGCCCTCCCCCCCGACGCGCAGACCCAACGGTGCCGCCAGCCCCTCGAACCAGACCCGCTGTTCAGCGGTACCCGTCATCTCCCATGCGACCGGCGCGCCTGCGCCAAGATCAGCCTCAATCGCGGCGATATGATGCTCCTTGCCGCGTTGGAGCGCGTAACTTTTGCCGCCTGAAAGGCCGTGTTCTTCGTTGGCGTACAGCACGACCCGAATCGTGCGCCGCGCCTGGCCGCGTGCCCGGATCAGGCGCAGCGCCTCCACCACTTCCGCCACGCCGGCGCCGTCATCCTGTGCGCCCTGCCCCGCGTCCCACGAGTCCAGATGTGCCCCAAGCAGCACGATTTCCTCGGGTTTCTCGCGCCCGACGAGGTCCGCGACGACGTTGTGAGAGGGAGCGTCCTTCGCGTCCGCCGCCCCGAGGGTGAGCTTCAGCTTCACTTCGATTCCGCGCGCCGCGAGCCGAGCGATCTGCTCGGCATCTTCCACGGTAATTGCGGCACTCGGGATCCTGGGTTGGGCGTGGTCGTAGTGCATGGCGCCGGTGTGCAGCGTGTAGAGGGAGTGCGTCGTGACGGAGCGCACGAGGGCGGCAACGGCGCCGAAGGCGGCTGCTTTCGATGCGCCGCCGCCGCGGAACTGCACGGCATCGCCGTAGTGTTCGATGGCGGGAACGCCGACTGCCATCGGGTGGTTGAACAAGACGATCTTGCCCTTCACCTGCGGTCCAAGCTCCGCCCATTCGCGGATCACCACGACGGGCGCCTCAGTCCCCTTCGTGCCGATGCTCCCGCCCAGCGCAGCCACGGCCATCGTGCGCGTACGCGGGGCCGTCATCACCAGCTTCTGCTCGCCGCGGATCCACACGTTCTCCATCACCGGATCCAGCGTGACGCGGTGTCCGTCTGCGGTCAGCCACGCTTCCGTGAGCGTGACGGCTGCTGCATAGGCGACGGATCCCGCGGGGCGGGCACCGACGTCATCGCAGAGGTGTTCGAGGCGCTCGTATCCGACCGAACTGGCGAGCGCGGCGGCGGTCCAGTCGTACGGTGCCGCCACGGCGGGCGGTTCTGCGGCAGCGATCGCAATCAGGAAGAACAACGGCGGCTCCGGGCGGCGGGCCGCAAAGATACCCTGCCGGGGTGGCGGGGGGGCATCGACGCGAACACTGGAGTGACGCCATCGACCTTTCCCAGCGGTCTCGGCGGCCGGAACCTCGGCGGCTGGAATGCGGGTTGGAGGACGCTGGAACCCGGGGGCTGGACGTCAGGTTCTACATGGCCGGGGGCTGGGACGTGCGGCAGGGGTGTGCGGCGACCCGACTCACATCCGATGATCGCGTCGCTACGCGTGTGCGGTTCGGTGTCGTCAGACGCATCGCCTCGAACGGGTGCAGGCCGCGGCGACACGCGCAACCGACGCCGCGGCGTCGTAACCGGGGTGGCGCGCGGCCAAACCTGGCACCAGATGGCGTATCTGCCCGGGGTTGTGGCCGCGGCGACACGCGCAACCGACCGCGCGGCGTCGGTTGCTGCGGTCGCGACGCGAACCACTTCCCTTTCCTTCGTCCAATCCACATCACCGGCCGCAGGTGCAGCGTTCAGTCTGGGCAACTCCGGCATGCCCCTTCCGATGCGCAGCAGATCTCGCGCGACCCGAGACGTCAATTCGAGCGCCGTCATTGCGTACTGCTCGATGGAGGCGTACCCGAGAAGGCGGTGACCGGCGGTGTCGGCCCGCTCGGCGAGCAGAATCGCCAGGCGATGTTCCGCGCCGCGTTGGGCCTTGGGGGCGGCGACCAGCCGTTCGTCGAGGGATCGGGCAAGGTCGAGTTCAGGACTCAGAGCTGTGGCGTGCATTCAGTCCACGTATTGCGCCGATTTTCGGTATTTTTCGGGGTGTCAGGATGCGCGCGGAGTGACGCAAAGAACGCTCGCGTCGGCGCCGTGCCGGTTCGCCGCTGCTGGTGGCCGGGAGCCCCCTTCCGCGCGCCGCCGCGGACGCGCACCAACTGGCAAAAACACATGGTAGAACCTGCACAATGCCGAAAACGTCGGCGGATGCCGGCCGGTACGTGGCTGGCGGAATGTTAGCCCGTGAGGGGGGTGTGTGGCCCGCGCGACGACCCAACGCGGCGCTACTCCTTCCTCCGCTCAATGACGAACTCGACGCGCCGGTTCTTCTCCCACGCGATTTCCGTGTCCGCGGGGTCGAGCGGCCGCGTCTCTCCGAAGCCAAGGGCAGACATGCGCTCCACCGCAACGCCGGCCTTGACGAGGTAGGCCATGACGGCCTTGGCCCTGCCGTCCGAGAGTTTCAGATTTCCCGAGTCCGATCCACGGGTATCCGTGTGCCCTTCGATGCGGACCTTCTCGACTTCCGGGTGGTCGATGAGCACGCGCGCAACCTCGTCGAGCAGGCCGAAGCTCTGCTTCTTGATCGTGGTCTTGTTGGTTTCAAAGAACACCTTGTCCAGAATGTCCATCCGGATCGCCGAGAGCACGACCTTCGCGGGCTGCAAGACCAGGCTGAGCATCGTCGTCTGGCCGAGCGTGATGGTGACGGCCTGGTGGACAGAGGCGAAGCCCTCTGCGAACACGTGGACGTCGTGCTTTCCGGGGGCGACCTTGCTGGAAGCCTTCCCGCCGGTGGCGGGCAGGGCCGCGTCGGCGTCCAAGCGCCACGTCGCTTCGATTGCGCTGCCGTCGGTGCGGGTCACCAGCAGATCGAGGGTTCCGCCCTTGATCTCCGGCTTCATGACCCGGATGATCTCCACGGGTGGACCGTTGGCAATCTGCACGGACTCTGCGAATGGCAGCCAGTCGATTGCGGTGGCGGAGACGGAGACTGAACCGGCGGGAGCATCGACTTGCATTCCGCTGGCCCCGCTGGCGTCTCCAATGGTGACGCGAGCCCCTGGAATCGACATGCCCTTCGCATCGACCACGCTCACGCTCACCGGCGTCAGCATCTCCGGGCAGCCGTCGTCGTCCTGCCACGAATCGCGATCCTCAGAAATGTCGGGGCATCGGTCCGACCCGTCCGCCAGCCCGTCATGGTCGTTGTCCGGGTCGGGGCATCCGTCGGCATCCTCGAACGTGTCCAGGTCCTCCGGTTTGGTCGGGCAGGTGTCCTGTTTGTCGACGATGCCGTCCTTGTCGGCATCGCGGATTTCAAGAGGTTCGAAGGCAACAGACGCGATGATTCGCGCAACGGGCGAGCCGATTCCGCCCGACAGGCCCGTGCCCACGCCGAGGCGCGCAACGATGTCGTCATTGAATCGATGCCACCCGCCGATCATCCCCTCGGCAGGAGTGGAGGAGTCATTGGCGAAAAAGCTCGAATATACGGCCGCGGCGGACATTTCGACGGAGAGGCCGTTTCGCGCGCCGAACGCGCGGCTGACGCCGGCGCGCGCCGCGAATTGGCTGCCCCACTCGACGTTCTCAAGGCGGACGACCGGGACGCCGTGATGGAGGAGGTTGGCGGCCACGCTCCACGGCCCCCACGACTGGCTGCCGGCGAGCCCGAGATCAAACGTCGGGCCGGCGGACGCCACTGCTTGGCCGCTGCCCGGGACCCCGATTCGGGTGAATGCGGCCAGTCCCACGGGGAAAGACGCGGGATCGAGCGCCACGACTCGCGCGTCCATGCCGATGTCTCCCGTTCCGATGGCGCTGGTGATCTGCTCGCCCGCGGTGAGGAGGTACACCGGCACGTCGATGCCGAGGCGCACGCGGCCGAACGTGAACGATGGGAGCACGTCCACCACCAACAGGTCCGACACGAGGACGTGGTGCTCGCCGCTTTCTGTGTCGTAGACGAGCGGTTGGTTTACGTATTGTAGAGAGAGACGGCCGGAGAAGTAGTGGTCCGGCGCCATGTGGGCGTCGTCCAGCGATACGCCGACGCGGCCGTCATTGCTCGAATGAAAGACCTGCGCGTTGAGCGCTGGCGTCTCGCCGTTCTCTGCGGCGCTGGCGAACGTTACGAGGAGGCTCAGCATGCGGACGCCGAGGGGCGAGCGCGGCGTCGGCGAGCGAACGCGGCACCCAGTACAAGCGCGGTTCCCGCGAGACCGCCAGGATCGCCAGTCGAGCAGCCATTGCAGGCGCCGCCGCGGTACATGCCGGGCCCGCCATCGACGTTGTCGTCGGTGTTCGTATCGCCCGTCGTGGGGGTGTCGGAGGTGTCGCTCCCGGTGCCCGTGTCGGTGTCGCCGGAGTCGGTGTCGCCGGAGTCGGTGTCGCCGGAGTCGCCGCCAGCCGTGTCCGTGTCGCCGGTGTCCACCTCGCCGGTATCGCCACCGCCGGTGTCCACCTCGCCGGTATCGCCACCGCCGGTGTCGCCCGCGCCAGTGTCCCCGCCCCCGCTGTCCACGCCGCCGGTATCCCCGGTGTCCACCACGTCCGGCACGTCATCGGTGCCGTCGAGCGGGTTCGTTCCGTTGGTCAGGACTTCGTCCCCGTCACTGACGGTGCCGTCGTCGGTGTCCGCGTCGCTCGGGTCTGTGCCGTACGTGAGCACCTCCTCCCCGTCGGAAAGGCCGTCCCCATCGGTGTCCGCGTTGAACGGATCCGTACCCAGCACGTCCTCCTCGCTGTCGGTGAGGCCGTCGCCATCGCTGTCGGCGACAGCGGTCACGTCGTCGGCCGGGTCGAGCGGATCGGTCAGGTCCACGAGCACCTCGACGCCGTCCCACACCGAGCCGCCGTCGGTGTCGGCGTTCATCGGGTCGGTTCCGTGCGTGTTGACCTCATCCCCGTCGGTCAGGCCGTCGGAGTCGCTGTCCTCGTCGAGGGGGTCCGTGCCGTAGGTGTTGACCTCCTCCCCGTCGGTGAGGCCGTCACTGTCGGTGTCGGCGTTGTTGGGGTCCGTCCCCAGCGCAGCTTCCTCCTCGTCCGTCAGACCGTCTCCGTCGGCGTCCACAACGGCGGCCACATCGTCCGTCGGATCCAGCGGATCGGTGCCCGAAACCAGCACCTCCGTTCCGTCATCGACGCCGCCACCGTCCGTGTCGCTGTTGTTCGGGTCCGTGCTGGTGGTGTTCACCTCGTCGCCGTCGGACAACAAATCGTCGTCACTGTCGGCATCGTTCGGATCCGTCAGCGTGGTATTCACCTCCGTACCATCGCTGAGGCCGTCTCCGTCACTGTCGGCCACGAGCGGATCGGTCGCGGTCGTGTCGACCTCGGCGCCGTCGTCCAGGCCGTCTCCGTCGGTGTCCGCGACCTCCGGGTCGGTGCCGTACACATCCACCTCCGACCCGTCCGAGAGCCCGTCACCATCGGTGTCCGCGAGGTTCGGGTCCGTCGATGTGGTGTTGACCTCCTCCCCGTCGCTCAGGCCGTCTCCGTCACTATCGGCGTCGAGCGGATCGGTGAGCGTGGTGTTCACTTCCTCGCCGTCAGACAGACCATCGCCATCGGTGTCGTCCACCAAGGGGTCGGTGCCGACGGTTTCCACCTCGTTCCCGTCGGTCAGGCCATCCCCGTCGGTGTCGGGGAGCGTGGGATCGGTGCCGTAGGCGATCTCCTCGGCGTCCGTCAAGCCGTCGCCATCGGTGTCGGTCGTGGAGGTCGGCACGTCATCTGACCCGTCGAGCGGATCGGTGAAGGAAACGAGGACCTCAACGCCATCTCCAACGCTGCCGCCATCGGTATCGACGACGTTCGGGTCGGTGCCGTAGGTATTGACCTCACTCCCGTCGCGCAGGCCGTCCCCGTCGGTGTCCGCGTCGTTCGGATCGGTCAAGGTGGTATCGACTTCGACCCCATCGTCCAGCCCGTCCGCGTCCGTGTCGGCGACATTGGGATCGGTGCCGTAGGTATCCACCTCTTCCCCGTCCGAAAGGCCGTCACTGTCGCTGTCGTCATTCAGTGGATCGGTGCTCGTGGTGAAGACCTCCGTGCCGTCTCCCAGGCCGTCTCCATCGGTGTCGGCGACGTTCGGGTCGGTGCCGTAGACCGTGGTTTCTTCCACATCCGTCAACCCGTCACTGTCGGTGTCCGTCGTCGTGGACGCGACGTCGTCCGTCGGGTCGAGCGGATCCGTGCCGTTGACGAGCACCTCGACGCCGTCGGCTACGCTTCCGCCGTCGGTGTCCGCGTCCGTAGGCAGCGTGCCGTAGGTGTTGACCTCCGTGCCGTCACCGAGGCCATCTCCGTCGGTATCGACGACGTTCGGATCGGACCCCCAGGTGTTGACCTCCGTGCCGTCCGTCAGGCCGTCTCCATCGGTGTCCGCGACGTTTGGATCCGTCGACGTGGTGTTGACCTCGGTGCCATCCCCCAGCCCGTCTCCGTCACTGTCAACGACGAGGGGATCGGTGCCGTAAGAGAGCACCTCGTCGCCGTCGGTCAGGCCGTCTCCGTCGGTGTCGGGGAGGGTCGGATCGGTGCCATAGACGCCCGTTTCCTCGACGTCGGTGAGTCCGTCTCCATCGGTGTCGGCGGTGGAGACGGGCACATCGTCGGACGCGTCCAGCGGGTCGGTGCCGGAGACGAGCACCTCGATGCCGTCGGAAACGGTGCCGTCATCGGTGTCCACGTCGAGCGGGTCGGTCGTGTAGGTCAGGACTTCGGCACCGTCTATGAGGCCGTCACCATCGGTGTCCTCGTTGTTTGGATCGGTCGTATAGGTGAGCACCTCCTGACCGTCGGTGAGCAGGTCGTCGTCACTATCGCTGTCGTTGGCGTCCGTTCCGTACGTCAGGACCTCTTCCCCGTCCGAAAGGCCGTCACTGTCGGTGTCGGCCACGGTGGGAGACGTGCCGTAGGTGTTGACTTCGGCGCCATCCGACAGACCGTCCGCATCGGTGTCGGTGTCGTTGGGATCCGTGCCCCAAACGATGACTTCATCGTAGTCGGTCAATCCATCGCCGTCGGTGTCGGACGTGGTGGGGTCGGTGGACCACGTCAGCACTTCGTCCCCGTCGTTGAGCCCGTCGTCGTCACTGTCGGCGTCAAGCGGGTCGGTCGTGTAGCCGTAGGTGCCCGCGATTTCATCGCTATTGTTCAGGCCGTCCCCGTCGGAGTCGTTGTCGGAGACCACGGTGGACCACGTGCACGTGCTGTCGAGCGCGCCGCAACCGGCCACGTCCTTGGAGAACGTGTGGGTGGATGCCGAGGTTCCGAAGGCCATTGCAATTTCGTCGAGGCTGGTCAGTCCGGTCTGCGCGGTGAAGTCGGTCCACGGCATGTACCAGTCCACGAAGACGTCGACGGACGTCGTCGTGCCGCCACAGATGTCACTCCCCGCCGCCTCGTAGCCGGCATTTCCTGCCCCCGATGCCCCCGACGCGGCCAGCGGCGCCGTGTACGTCGTGATGACCGTTTCGGGATCGTCCGTGTAGAACGGCGTCGACCCTACGGTGTTTTCGTAGAATGCGACCTCTTCACTGTTCCCGTCAACGTAGAGCACCTCGTCGTACTTCACATCCACAGTGTCGAAGTCCGTTTCGAACATGACGCCCCAGCCGAAGCTCCGCCAGTTGTGCGGGCTGCCGCGGCTGGTTGTGTAGGGCGTGGCCGCGAGGCGAAGTCGAAACCATAGGTTCGTTCCGTCGTCATAGGTATACGCGACGGGGTAGGTCTCATCGCCCACAACGTCCCACCAATCGCTTCCGCTCACGTCGTTGCACGGGTCCGCGAGCACGGCGCCATCCGACTGAACCGCGACCCAATCCGTGGAGGCCGGCCAGGTGGTCGCATACACGGACGGAACGGCGAGTGCGAGCAAGATGGAGATCATCGGGGCACCTCAAATATAGGCATTATCGCGCCGCATGCTGGGCCTGTCGCGGTTCGTCACGCCGGCGCGAACGTGTCGTACTCAATCGCAGTTCCGTATACACCGACGGGTCACCCGCCGGTGTCGTCCGCGTGGCTCTTGCTGTGCTTCTCACTGGAGGAGTCAGATTTACCGCGTGATTTGGCAGCGGCACCTTTTTCGCGCTCTTCGGTGTCCACCGCTCCGTCACCGTCGTCATCGACGAACAGTTCGGAACCATCGGACACGCTGCTGACCAATGCATCGTATTCGTCACTTGAGACGTCGATATCGCGCGAACCGCCCCCCGACAGACCCAAAAGGTCCGCCGACGTCCACCCCGGAGCGCCGAACTCCAGAACGTACTCCTCTTCCTTCTCCCCGAGCGTTTCGACGGCGTCGAGTGTCAGTCCGTCGAGTCCAAGCGTCATGTCGAAGGTGCCGCCGCCTTGCGCGTTTCCGGACAGGAAGACCTCCGTGGTGAGTTCCACGGACACGGTGCACCAGATACCCGCGGGGAGGGCCACCCGGTCGAGGTGCAAGAGGTCCAGCGCGCGATCGACCCGGACGGTGCGCAAGGAGCCGTCACAACCGGACAGATCAATGGCGCCGACGCCTACGGAGCCGCTCTTGAATTGAATGCCCTCCGCCGGGGCGATGGCGGCCGACATGCCCGTCGGGTTGCCGATCGCCGTGCCATCACGTTCCAACTCGGGCGAGCAGGCGGCTAAAAGCAGTAAGGCGCTACCCATCTGAGCCGGACAGCGGCAGGAGGTGGAGGTTGATCTGGTAGACGCGTTCATGGGTACCCTCCTCACTAGCGCACAAATCGAGCAGCCGCTGTTGAAACGTGTCCAGCTCACGCTTGAGGTCGGGTAGCAAGCGCATCGGCACCGCGACGATGAGGCCCGCGTAGTGGCGCTCATTCGGCGGCGTCGTAGTGAGTGCGGCACCGGCGCGTTCGATCATGTCCGCGTGGTAGTGGATCACATCGGCGCCGGGGACTTCATGGGGCGTGACAATGCTCTCGGTGGTTGCGATGGTGCGTCCGTCGGTGTGTCGGGTGAGAAAGCCGATATCCAGGAGGACGTCGAGCGCGCGTTGGGCTTCCGCTGGCGTGATGTGCGGAACCAGGCGCCGGGCAATCCAAACGGGATCCGCGCGAAAGTCCTTACATCGCGCCAATTCGCGTATCGCAGGGATGTACCAGGCGGACAGGTAGCGTACGGAGTCGCCGCCGAGCTTCCGGGCATGATGAAAACGACGGGAGGCGCGGACGGACTCCCACGCCGCGGCTTTCTGGGCGGGCGTTTCGGCTTGATTATACTCCACCAACGCGGAGAAAAATGATGACTCGGGCGGGGAAAGCTCCAGCACTTCGACGACGCGCGGAAGCAGCGCCGCGCTCAGTTTTCGGGGACCACGCATCACCTCGACGAGTAGGCTTGGCGACGATCGGCCGATACGCCGAACGAAGACCCGGTGACCAAAGCCTGGCTCCGTAGCTTTGCGGTCAGCGAACCACGCGCGGAGGTACGCACGATAATCGAGGTAAGCAAAAACGTTGGGGATCACGTGCGGCGCACTCCTTTCGCGTATGCCAACGGCACAGACCGAGCGCACGATTTTGTACTCCGCCGCAGTACGGCGCGGGCAGGGAGCGCCGGGATACCCGTGCAACATGACCGTCGTTGTGCTTGGGTTCGGTGCGTTCCTTGAGGTCACCGACAATCCGGCCTCGCACCTTGCCACGGCCGTACACGGCCTTGGACGCCGCATCACCATCGTCGGCGCGGAGATGCCGGCCAGTTACGCGCGCGGGCACGCCGTGGCCGCCGAGGCGATGGCGCGGCACAACCCCGTGCTGCTGCTCGGCGTCGGGGTAGCGCGTGGACGCACCCTTGCAATGGTCGAGCGCACAGCCTTTGCAGAGGTCAGCGTCGCGGACCCCGATGTGGACGGCGATTTTGGCGAGATCGCGGGTGCGACCGCCGGCGCGACGGCCGGTGCGCTCACCGGCGCGCTCACCGGCGCCACCGCCGGGCCAATTTCGCTCGAATCGCCAGTCGCTACCGCGCTCGCCGCTGCGCTCGAACTCCCGGTGAGTGACGACGCCGGCCGGTACGTTTGCAACGCCTGGTTGTATCGCGCGCTTCGTGGCGGTTTTCCCGCGGCCTTCCTCCACGTTCCCCCGCAAGGATGGCCGGTGGAGGCGTTGATCGATGGCCTCGAACGCTGGGCCACAATCAGGGAAAGACGGGCATTTCTAGCGGGCGCGTGAGGATGCGTCGGTAGCTCCATGCCAACATCGTGTACAGCGCGCGTGGCCGCCACGGCAGCCCGGCAAGCGCCGGGAGCGTCCGTGCAAACGCCGCATCGATTTCCGCGGCGGAGCGTTTCGCCCATTCTTCCAGATTCTCAATAGACAACTCGCCGGCGGGCCAACGATCCATCTCCTCTCGCGAGACATTGCAGTAGCCGAGGCGGAAGTCGATGGCGAGGTCACGGAGGTGGTGCGCACGCGTCGCAAGGCAGGCAAGCGTTCGTGCAGCATCCGGGGCTGATCCTGACTGCCCCGAACAGGTCCACATGGCGTCGGCGTAGGCGTGGCCAATCCGCGCGATCTGCGTCGTCAGGTCATGCTCGCTCGGCGCGCTCTCTCCGCGCGCCGCGTCCCATCGCAGTGCGTCGAGCATGGATTCCGCGGCGCGCAGGAGTGCGACCTCCATGCCGAACGTGGCGATTCCCTCGATCAGCGCACGTTCCTGAACCCCCGTCGGCTCCCTGCTTCCCGCGAGCAGGTTGCGCTGTTCCGCCACGAACGCCGTGACGACCTCGCGCTTTCGCCGCGGCGCATCAACAATGTCGTCCGCCCAGCGAAAATACGCCCATAAACAGGCGAATGCATCACTGCCCGCCACGGGACACAACGCACGCACCGGCCACGATGCGGAGGAACCGGCTCGAAACGCTGCACGCGCCCATCGCCGCGCCTCGCTACATTCCGTAGGGTCCGCCATATGCGCCCATATCACTGCGCGAACCATCGGTATCGTTGATCGTGGGGTCACCGCCGTTGATCATCGAGGAGCCGCTGCCCAGCGTGAAATCGTCGTCCGTGTAGTCGGCATTGTTCGACGTGGTGGTGAACTTCGGGTCCACCGACACGTTTCCGGTCCCGCCGGACGCCATCAACCCGCCCCAATCGTCCACGTTGCCGTAGACGTTGTTGTAGGTAAAGGAAAACGTGCTTTCTCCCTGAGCAGAGTACGCACCGACACCGAGATTTCCGTAGATGATGTTGTTGTACACGCGTGGCTGCGTGTAGCCCCACTGGGTGAAGCCGGCGCCCCAATCGGTATCGAGCACGTTGTTGAACGTGATGACGTTGTTGGAGATGGTGATTCCAGCATTTGCGGCGCTGTATTCGTAGGCGACGATGCCACCCCCGATGGTCGAGGCGCGGTTGTCCGAAATGATGTTGCCGCTGATGATGGTGCCGACGGGTCCGCCGACCTGCACGTCGATTCCGCCGCCCTGCCCATCCTTGTAGTCCTCCATCCCATCGGCGATCGCGCTGTCATCGGCCTCGTTGCCGACGATCACGTTCTGCGCAATCAGGCCATCGCTGTACGCGGTCCAGATCGCGCCCCCATCTCCCGCCGTATTGCCGGCCATGTAGTTGCCGACGATCCACGACGAGCCCCCGCGGATGCTGATGGCGCCCCCGTCACAACCGTTCTCCGGGCCGCCGTAGCACGCGTCGTTGTCCATGATCAGGTTGTCCATGATTGCGGGCGAAGCGTTGTAAAGTCGGATGCCGCCGCCCACGCCTTCCGACGTCGTGATCACGTTGTCGATGATGATGTTGGCTTCGATGGTCGGCGATGAATCCCGGATGCGCAACCCGGCGCCTTCCACGCCGCCGCCATGGGTGATCGTGAAGTCATAGAGGCGCGCTTCTTCAGGTTCGCCAGCCAGAAAAACGATCACGCTATCGCTGCCGCCGCCGTCGATGACGGTGTATTCGGCACCGGCCATGCTCTCGGCGTTGACGGCGCTGCCGTGCCAGTCGATGTTTTCGTAGTAGGTGCCTTGAAACGCGCGCACTTCGTTGCAACCGCTCGCGGCGGCGTCATCGACGGCTTCCTGAATGGTGCCGAGCGGGTCCACGATTCGACCGTCACCCGTCGCAAGGGGGGATGCGTAAACGGGACAGTAGTCCAGGCAGTCAAGGGTGCTATCTCCATCGTCGTCGCCCTCGCCATCTTCGGATCCGTCGCAGTCGTTGTCCTTGCCGTCGCACAGTTCGGGGGCGCCCGGGTAGGTGGTTGCGTCCGCGTCATCGCAGTCGTCCGTGGAGAAGGATCCGTCGTGGTCGGCATCGATCGGGGGCTCCGCGCTATCCCCGGTGTCCTCGATCTCGCCGGTGTCCCCGCCGGTATCGGTGTCGGTGTCCGTGTCGTCGTGACCAGATGTGCGCACGTTGGGATCTTTCCCGCTGGCTGCATCGAACGCAGAGCAGCCGGCGAGGGCCAGAGCGGGGGCGAGGAGCACGAGGAATCGTTGCATGGCTTACCTTGCGAGCAGTCGGCGAATGCCCGGTTTTTTGCCGGATGTCAAATTGCGGAGGTGTTTGGAGTCACCCCATCGACCTCTCCCGGTGGTCTCGGCAGCGGGGATCTGGGCTGCTGGAACCCGGGCTCTGGGACGCTGGGACCTGGGCGCTGGACGCCGGGTTCTGGATGGCCGGGCGCTGGGGCGTGCGGCGCGGGCGTCGCCGCGGTTCAGGAGTGCCAGATCCCAGACCTCGCGACCGGTCCTGCCTCCCGGGCTATGGAGTTGCGGTGCTCGTGGCGCTTCCACTTCTGTCCGCGTGTGCACTCGTCCCTGACAGCGACTTTCTGGCGCGAATGGATCTGGATGGAGACGGCACCGCGCGCCCGACCGATTGCGACGATCTCGACGCCAGTGTCCAGAGCCGCATCTGGCATCCGGATGGTGACGAGGATGGCTTCGGCACGCAGGAAACCTCCACGGAGTGTGCGCCGGGCGCCGGGTGGTCCGAGACTGCGGGAGACTGCAACGATGTCGATGCAGCGGCATTTCCAGGTGCCACCGAGCGCTGCAACGAAGCCGATGACGATTGTGACGGCAGCGCCGACAACGGCGTCGTGGTGCCAACCTGGTACGTCGATGTTGACGGAGATGGGTACGGCGTGGACGCCGCCTCCGTGGACGCGTGCGTTCAGCCGGCTGGCTACGCGGCGGCCAACGGCGACTGTAATGATGAAGACAACGACGTCAATCCCGCGTTGGTCTGGTACGCGGACGCCGACGGAGACACGTTCGGAGACACGGGCGCGCAGGTTGCGAGCTGTGAGTGTCCGCCGGGGTATGTCGCGGATAGCGCAGACTGTGACGACAGCCGCGCCGATGTGAGTCCGGCCGGCGCGGAGGTATGCGACGAGGAGAACGCGGATGAGGATTGCAACGGGCTGACAGACGATGCCGACTCCGACGCCACCGGACAAACACAATGGTACGCAGACGCAGATGAGGACGGATTCGGCGGTGCCTTCGACTCCGTTGCCGCTTGCGACGATCCGGGCGGGCGCAATGCCGACGCGAGCGACTGTGATGACGCCGACCCCAGCGTTACCGACTCGGAGTGCCTGTGGGTGGACGTGGCGGTCGGCTCCGGCTTCACGTGCGGAATCCGCACCGACGGATCCATCGAGTGTTGGGGTGCCGATGAGTACGGCTTTGGCGTGCTTTCGCCGCCCGCCGGGACGTTTACGGCAATTGCGGCGAGCACCTACAACGCCTGCGCAATTGCGTCCGACGGTAGTCTTCAGTGCTGGGGGTACGAGGTTAATTACGTGAACGATGCGCCTGCTGGCGCGCATACTCAGGTCGACCTTTCGTCGGGTCACGGCTGCGCACGCCGCACCAGCGGGGAGGTCGATTGTTGGGGCGAGGACGATGACGGTTTCGGCTACTCGGACTCGCCGACTGGCACCTTCGACGAGGTTGCGGTGGGTAGCGGCGTGAGTTGCGCGCTTGCCTCCGGCGCGGTGACGTGTTGGCCCGACTATTGGAGCCCCACCCGAGGCGAGGTAAAGTTTGCACCCGGGGCCTCCGAACTATCCGTAGGATCCTACGCCATTTGTGCGTTGGATACGTTGGGAGAGGCGGACTGTTTCTATACCATGGGATGGTGGGACACGAGCGTGGAGTCGCCGCCAAGCGGGCCGTTCGTGGCCCTCGATTGCGCGCACTACTCGACGCCGGGAAACTGCACGGCGATTCGGACGGACGGTACCCTGGTGACGTGGGGAGATGCGTCCGACTACAACGGATTTGGGTCGCCGCCGGCGGGAACCTACGCGAAGGTTCGGATGGGCGCGTACGCCGCGTGTGGCATCTACACCGACGGCGGCATGACGTGCTGGGGAGGTTGCTACCTTGGCGAATGCGCGGTTCCGACGTACTGACCCACATTCCCCCGGTTCAGATCGTGTCCTGCGTCAGTCGGAACTGGAAAACGGACCCACCGTTCGACCCGGTCGAGAGGCGACCTACAAGCCGGGTCGGGCGAGCGGCTGGTCGGCGCCCACGGTAACCACCTCCGCCTCCTCCGCCGTCAGCCCCAACGTCCGCCGAAGATGATGGTTGTAGGCAGTGATGCGCCGGTCTGTCTCTGCTACCGCGTAGTAGCGGAAGACCTGCCGCTGCCGCGCCGCTGTTTGGGTACCGAAGGTTTCCTGCCGACCCATGTTCGTCGCATCCGCGGGAGCACTGCCGTTGCCCGTCGCCGACATGCCGCCACTGGCTGCCACCTCTGCAACCACGCCGAGCGCGATGTCGCCGCCGTTCGCGGATCTGCGCTCCTTTCGAAGTCGCCGCTGCATCGCCGCATCCCCGGTGCGTGCGGCAAACTCTTCGGCGGACAAAAGGGCGCCCTTGCCGTCGAATACCCCCCACGGTGCCTGTACCAACTCGGACTGCGGGTCCACAAGCGGCGGTATTTCAACCAGTGCAAAGGGCGCCCGGTGCAGGTGGCCCGCCGTGTATTGTTCAATGGCCTCGGGCGTGGCCGCCAGCGCCAGAGACAGGAGAAAAGGAGAAAGCATGAACGGAACGTAGCCACGATCCTCAGCGGGGCCACCGCCCCGCGCGCCCCTCCGTCTGCGCCACGCCGCCGCGAGCCCGTCGCCCCTCGGGCGGCATTCGTCGTCAATCGTGCATTGCTTGGTGGCGGTACAAGCAAGGTAGCCCCAGTCCTTGCCCACCGAGTTGCCGTCGGACCAGTCACCGTTGATCGCCACCAGCACGTCCGCGTTCCGGGCGAAGGTCGAGGTGTGTCGCTCGGTCCCGTCCTCGTCTGCCGAAGCGTGCAGCCCGACGTTGGGGACAGTGAGATCCACGCGTACGGCGTAGATGTCCTGCGGACCGGCCGTCGTCTGGAGCAGGTAGTCCACGCCCGTCCGCACGACCGTCCACGTGTCGGATGCCTGGGCCACGGGGAGCGCGAGCAGGCACGGCAGCAGCGGCATGATGCTGGCTGACCGCGTGGCGGGTCACCAGGCCGCCGGATTATTCCCGGTCGACGAGGGATGAAATGACCGAAACCAAGACCAAAGTTACGGCCGTTCGCGTCAGCGACTTCATCGCCGCCGTCGAAAACGACGTCCGTCGTCGCGATGCCACGACGCTGGTCGAGCTGATGGGGCGGCTCACGGGGTGGCAGGCCCAGATGTGGGGTCCGACCATTATCGGCTTTGGTCGGTATCATTACGTGTATGAAACCGGTCACTCGGGCGATTCGGCCGCGATGGGTTTTAGCCCTCGCAACGGCGCCACCGTGGTGTACATCGCTCAGGAAATCCCGGATCGTGAACGGATGGTCGCCGAGCTTGGCAAGGTCAAAACGGGCAAAGTATGTATCTACATCAACAGCTTGGCGAAAATCGACATCGCCGCGCTGGAACGCCTGATTCTGGCAAGTGTTGCGTCGACAAGATCGCGTTGGCCGGTCGCGGATCGGTAGGCAGGCGGCAGCCGTTGACCCATTCTCAACGTGATCGGTAGGTTTGTGCGGCCCAGCCCCCCCGCTTGACACCTCGCCCCCCGCAGCCCTACCGTCGTGGGCATGTGGGTGTTACTCGCGGCGTGCACAGACCCTCCCGGCAGGGCCGCTGCGGACGACGTGGCGGAAGCCGCCGCCCCTGCCCTCGATGTGCTCATCATCGGCGCCGGACCCGCCGGCCTGGCCGCCGCGGGCACGGCGCTGGATCAGGGCGCGACCGTCCTCGTCTTGGAGAGAGAGGACGACTACGGCGGCAGCGCACGCTGGTCGGGCGGCCTGATGTTGTTTTCGGGTTCGGCGGAGCAGGAGGCCATCGGCGTCGTGGACAGCCCGGCGCTCCTGTTGGCGGACTGGGCCGGGTTTACCGGCGGCGATCCGGCCGATCCGTGGGTCGCGGCATTCGCGGAGAACAACGTCGCGCTCGTCCACGACTGGTTGGCGGAGCTCGGCGTTCGTTGGAAGGAACCGGTTCGGGACGACGCCTGCGGCTCACTCCCCCGCGTCCACAACATCGACCAGGGCGGCCCCTCACTCATCGATGCCCTCGAGGCGCCGCTGCCCGGCGAAACCATCCGGTACGAGGCCGAAGCTCTCGAACTGCTCCGCGACACGACCGGCCGCGTGAACGGCGTGCGCTGGCTCGATCGGGCGCACGACGTCGAGGAGGTCACGCTGGCGAAAACGGTGATCGTCGCAACCGGAGGATTCCTGCACGATTTGGAGCGCGTTCGCAAGGAGCGTCCTGACCTGGCCGACGCCAATCTGGCCTACGCGAGTTGGTACGGCGCCAATGGGGATGGACTTGCGATGGTGGAGGCCATCGGGGGTGTGGCGACAAACCTGGGTGCGATTGGACTTTACGCGCATGGCGTTCCCGCGCCGACGGGGGAGCAGGAAGAAGTCATGCCGAGCTTCATGCCGCGCGTGCCGTGGATCAACGGCCTCGGTGCGCGCTTCGTCGACGAGTCCACCCTGAGCAGCTTCGCAACGGGGAAGCTCCGCGCGGAGCAGGGGGACGTCTGGGCGATCTTCGATGCGGTGGCCGCCCGAACGGCACGCTTCATCACCGGCCCGGCCGGGTCCGTAGAACTGACCTTCGCCGACATGTCCGCTGTCACCACTACGGGCGATGATCTCGCGCTTCTGGCGGGCGCACTTGATGTTGATGAGGCAGCGTTCGTCTCCGAGATCGAGGCGTTCGACGCTTTCGCCAGCGGCGCAACGGAGGACAGCTTTCGCATCGATCCGTCGCAAGCCAACCACGTGGACGCGGCGCCGTTTTACGCCCTACCGGTCGTCGTGAGCGTGGCGAAGGGTTTTGGCGGCGTGGACGTGGACACCAACGGTCGCGTCTACGACGCGAGCGGTGCCGTCATTCCGGGGTTGTACGCCGCGGGAGAGCTAACGGGGATGGCCGGCGGAACGCTGGTTGGAAGTCTCGGGTTCACCGGCTCCGTCACGGCCGTGGTCCTCGGGGGTCGCATTGCGGGAGGGGCGGCGGCGGACGAGGGCCTCGCCCCGTGATCCCCCGTGATCCCCCGCGATTCGTCGGCCCGTCAGCAGCCCGGAAACCGGTGCGCCACCAGCACCTGACCCGTCCGCAAATCAACGAGCGCCACCGCGCTCTGGCTGCACTCGCTCGCCTCAATGTCCACGGTGAGTTCGGCCCACGACGACGTATTGGTCAGGCTGTCTGAGGTCAGACCCGCCACCAGATCGGAACGATCGGCGTAAAGCGCCGCGCCTTCGGCGTCCGCCGCCGGGTCCCAGCGTTCCTCGTCTACCAAGTCGTCGATGCGCCGGAGGTCAGCCGCCAGTTCGCCGGAGAACTCGGTGCCCCCCGCGGTCCAGGTGCCAACTTCGCGGTAGGCAGCCGCTTCCTCCCACGTGTAGTCGTACGCTGCGTCCCACACCGCGCGCAGCAGGATGTCCTCGGCAACGGCGTCTCCCTGCCAGTCGTCGCAACCACTCGTCTGGAGCGCAACGACCTCACCGTACGGGGTGTCCATCGTCGTCGAGAGCGCCAGGAGTCGGGTGAAGTCGGTCGCGTCGTCATCGGTGGCGGTGGCCACGGTGAGCGAGCAATGCGACGTGTACGCCTTCAGCAGGTTGAGCGTGGTTCCCCCCACGTAGTAGAGATTCGAGAGGTCCAGAATCGTCGCGATCGGGCGGGCGGCGACAATACTGTTCACAGCGCGGCCGTCGAGGGGCACGTCGTTGTCGAGTTCGCCTGCGGTTGCGTCGTTCACAAGGTCCAGCACCGCCTCGGCCTCATCGGCGGTGAACGCCACGCCATCCCACGTGCCGAGCGTGTCGGAGCCGGTCGGAATCCAGCCGCGCGCGCCGACGTAGGCCTCCAGGGCTGCGAGCGCCGCGGTGCCGACGTAGGCCACGGCATCGACTTCCGCGTACGTGCCGTACAGGTCGTCGTCGCGCGTGCCGAGCAGGCCGTCTCGCCCGTTGCGGTGCGCGATGAGGTAGAGCGCGGCGCGGCGTTCCAGCGGCACTTGATCGTCGAGCACGGCGAGCGTTGTCGTCGTGTCATTGAGGAACGCCAAGAGCCCGATGGCTTCGGGCGAGCCGTCACGCGAGACGAGCATCGGCCGGATGTCGCCCACGCTGGACGCAGGGTCGGCAGCGGCCGCGCAACTGGCGAGAACGGTGGCGAGGATTAGGTTGGCGGGCACGGAACGGGTCACGGTGAACCTGGGGTGATTCCGTGGATATTGGCGATCAACCTGCATCCAGAAGCTCGAAGCCGCCACGGACCTGGACGCGGCGCGGCTTCTACCTCAGTTCGTCGCGGCTGTCAAGGACCGCCGGACTGGCGACCTTGTCGCCCGAATGGAAGAAAACCTTCCATTGGCAGGCACTTGGCTGCCCAAGACCCCGCGAATGGACGATTTTCTTCCATTCAACGGTCGGATGTCTGTTGGGAGCATCATTCTCCGCGTCGGACTCGCAGGCTGCCGACGCGCGAACCACGGCAGCAGGCGCGCTTCTCCCGTGGCATCGACATCCAGCGTGCGACGACCGAGTACCCCGGACTCCAGCGACCCGGTCCCCAAATCCCAGGTGCCCCGTTCGCATCCGATCAGAATGAGAATGGGTCAGCGCCTGCCGCCCGAGCCCGTGCCGGCTCCGCCCCCCGGCTGCAACAGCCCCCAGTAGCCCTGCTCTTTCATCGCCCTCACCGTCGCCGGGGTCATGGTCTCCTTCTGCGCGCCGGCCAACGCGCGGCGCCGGTCGGCCAACGTGCGCAGCAGCGGCCCGAGTAGCTCCTGGGCCAGTTGGGGTTGCACCGAAACAAGGTTGGCCAGCTCCCCCGGATCCGTCGTGAGGTCGTAGAGCTCAATGGCGAGTTCCTCCGGTCCGGGGCCGCGCTCGGTGTGCGTGACGGCGTCGGCGGGAGCCGTGATTCCCGAACAGTCCGCGAGCAGGGCATTCCCGAGGTCGTGGGCGTCGGCAAACGCACCCAGCGTAACGACGACATTGTTCTTGCCGCCGACGGGCTGCCACCTCCGGTCGGCGTGGAGGCGGGTGTCGCGCAGGATCAGCTTGGCCGTCCGCGTGCGGAGCGAAACGTGGCACGCCTCGGTCAGGCTGAAAACGGGCCGCTCGGTGTACGGCGCCTCGCCCGCCTCGCCCGTACCGCCGAGCAGCGACAAGTAGGAGCGTCCGTCCATGCTGCGATCGACGGGAATGCCGGCGCGCGCCAGCAACGTCGGCGCAAGGTCAACGCTCTGGACCACGACGTCCACGGTCCGTCCGCCCGGCGCCGCTGGGTCAGCAACGATCAACGGCACGTGCAGGGTGGTGTCGTAGAGCAGGCCGTGCTCCGCAACCGAGTGTTCCACGAAGTCCTCCCCATGGTCGGATGTGACCACGACGACGGTGTGATCGGCCAATCCCGCGTCTTCCAGCGCGGCGAGGATGCGTCCAACCGCCGCGTCGTAGAGGTGAATCACGCCGTCGTAGCGAGCGAGCATCGTCTGCGCGGCGATTTCGTCGCCATCGGAGGTGCGCACGCGATCAAAAATCGCCTGGTAGTTCGATACGCCTCGGGGAATGCTTCGGTTGTCGAAGGGCACACGCCCATCCTCGGTCATGTAGGCGGTAGGGTGGTGCAGGTCGATGTCGTGAACGAACGCGAAGAACGGTTCCACGGGGCGATCCGCCAGGTACTCCGTTACCTCGTGGGTCGGCGGCGAGGAAAGTTTCCCCTGGTGCACCGAGTTCGTCTGGAACGCAGGCGAGATGGCCGCCGCCATCGTGCCGGGGATGGTGGTGCCCCAGAACGCAGCCGTCGAATACCCGTACATCGCCACGATTTCGGCGAGATCTCGCGTTCCGGCGGGTCGCCACGCCACCTCGCCATCTTCGGCGGCGATAACCACAGGAAGAGTGCCGGTGAGGTTGCTGACCAAGGCCGGAATCGTCCAGCCCGATTGGCTGTACGCATTCGTGAATCGGGTGCCGCGCGCAGCCAACGCGTCGAGCGCCGGTGTGACCGGCCGACCCTCGCGTATCGCACCCAGATGATCGGCGCGAAAGGTGTCGATATCGATGACGAGGATGTTCGGCCGAGCGTGCGATTGGGGCGCTGCACCGTTGCCGCCGCACGCGACGGAGAGAACGGCGAGCAGGGCGGCTTGGGTGCGCATCGCGACGCAGAATAACCGCAGCGTCGGGAGGAGTCAGGGATCGCCCGCCAGCGCCGCATAGGCGTCCGGCGTTCCCTCCACGTTGAGCGGCAGCGCATACACACCGGGACGATCCAGGTTCATCACGTACAGTTCGTCTTTCTCCCACCCCCCGACACCGAGGCCGAAGTGCATGTTGGGAATCCAACTGCTGTTGAGTTTCACGACATCCTCGGCCTCCGCACCCTCACTCGCGAACCGCCAGATCGTGCCCACCGTGAACTCGGACGCATAGACGTTTCCGCAGGCATCGGCGCTGATGGCGTCCAGCCCGCCTCGGCCGCCGCCCTCTCCGTACCACTCCGGAATGCAGTAGAGATCGGGGTATCCGTACTCCGAGTAGTCGGTGCAGATGCCCTTGTCGGGACCTGCGGGATTGGCAACGGTGCAGGCCTCCCCGACTTCGCGGGTTTGGCAGTCGGCGATGTACATGTCGTTGGCTTCCGTGTTGCCCACGCACGCCAAGCCGCCCTCCCACGTGGGGTAACAGTAGCCGTCCTCCGCCCGGTATTTGCACTCCCCATACACTGTGGCGGCCGCGCATGCCGTGAGGCGATCGATGTCCACGCGCGAGCAGTACACCTCTCCCGTGCCGGCGTCCTCCACGCAGACGCTCGTCAGGGTTTCGTCGAGCAGCGTCGTTGCGCATGCGTCACCGTCGTCGCGACCGTCGCAAGCCGCGGTGTCGCGATCGACGGTGCAGAGTGAGGTGCCGCCGTGGTCCTCACACACACCGACACCCCCGGTCATCGCGATGAAACATGCGTCTCCCAGCGAAAGGTCGTAGCAGTCATCCTTGGGGATGCCGGGCGCGTCCGGCGTCGTGCCGTAGACACGGGCGCTGCCAAAGGTATCGTCGTCGGCGCGGTCGATGGCCCAGATCACGCCGCCACCGAAACTCCCCACGTACAAGGTGGTGAAGTCGGGGGAGAACGCGAGCCCGTTCGGCTGGTACAGGCCTTCCGCCAGGATGTCGTACTCGCCACTGTCGGGATTCACGCGACGAACGCGCCCAGCTCCGTTTTCCGCCACATACAACCAGCCATCCATGCCGAGCGCGAGGCCGTTCGGGTAGTTCAGGCCAGCGACGATGAGCGACGTTTCGCCGGCCATGGTCACGCGGTCGATGGTGTTGGTTTCGACGTTGTTGAAGGCGACGTCGCCGTTGGGCAGCATACGGATGCCCGCCGAAATCCCGACGTTCGGCACGATGATCTCGCTGTCGCCGGCCTTGGTCTGGCGGACCAGCGCGCCGCGTTGATTCACGTTGACGAGGGTTCCATCGAGATCGAACGCGAAGTCCTCACTGTTTTGGATGCCCTTGATGTAGCTGGACTCGACGGGAAGGGGCGCCACGTCGACGCAAAGTGCGGTGTCAAAGCCGCTATCCTCAGAGTCGGCTGTATCCCCCGTGTCCTCCGCATCACCGGAGTCACCCGATTCGGCCCATGGATCGCCGTCGCCGGTGCTCTTGACCTCCGGGATCGACGGTGCGCAGGCGAAAATCAGGAAAGTCAGCATGGCGCTCCTATTCACACGTCTCGGTCGCAAGGTCGCACGGGTGGCCGGGGGGGCAGTCGTTGAGCTGCTTGCAGGGCGTATGGCCCGACACGTTGACTCGGTCGGCCAGCAGCGGGTACGTCACCGACAGGTCCATGCAACCCTCCCCAATCCCCACGCTATCGACGGTCTGTCGCGACAGGCGGCCGTTTGGGTATCCCGTCACGCCCGCGTCAAGCATGGCACGGACGAGCGTGGCGGGGATCTCCCCTTCCCCGTCGTCCACAAATTCGCACGAGATGGAACCGGGCGTGACGCCGTGCTGGTCCACCGAAAGGGCCAACAGCACATGCGAGCGGACGGCGGCCGTCGGGCCGTTCCAATGCACGGTGAACGCCTGATCTCGGGTGAGCGTCCACTCCGTTTCCGTCATGGTGAGCGGTTCGACGCCGACGCCGTGGAGGCGGACGGGTTCGAACGCGCCCCCTGCCGTGCGCAGCTCAACGAGGGCACCCGGCACAACCGTTGGGTGGTCCAGCTCGGTGTCAAAATACCGATAGCCGGGCACGGCGGGAGTGAGACGTACATCCTCGACAAGCCCCGCAATCGTGACGTCCCCCAGGTCCACGGCCAGGGGGTAGTCGATGCACACTTCGGTGAGATCGCAGGTCTCGTCGCCGGCACAGGCGGGGTCGCACCAGGGATTTTCCTTTCGGTGGAGGCGACACTCGCCGTCCGTCGCAACCTCCGTGAGCACGGTGACGGGCACCACCGCAGCGAGAACCTTGCCGTCGATGGCGGAGTAGTCGGGATTCACCTCGACCGTGAAGCCGCCGAAACGCGTCGCAAGCGGACACGCGCCGGCGAGGGGAATCGTGGCCGGATCGCCCTCGGGCGCGGGGATGCCTGCGTCCACGGCCGTGTCTCCCGGCGCGTCGCTTGGCGCGCCTTCCATGCTTCCGCAAGCCAGAAGGAGGCTAATCATTCGCGGCATTCCACCCTGGATAGGGGCGCGCCTGCTTCATGTAGAGCTTGCTTCGGTCGGCATCGCGTTCGAACTTCCACTCGGTGTCCATCGCGTAGAATCCGCCGCTCGTGCCGTAGGCCGGGCGGAAATACGCCTGAATGGCGGCCAGGGCGACGCCGAGCGAGTGAATCTCCCCCTCGCGGAGGACCGTCTCGCCCGCGTCGACCTGGTTGGAGTGGGCGAGGTAGACGACGGGCTGGCCGGGCATGTCGAAGTAGTAGAGGATCTGATCGGTCGTGACGCCGGCTTCGGGGATGACGACGGAGTCCTCCCCGTCTTGCGCATTGATGTAAAACGCCGGTTCTACACCGCTGGTATCGAAGATGTTGCCGGAAATGGCGACCCCGTTCGCCTCCTCGTCGACGAACGTCGGTTCGACCAAAAGTGCCATTCCAACCTGCATATGGTCGATGCTCCAATACGCCCGCTCCTCGTACGCGCGGGCCGACCAGATGCTGGCCCACACCGCCTTGATGGCCACATCGATCGGGCGGTCGGGGTCGTCGAGATCGCCAGATTCAGACGTGTAAAGCCCTGCGCCGGTAAAGTTTCCCAGGTCTTCCGCGTTGGTGGACGAACGGAAACGCATGCGGACGGTGCCGTAGGTCTCCAGAACGCGCGTCGTGAGGGCCGCGGTGAATTCGGCGTTCATCGGGGCTTCCAGGAGGTGCGTCTGGAACGTCGTCAGCATGTCGCTGCGCGCTGCAGGGTCCGACTGAAACGCAGCATCCGCCAGCATCTCCGCCGCTTCCTCCCACAACCCATGCTCCTCCATGTGTTGGTTGTAGTAGTACACGGGAATCGCAAAGCAATCGGGCACCGGCACGTCGGCGCCAATGTGAACCATCCCCCCCATGTTGGACGCCTTGCCGCCGAACGCGGGCACGGCGACGTCGAGGGCGCCACGCAGATCGTAGGTGTCGAGGTCGAGCAGATCCTCGGCTTCCGGCATGTCCGTGACGCTCAGGTCCATCGGCGAAATGGCGAGCGGAACAGGCTTGTTCGCTTCCCACCACGCATCGGCTTCCTCGACGGTGATCTCCCGAATTTCCCAGTCGAAGGCGCCGACCTCCAACTCGACCCATTTGCCTTCGAGAGCACGCAGCTCCTCGTTGGCAAAAGCCCCATGCAACCCCATATTCGGTGTGCCACGATTCTGCGACAGCACGTTGATGTGGGAGAGGGGCGTTTGGAATTCGTCGGAGATGATCCCGGCGACGACGGAGATGTCGTTCGGGATGGCGTCGAGCACCGCGACTTCCCGATAGTTGGCGTACCCCGTGACGAGATCGGCCGCGCGCCAGAACTTGAGTTGGCCCGTGGTGGTGCCAAGATTCAACGGTTGGTAGGTGATGCCGGCGTACAGCTCGTCGGTCGTGATCTGCTTGACGTCCTGGGGTAGATCGGCCGCCACCACGTCGACCGCGGTGGAGGTGGAATGGAAATACAGGTGGTCGCCGAAATACGCGTTCTTGACGATGGCCCGGTAGGCCTGCGTGATCATCTCGGCGCCGGCGGTGTCGTACGGCGAGATTTCGTAGGCCCACACCCTGGGTTCTTCGTACCACGTCACGGCGCCGAGCAGGAACCGCCGGTCGGGGGAGTAATATTCGCTGGTATTGAAGTCCGCCTGCGCCGGGACGACGGGTAGGCCGCCGCCGGAAAGGTGCGCGGCGGCGAATTCCCAGTGAATGGGAAACAGGTTCGTGTTGGTAAAGTACAGGTGGTCGCCATCGACGCGATCAATCACGGTTTTAGAAGAATGCGCGCCTGGAATCGAGGCGTCAAACGGATTCGCCGCGATGGCGGTGAAGTCGGCGAAGCAGCCGACGGTGTCGAGCGAAGCCGGCGCTTCGGCATCGGACGCGAGCACGCACGACCACGATTCCGCCCGCGCCTCCGCAGCAGGAGGCGGCGCGCACGCTGCGAAAACCATGGCAAGGAGCAGCATCATCGGGGCGCAGTGTGACTGCGGATGCGCCGGGTGGCAAGCGGCGGGTGCGTGTGCCGCACCGCCTCACCACGGATCGCCGCGGCCCTCGATCACGCCCTTCCAACCATCGGGGCAACTCGCGGCGGCGGCGGTCCACAAGGCGTCCATGCTCCCGTCCGACCCGCCGTCCCCTCGCCGAGCGCAGCCGGATGTTCACCCTCGCCGGGGTCGGGAACGTGCGCCCGGAACGTCTGGCTCCCACGCGATTCATCCGGCACCTGACGCGGTGGAGGTCCCCAACCGAAGTCCGACGTCTTGCGGAAGAGTCGCCACTTCGGGGGACCGCCGACTTCGCGTCTCGGCGCACGACGAACCCGCACGCACGCGCTGCGGGACGATGTGATCAAGGGTCAGTTGCACCTGCAATGTCCTCCGCCCGGGCAGAGCTCGAACCTCAGCCTACGCTACCTTTGCGGCAGAAAAAACACTCGCGATATCCCGCCACCCGAACACGGGGGTGTCCGAGCGCGCCTGTCCGTCTTCCCCGCCAAACACGATGGCGGACGCCGACGCACCGGTCAGCGTTCGCACGCGCGCAAGGGTTCCAAACCAATCGGACGCCACCGTCCTGCCGGATTTGCACTCGATGAGTGCCACGTGGTCACCCTTCTCGACAACGAGGTCGATTTCCGCGCCGGCACTGTCACGCCAGAAGTACAGTTCCTCCGTTCCCAACTGATTCCGTTTGTTCTTCAGGAACTCGGTGACGACCCAGGTCTCGAACAGCGGGCCACGCATGGCACCGTGGAGGAGCTGCGCGTGGTCTCGCACGCCCGCCAGCCACGCTGCCAACCCGGTGTCGAGGAAATACAGTTTCGGTGCCTTTGTCAGGCGCTTCCCGAAGTTGCGATGCCAGGGCTGGAGCCGGAAGACGAGGTAGCTCGCCTCCAACACGTTGAGCCAGGCTGCTGCGGTATTCCGCGTGATGCCGCAATCCGCCCCGAGCGCCGTAAGGTTGACCAACTGCCCCGTTCGGCTTGCACAGCTCAGGACGAAACGGTGGAAAGCGTCGAGGTCCACGATGTCGAGTACGTTGCGGACATCGCGCTCGACATACGTCGTGAGGTAGTCCGCGCCCCACACATGCGGAGGAATGTTGCGATCGTGGACGGGTGGGTAGAATCCTCGCCAAAGTGACTCCTCCAGCGTGAGCGGAGGAGAAGTTGCCCACAGCTCTTGCCCCGAAAAGGGGAGCAGGTGGAGGAACCCGACGCGCCCGGCCAACGACTGAGTGATCCGCTCCACCAGACCGAATTGCTGCGAACCGGTGAGCACCCAGCGGCCGCATCGGCCGTCGTCGTCCACAATTCCCTGTAGATACGAGAATAACTCGGGAGCACGCTGCACTTCATCGAGCACGGCCCCATCGGGGAACTGAAGGAGGAAGCCACGCGGGTCCGCCAGCGCGAACCTTCGGGTGTCGGGATCCTCCAGACTCGCGTACGGGCGATCGCGAAACGTTGTGCGAGCGAGCGTCGTCTTTCCGGACTGACGCGGCCCCGTGACCGCTACGACGCCATACCACCTGCCAAGTTCGACGAGGCGAGGACCGGCAATACGCTGAACCATTCGGGCATTTTATCGTGTTCGTGCAAAACGTCAATGCTGTTGACGATCTGAATGATTCCATGGGCGAGGCAAGATCTCCCCGAAAGAAACGCCACGATCGTCTGCGAACGGGTCGTGGGGCGCCGCAACTCAAAACGGACCAAGGAAGATTAGGGTGTCATAGGTCACCGGATCATCCCACACCATTTTACGACCCATGAGAAGGTCGGGATTGCCGTCGTTGTCCACGTCACCGATCGCGAGGTTGTCCGTGTATACCGTGCGGACGTCGTGGTCGGAGTCAATCGTCGTCACGGCTTCGGCCTCGCCGAGGCGACCGGTGAACGGACCGGCCCAGACAATCGCTCCCAGTGCCGAGTTCAACGAGGAGCTGGCTGTGACGTCATCGACGCCGTCTGCCGTGACGTCTAGGAGTGCGGCCCGCGTGCCGAGAAAGTCCCGACCCTCGCACACGAAGGTCGCGCTGGCCGACGCCATCATGTCGACGTCACCTTGTGAGAGCGGACCGTTGAGAGTGGCCAGCAACCCGCGGGCGCCGGCCCACGGCTGTTTGGAGTCGTCGGGTGCGTACTGCCCGTTGCCAATCAGCACATCGGCATAGCCGTCGCCGTCGGCGTCATCACCGGCCTTGGGAAAGCAGCAAGCGTCACTGTCGGCTGTACCGGGGCGCACTCGGGTCTCGGCGGAATTTGTGGGCACGGCGCCCGCAAGCGGACCGAGAAACACCAGCGCCCAAGCGTGATAGCTCTCGTCCCGATCACTGTTTTGTGACAGGCCGTAGTCGTTGACGCCGTCGCCATTGGTGTCGCCAATGTCGATGAAATAGCCTTTGTCCGTATCCGTGATCTCGGCAATCGCTGCGTCTTCGAGCTGCATGTCACCTCGCCATGCGGCACCGTCGATGATCCACATGGACAGGGGCACCCGGTCTTCGCCGCGTCCGAGGAGGATGTCGCCGACGCCGTCTGCGTTTGCGTCGGCCGCCGCCAGCGGAGGCGTCCACGTCGAGCGTGAAGCTCACATTGGCCGCAAACGGCCCGTTGATCTGGCTGGGTACCGGGCGGAGGATGTTGTTGGCCGCGCTGGTGAAGAACGCGGCTTGGCCGGGCATCTCCTCCGAGGGGCGGATGTCCGGTGCGCAGGTTTCCCACATGCTGAACGTGACCCGCGCGTTCGGCGACCTGCGGAAGCCCACCCACTGCGCGCGGATAGACTTGGCTTGACCAATCTTTTTCGCCATCGCGTCTTCGCTGGTGTCCGTCTTCTTGGTTCCGTCGGCGTTGGATTGGTAGGTGGCCCGGGTGAGAATGGCAACCTCGGTTTTCATGCTAACTCCATGGTGGTGGCATGATTCTTGCGCGCCGCGCCGCGCCGCGCCGCGCCGCCCTTTTTCGTCAAAAGCACGTCAATTCGCGTAGGCCGAGCGTCAAGCCCCACCGCGCACGCCGGTTCGATGACCCAAACGGACCCGCAGGGGCCCCAAATGCACGTCGTACCTACGCTTCGCTGGCGTCGTTTTCCTCGAACATCTTTTCTGCCGCCGCCTGTACGCGCGCGAGCAGCGCTTCGTCTTCCACGTCCGAGTAGGTTTCCCCACCGTCCTCGTCTTGTTCGTAATGGAAGACGTAGACCTCCGTCTGGTCACTGTCGTCGTCTTCGTCTTCCTCGGCGGGCGTCAGGAGCGCAAACGATTCGCCATCCAACTCCACAAGGCCGAGCCACACGAATTCCATTTCGTTGCCTTCGGCGTCGGTGAAGACGACGATGTCGTCTTCTTCACCCCCCTCCTCGGCGTGGTCGTGCTCATGGTCGTGGTCGCCATTCTCGTCATGCTTCTGGTCGGACATCGCGGACTCCCAAAAATGCCGTCTAACCAACGGGCCGATCGCCTACCCGTTCCGCCGCTCGAAATCCTTCATGAAGTCCACGAGCACGCCCACGGACTCGATGTCCAGCGCATTGTAAAGGCTCGCACGAATTCCGCCGATCGAGCGATGGCCCTTCAGACCGTCCATTCGCGCCGCCTTCGCCTCCTTGATGAACTGGTCCTCCAACGCCTCACTGCCGAGCCGCCACGTCACGTTCATCACCGAGCGCGACTCGCGTTCGGCATGCGGCGCCCAGAAGGCCGTGCGGTCGAGTTCGCCGTAGAGGAGCGAGGCTTTTGCTGCGTTGCGGGAGATCATGCCGGGATGGCCACCGTTGGCTTCCATCCAGGCGAGCACGCGCTCGATTACGTAGATCCCCACGCAATTCGGGGTGTTGTGCAGCGATCCGTCCTTGGCGTGCACACCGTAGTCGAGCATCACCGGCAGCCCCGGGGGCACGCGGGAGAGCGCCCAAGGCGACAGGATCACTACGGTGACGCCGCTCGGCCCAAGGTTTTTCTGCGCGCCAGCGTACACGAGATCGTGAGCCGCCATGTCCACCGGTACACCGGCGATGTCGCTGGACAAATCGCCGATGAGCGGCTTTCCTTGTGCGTCGGGGGTGGCGTGGAATTCGGTGCCGTAGATGGTGTTGTTCGAGGTGTAATGAAGGTAGACCGCGTTTTCGCGGACGGTGTAGTCGCCGTTTTTCGGAACCCGCTTGAAGTGATTGGCGGCGTCGTCCCAGATGGCCTTTGCATCGCCGATGCGTTTGGCTTCCTTGATCGCCTTCTGGGCCCACGTTCCCGTCACGAGATAGTCGGCCGCTTCGCCGGGTCGGAGCAGGTTCAAAGCGGTCATGTAGAACTGGAGAGAAGCCCCGCCCTGCAGAAAAAGCACGGTGTAGTCGGCCGGGACGTTCAGCGTGGACTTCATTCGCGCCACGCAGCTGTCCACTACGGCCTGGAAAGCCTTGGAGCGATGGGAAATTTCCATCAGTCCGATGCCCGACCCGCTGAGATTGAGGAGTGCGCCCCGTAGTTCCTCGACGACGGAGGCGGGCAGAACGGCGGGCCCTGCTGAAAAGTTATGGATGCGACTCATTTATTTCTCCGAGAGGGCGACCTGTGAGGCCGCGAAGATGTCGGGATTGGACTGAATGCGGGTCAGGGCGTCGGCCGGCAGTGCGCCGAGCGTCGCGATGCGGGCGCACGCGGCAGCGCCACCCGAAAAGATGATGTTCTGCATGTCTTCGACGTTGACGCCGGCTTCCCGCAAGACGCCGAGCACATGGGCGAGCACGCCCACGCGGTCGGCATGGCGTACGACGAGCAGGTGCGTGGCCGGAGAGCGGGCGGCCAGATTCACGCAGTTCGGGATCTGCGCGCCGCTACGGTAGGCGCCGACGATACGGATGACCTCCTCTCCCACGGCCTCCTCGGCCTCGTCGGTGGACGCGCCAATGTGGTGGGTGCCGTAGACCGAAGGATGGTCGACGAGCGCGTGGGAGTACTCGCCTTGCGCGGTTGCGGGCTCGTCGGGGAAGACGTCGGTGCCGACGCGCAACTTCTTGGCGTCGATTGCGCGGAGGAGCGCGTCGTGGTCCACCACTTCGGCCCGCGCGGTGTTGACGAAAATCGTCCCGGTCTTCATCACGGCAAACACGCTTTCTCCGATGCGCCCGCGCGTCTCCTTTGCGAGCGCAAGGTGCACGCTTACAACATGCGCGCTTGCAACGGCCGCTTCCGGCGTATCGGCGCGCGTGACGCCGAGCGCAATGGCGTCGGCCTCTGTGAGCGAACGCGACCAGGCCACCACCCGCATCCCCATGGCCTTGGCGCGCACAATGAACTCCCGGCCAATCTGGCCGGTTCCAAGCACGGCAACGGTCCGTCCGCGCAGCCCACGCGCCCCGCCGAACGTCTTCTTGTCCCACCTGTGTGCCCGAAGCGATGCGACGTTGTCCGAGATCCGGCGGTCCGCGTTGATCACGTGGCCGAGGGCCAATTCCGCCACGGCAACGGCGTTCTTTCCCGGGCAGTTTGCGACGTACACGCCTTTTCGTGAGGCCGCGCCGGTGTCGATGGTGTTGACGCCGGCACCCGCGCGGATGATGAGCGCCATCGAACGGCCCGCGTCCACGTCGGCGCCGGTGATCTTGGTGCTGCGCACCACCACGATCTCGGGATCGAGCTCCGCGATGCGCGCCGTGAGTGCGGCGTCTTTGGACGCCGTATCCACCGTGACCTGTGCGCCGAGGTCCTGCAGCCGGGCAACGACGAAGGGGGCCAGCTTGTCGGCGACGAGTACACGCACTTCATTGCTCCGGGCGAGGGCAGGAAGCGTATGCTACGAAACGAACCTGTCCAATAAAGAAACCGACCGCTGAGGGAGTCATGGCTCGCATTCTCGTTCTTGACGATGACGCCCTTGTCCGGCGGGCAGTTCGCCGCGTCCTGACCGTTGCGGGGCACGACGTGGACGAGGCTACGGATGGCCCGGAGGCGCTGCGCATGGCGGCGTCCGCTCGCTACGACGCGGCGCTGGTGGACTTTGAGATGCCCGGCGGGATGGACGGGCTGGAGGTGATCGGGCGCCTCCGCGCGTTGCAGCCGAGTTGCATGCGCATCCTGATGACCGGGCGTACCGAGTTCGATCTGGCTGTTACCGCCTTCAATAACGGCGAGATTCAGCGGTTCCTGCCGAAGCCGTTTCAGGCCGAGGCTCTAGAGCAGGCGGTCGCGGCGGTCCTGGAAACGGCCAAGCAATTCGCCGATTTTGTAGAGAGCCAGCGGGATGTTGCTGGGGCCGACCGGATGTTTCAGGAATGCATCGATCAGGGCATGCTGCAGCTCGCGGTGCAGCCTATCGTCCGCGCATCCGACCACTCGCCGATGGCGGTCGAGTGCCTTTTGCGCTCGAAGCACCCGGTCCTCCACGGGCCGCTGGCCGTGCTGGACGCGGTGGAGCGCTCCGGCCGTGTGGTCGCGCTGGGCGCCGTCGTCAACCGCCTGGCCGCGGGTTGGGCGGAGAAACTTCCGGCGGAGATGCTGGTGTTTATGAACACCCACTGCTCCCAGTTCAAGTCGGCCGACTTCATGGATCACTTCGCACCGCTCCTGCCCCACGCGGATCGTGTTGTGCTGGAGATCACGGAGCGCGCTTCGCTTTCGACGGTGCCGCAGTGGGAGTCTGCGGTGCGCGATCTGCTCGCCGCAGGGTTCAAGGTTGCGATCGACGACCTTGGCAGCGGCTACAACGGGCTCGTGATGCTCGCCGATCTGCAGCCGAGCTTCATCAAGGTAGATATGAGCATCGTGCGCAATATCGATCGCGACGCACGGAAGCAACGGCTCGTGCACCTGCTCTGCAGCTTCGCTACCGCCACGGGCGCCGAGTTGGTGGCGGAGGGCGTGGAAACCGAGTCGGAAGGAGAGACGCTGCAACGCATGGGGGCGCACCTCCTGCAGGGCTATCATTATGCCCGACCCTCTCTGGAGTGGCCGGCGCGCGGCTGAACGATAGACGGCGCGCGTCATGTCGACGCAGTTTCCAGGCCACGCCGCCTATGCCTTTCCGCCCCCAGGCGCGGCGGTCGCGGTGGGCAACTTTGACGGCGTGCACATCGGGCATCGTGCGATCCTGGACGGACTGCGAAATCTCGCCAGCAAGCTCGGTGTTCGCTCGCTCGTATACACGTTTGACCCTGCGCCCACGGCGATTGTTGCACCGACGCGCCATCAGCCTCGGCTTACGACGTTGGCCGAGCGTCTGCGGCGGTTGGAGGATGCCGGCGTCGACGAGATCGTGGTTGAGCCCTTTACGCGCGCTTTTGCCGACGGCACCGCCGAATGGTTTGCGACGACGGTCCTGCGAGGTCGGCTGGGCGCCAGGGGTTTGGTGGTCGGAAATGACTTTCGCTTTGGTCATGGTCGGGTAGGTGACCTGGCCGCATTTCGGCGTTGGGCGCCGGATGTGGAGGTCCTGGAGGTTCCGCCCGTCGCCGCCGCAGGAGCGGCCGTCTCGAGTTCGCGCGTGCGGAAGCTGGTCATGACGGGCAACGTGGAGGGCGCAGCGCGGTTGATCGGCGCCCCGTTTGCGCTTTCCGGGCGCGTGGTTGAGGGAGAGAAGCGGGGTCGAACACTGGGTTTTCCGACGGCGAATCTGGCGGCGGACGAGGAGATTCGACCGGCGTCGGGGGTCTACGCCGTCCGGGTCCGGTTGGCGGACGGCCGAGGCTATCCAGGCGTTTGCAACGTCGGCAGCCGGCCAACGTTCGATGGCACCGGCGTCACTGTGGAAACCTATCTCATCGGGTTCGACGAATCGCTGTACGGGCACTCGATCTGCGTGCACTTCGTTGCGCGGCTGCGCGGAGAAGAGCGGTTTGCGGACGTCGATGCGTTGGTGGGGCAGATTCGCCTCGACGTTGCCGCAGCGCTCGCGCGGCTCCGCCCGTGATCACGGGTCGAACGCGCGTTTTTGGCCTGGTCGGGCACCCGATCCGCCACAGCCTGTCCCCCGCGATGCACAACGAGCTTTTTCGTCGGAAGCGGGTCGACGCTGTTTACGTGGCGCTCGACGTTCAACCCAGCCGCGCGGGAGATGTCGCGGACGCGATTCGCACGCTCGCACTTGCGGGCGCGAACCTGACCGTTCCGTTCAAGGAGCGTGTCCTCCCTCGGCTTGATCAGCTTTCGGACGCGGCGGCGTGCGCGGGCGCCGTCAACGTCGTCTTGCATGACGACGGGCGGCTGGTCGGGCACAACACCGACGGCGAAGGCTACCTGCGTGCCCTGCGTGAGGAACTGGGCATCGATCCGGCCGGTCGCGACGCGGCGATCCTCGGGGCCGGAGGGACGGGCCGGGCGGTCGCGGCGGCGTTGGCTGGCGCGGGGGTCGCCCGTGTCGTCTTCTACAACCGCTCGGTCGAGCGGGCGGCTGCCGCTGTCGATGCGCTGGCGCCTCGCTTCCCGGGCACCGCGTTTGTTGCCTGCCTGCTGCATCCGGACGCATTTGACGGGCAGCCGCACTCCCTCGTCGTGAACTGCGTGTCGGGGGGGGGCGTGGATGCGGTTGCGACGCTGGACCCCGCCGGGCTGGCACCGGGCGCAGCGTGGACGGACGCAAATTATTGGATGGCCGACCCACCGCAACTCGCGGCGTGCGCCGCGCGCGGCGTCCGGATTCAGCGCGGGATTGGCATGTTGATGCATCAGGGTGCGCTCTCTTTCGAGCTATTCACCGGCGTCACCGTCGATTGCGACACGATCCGGGGCGTGCTCGACATCGGCGGCTGGTAGACTCCCGGCGTGCAGTTCGGCCAAGCCCCGTATGTCATCCTTGCGCTGATTTTCGCGGCGGCGGCGTTCGTGCTGGCGCGAGCACTCTTCCCCGACGGTTCGCAGGGCGAAATCGAGCGTCGAATGGGCGGCCAACAGGGCGTCGACACCACCGATCAGGCCGTGCTCGTGGATGCATTTCGGCCCATGTACTCGCTGTTCATCCCGATGGCGCGCGGCGTTGGCCTACCCGGGTACCGCACTCGGATCGAGCGGAATTTCGTTTCCGCCGGCATGACCGGACGCATGACAACTGACGAGTTTCTGGCGTACAAGGTCACGATGGGCTTTTTCTTCTGGGGGCTGTTCGTCGGCGTCCTCGCAATCGTGATCGTCGGCACCTCCGTGCCGCTCCCCATCCAGCTCGTCATCGTCATCGTCGGCACGTTCTTTCCCGACATCTGGTTGTCCGGACAGGTGTCGGCGCGGCAAACCGCCATCCGCCGCAGCCTGCCGTACGTCATGGACTTGCTGACGCTTTCCGTGGAGGCCGGTCTCGACTTCATCGCCGGGGTGCACAAGGTCTGTGAGAAGGCAAAAACCGGGCCGCTGGTCGATGAGCTTTCCTTCCTCCTTCGCGAGATTCAGGTTGGATCGACGCGTCAACAGGCCCTGCGCAATCTGGCGTGGCGGACAAACATGCAGGAAGTTCGGTCCTTTGCCGCGCTGTTGATTCAGGCCGACATCCTCGGCGCGTCCATCGGTCCAGTGCTGCGCGCACAAAGCGAGCTCATTCGCACGCAGCGGTTTCAGGCCGCGGAGCGGGCAGGCGCCTACGCGGCGACTAAGCTCCTTTTCCCGCTCATTTTGTTTATCATGCCGGCGGTGTTCATCGTCATTTTCGGGCCGGTCGTGCTGAACTTTATCTTTGGGAATGCGGTCGTTGGCCCCACCGGTCCGTGAGCGCGTCGTGAACGAGACGCGTTCGGTCGTCCTCGCGGAGCGCGCGGAGGTCGCGCGGTCCGCGTGGTCGCGGATGGTCGGACTCCTCGGCCGCGGTCACGCGCATGACGGGCTGTGGATCGAGCCGTGCACCTCCATCCACACGTTCTTCATGGGTTTTGCCATCGACGCCGTTTTTATCGATCGCGGCGGGTGGGTGCTGCACGTGGAGCACGCGCTGGCCCCGTGGCGAATGACGCGCTTTGTTCGCGGTGCTCGTGCGGTGCTCGAGCTTGACGCGGGGGCGGCGGCGGGCACGGCGCAAGGCGACCGTTTGGTGAGGACGCCATGCGCTTGATGGTCGTGCGGGGCCCTGAAAATGTGGGTCCGTTCGAGCTGCAGGACGGTCCGATGGTCGTTGGCCGCGATCCCGCGTGCGCCATCTACCTGCCAAGCAAGCGCGTTTCTCGCAAGCACGCCGTCTTGCTGGTCGCGGGTGACAGCGTCACCATGCGCGATCTCGGCTCCCAGAACGGCATCGTGGATGCCGACGGCGCTCGCGTGAAACACGCCGTGCTGGAGCCCGGCGGCCGCATTCAGGTGGGCGACTACGTGCTCATGATCGAAGCGCCGCTCGCGGGTGGTGCGGACGAACTGATGTTGGAGGAAGACGAAGGAAGTGACGATGACGTTGGCCTCGATGACGTCTTGCTCACGGACGATGAGTCGCTGACGCCGGCCGCGCCCATGCAGCCCGTGCATCGACCGATGCCGGCCTCGATTTCGGGCTCGCGTAATCCGGTGGTTGGTCCGCCAGCGCCGCTCGCGCTCCCGCCGTTCGTCGCTCCGCCGGCGCCCCCCGCCGCGCCCCCTCCCGCCCCGCCCCCCCCCGCCGCG
>CAMAWH010000019.1 GCA_945861635.1 Klebsiella pneumoniae | reverse complement strand
AGTCGTCCAGGAACGAGTGCGTGAACAAGACGCCCTGAGTGCGGTCCGGAACGAGCAATCGGGGAGAGTTTACCGTATTCATACGCCAAGATCACACGTTTTGTGCCGCTTGACAACCCACCTTCACTCACAATTTTTGCCCAACCTCGTAGCGCGCTCCACCCGTGCCGACTTGTCGGCCCGATCAAGCAGGATTCCCGCCACGTACGCCGCCAGAAACGCCACCATCCACAGCGCGAAAGTCGACCAGCGGCTCCGCGAGGTCAAACGGTTGGATGAATCGGCAGGCAGGAGGGCCACGGCGGCGAATGCTACAACATCACGCAACACACGCCTCAGGACCACCCAACGATGTTCTCATTCTTCTGCCGGACGGACCTCCCATGGTGGCTCGTATTGGTGTCGTGGCTGGCCGCGATTGGGTATGCCGCGTGGCACCTGCGCCTTCGCAAAGACTTCAACGCCTTCCTGCGCTGGCATTGGGTCGAAAGCATGATGCGCATCGTCGCCGCGTGGATTCTGCTCGCGATGCCCCAAATCAGCCATACGATGCTGTCGAGCCCATCGTTCTGCCGCGCGGACGACAGCAACGCCAAGTACATTCTGGTCTTTCGCCTTATCTTCGCGTGGGCCGTTGTCAGCGCCGCCATCGCCGCGCCTCTCCTGGTCCCATCGGGTACGCGGCTGACGCGAGACGAACACGGCCTGCCCGACGCGGCCTCCCGCCGAACGATCGCGATCCGAACGATCGCGATCATCGCGGCGGGACGTGCGTTTTCCATCTTGTGCTGGGCGCTCGCGCCCATGACCAGTGCGATCAACACCCGGGACATCGCGCTTTTGGAGATTGCGGAAGGGATTTGTGTGCTGATCTTGTTCGGACGGGTGGTGGATGCTCTCCTGCAGTCGAACGCGCAACGCGTGCTCACGCTGATGCTGGCGCTTCCGACGACTTTTTTCCTGGTGGGTGGCGTTTTCGGCCACGACGAGATTCCGGCAAAAGAGACGGTGGCCAAGGACTGGTACGAGGCAGCGGCCGCGAGGTTGGCGGCGATTCCCGACGACGGACCGGTGATCCTCGTGTCCGCATCCGGCGGCGGCTCTAGGGCCGCGGTTTTCGCAACGCTGGTGCTCGAGACCCTGGCACTTCCCCCCGAGCACCTCGATCTAGACGATGGCAGCGGTCACCGCATCACGCCGACGTGGAAGCGCCCGCTCACGGACTACGTCTTTGCGCTCTCTTCCGTCAGCGGCGGCAGCGTCGCGACGGCCGAGCACATCGCCCTCCATTATGGGCGATCGGCGGCGACACCGGACGACCCGGCCACCGACGCCCGCTGGCGGGCGATTCTCGCTGCAGATCCGGCGGACGGTCCCGAGGCCAACCCGCACGCTGCGCTCGCGACGACGCTGATCGGCAACGGGGGCGTCCGTGCCATGATGACGGACTTCAACGCACCCGCCGTTCGCGGGTTGGTTTCGCCCTTTCAGAGCCGCGGCCGTGCCCTCTCGGCGTTTTGGGAGGAACGTTTTGGCTGGACCGAAGCGTTCACCGCAGCCTCACGGTCCGGGAGCCCACCGTTGGTTTTTTTCAACGCGGCCATCGCGGAGAGCGGGCGCCGGCTGATCGCAGGATTCCCTCCCCTACCCCAACCGATTATCGTCGCCGGTGTGGGCGCCGACACCACCGGCGCCGGAACTGCCGTGCTGGAGCGCATCACCGCCGTTTCCCTCGACAAACTCGTTGGACCGGCGCAAATCGAGGTGGGGGACGCCGTTCGCATGTCGGCCAGCTTTCCCTGGGGCATGGACGCCGCCCGCGTCCGCGCATTCGGCTCTATCTACCACGTGAGTGACGGCGGCATCGTCGACAACACGGGCACCGCTACCCTGCGGGACATCGTGACCGGTCTGGAAGCGCTCTCCGTGGACGACCCCCGCGCGGCGCCCATCTGGAAGGAACTTTCCCGACGCGGCGTACTCGTGATCGAAATCGACTCGGGAGCGAAGCCACTGCCGTCGACCGGCGCGTTCGCGCGGCTGGCAATGCCACTCATGCAGTCGGCGTCTGCCCTCTCCGAAGCCGGATACACGCAGGAACGCATGGCCGTCTACTTACGACGACGCATGATGGCGGAAGGGAGCAGCCACGCGCGCTGGGCCACATTTTCGTACTGCCCGCGGGCCGATCAGGACGATGTCATGACCGCGTGGGCGTTGGGGCCGGACGACGGGCGCAGCCTTTTGCACCAATACCTGTCGCGCACGCTCAACGGCACATGCACCGCACGCCGAGTGTGAGGCGCGGCGGAGGACGACGGCGCCGCCCGCTCACCTTTTGATGTGATCGTGGCGGCGTTCGAGAACCACATTCCGCCACGGCGAGACGGGGAAGCATTGCTGCCCCTTGCGACGAAGACCGATGGCGTTCGGACGCGCCTCGCGCTCTCTGAGATCGACCACGCGCTGCTGCGGAAGGATCGGGGCTACGCCGCTCGCATGGCCGCGACCGCCGTCGATCAGAAAGACGCGACGGTTTGGCAGCTGACGATTGAGTCGGTCCTTGCCTCCCTGCGCATGCCGAGTTGGGGTCGAATCCGAACGATCGATGCGGATCGGGCGCGCAGCGGCTGGGTTGCAGCGGCCCGCTTGACGAACGATGCGCTCGACTGGTCGGCCTTCGACGTCGCCGACGGGTCGCTGAGCTCACAGCTTGGTAAAAGCCTGCGCATCTCGACGGCCACACTGGCCCACGACGGCGGGCGCGATGGCTTCTCGCCAGGTCCGGTAATCGCGCTGCTCGACCGCGGTGCGGAGGTTCGCATCGAGGCCGTACAACGCGATCCGCTCGGGGATCGCACGGCCATCTACGCGTCCGTTTCGTGGACCGCGGCCAATGTGGCGCCGGTGCCGTGCACGGAGTTGGACATCAGTGTGCTGTGGTGCGGGTCCGGAGACAGGCAGGTGCAGGAAGCGCGGGCAAACACCTTCGCGACGTACCTCATCGATCACAGCCACATCCGGCAGACCTGCGTGACCGTGAGGGAGGACACGACGCCGACGAGCCAGCCACCGGGCGATCACATCGACCTCATCGCAGAAATGCAGGCGGAACTTGCCTCGCTCCAGCTTACCGCACGCCTCGCTCTGGCGACGACGGAGCCCGTTCCGCAGGTCGCACCCGACCACGAGGTGGAGGCGCCCATCACCGTGCACCTCTGCGAGCTTCCGCCACCGCCGCCGCCGGTCAAGGAAGCGAAACGCCCGCGCTCGCGGGCGGGAGTTCGCCGAAGTGCTCCGCCCACGCCGGCCACGGGTTCGCCTCGCCCGTGAGCGCGTCGTAGGCGGGAGCGCCTGAGCCCGCGAAGATTCGTAGGCGATCATCCGCCTCTATCCTCAGGAATGGCGTCTCGCTCGATGTAAGAGCAACGAGGCCTTCCAGCCCCCGCCGGTCACCGTTTCGGACGAGGACCACCGCCATGGTCAGACGAACAGCGTCGTCAGACTCACGCGCGAGCGCCAACGCAAGCGCGTCGCGTCCTGCCGGCGTCGCCAGCGCCTCGCGAGCCGCCAGATCCCTGACGGCGGCATCCCCTGATGCAAACGGATCGGTAGCCACCGACCGCGTGCTCGGCAATTCCTCCTGCCCGTGATGCTCCGGCGCGCCCGGAACCTGGGCAACCGCCCACATCACGGCGCAGATGCTCCCGAACGCACCAAAGACGCGGGCGAACGCCACCCCCGGACGGCCGGCGTGGACGATCGCGTAGCCGACGAGGGTCGCGATGAGCAGAATCCCGAAAAACGTAACGATCACTGGCCCTATCGGATGCGTGTACGAGACGGAAACGCCTGCAACGCTGACACCCAGGCCCACCGCCCAGCCGACAAGCAGACGCCGGGCGACGCCCACCACGAGCAACCGCGCGATCACCGCCGGAATCACGAGGTAGGCGAACACCAGAAGTACGCCGGAAACCGCCACGATCGACGTGAGCGCAAGGCCGAACGAGAGGTAAAAAAGCAGATCCCAAAACGCGACGCTTCCGGGCATCGCCGTATTGTGGGAGATTGCCAGAAACCTGTCCCGAAAAAGCAGCTGGAACGCCCCGACAACTGCGCAAGCACCCGCCAGACGCGCGATGTCCGCCTGCTGCACCCACACGAGGTTTCCCACGAGCAGGTGCTCCAACTTCTCGGCACCATGGGGATCGTCGGCGAAGTGGATGAGCAACATTCCGCTCGCGGCACTCACCGCGTACGCGATGCCGATGATGGCCTCTTGAGGAACGCGCTCCTCGAACACCCGCGTCGAGGCGAACGTCGCCGCCCCGATGGCCGTGAAGAGCAAACCCATCACGAAAGCCGTGGACGAATCTGGCTCGTGACCAAGGTAGACCGCCCACGTCGTGCCCATGGCTGCTACCTGCGCCAACGCAAGGTCCACGAAGATGACCTCACGCTCAAGCACGTGCAGGCCAAACCAGCCGAGGGTGAGCACGATAATCGTGCACGCAAGCAGCGGGAGCAACATCCAGGTCATTGGTTGAACGCCTTGATCAACGAAGTGACGTAGGCGAAGTAATCCGTAGCCTCCGGTGTCCCGCCGACGTTGCCGGCTGTCCGGGCCACCTTCGCGCCCGTTGCCTGTGCAAGCAGCTTGGGAACTGCGTCGTCGTAATAGTTCGTCACCTCGATCACCCGGATACCGCCCGACTTGATCAGCGCAATGAGTTGATCGCGATGGGCGGCAGTGGGTGGGATGCCCGGGCGGTCCTCCACATAGGCGGCCACCTTCACACCGAAGCGATTCACGAAATACGCCCAACTCTGGTGGTAAAATATGATCGGCTTGCCGTTCAGGGGCGCACCCGCTTTCTTCCACCCGCCGACGCGCGCGGTCAGCCCTTTCGCAGCGAGAAAAGCATCAAGTTTTCGCTGCTGCTCCAAGCGGAGGAGTAGATCGCCGCCCATGAAACCGACCAGATCGGCGCCAAAATATTGCGCTTCGACCGCCGCACGGAACATCCTGACATTGCTTGAATATTTCTCAACATTCACAGCGTCGATGCGGGATAAACCTGCGGCGATGTTGTCCGCGATCTGGATCGAGTTGAGCGGGTCCGTCCAGACATGTGGATTCCCTTCCGGGTGCAAATCGCCCTTCGCGCGCGTGAGATCGGTCGGAACCTCAAGCCGAACGACCCCGTCGGTCGATCGAACATAGCCTGCCTGACCCGGCCGAATTCCTGGATTCCCCGCGCTGTCGAGCAGCCTCTCGCTCCATAGCTCAAGGCCCAGTCCGTTCTCGACGTAGAGGTCGGCCTTGGCAACCTGGGCGATGAGTGCCGGCGTGGGGGAGAGGAAATGGGGATCGTCCGTTCCGCGCGCAAGAATGACGACGTGGGCGTCGGGAGCGATGCGATGCGCGATGTCACCAAGATGCGGAAGAGTGCACACCACTTCCAAGGCCATCGCGGGGAGACTGAGCACCATGAGGAGCAGCGCGATCATGAATTCACCCACCACGGCTCGACCGGATGGCTGCCGTATACAAATGTAAGTTGGATGACTGTATCTACCGTTTCCGTCGTGGGTGCATAGCCACCGCCGACGCGGAAACGGAGGAACTCGGACGCGTAGGTGGATACGAACAGGTTGTGCTTCAGGCCGTTCGGTCCGACGTCCTCGCGCAAGCCAACGTAGAAATTCCTGGCCGGTTGTACTTGAAGTGCACCGTAGCCGACGAGTTCCTTCGCTTTCACGATCTCCCCAAGTACAACCAAGCTGTTTCGCTGCGATGGCCGGAACCGGATCATGACGTCACCCCCGAGCACCGTCTCGCCGGTCGGGAAGTCGTAGATGGAGCTTCCACCCAGCGCCACGCCAACCGGCCCGCCCGCGATGAAGAGTTCCGCGCGGCCAATCCCAGCCAGGCCCGGCCGTCGGTTGTTGGGATCGAACGGCTGCCCCGCAACACCGGCGCCGGTGAGCGTCAGTCCCGCATGTCCAATCGGTAGAATCCACGACAGGCTCGCGCCCGTGTCGTTGTACCCCCCGTCTCCCGGCAGCAGCGGCGCGTCCGTCCACGGCAGGTCGTGCGCGTGCATCCGATTGATGATTCCGAACGGTTGTTTGAACTTACCGATTCGGGCGCTTAGACGGGCGGGCAACGCGACGAGATCGATGTAGGCTTCCTCAGGCCCGGCACCAAACCCTTCGCCCGGCCCTCCCGCCAAGGGTGGGGCCTCCTGTTCGAACGAGATCACGGCGCCCGCCTTCGCAAACGGGTCTACGGCCGCCCGAAATTCGAGTTCCACGGACCGAAGGTAGAGCGTGGACCCGGGCAGCACGCCCGGCGGACCGTAGCCGAGCTGCCCAACGACGTCGCCAAAAGCGGTGATGCCGGGATTCAGCGCATTGAAGCTGGCAGCAGCGGGGGCCTGCGCGGGAGGTGCTGGAGATGGCGTTGCGGCGAGGGCTTCCGCCTCACGCAACAGCTCATCCTGCACATCGTCCGCCACGGCCGCCCGCACAAAAAGTGCAAGAAGAAACACAACTGACTCCAAATCGTTGAGGTGAATCGTCAGGTTTTGGACGAATCACACGACGGGAGGAGATGTCTTTGGTGCCAACTGGAGAATCGAGACGGACGATGGCGAAGCGGGCCGAGCGGCCGACCGTTCGGCCGAGGCGGAAAAATCATGTGGGTACGCAAACCATGGCGCCAGCCACGCAACCGCCGGCGGCAGCCCAAGCTGGCCGAGGTGGCAGCCGAAGCCGTGATCGTCGGCAGGCACGCTCTGCACGGAAGTTCCGTGATCGTGGACGGTATCGACGTGAACGAGCTCCCCGTGCTCCGGACATACGACATGTGCCTGCAGCGCGTCCGCTGCGGCAACAGCGTCCGTACCCGCGCCCATCATCAGGAGCGCGGCAAAAAGGGTCGCGAGGAGCCGCTTCCAGATCACGCGCCGCTACCATCGCGCATTCCGGCGGCCTGCGCAACCCCCGCGCCGTCACAATGGGTCGCGTTAGGCCCCCGAGCGAGGCGCGCATGGTGAATCGGGTGCGGAACGGAGTCGGGCTCGGACTGTTATTCGTCCTCGCAGGGGCGATGTGGGCGGTCTGCTCGCCGGTTCGGAACCGGGCAGGGAGTCCTGCCGCCGTCGTAAGCCACCCCGCGCCCGAACTGGCGCCCAAGCAGGCGCGCACCGTGCTCCCCCGCCCCACTTCCGTCCGGAAAAACGGAGCCGACGCCTCCAAGGCTGCCCGCTCGCCACCTCCGGAAACGCGCGCACTGCCCGTCACGGTCACTCCCCCCGCTCCCTCCCCAGCGCCCAACAACACCGACGACGCTTCGGCCCCCCTCCTCGACCGCCGCCCGGAGTCCGAACGCGGGGATGGCAATGTTGCCGCCGCGATCCAGGACAACATGGAGGACGTCCGGGGCGACATTGCGGGCTGCATCACCGACTGGCTCACGGTCGAGCCCTCCATCGAGGGCAGGGTGAGCGTCGGCTTCCGGATCAACGCGGACGGGTTGCAGGAGGCGTGGATTGTGGACCACGAGGACGTTCCCAGCGGCCCCCTCACCTGCTTCGCCACCGCCGTCTACGCCGCCGATTGGGAAGGAATCTCCGACGAACCCGTGGAAGTCACCTTTCCCTTCGTCGTGGCCAGCGAGTGATCGCGCGCCTACATCCTGTCCAGGACCCGCAGTCCCAACAACGTCAGGCCATGTCGCAAAACGGCTCGCGATGCGTCGACAAGTCCGAGTCGCGACGCGCGCGCTTCGCCACCGCTCAGCACCGGAAGCTCGTGATAGAAGCGATTGAAGCGGTTGGCAATCTCGAACAAGTGCTCCCCAAGCACATTGGGTCGCGACGTTCGCGTCGCATACGAAACTGCCTCGGGGTAGCGTAGGAGCGCCATCGCCAGATCGCGCTCAAGCAGTTCGGAAAGCACGATGCCACCGACGTCGGCGCGTTCGTCCGCCTTCCGCAGCAGCGTCGCTGCGCGGGCGTGGCTGTAGAGTAGGTACGGCGCGGTATTGCCGTCCATCGCGAGCATCCGATCCCACGCGAACGTCACGTTCGTTTGCGGGTGCTGCGAGAGATCCGCGTACCGCACACTCCCGACGCCGACGGCCTCCGCAATTTCTGCGCGCTCGGCGTCGGAAAGCATCGCCGCCTTTTCGTCCACAATCGCCCGTGCGCGACGAACGGCTTCGTCCAACAGATCGACGAGGCGAATCACATTTCCGTCGCGCGTGCTCATCGACACGCCCTCAGGAAGGACCAGCATGCCGAACCACGCGTGAACGAGTTCGGCGCGAATGCCCCAGCGCGTCGTAAGCTGAAATAGGTTTGCGAAGTGTCCCTGCTGCCGCATGTCCGTGACGTACACGATGCGATCGGGGTTCCAGCGTCGCATCCGATACCGCACGCATGCAAGGTCCGTCGCGGTGTACGTCACCGCTCCGTCCCGCTTTCGAACCACGGCGACCTGCTCCCCGTTTCGCGCGATGATGGCCCCTTCGCTCTCTTCGACGACTCCCGCAGCGAGCAGTTCTGCGATCACGCCGTCGGTCTCGTCCTTGTAGGCGCTCTCCCCGAGCGTCTCGTCAAACGTTACGCCCATACGACGGTACACGCCGTCAAACTCCACCATGGACACGGCCAAAAACTTCTTCCAAAGGGCGGTCTGCTCCGACTCGCCACGTTGGAGTTGGGCGGTCTGCGACCGCGCTTGCTCGGCAAGCTCCTCATTGCCCTTCGATTGGTCCCCAAAGAGCACGTACAACCGCTCCAACTCGCCGATGCCATCCCGCTGATACGCCGCCTCATCCCTCCATTTCTCCCACGCGACCATGAGCTTTCCGAACGGCGTGCCCCAGTCCCCGATGTGGTTGTCGGCGATGACGTTCCACCCGGCCGCTCGGTGCATGCGATCGAGCGCGTGCCCGATATGCGTAGAGCGCATGTGCCCGATGTGCATGCGTTTCGCGACGTTGGGAGAGGAATAGTCGATGACGACGGTGCGCGCGTTTCCGGAGGACGCGAGCCCGTCTTGCGCGATCGCACACTGGGGATCGTGAAATTGGGTGCCGACGAGCTGCGCCAGCCAGGCGTCGTTGAGCTTCAGGTTGATGAATCCCGGGCCGGCCACCTCCGCAGATACGATTCCAGCGTGCTTCAAGAGCGGCGCCAACGACTCCGCAAGCGCACGCGGATTCCGCTTCTTCGCCTTGCCGACGCGGAGTGCAAAGTTCCACTGATAGTCGCCATGGGCGGCGTTGTTCGTCGGGATGAGCAATTCAACGTCACCGTCGGGCTCGACGGTCCGGGCCGCGGCAACGAGGGTGGGGTGCAGGAGCGCGGGAATCATCGGCGGCGTCTATCCCGTCGATCAGTTGTCCTGACAGCTACCCGGCGTCTGCCCGCACGAACCGCACGTGGCGTCTGCGCTCACGCTCGCGCCCGAACTGGAGTCGCGGTAGGCGCCGTCGCTCGCCCTGCTGCCCGCGCGGCCAACGCTATGCGCCGAGATCAGCTTGACCAACTTCCCGCCGGTATCGCAGAAATGCCCGGCTTCATCACCAGTAGTAGGCTCACGGCCACTCCGGACGAGCGCTTCCACAACATCCCCACACTCACAACGGTATTCGTAGATCGGCATCGGCACTCCTATCGCAGCGTGACGCGCTGCCCGATGAAAGAATAGTCGGCGCCTCCCCAACTCGCTACGGCGGCGCGCTGCCGCGATAGAACGCGGTCGTGCTCGTCCTCATGCTCGCCGCCTGTGCGCCGGCCGTTGCGCCGGCCCCATCGGGCTCACGCTCGGCTGAATTGGCCAATCGCGCCGCCGAAATCGCCACGCGCGCGAATGCGATCTCCGTTCACGCCGGTGAGATGGAGGGGTGGTTTGACGAGCTTCGAACCGCGCGCCCCGAAAATCAGGCGGACATCGTTCGCCGCATCCGCGCAAGGGCGGTCGAACTGCGGGATGAAGCGGCGGAGCTGCGAACGGATGTTGGAATTATCGAGGATGGAGCCCAGGCATATTGACGAGATGCATTTGGGTTATCGGTCCAAACGCTCGAAAATCGTCGCCACCTGCGCAGCCAACGCCCGATAATCGAGTCCCTCGATGGGACGGGTGGTCAGCGGCACGCCCGCATGAATGGGCGGTCCGAACGAAAGCGCGCCGGGAGCCATCGGCCCGATGTCAATACGCTCTCCCTCCGCAATCTTCCCGCCTTCGAGGCAGAGAAACACCGATCGCTTCGCCGTGCCCTGTGTATCCCACCCCTTCGCAAGCGAGATCAGCGTCGCAACACTGGCCGCCGTATCCGCGTCTACCGGAACGGGCGCGACCAATACGAGCGGAGCCGCCTTTCCCTCCCTCGAAAAACAATCGCCCGAGGCGGAGAAGTGCATCTGCTCCATCCGGCGAGCGAATCCAGAACGCGGATCGTCATGCGTTAACAGGTACACGTCGCGCTGGAGGTCCTCCATCGAAATGGCGGCCGCCCCGCCCTCGGGGAGTTCGATGCCGAGGCGTTCTGCGGGGCACGCGATTAGGAGGGTGAGCCACATGCTTCTATTCGATGCTGCCTATGCTGCGGACGAGGTCTGCTCCAGATGGGGAGACGTTGAAACGATCACGTTCGGCGCGGACATGGCACCCATCGAGAATCCTGTTCCGCAGGTTTCAGGGCTCGTTCCCGGTCCGACACCCGGTACCTACTACGGCATGGGAGACGCGGGAACGGAGAATGAACTTACTATATTCTCTACCGATGGCGAAACATTTTGGACGCAGACGGTCAACGGCGCCACGAACACCGATTGGGAGGACTTGAGTGAGGGTGCCTGTCCCGACGCGGTGGACGCCGATCGGTGCGTGTTCATCGGAGACATCGGGGACAATGCGAGCAGTCGGGACCACATCACCATCTGGGTCGTACCGGTCACCGACGCCCAGGCCGTGGAGGCCGTCGCTTGCCCGCTCCGATACGAGGACCTCCACCCCCGGGACGCGGAGGCGATGTTCGTGAGCACGGACGGCGTCGTGCGCATCGTCACCAAAGCCACGGAGGCCAAGGTGTTTCGCGTCCCGACGTTGACGTGTGATGGTGTGCCGCAAATCCTCGTCAAAGAGGCGGAACTCAACTTGTCGGAGCCACCCACCGGGGCGGCGGTGAGCCCCGATGGGTCGCAAGTGATCCTTCGCTCGGAGCACCACGCGTGGCTGTGGGAGGGCTGTCTGATTGACTGGTCCGCGACGCCGATTGACGTGCCGATTGCGGAAGACGAGCCGAAAGGTGAGGCCATTTCGTTGGAAGCGGACGGAACGATTGTCACATCAACGGAGCAGAAGGAAGGCAGCACGGGGCCGCCGCTGCCGTTCGTCCTGCACATCCTGCCTTGTGTAGAGATGCACACCGCCGTCGAGGCGTGCGGATGTGCGTGTGCGGTGGACGTGACGACGGGAAGCGCGGGCCGCCGATGGGGGGCGAGCGCGATCGTGCTCGCGATGATGATGGCGGGAGTTCGGCGGCGACGCTGATAGAGAGCCGCTTTCAGCAGTATCCATTTTCGCGAAACCAACCCAAGGCAGACGCGACGCTTTCCGACAATGGCGTCATCGGCAAGCCCAATTCCAACTGCGCGCGCCGACCCGTGCGATACCGCTCCTGCTGCATCGCAAGGAGAACATGGCCGTCGAGCCCCGCAAACCTGTGGGGATCGATGCGCTGGAGCAGCGAGCCGATGCGGCCGCTCACCGAGATCAACCGGCTCGGTACCGGAAGGAAGGGCGGAGTTCGACCTGCCGCCTCGGCACAGAGCGCCATGAATTCGCGATACGACGCATTCCAATTCCCAAGTAGATACCGGCGCCCGGGCACACCGCGCTCCAGCGCAAGGATGTGACCCAGCGCGCAATCCCCGGCGTCTATGAAACACTTTCCGCCCTTCGGGTACGCAGGAACGATGCCCTTTGCAACGCTGACCAGGAGTTGCCCGCTCGTCGGCTTTACGTCCCACGCGCCAAGCACGTAGTCGGGATTCACAATCACGCCCCCCGCGTCCGCCGTTATGCGCTCTGCCGCCAACTTCGTATCGTGGTACGCCCGGAATCCACCCGTCTTTCCATATGTCGCATCCGCATCGTAGGGCGTATCCTCGTCGCCCGGACACTCGCGCCCGCCGAATCCAACGGTCACAGACGACGAACACGTCACGAACCTGGAGATCCCTGCGTCTTTTGCAGCGCCCAACAACGCTGCCGTTGCGTCAACATGGAGCGCTAGCATGCGCTCGGCACCGCCCGGGCCGGGCTCGAACGTCCCGGCAACGTGCAGGACACCCTCGCACCCTTCCATGGCCGCGGCCATTACCATGCGGTCCGCCAAATCCCCCGTAACAAGGGTCAGATCCAGCCCCTCGACGCACCGGTTGGCCTTGCGCACCGGGCACACCGCGGTGTCCCCGCGCGCCAGCAACGCCCGAACGACGTTGGCCCCGACAAAGCCCGTTGCGCCGGTCACGAAAACCCTCACCTGTTCCTCTCGCTTGCAGCGATTATCGCGGACAATCCGAACAGGCCGATCGCGCACATGCGCAGCGCGGTCACGAGTCCAAGTTGCTCGGCCGCAAAACCACCGAAGAAGCTCCCTGTCGCCTGGCCGGCAACCGCGAACATCAGGTAGTACGCGAGCGCGCGGCCGCGTACTTCCGGCTTTGCACGGACCTGAACCGCCGCGTTGATCGTGCTCACCGTGCCGATCCACCCGGCGCCGCACACGGCGGCACCGGCAACAGCCACGGTCAAGCCCTGCGCCGCCGACAAGATCGCGAAGCCGATCGCCGAAACCAACACCGTGCCCTCGACGAATCGTCGCGTACCAAATCGTTTGGCACCGGCCGCAACCAACAATCCAGCGCTGACAGCCCCAATGCCGAAGGCAGACAAAAGGTGCCCGTAGTCGGAGGCAACGCCGCCTATCTGGTCGCGCGCCACCACCGCCAATAGTGACAGCGATGGCATCGCGAGCAGGCCGAACGCCATCCCGGCGATGTAGAGACGGCGCAAGGCCGGGTCGCTGATCGGCGAGACCTCGGCGCGGGTAGAGGGCGGGGCTCGCTGGGGGGGCAAGCGCCAAAGGAGCGCGGCAATCACGAGATAGCTCGCTGCGTTTGTCCAGAATGCCCAAGCGGGTCCGAAGGCAACGAGCATCCACGCGCCCGCCGCCGGACCGACCGCCCGCGCCAAATTGAAGCCCGTTGACATCAGCGCAATCGCCGCGGGAACGTCGTCGTCGGGCACCTGGCGAGGTACCGTCGCCTGCCACGCCGGTCCAATGATCGCACCCAGACAGCCGAGACACCCGGTCCAGAAAAACAGTACCGGCAAGGTCATCCGCCCGGTGAAGGCGAGCCAACCCATCGTAAGGGCGACGACGCTCTGTGCAACGTGCGTGCCCGCCAGAAGCAAGCGGCGGTCTGTGCTATCGGCGAGTACGCCTGCCCACAACGCGAGCACCACCATCGGGGCCAGCGTCAGCGTGTCGATGGTGGACACCGCCAATGGCGACGGCGATAGTGTCGCCGCCGTCCATCGTGCCGCTACATTGTGCACCCACGTTCCGAGGAACGAGACCAGACCCGCGAACCACAGCGCGCGGAATCGGTCGTGGCGCAGCGGAGAAAACGGTCCGGACACGGCGCCCCGGTAACCGGCGCGCAGGCGCTATTTGTTCCGACCCATCAGCTCACGGGCGATGATCACCCGCTGAATTTGCGAGGTTCCCTCGTAGATTTGGAATATTTTCGCATCGCGCATGAGCTTCTCGACCGGGTACTCCTTCGAGTAGCCGTACCCACCGAAAATTTGCACGGCGTTCGTCGTGGTTTTCATGACCGTGTCCGCGCAGAACGCCTTGGCGTACGCGGCCTCTTTCGTGTTGCGCTGACCGTTGTCCTTCAGCCATGCCGCCTTCCAACAGAGCAGGCGGCCCGCCTCGATCTCCATCGCCATGTCCGCCAACATGAAAGCGATAACCTGATGATTCGCGATTGCGGTACCGAAGGCTTTGCGTTCCGATGCGTATTGCATCGCGTACTCCATCGCCGCGCGGGCGACTCCAACCGCCGAGGCGCTGACGGCCGGGCGGGTGTAATCGAACGCCGCCATCGCCAACTTCCAGCCGTCACCGACATTGCCGACGCGGTTGGCGTCCGGCACCTCGACGTTGTCGAAGGTGATGCCACGCGTGTCCGAGCAACGCTGGCCCATGTTGTTTTCTTTTTTGCCCGGTGTGATGCCGGGCCAATTTTTCTCCACGATGAACGCGGTCATTCCTCCTCGCGCCAACTTGGCGGGGTCCGACACCGCAACAACGAAATACCAGTCGGCAACGCCGGCGTTCGTGATCCACATCTTGCTGCCGTTGATGATCCACTTGTCGCCCTGCTGAACCGCCGACGTCTTCATGCCCTGCACGTCACTTCCGGCGCCGGGCTCGGTGACGGCGTACGCGCAGAGTCCGAACGTTCCGGTCATTGGCGCCAGGTATTTCCGCTTCAGCTCGTCGGAAGCGCCGAGAATGACGGGCTGCTGAGCGAGCCCGTTGGCCTCCATCGCCGTGCCTATGCCGGAGCAACCGTACGCCAACTCTTCCGCAATGATGATGCCGTCGAGCGCGTGGAGCCCCATGCCGCCGTATTCTTCCGGCACGTGTGTGTTCATCAGCCCGATCTCGTGGGCCTTGCGAAGTACCGCGTAGGGATACTCCCCTGTTTCGTCATAATGGGCGGCAACCGGACGCATTTCCTGGAGCGCGAACTCCCGCGCCAGAGACTGCAGGGCTTCCTGTTCTTCGGAAAGGGCAAGCGAGAAGGACATCGGGACTCCAAAGCGAGAGGGCCGCGACGGTTAACCGGACACGGCGATTTGGCCGCGCGATGATCCCGTCAAATGCGGGACGCGAGCGCCCGCTCCTCCCCCTCCGTGATTAGCTTCCGCTGCATGTCCACCTCTCCGCTGGCGATCGACACGGTCCCCACGCCGAACCCGTCCGCGCTGATGTTCCGGGTGCCGGAAACGCTTGTTCCAACGGGAACCTTCGAGTTCCGCTCGCTCGCCGCCGCATCCGACGCTCCCCTTCCCCGCCGCATTTTCGACATCCCCGGCATCCTCAGCGTCCTCGTCGCGCCGCGATTTGTGACTGTGAACAAGGAAGACGACGTCCCTTGGCCGATGCTCGTTCCGACCATCAAAGACGCGATTCGCGATTTCCTCGACTCTGGAGACATCGCCGTGCCTGAGGACATTCCTCCGGGCATGGACACCAGTGACCCGATCGCGCGCAAAGTCATCGCGCTCCTCGATGAGTTCATCCGGCCGGCCGTCGCCCAGGATGGCGGTGACATCATTTTTCGGGGAATCGACGACGGCGTTGTGCTCGTCAAGCTGATCGGATCGTGCAGTTCGTGCCCATCGAGCACGGCGACACTTGCGTTGGGCGTCGAGCGCATGCTTCTGGAAGAGGTGCCGGAAGTTCGGGGCGTCCGGCAGGTGGCAGATTAGGTTCGGCGCGCACATGGGCAGCGCGTGATCCTCTTTCTTCTGGCTTGCATTACCCCCGCCCCTACCTTCGTAGAAATGCGCGACCTTGAGAAGGCGCTCGCCCTGAAGGACGGCGTCACCCTGTGTGTGGGCCTGAAAATGAAGGACGACGCTGTGCGGCAGGAAGCCGCGAAGAAGCTGTCGGATTTCAACGGAACCGGTGCCAAGTGCCTTTGCGATCACCTGGTCAGGGAGGGGGCATGGGACCGCGCGGTGCTCGACGGCCTCGCGCATGCCAAACGTGACGATCGGGTCGGTTGCACCACCCGTTTGCTCGATGACCCGGCACTGACCGACCGCGCCGGGCTCGTCGCCGAGCTCAATCGTATCGAAGCGCCATCCGTCCGCGCTCGATTGGTGCATGCCGTGAAAAGCGACAAGGACCCGGACGTGCGCGCGGCGGCGATCGCGGTGTTTGCGGGCACGAAGGATGCCGCGGAAATCGCCATCCTGACGGATGGACTGGGCGCGGATACGAACGCCAAGTGGCGTTGGGCAGCGGCCACGGCACTCTCCGCCGTGCCGGCAGGAGAAGCGGCGTTGAGCAGGGCGGCTGCGGGCGATGCCGATGCAGCGGTTCGCGCCACCGCGATCACGTCCCTGCGCGGCCGAAGTTCATTCGCTGACGCGGCTTGCGCAGGGCTGAAAGACGCCGATCCCATCGTCCGCGGCCAGTCGGCACTTGCGATGAAGGGGTTGAAGGACGAGAAGGCGCTCGGTTGCCTGGCGACGCACATGATGGAAGTGGAGGCCGATCCAACCGTTCGAGTGGCAATGTTGACGGCGCTGCGTGGCTCTCCCTCGCCCATCGCGGCAAATGCGCTTTGTGATGCCATCCCCTTCTGGATCAAAACCTACGTTGGCGATGAACAAGTGGCGCGTGAGGGCGCCGCCGACATCATTTTCGCCCAGAACGACCGCGATTATCAGCGATCCTACGAGTGCGTCCAGAAGGCCCTTCGCGGCCTCGGGTACTCGTGCTGGGGAAAGGCGTACATCGGCGATTACATGCGGGAACTGGGCGGAAGCGCTCCGTTGCCCCGATGCGGACCGCAAAAGGTCGTCTACTCCGGCGGAAACGAAATCAACTTTTGAGAGGTTCGTGATGGCCAAACTCAGTGAGGTGATCGCCGATTCGGCACGTCGCAAGGCGGTCGTTGATGACGGCGTTCGGGTGATCGATCAGGAAGTTTCGGAGAAAGGTGGACTCTCGGGAATCGCGATCAAGGGCGCATTCAGGGTCGTGCAGGGCATCCGGCCCGGCTTCATTCCCATGGCCCTCAACCACCTGCTCGACGATTTCTCACGCCAGCTCGACCCCTTCTGGGAGGATTGTCAAGCGCAGGGCGGGGACGCGCGGGCTTACTTCAATCGGCGCGGTGCCGATGTTGCGAACGCGCTCCTGAGCATCACCGACACACGCGCACGCAACGCGATCGGGCCGGCCCGAAAGACCTATGACGCGCTGCGCCCGCGGGCAGTGGAGCACGTCGTAACCGCCATGCCACGCCTCGCAGACCTCGTCAAAAAGCACGCGAGCTGACGATGCTGCTCGCCATTGCGTTTGTCTCCATTGGGTTTGTCTGGGCGGGCATCGAGCCGAATCGGCTTGGGGCGGTGCACGTTGCCGTTGAGATGCACAAGTGTGAGCAAGCGCTCACGTTTGCCACAGCGCTCGTGGCGGAATTCCCCGGCGAGCCGGCGGCGCTCGGAGCGCTGGAGGACGCGAAGCGCTGCACGGCGATTCGACCGGCGGTGGTGGCGCCCGGGGTCCTGCCGGGTGCCACGACGGAGCCCGCCCCAACTCCGCCCACGGAGCCGTTGGCGGTTCCGATGGAAACGGCGGCGCCGGCGGCGCGAACGCTGCGCTTCACGGGGCTGCCCGCGGGCGCCGTCGTCCGCGTCACGGACGCGGGCGGTCTGCCGGTCGATCAGTTCATCGGGTGGAGCGGCACGACGATTGACCCGTCGATCGCGCTGCCGGTGGGCGAATCGGCCCTTTTCGAAAACATCGCGCCTGGCCCGTGCCACTGGCAGGTTCAGCAGCATCTACTTGGTGAAATCGCCGGCAACGTGACGGTTGCGCTCGACGGACCGACCGATGTCGATGCCCCGTGGAGCACGATGCCCGGAGTGCTGCGCCTGCAACGGCTACGCACCGACTGGGAGAGGCGCGTCGCTACCGCGCAGATGCATGATGCCTACCGCAAGCGTTCTACCACCTTCGGGATCGCCGCGGGTGGACTGGCGGCTGGAGCCATCACCGGCGTGCTGGTCGGCTTCGTCGAACAGGCGGAGGCGGACTCGCTCGATGCCGAGTACAACGCCGCCGTCGTCAACGGGAATCAGACAGCCGCAGACGCCGCGACCGCCGAGCGAAAGGCGCACACCACGGCGTCGGCGGTAGCCTTGGTCCTCGGAGGCGTGGCCGGCACGCTCGGCGCGCTCTCGCTGGGCATCACGATTCACGAGGCGGATCAGGCTCGCGCTACGAAGACGGCGCCACCGCCATGGGATCCGGAACACATGGCTCCCCGCTGACCGGCGGCGTCAGATCGTGAACGGCCGCGGCGGACCTGCCTCAGACACGGTCACGGTGCGCCATGAAAACGGCGTAAGCCGCTCCACGGCACGCGGAGCGGCTCCGTTGGCAGCCATTCCCCTTCCATTCGATACCACGCCCGCTCGGGACCGCGTACGACGTGGAACTCCATCGCGGGCATGTACCCTTGTCCAACGAGCACCCACGTCTCCATCGCGGAACCGGGTCCGTTCGTCGTCGCGACGTCCAGCAGCACGACGGCATGCCCCGGAGACCCCGGAAACATGACAAGATCGCCAGGGAGGGGGGTGACTGCGGGCGCGGTATCCCCGACCAACGAACGCGTTCCCGCGTAGGTGAACAGGTCCTCCAACCACGCATCAAATGCCTCATCACTTGCGTCGGCACGCCGCGTTTCTCGCGTTGTCACCTTGTTGCCGGAGACCACCGGACGTTGGCCCGCCGCCCACCGATCCCAGCGGGAAAGCCAACCGGACGAGTATCGGAAGGCGGGCGAGATGCCGGCGCCCCGCAAAAAGGTCGCCCGGAGGCGCAAGGCCGAGTCGGCACACTGCTGTAAATCACGCTTCCCAACAGGCAGATCGATGACGCGCGCGGCCGGCATCACAACGACCGCCCCGTCGAACGTGTGCACGGCAGAACCCGGCGGTTTCAGAGCAAGGTGGCGAACGTAGTCGCCCCACGCGCCCACTGGGACCCGTTCACCGCCCGGCGGAGGCGGAAATGCGTCGGCTACGGACTCCGCTCGGGCGAACGCCACCCACGCAAACATGACCATCAACAACGCGGAATACCATCGTCGGCGCCGGCGCGAAAATCTGCGACACCGTCCCGGATCCCGCCGGCAAGCGTCGCCACGGCACCCGGCGAATGCCAACGCACGGCGCGGAGCGAGGCAATCGCTCCGAACGTCGCCAGAAACCTTGGAAAGGCCCGAGGGCCGCGATTCTTCAGGATGAAATACGCGGTCGAGCGAAAACGCCAGTACTCGGCCCGGGCGGCGTCCTCCACGCGCACGCCACCGCTGGCGGCGCTCAGATGCACCATCTCCGCCCTGGGTTCGAAAATCAGCGTCCATCCGGCATTTCGAACGCGAGTGGAGTAGTCTGTATCCTCCAGAAGGGCCGTACCCTTGTAGTTCCGGTCGAACCCGCCCACCGCCGCTACCGCCTCCGCGCGGTAGCTCATGTTGGCCCCCTTCAACCCGAGGATTTCGCAACGCTCCGTTCCCCACATGTTTGTCAACGTCCGCCCGCCCTTGGAGAGGTGACCCGACACCCCCGGAACATTCGGCCGCACGGACCGTTCCACGATCCGACCGGTCACGCCGCCGACGCGCGGATCGGCGAACGTCTCAACATGGGCGTTCAAAAAATCATCTCGCAAGAGGATTACGTCGTCATCGAGAAACAGTATGATTTTTCCTTTTACCCTGGCCAGCGCCTCATTTCTGGCGTTCGGAAGACCCCTGACTCCGAGGTGCAGGTAGCGGACTCGCGGATCCGCCAGCGTCGTAACCAGCGCCTCGTTCGCTGCGCGATGGGCGGCATCCGATTGGTCCACCAGCCAGAGTTCGTAGTCCTGAAAATTCTGCGCGAGCACCTGCCGCACGGTGTCGTGGAACATTCGGCCGCGGTTCAGCGTCGGAATCACGATGGAGAGTTCAGGCAAGCGCGACCTCGTACAGTTCCAGCAATCGGTCGACGCTGGCGGACCACGTAAAGCGCTCTCCCACCATACGTGCGCCCTCGCGTCGCATGGCGGACGTATCCTCGGACATGCCGCGCTCCAAGGCTGCTCGCAGTGCAACAACGTTTTCCGACCGGAACAACAACCCGTTCACCCCGTCCTTAACGTAGTCATCACGCGCGGCCTCCACGGCATCACTTACGACGGCGAGCGCCCCGCAGTACATCCCCTCCAGAACCACCCCGCCCACCGTCTCGCCGCGCGACGGTAAAACCACAATCTCCGCCGCTCGCACGAGGGAGACAAACTCCCCGCGTGCAAGCTCTGTAATGACAATCTGCCCGGAGTTTCCGGCGGCGGCTCGCACGCTTGCCGCGAACGTTGCGTCGTTCACCGGCCCGCAAATCACCAGCTTCCACGCCGGATGACGAGCCAACAGCGGCAGCGCCGCCTCCACCAGCAAATCCGCGCCCTTCTGGCGCGAAATTCGCGAGGGCGCCAGCAGAACGCGGGCATCCCCCAAGCCCAACTTCTGCCTCACTTCCGCGATCTGCGAGGCGCCGTCAAACTCCGCGGGGTCGACCGCCATCCCGATGTGGCAGCGGACGTTCGCGAGCCCCAACTCGCGGCCAAGGGCCGCTGCCGCCGCGGGGGAGTCCGCGATAACCAGATTTGCAGCCTGTAGTTGCGGACGCGTCCAGTGCCGCCAATACGCCGCGCGGACCCGTTTGCCAGCGCCCCCTTGCCCCGCCAGAATCTCAGCCAAAAATTCGGCCGTCACGTAGTTCTGTACCACAAGCGGCGTCCGCGTGACGCGCGAGCGGACATGCAACGCGTCGAGATGAAGCGACGGGAAACCAACCGCGACGAGGAGATCCGCCGGGTACCACGCCTCCGCCGCGAACGAAGGCGTCACCGCGTTCTGCTCCAGCGGATTGCGAAAGGGCAGAACGAAGCTCGCCCTTCGGTGCACGTGCACGCCGTTTTCGACGGCGGTTCCGGTGCGGGCGACCTGTCGGCAGTCCAGGTTGGTGTAGGGCGTCGTGTGTATGTGGACGACGTAGCCCCGACGCACCAACTCCTCGGCTTGATGCTGAAGAATGACTTCTCCGCCGCCGATGCACGGGGCGTAGAAGTAGCTGAAGAAGCGGACGGTCGTCGGCACGGTCGTGAAGTCTATTCCGATGACGTTGCCGGGCTCGGCGAGGTCGGAATGCGCGACGCGCGGTGCAGCTGCGCGACCCGGGGGCGCGTCGCGCGGTGCTCCGCCAAAACCGTCGTAAGCTGATCGCCGGGAGTCGCCGCATGATCGCCTGCATTCAGCACATTGATTGCCTGTAGTATGCTCACCGCGGTTCCACCTCCGACGACGGCGACCAGCCAAAGCATGAGGCCGATCGCTGCGACGACGCCCACGAACCGCTCCGGCTCCGGCAACACGACGGCCGCGGCCAACGCCGACGCCAGCGCCACACCAGTCGACAGCGCCGCCAGGACGACGCTTGCGGCCACAACGACCATCTCGCGCGTCTGCTCCCGCTCCCACGTTCCCCACTCCTGAGCGACATTCCAGGCCACTAAACCTGACACTCCGCAGGTCACGGGCAGAAACAACCATGCTCCCGCGATGACATTTCGAACGATGTCGCGATGGGTCGGAACCGGAAATGGAAGGACGAACATGGCAACTCCTGATTGGGTTAGAGGCGGCCCCGGAGGCCGGGATGGACGAGGGTCGACAAGTGGCGGATGCCCAACTGCGCACTGCCCGTTCCGTCCCGAAGGGTCTCGGGGAGGACGTTCTGGGCGCCACGTCTCCAGGCGCGCTCGCTGCGGTGATTTCTGGGTGGCAACCACCGGTATTTCCAGATCAGCCGGCGCAGATGCGAGACGCAAACGCTGCCGCGCTCGGCGTCTCCCCCAACGACCTCGCCTACCGACGTCTCTACCCGGGGCTCGATCTCGGGATCTACGCGTGCTCCCACTCCATGGGTGTTCCGAGCGTGGTCGGTCCGGCTGCCGTTCGACACCACCTGGCCGAATTGGCAACGCGCGGCATCGCCGTTTGGGACGACGGTGCTTGGGTCGAGGTCATGGACCGTTACCGATGCGCAACGGCAACGCTCGTCGGCGGGAACCTCGAGGACGGAGACGTGGCGTGGTTTCCGAACGTCTCGGAATCGCTGTCCGCTGTGCTTGAGTGTATCGACGGCGGCGAACTCGTCTACACCGCCGGTCATTTCACGACGGGTCATTACGTTCACCACCGCTGGGCGGCCAACACCGGCGGCACGTTGGTCGAGGTGCCCGTCGACGCCGACGGCAGCGTACCCACGGAACGCATCTTGTCGGCCGTGACGCCGAGGACGCGCGTTCTGTCCATCTCTCACGCCTTGTTCGAGTCGGGATGGCTTCAGGATCTTCCCGCATTGGCGGCGGGTCTTCGTGCGCGCGCTCCTGACGCGATGCTGCTGCTCGATGCCTACCAGACCGCCGGGACCGTACCCATCGACGCCGCCGCGCTCGGGGACCACGTGGTGGTCACCGCTGCCGGACACAAGCAGCTCCGCAGCGGCACCGGCGCGGGCTTCCTGTACGTGCCGCGGCGGTGGCTCCGTACGCTCATTCCCCGCCGGACGGGCTGGTGGGGCCACGCCGCACCCTTCGCGTTTGAGAAAGGTGCGGTCCGCCTCGCGGAGGACGGCACACGCTTCCGTACCGGCACCCCCACGGTGATCGGCATGACGATGCTCCTCGGTGAGTTGGCGGCCCTCGCGTCCTCGGCAGACGGCAATCTTGACGCCGCGGTTCACCGCGCACGACACGTGACATCCAGCCTCGTCGATGTCGCGCTGCGTCGCGCCACCCACCACGGACTGCGCGTGCGGGGCGACTGGACGTCGCATCAGCGGGGCGCGTTTGTATGTGTCGAGGTGGAGAGGGGGCATGCGGTCAACGAAGCGCTAGCAGCGCAGGGAATCAGGGTGGACGTGCGCCCGCGTGCTGACCACGGGGGGTGGATTCGGGTGAGCGGGAACAGCGCCGCGTTCGCCTACGAGATCGAGGCGGTCATCGACGCGATTGCGGGCGTGGCCTGACGCCGTCCGCATCGAGGATGAGCGTCCGCGCCCCCTGAATCACGACGCCATCGAGGTTGGCCTCGAATTGAAACGCGACCCCCATCGACGGCACGGACGCACTTGCGACGATGGCGCCACGGTTCACATCTACCAACCAGATCATCGAATAGTCCGCGTCTATAGCGAACTCAAAGGCCACGACCGGCGCCGTGGGATGCGCGAGCGTGCGGTCCGGGAAACTCGGCAGGAACATCGGGAGCGTCGTCTGCGCGCCATTTTCCGCGCGTACCTGAACCGTCAGGTCGTCCATCACAAACAGCGCGCGACCGTCCTCCAACGCTTCCACCCGCATCGGCCGGTGAGAGGAGCCCTCAAACCGGCCAGCAACGCGCGCGTCACCCACCTCATCGACGATCCACCAACACGCCACTTCGCTGTCATAGACGAGCACATGCGCGGCGCCATCGGGACCGACGTCGGCGTCGCCGAGGGCGGAGGGATCGGCAGCATCTGGGCAGGACGCGGCAGCAAATGCGAGCGAAACGGCGAGAAACATCGGGGCTCCGGCGCCAGCGTGATGCCGGCGATGAACTCCGTCACTGCACGCCCCGTGCCATTGTTTCTATGCCGATTTTTTGCATTCTGCCTGACGGACGTCCGTCACCCCTGACAGACCTCCGTCACTCGCCCCTCGCTTCACGCCTGCTTGAAAAAGTCATCCTCTTCCGTCGCGAAATCCGCGGGCAATCCCGCCACCACGTCGGCACCGTCCGCGCCCGGCGCCGGTGCCTTGTCCGCTGTCTTCTCGGCCGGCTTGTCCACGGTCTTCGTCGTTCGGGTGACGGCCCGGATCTTCGGCTCTGGCGGCGGCGGCTGCGCGGCGGGGGGAGGTTCGGGAGTTTCGTCTACCACAGCTACCTCATCGTCCTCGGCAGCGCCGGAAATTGGCGTAAGCACCCATTCTGATTCCAGAATTCGAACCGCGTTGAACGCAACGACCGCGTCGATCTGCGCGTCCTGCGTCAGCCGGCGCGCGGCCTGATACCCGTTCAGCGTGACCGTGTTGGCTCCGCACGTCGGACACACGCGATTCTGGATCGCGAATGTAAACGAAATCGGGACTCGGTGACCATACAGACAGCGGTGATCCATGCTGCAATTCACTCCACGGCGAGATCGCCGTCGATGGTGACATAGCCGTTCTCTGCGCCGTCGAGGTGGATGTCGTCGAGCACGAGGGAGAAGCCGGCAATGTCGGGAATGGGGACGCTTCCAAGAGCGCCCGTGAGTTGGGGAAGAAGCATCGGAACCAGTGCGTCGAGCAGATCTTCGGTATCCGCGCTGCCGATGGTGTTGTTGGCGGGTGTCGTCACGTCGAAGAAGAGCTCGATGTCGCCCAATTCCGGCGACAGGTTTCCGTCGACGACGCTCAACTCCAGGCCCGCCATCATCGTGACATACACGCGCAACGCGATGTTTTCCGGCGCCGGTGGCCCGTCGTAAAGGGTCAGCTCCAAATCGCCGATCTGAAGGTCCAGCAGCGAATCGCCGGTACCGGGGACAACGACCGGAGGCAACAGTGGGTTCGTCGTAATCGTCAGGTCGCTCATGCCGAGGAAGGTTCCGAAGCTCGACATGTCAAGACCAAGATCCTCGTCGGTAAGCTGCTGATCCAGAAGCCCACCACCCCAGAACGCGTAGAACGCCTGATTGAGGAAATCCTGACTGATGGACACCTGCATGCCCGGCGTGCCGGATGTGTATGTCGGAATCGAATAGTTCCCGTCCAACGTACCGAGGCCCGTTTCGTCGTGCATCCACGCCCTGGTCGTAAAGTAGGTTTCCAATCCAAGCGTCATGCCGAGATCATCGACCGTGGAACTGTACGGAACCGCCTCGAAATCAAATCCATTCGTGCCAACATCGAAGCCCATCGCGATTTCGAGATCGCCGACGGCGTCGGCAATCGCTTCCGGAACCGCGTCGGATATCGCGCTTTCCAGTGCGTCTTCCATGTAACTTTGCACCAGCCCGCTCAGGTCGAGTCCGAAGAACGACATGACATCGTAGATCCAACTGTCCCAATCGAAGACAAACCCGGAAGACACCGCGTCCACGTAATCGACGCGTACGCCCAGCACCCCGCTGAGTACATACGGGACAAGGTGCATGTTCGCACCAATACTATCCGCGTAGATACTGCCACTCGCGCTGAGGCCGATACCGAGTACGTCACCATCTGCCGCCCAATCGATCGACGGATCGTACACGGTGAACCACGTGTCGAGGTACCCGCCTGCGTTGGGATCGATCTCCAGGTCGGCCGGCCCAAGATACGGATTCGTGATGTACAGCGTGATGCTGTACCAGGTGATGCAGATCTCCGTAAAGTACAGATCGATGCACGACTCTGAGGATGTCGAGAACGCCGGATTCGGGATCATTCCGTCAAGATCCGTGCCCGCGATCAATCCCTCCCCCATCGTTTCGAGGGTATCGAAACCTGCCTGATTGATGCGCACGGCAAACCCGTCACCAATGCCACTTCCATACGTCGCGAAGTCGCCTTGCAGGACCGCACGGGTGTCGGATGTGACGTTGCCGTCACTATCCACCGCGTCCGTTTGGAGCACATTCACGCCGAAGTCGTACGAGACCTCCGTGGTGAAGTTTCCGTCGTCGTCGACCGCGACGGGATCGCCGTTGACCGTCAGGCTCGCGATGGAGGAATGATCGTCGGTTGCCGTGCCGCTGACTGTGCCGGTTTCGGGGTCCGACCACCCGCCGCGCTCGGGCTCGTCGATGATGAGTCCGGGCCCAGTGCTGTCGATCAGAATCGGCCCGACCAGATCCTCAAGGGCGTCGTAGCGAGCGTACACGTCATACCAACCCTCGGCGTAGAACGTGATCTGCCGGCCAGACGCACGCGCATCGGGCCCGTCGAGGACGAGATCCCAATCGGCATCGACCGCATTTCCATACACATCTCGTACCACGGCGGTTGCGACGGTCGTGTCGTAGAGCTCGAGATCCTCGTCGGAGAGGGAAAGTTCGATGCTGGCCGGATCTCCCGGGACCACACGAAACACCTCAGCATCCGCCAGATCGGCAAGCGATGCGCTCAACGTGTACACGCCCGGGACGGTGGAAACGACGTTTGGATCGACAATCAACACGTCGGGCGAGTCCGCGACAACCGTCGTCAGGGCGGGATCGATGAGATTGCCGAAGTCATCGATGGCTACGACGTCATAGGAGAGCGGATCACCTGCAACCGTTTGCACGGCGGAAAGCTGGAGGTCGAGCGACACGGCGCCGCCAGCATCGACACGGAGCCAGCGCGAAGCGGTGTACATCTCGCTTTCCCCGCCGGTAGACGCCGTGATCTCGTGGAGTCCCGCTACGTACGGCGTAAGCGTCGTGCCATCGTAGGCCAGCTCGGCTTCGACGTCCGACGCGATGACGACGGCAACTTCGGGAATCGTCGAGCCGTCGTTCAGATGAAGCGTGGCGGCCCAGGGGACGAGGCCCCCGGCGGGCGTGCTCTCCAAGCCAAGCGTGAACTCCAACCCCGAAATACCGACATCGGACGACTTTTCCGGTGCCTCCGCGCGGCAGCCGATCAGGCTTGAGACGGACAGGAGGAGGGGGACCGAGCGCATGGGCGCAGTCTGCCACCACTGGGACGGGTTGTAAATGCGGCATTGCGCGGCTATCCCAATGGGTGTGAACGAGACTGAACGCCGGGCACGTGGCGCCTACTACACGCCGCCGGAGGTCGCCGACTGGATCGTCGCGAATGTCGGTGCGCATGGAACCACCTGGGATCCAGCTGTGGGCGAGGGCGTGTTCCTGCTCGCGGTGGTGCGCGCGACACCGATCGCCCGCCGCGCTTTCGTCGTCATGAACCTGTTGTTCGGATACGACACGGACGCAGATGCAGTGGCGGTGGCCCGGGCGGCCCTTGCAGAAGCAGGGGGCCTCAACTTGATCGAGCGCGCGCGGCTCGCGGAGCATGTTGTCGTCCGCGACACCCTGGCTGCGCCACCAACGCAGCGCTTTGACGTCGCGATTGGAAATCCGCCGTTCCTCTCTCGCTTGCGGCAGCGTACGGCATTGGATGTGGAGCTTTCCCGCGCGCTCAAAACCCGCCACGGCGCCGACATTGGGCCGTACACCGACGCTGCGGCGTTGTTCTGGTTGGAGATGCTGCGCGCCGCATCGCGCGTCGGCCTGGTGCTTCCCGCTTCCACATTTGCCGCGCGTGACGCCGAAGGCGCACGGCGCATGGCCGCCGAGGTTCACGGCGGCGCGGCCCACGTTTGGACGCTCCCCTCGTTTCCCGGGGTGGGCGTTCCGATCGTGGCCACGGTGATGGGGGCGGGGCCGTCCGTCCGGTGGCGGGGAAACCCGCCGACCCGAATGGACCCCGTGGAATTCGGCGCCGGCGCGACCACGTGGTCGCCCCTGCTGCATCACCCGGGTGAACCGCCGCCGCACTCCATCGTCACCGCGGGCACACTCGGCGATATCGCCGATGCCACGGCCGACTTCCGAGACGAGTATTACGCGATCAAAGGGAAGATCGTGGAGGACGCGGGGCCGATGCGTGTGATCACAACGGGCTTCATCGATGTTGCAGGTCATGGCTGGGGTCGTCGTGACGCAACAATACATGGAACGCGATTCCGTTGCCCCACCGTCGCTCTCGATGCCCTTCATCCACGTCAACACAGCCAACGACGCCCCAAAATACTCATCGCGACCCAAACACCCATCATCGAAGGCGTGGTGGACCCAACCGGCACGCTCCTCGGAACGACGCCGGTGCTGTCGGTCTATCCAACCCGCTGGTCAATTTGGCGCACCGCAGCGATCCTCCTCTCCCCCGTCGCAAGCGCGTGGGCGATTCAAGCGTACCGCGGCTCCGGCCAGTCGCTGGACGTCATCAAACTCTCCGCCAAGCAGCTGCTCACATTGCCCCTGCCCGAAGCCAACGTGAGGACGGAGGCCGACCTTGCGGAAGCGGAGCGTGCGTGTGTCATTGCGCATACGACGGCGGGACGCAGGCGAGCAAATGCGCTCCTGACCATGGCGAAGGCGACGACGAGAGCGTATTCTGCTCCCGACGAACTCGTCCCCTGGTGGCGGCGGCGCGTGCGCGAACTGTCTGGTTCATAAGTGGCGTCTTCCGAAGCAGGTTCGCGTCCGACACTGTGGCAACATCGACATACCGAGCGGCGGGCGACAAGGAGCCGTCGCGAAATAACTTGCAGCACCGAGGGCGTCGGCGCGCCGCGAGCGCAAGGCGAGAAGAGCGAGCATACGCCAGGTTGTGAGCGATGAGCAACGCAGCGATCGTGTATGCGACGGCGGCCGAATGCGTCAGTTATTTTTGGACGGCGACTCAGTCCTCGCCGCCCGGCGGCCGGCGGGTTTGCTTCACCTGCCCGCGATTCGCCTTGGCGACGCGCCGGCGCACCCGCGAAGCACGACTCGGCCGCGTCTTTCGCCGCGGCGGCGGGGGGGGCGCAAAGTGGGCCTTCAACAGAGCGCGAAGACGGTCGAGCGCGACGCCGAGGTTCTGCATGCGACTACGCCGCTCGCTCGCTCCGGCCACAATCCCGGTCGGCGTATGGTGCAAACGAATCGCGGTTTCCGTCTTGTTGCGATGTTGCCCTCCCGGGCCAGATGCGCGCAGGCTCTCGACCTCACACTGGGCAAGGAGGGCGTCATCATCGAGGTCCGCGGTGGGCTCACTCACCGACGCAGGCAGGAGCATCATGCCCACCCTTATCCTGCGGGCAGATCGTCCGGGTCCTTTCCGAGTTGGACCAGGCGCGCACGAATCCACTCGCGAACCGCCTCCAGTCCGATGGGCCTCGCAGACAATTGTGGTAGCGGATCAAACGCGGCTGCCAGAAAACTATCTTCGGGCGCTGAAAGTTTTTCACGCGCATCGGCAAGATATTTTTCCTTGTCACGCGGACGCAGTACGTCAACCTTGTTCACGACGACGAGCACTGGCTTTCCCGATGCGACACAGCGCTGGTAATCCGCCAGTTCTCTCGCCTGAACCCCTCCCTCTGCATTCACCAGATACACGTAAATATCGATGTGATCGAGCACCTGGCGGGCTTCTTCCGTCACGCGCTCGATGACATCTCCCATGCCCGGGGTGTTGACGACGAACAGCGCCGTGGCCGTTGGAATCGCCGTGATGGTGACCTCTTTCGTGGAGCCTGCGATAGGTGAAATGTTCCCGGAGTCGATGCCGAGCAAAGCCTTGATGGCGGCGTCCTTTCCGGTGGACGGACTGCCGACGAAGCCGAGCGTGATGCGATGGCGCACGATCTGTCGCAGCCGCGCGATGTGCAAAAGCGCCGGCATGAGCCTGGCTTGATCAGGTCGCAGCGACCACCAGATGAGCACCGGCCAAACGAGCGGCATGAACAAACGAGCGACACACCCAACCGGCGACGCCATCAACGCGACGCCAGCTATCGCCAGCGAGCGCGGCGACACCATCGCACTTGCGATGCCCGTCAGGCGGTACCCCGCCCCGCTCCCAAATCGAGCCTCGGCCCCCGAAATGACCTCGCCGCCCGTTTCTGGAGGGGGTCCCTCACCAAGCTGTGCCCACAACCGCACGCGCTCTGCTTCCGGATATTCTTTCCAGTGTTGGGTAATCCACGCGCGGACGAGATCCAGCTCAACAGCCTCGACATCAACGGTAACAACCCGGCCCACGAGCCGGGTCAGCACGGCCTCCCACGCGAGGCCCTCGCCCTTACGGAGCAGAATATTCCCGGCGCCATGGCTGCCCGTTCGTCGAACGTGCCTCGCGATGACACGACAGAGATCCGAGAGCCCGAGAGCATCGGAATCGATGCGCAACACGGTAGCAAGCGGCAAGAGTTCATCCCGGTGGCAGCGGTGCAACAGCTCGGCGAGCGAGTCGACCTCGGCCGTCACCGTTTTCCGTCCACCAACTTTTTCCAGTCCCACGACGCGAGGTCGAACACGTTGCGGAGCGCCTCCGAGTCCATCTTTGCGCCGGACTGAATGTACCGAAGCGCCGCCTGCCCAATGCCATACGTGGTGGCCCCGGCGACCATCGAGGAAAGCCCAAGAATCGCCGCCTCGGCAATCTGCGTGCCCGGTATGAAACCCGCCGCCTTCAACGCTCCGATGCCCCACCGAACAAACCCGCGCATTCCGCCGGAAAGGATCTCTCCAATCAGGAACATTGCCAGATCCTTGTTCATCGGGACGCCGTGCACCTCCGCGATGTCGCGAATGAGCTTGACCTGCACCGCCGTGACTCCGGCCAGGTCGGCGCCCGGAATCGGAATCGCCCCGATCAAGGCGGCGTTACGCGCTGCCGTCTGAATCAGCGGCTCGCACGCCGCGGCCTTGTTGCGCAAGTGCTTGGCGAACAGAAGCGCCTTGCCACTGGCCTGGAGTTGCCTCTCGATCCAACCGATCACATACTCAACACCGATGGGCGTCTCGGACAACTGTGGCAGCGGGTCGAACGCGCAAACCACGACGTCGGCTGGCAACATTCCAAGCTGCGCGGTGGTCGCGGCAATGAACTCGCCGCGTTCAGCCACGCGTATCAGGTCGATTTTATTCAGACAGACCAAAACCGGGCGCCCGGTTGCGCGGATCATGTCGAGATCGCGCTTCTCATCAATCGTCGCGCCGCCTTCGCAGTTGACGAGGTACACGATGATGTCCAGCGAGTCCAAAACCTTGCGGGCTATGGCATCGACTTCCGCCCGGATGTCACCAAAACCCGGAGCGTTCACGATCAACACCTGACCCGCTTCATCCAAACGGGCCACGCGCAGGTTGACAGTGGAACCCGGAATCGGGCTGACATCCCCAAAATCGAGACCGAAAAGCGCGCGAATCGCGCTGTCCTTTCCGGAGGACGCCGAACCCAGAAAGGCGACGGTGACGCTTTTGCCAAGGCCATCCGCCAATTCCGCGCTGGTAGCATCCCAAGCGCGCGCGACTTCGTTTTTGACCTGGACGATCAGCTCAGTGTCAGACGACATGGACGCTCCATAACGCGCGTGCCCGCGCGTTGATTAGAGGGGCGTAATGACCGAAGCCGTGCGCAACATCGTCCGTGAGTTGAACCTTGCTCCACATCCAGAGGGCGGGTTCTATCGTGAAGTCTATCGCTCTCCCCTCACCTTTCCGCTTGCGCGCGGTTCACGGGCTGTGTGCACCGCAATTTATTTCCTGCTGCCAGCAGGGGCATTTTCGGCGGTCCACCGCGTGCGCAGTGACGAGGTGTGGACGTGGTGCGGGGGAGATTCGCTCGACCTGCACACCCTCGATGACGCTGGAAACCACGCGATGGCAACGTTGGGTGCAGCGCGTCCGCTCGCGGTCGTTCCGGCCGGGCTCTTGCAGGCGGCCGTCGCGAGAGGGGAGTATGCATTGGTCACGGCGACGGTGGCGCCCGGGTTTGATTTCGCCGACTTCCAGATGCCGTCGAGGAGCGAATTGGTGGCGGTGTTTCCGCAGCATGCGGAGTGGCTGCTGGGCGTGACGCGGTGACGCTAAGCTGAAGCTGCAGCGCCGGACATGCAAAGAACCCGCACGACCACGCGATCGTAGCCCTGAGTTCGACGCGGTTCTGCCTACGCGATCGCCCGTGCCGCCGCTTCGAACACCTGAGCCTGCCACGGCGTGGGCGTCGCGTCCCGGTCGAACGTACTGTCTTTGCCGACGCGAAGCGTCACGCGGGCGACGGAGCCCTTCGCGTCGAGAAGGGTACGGAGACTGTGTAGTGGTGCGGCTCCGCCCGCCGTCACGTGCTCGCGCTTCTTACGACGACCTTCTGGACTCGGCTCCGGCGGATCGACGGGGTCCCGGAACGGCCGCGCGTCCGCAAAATATCCCACGATCACGACAATTTACGCGGACAGCGGGTACGAAGGCCCCCGCGTTCGGGAGGCGGCGAAGCCGCATGGAATGCAGGTGGAGGTCGTGCGGCGGACCTCGAATCGGACGACTGGAAGGTGGGTGGACCCCCAACTCCACCTCGCGTTCCAAGCGGAGCAGCCATTCACGGTTCTCCGCAAACGGTGGATCGTCGAACGGACGCACGCATGGAACGAGCGTCCCCGGCGGATGAGCAAGGACTACGACCGGAGGCCCGACGTCTCCGAGTCGTGGATCTGGCTCTCTGAATAACGTATTCTGGCACGACGGCTAACGAATGTAACGATCACGACGGACACCGCGGCAGCCGCTAATACATATACACCCTCTACCCGCCGCCACCCAGAATCAGGTAGGCCGCGCCCGCGCCGCCACCGGACGTATTCTCGTGAGGCGCGCCGATGGCGAAATCGTAAAAACCGTCGCCATTGACGTCACCGGCGCCGGCCAGTCCATCGCCCGCGTTGTCTCCGGCACCCTCGCCGAGGAACCTGGCGTCCGCGGCGGACAGCGAAATCGTTCCGGAAACCGGCGATAGTACGAGGTACGCGGCTCCTGCACCCGCGCCGCCTCCGCCTTGGCCTTTGGCACCGACCAGTAGGTCCGTGGCGCCGTCCCCGTCGACATCGCCGGCGCTCGCGACGTCGTGGCCCGCGTAATCGCCCGCCGATGCGCCCGTGAGAATCGCTGTGGCCGATGAAAGCGGTCCGCTCGCCGCCGATCCGCCGCTCAGAAGGTAAGCCGTACCCGCCAGCGAGCCCGCTGTGCCGTTTTCGAATGCGCCGATGATCACGTCACCGAAGCCATCCCCATCGCTATCGCCGGCGCGGGCCACCGAGCTTCCGGTTGACTCGCCCGCGCCGCCGGTCCACACGACGTCGGCGTCACCAACAGAAACGGCGCCCGCCCAACTGCCGTAGAAAACGTACACGCTGTCGTCGTCCGGGGAACCCACGAGCACCTCGCTTGTACCATCACCATCCATGTCATCGATTAAATCCAAAGCGGTGCCAAACCCGGAGATGCCACTAATCACCGCTGCCGAAACCATCGTACCCGACGTCGGACCGCGTACGAGCGTGGCGGTTCCCGCACCATAGGCCCCGACCAGCGCGTCCTTCACACCGTCCCCATCGACGTCCCCGTTTCCCGCCAAGGCGCAACCCATGAGATCCCCGGCGGCGGTTCCAGCCAACTCAGCAGCCGCGCCGGACAGATTTCCGCCCACCGAGCCCCCCAATACAAGGTATGCGGCGCCTGCCCTGTCCTGCGCACGCATGGCGCCCACCCACAAATCCCCGAGCCCATCGCCATCCATATCGCCGGCGGAAGCAAGCGCGTACCCTGCGTATTCATCCTCCTCTGTGCCGGACCATGACGTGAACCCCGCGAGGGAGCCGCCGCCCATTCCTGAGGCCGTCACCAACACAACCTGCCCCCGGGACGCGTCGTAACCCCACCCACCGATCGCAAGGTCATCGATTCCATCACCGTCCGTGTCGTCGAGAAATGCCAGCGAACTTCCTATCAGATCGAGCGCACTACCGTTCCAAATCGCGTCCGCATCCGCCAGATCGACGTCGCCGATGGGGGTGCACAGGCTGTCTCCTCCTGTGCAATCGTTATCCGAGTCATCTTCACACACTTCCGCAGCGCCGCTCCACGCCAACCCATCGTCATCGTCACAATCGTCGGCAGCGGCAACCCAATCGGCAGGGGGATCGCACGCAGACTCGCCACGATCACCGTCGCCACGCCCATCCCCGTCGTCATCCGGGTACGCCAGGGTTGCACCCGACGCCGCGGCGTCGTCGTCGTCTGCAACGCCGTTACAATCCTCGTCCAGATTCCCCGCGTCACAGGCTTCGATGCCTCCCGGATGGCACTTGGCACACACGTCGTCACAATCGCCTGCCTTCGCGCTTGCGTTGGCTGGCGCCTCACACGCGGCTGTGGCGACGCCCGCGCCGTACCCATCGCCGTCGAGATCGGGGTACCACCCCACCGTGTCAATGGCACTGTTGTCTACGCCACCATCACAGTCATTGTCGGCGTCGTCACACACTTCATCACGGTCCGGATTGGCCGTTGGATCGGCGTCATCACAATCCCCCGGAACGGAGACACTCCCATCTGGCGCGGAACACGCCGCGACGCGTGTGTCATCCTCCCCAAAACCATCTCCATCGGCGTCCACGTAGTAGTCGTCACCCTCGGTAACAGTCGGATCCGAGTCATCACAGTCATTCCCGCCGAGGCGCGGATCGTCGTGACCGTCACCGTCAACGTCCGGCACCAGCAGCGTGAAGTCGGTACGGAAGGACGCCGACACTCCGAGCGCATCCGTGACGACGACGGAGGCGTAATTGTCCCCCGAAGGCTGGCCCCCTACCGTAAATGTGCGCTCTGTCGGGCCGTCTATCTCGGTCGGTGCCTCGTCTGTGTTGGCCGCACCCTCCCAGGTTAGCGTCAACGAGCGAAGGTCGGCCGCGCCGTCGTCCTCCACGATGAAGTTGACTTGAAACGGCGTGTCTGCGGGGTAGTAGCCCCCCGATGCGGGGCGCACGAACGTGAAGGAGGGCGCTGCATCCTCGACGATGTTGAGCACGCGCTTGTCGGTGGACGATTCCCCCGATGCATCGACCACACGCAGGCGCAGGATGGGATTCCCGGCGGGCAGCCCATCGGGAAGCGAGAACGTAATGGTGCCGTCGGTGTCAATGGTTTCGTCTCCACCCACCGCCTCCCCGTCCACCGTCCAATAGGTCGTCAGATTCACGACGGGATCGATGTCATCGAGCGCGCGCGCGGTCACGGTGATCGGGCGTCGGGCGGCAAGCGGCTGATCGACTTGCGGGGTGATGAAGCCGAGGCTGGGGGGCCTGTTGAAGAGGATGACACCGTCACACGCCGCAAGGATGAGGAGCATGCTCGCGGTCTATCTCGCGCCGGGCCGCCAGAGCCAGCTCACCTTGGCAAAGATGGATCTTGTCCGCCACTCCCCGAGCGGGAGGTCGAACTGATCGCTGTACCCAACGTACGCCGCCGTGCCCGGGTGCAACTCGAACGCTACGAGTCCGCTGGTATCGAGCGTGCGGTCGTAGCTGTTCCACTCCTCGATGAACCGGACCGAGAGCGGGCGGCTGATGTTCAGGTTGGCTTTGACACGCGTAATGAACGTGTCGTATACGACAGGGCCGTTGTAGGCCGCCCGGAAATCATCGACGACAACGCTGCCGCCAAGCGTGAGGCGTTGCCACAGCGCCACACTCGCACCGATTTCGCCCGCGTACCCGAAGCCGAGGAAAAGGTCGGCGTCCGACGCAGCGGAGTAATGGGGAACCGGCCCAACATCCCAACCCAGAGAAATCATGGTCGTGCTGGTGGGGTCGACCGCGGAGAACCCGTTGAACGTCCACCGATCAAAGTCGTGACCGAGGAAGCGCTCGCGAATGTAGAACGCCTCGGTCTCGACATAGCTGTTCGCGCCGATGAACGCGGATGCGACGGGACCGACGTATGCGTCAACCGGACGGCCGGCAAGATCCAGGGCCACCATGCCCTCCGCGCCTGGGCTGATCATGCGAAACGCACCGACATCGTGCGCGTGAAAGCTCCCCTGTAGTTCGCTCCCCACCCGGCCAACCTCCCGAAGGAAGCCGTTTTCTGCCCGAAATTCCGAGGAAACGGCATGTGTGGTCCACTCTGAGCTGAACGCCTCTCCGCTTTGCTCGATTCCCAGGCGCGCGGCCGGCCCGGAGAGCGTGCTCCCATCCAGCAGATCGGTGGTGCTCCACGCGGCCTGGGCGCGCGCGACAAAGCGATCGGCAAACGGCACCTCCGCATCCACGGCGCCGAGGTGGTGACCGAGCCACTGCCCACCGGCAGTGAGCAACTCCTTGTCACTCGCAAGTGCGCCGACGCCGCTACCCTCACCAAGATCGATTCGGATGCGGGCGACATGGTCCAGCGCACGCGCACCGCTCACGACGGATTCATCCCACCCTGGCAGAGCGCGCCCGCTCGCGTAGTCCACAGAAATCGTGTCGGCAGCGGGCGTTTCATCCCACCCTCCCACAAATCCGATGCCAACCGGACCCGCCCGCCCCGTCAGCTTGTATCCGGCCAAGGGATCCACGACGGAGCGACTGTATGTCAGGCTCATCGGCGTCTCGAACACGTCCGCACCCTCAAGGAAGAATGGCCGCTTCTCATTGTAGTCGAGTGGATATTTCAGGTTCGCCGTGACCTTGTCCGCGTCCGCCTCGATCTGTGAAAAGTCAGGATTCACCGTGAGATCAGCGGTCAGGCTGGAGGTCAAACCGAGCTTTGCGCCGAGTCCGGGATCCAGACCGGGCAAGAATGGAATGCCATCGAGCCGGCCAACCAACGTCGGCTGTAGCTCAACATTCAACCCGGCGGGCGGCGGGGCGTCCACGGCAATTCTGGCCGCCTGCCCCAACGTGCTGGACGCGTCCTGAGAAAGCGCCGGCCAGGTGAACACTCCCCACGGGTTTGGGCGAAAGTGCTCAAGGATGATGCCCCACACCTGCGCCGACGCACGCGGGTAGCGCAACGAGCGCCACGGAATCGCCATTTCGGCGGTGTAGCCCTGTGGGTTGGGTAGACCACCGCTCTCCCACACTTCGTCCCATGCAAGGTCATGATCCCAGAAGTCCTCTCCCTCCACGTAAACGCCATCGGCCTGCACACCGCGCGCACTGACGCGGAACGCGAACGCCCGCTGACCATCTTGATAGGTGTCCAAAAGGACAGCGACCCAATCCTGAAAGAGCGTGTCGTCACGAGGGACGATCGGGGCGCGTAGCGCGGCATCGGTGACTACCGTAAACGCCACATAGAACGCGCGATCATCCGTAAGGAGGCGCACCTCCGTGTTGGCGTCGGGAGTGGTGCCCGCGCTGGGCATGAAGCTCGTAAATCCCTTGATGACCGTCGCGTTGGCCCAATCCGCCTCGTCCAAACGGCCGTCCGCATGGATGGGCGCCGTGGCGTGGGCAACGTGGACGGGGTCGAGGGGCACGACAATGCCTATCGCGACCGGCTTGATCGCGTGCGCGCCGTGGGCTACCGGGCCGACCATGCGTGCATCCGTCGTCTTCTGCCTCCCCCTCCTCCTCCTCTCGTGCGGGAAGCCCAAGGTCGCGACCCCCGGGCCCGTCCCCGCGCCGCTCCCGCCCCCTCCCCCGCCGGCCTACGCGGTGGACCTCATCGCATCCCTCGACCCGACGACCCATGCGTGTGACGACTTTTACCAGTACGCATGCGGCGGCTGGCTGAAATCCACCCCGCTTCCGGCGGATAAGCCGGTGTGGAGCCGCAGCTTCAGCACGATTCGCGATCGCAACGTCGAGACGCTTCACAACATTCTTGAAAAAGCGGCCAAGGAGCCGACCGCGGGGGATGCCGATTGGGCGAAGATCGGCGCGTTCTATGGATCCTGCATGGACGAGGCCGCCGTCGAGGCCGCGGGTGCGGGCGCCCTGCAACCGCTCGCCGCCGACATTGCAAAGGTCAAGGATGTAAAGGGCTTCATGGCCATGGCGGGGCGCCTCTCGCTGCTGAGCACCGACGCCCTTGTGGGGGCATACATTGACGGCGACTACAAGGACCCCAAAACGAGCATCCTGTACCTGACGGAAGGCGGCATCGCCCTGCCGGATCGCGATTACTACATCAAGACCGACGCAGACTCCCTGAGGGTACTCGCCGATTACGAGGCGCACGTCGCGACGATGCTGGCGTTTGCAGGCGTGCCCGCGACGGACGTTGCCAAGCAGGCCAAATCGGTCGTCGGGTTTGAGAAGTCCATTGCCGAGGCGCAGATTCCGCGGGCCGAGCTGCGCGACCCCGACAAGACCTACCACAAGATTGACCGTGCGGGCCTGCTCAAGCTCAATCCTACGATGCACTGGAACGTGTACCTGGCCGGCGCAGGCGCTCCCGACGCCACCGCGATTTCCGTGGAGACGCCGGAGGTCTTCACCAAACTCGAAAAGTTGCTGAAGAAGACCGACGTCGGCACCCTGCGCGCCTACCTCACGTGGTACGCGATTCATGCGCTGGCCCCCCAACTGGCGGGCCCAATCTACGGCGCCCACTTCGAGATGTTCGGCAAGACGATCCTCGGCCAGCAGCAAGCAGAAGTACGCTGGAAGCGCTGTTCGACCGCAACCGACGCTGCGCTCGGCGAGATCACCGGGAAATACTATGTCAAGGAGCGATTCCCTGGAGACTCCAAGGAGCTTGCGCTTGGACTCATCAAGGACGTGGAGGAGGCCTTCGTCAAGGGACTTCCGGGCCTGTCGTGGATGGACGACGCAACCCGCGCCAAGTCCATCGAGAAGAAGGACAAGATTACCAACAAAATCGGTTATCCCGATGTCTGGCGAGACTACGCTGCACTCACCGTTGTCGCGGGAAAGCACGCGGAGAACGTGATCGCCGCGCGCCTGTTCGAGAACAAGCGCCAAATGGCGAAGATAGGCAAGCCGGCAGAGCGCGGCGAGTGGTTCATGAGCGCGGGTACGGTGAACGCCTACTACAACGCGACGATGAACGAAATGGTTTTCCCGGCGGGAATCCTCCAACCGCCGTTCTTCGACCGTACGTTTCCCGCCGCGATGAACTACGGCGCCATCGGCATGGTGATGGGCCATGAACTGTCACACGGCTTCGACGACTCCGGCCGCAAATTCGACGGCGACGGAAAGATGTCCGCGTGGTGGCCGGCCGACGTCGTGGCCCGCTACGAGGAGCGCGCCACCTGCGTCAAGGACCAGTTCGACGCCTACACAATCGCGGATGGCATGCACGTCAAGGGTGACCTGACGTTGGGCGAGAATATCGCGGACCTCGGCGGCGCCCGCGCGTCCTATCGGGCGTGGAAAGCGCAGAGTGAGCCGAACGCTCCCGCCTCTGTTCAGGGGCTGACCGACGACCAACTCTACTTCGTTGCGTACGCGCAGGGCTGGTGCACAGTTGCCGCTCCGCAGTGGGAGAAGATGCTCGTACTGTCCAACCCCCACTCCCCGGCGAAATACCGGGTGAACGGGCCGTTGACGAATCTACCCGAGTTCCATGCAGCCTTTGGCTGTGAGGAAGGGAAGCCGATGCGCTCCCCAAAGATGTGTGAGGTCTGGTAGCAGAAGGGTCAGTAGCTCTCGCAGATATAGCCAGCGCTCAACCCGGAGCACTGGTGATCATTCCAGGTACCCCCGTCATACAAGTGCGTGCAATCTTCATTGCTCGAATTATTCGGCTCCCCGCTGTTCCAATTCGTGTACGTGACGGCCTCACCATTGTCCCACACCCAACTCCCCTCCGAGGCGATATCGTTGTAGCCGATCCACGGATCGTAGGAGGGCATCAAGGAGTTCGTGCTGGACGTCACCCAGGCATTCTCCGCGGCACTCCCCATGGTCACGAGGTGGTACCCAAGCGTCGAGCAGGCGGTCGAGGCCGCAGGCCAGTACGACGCCGTATTGCAGAACAGGTAGGTGTGGCCCGTGCCGCTGTACGTGTCCGTGGCGCAGCCGCAGGCCGCTGCCGAATCCACCGCACCGTCACAGTCGTCGTCGATGCTGTTGCACGTCTCGGTGTCCCCCGGCGAGACAGCGGCGCTGCCATCGTCACAGTCCGTGCTGTCCGCGACGTAGCCGGCGGGCGCATCGCAGGCGTACTCCACCGTGCTTGACACGCCGTACCCATCCGCGTCGGCATCGTAGTACCAAGTGCCGAGGTCGATGGCGCTGTTTTCGTCGACGTCACCGTCACAGTCGTCGTCCACACCGTCACACGTCTCGTAGGCCGCCGGAGAGATCGTGGCCTCGCCGTCATCACAATCGGTGGCGTCCGCAACATAGTCGGCAGGCGCTTCGCAAGACTCGGTCGAGTCCGCCGCATCTCCGTAGCCATCCCCGTCGTCGTCCCGATACCACGTATCACCGCTCGCGCCCTCATCGACCGCGCCATCGCAGTTGTCGTCCACCCCGTTGCACACCTCGGCCCCGACCGGTGATACATCTGTCTCTGTATCATCACAATCATTGTCGTTCGCCACATAGTTTGCTGGAGCATCGCAAGCCATGACTGTAAACCGCGTGACACCGTACCCATCACCGTCATAATCGATGTACCAAAGCGCGGCGTCGACAGCGGTGTCTTCATCCACCTCTCCATCGCAGTTGTCGTCGAGCCCGTTGCAGCGCTCCACCGCCCCGGGCAGGACGGCGGCATCAGCGTCGTTGCAATCGTCACAGGCCGTAGCACCGTCCCCATCGGTATCGGTAGCGTTGTCCACGACGCTGTCACAGTCGTTGTCGACCGAGTCACAGGTTTCTGCAGCGCCCGGGTACACGTCGGCCTCGGTGTCGTCACAATCGTCATTGGCGGCGACGTAGTAGGACGGCGCGTCGCAGCTTTGGTGCGTCAGCCGGCTGGAGCCGTGGCCGTCACCATCGTAGTCAACGTACCACATGGCGGCGTCCGCGGCGTCATCTTCGTCTGTGTCACCATCACAGTCGTCGTCTGAGTCGTTGCAGATTTCTGTCACGGCCGGGTTCACGTCGTCGGATGTATCGTCACAATCGTCCGCGTTGGACACGTAGTCCACCGGTGCATCACAGGACACTTCGATGAATCGGTCCGATCCGTACCCGTCACGGTCATAATCGACGTACCACGTGCTCGCGTCCGAAGCGCTGTCCTCGTCAATGTCACCATCACAGTCGTTGTCCACGTCATCACAGGCCTCGACGGCGTCCGGGTTGATTGTTACCTCCCCATCGTCACACTCCGAGCACGCGGCGAAACCATCCCCGTCGACGTCGGAAAATCCCGTCGACCCATCACAGTTGTAGTCGTTCGGGTCGTCGCAGTCGATTTCGTCCGCACCTGGGTTGTAGTCGGCGTCCTCGTCGTCACAGTCACCGGAGTACTGTGCGTACCCCGTCGGCGTCACGCAGGCGTTTTGGGTGATCCGGTCATCCCCATACCCATCCCCATCATAATCCGCGTAGTAGCTGGTAAGTACGCCGTCGTCCACCTGACCGTTGCAGTCGTTGTCTCGCTCGTCACAGGACTCGGACGCGCCCGGGTTGATGGAATCCGTGGAGTCATCACAGTCCGAGGCATCGACCACTATGCCGTCGGTAAGGGTGCATGCGTCATGGGGAGCCGCGGCGTCTCCGAACCCATCGCCATCGGCATCCGCGTAGTACCGATTGGTCACGCCGTCGTCCACAACGTCGTCACAGTCATCATCGATCTCGTTGCATATCTCGACGGCGAGCGGAAATACGCTCGCGTTGCCGTCATCACAATCCTCCCCATTGGTGACGCCGGCACCCTCACAACCAACGGAGGCCGTATCCGGATCGCCGAAGCCATCCAGGTCCTTGTCTTCATAGAACGTCGACCCTAGTTCCTCATCCACAGCATAGTCACAATCGTTGTCCCGCCCGTCGCAAATCTCCGCGTCCGCAGGGCTGACTGTGGCGTCCGAATCGTCACAATCCCCCTCGTCGGCCGTGTAGCCATCCCCGTCTTCATCCGCGGTGCTCGACGTGTCTCCGGACTTCGTAGCAATATCGGTCGTGGGATCGCAGGACAGGAGGATGAGCAAAAAGGAAGATCGCATGGGGACTCCGGCGGCGAGGATCGTAGGTGTCGGCGTTCAAGCGCGTGCACAGCACGCCCGAACATACCTCAAACCGCGCGAAAGTGCTCGGGACAGAGGTCATTTGCCATTCGCCACGGATCCGTTGCGTCACGGACGACATCGAACGTGAACGGCAACAACAACTCCGTTACGAATTCGGGGGGGTTGGCGTCGAGCACGAGTTGGCGCAGGATTTGGACGCCGATGGGGTACCACCGCGCCGCTTCTCCTTCCCAACGAACTTGCGTCCGGCGGGTGGAATCCGCAAGATTATTACGGATAAAGCTAACTTCTTCATCCAATATGCGCTCAAACATCTGCCGACTGACGCGCCCATGGTGCACCTCCGCCCACAGTTCCCACCGCGAGCGTTCAGTGGTTGCCAGGTCGTCCATGATTCGGACGAACACCTTGTCACCCTGGGCAGTGCGTAGCGTCGCAGGGAGCGCCACACACCCATTCCCAACGAGCCAATCCGCGAGGTATTGCAGCGCTTGAAAGACGTTGTATCGCACCTCCTCCGGGTCATGGTTGGCAATGCGATCCGATCCGCCCAGCTCCGCGGCGAGCACGGCCCGAAGGTACTTGGGGTCACTCTCCGCGAGACCGCTGGCGTCCGGACCGGCGATAAACGTACGTAAGCGCGTAAGTTCGTCCTGCCCGGGCACAAGGGCGGACACGAGCTGATCGAGCGTGTCGTGTCCGGCGCGCCAGGCCTCAACAAGCGCAATGCCAACGCGCACAAAGTCGGGATGCGCTACCCAAAAGCCGTCGAGGCCCCGTTTCATTTGCGTCACGACGTCTCGGATGAAGCCGACCATGCTCACGGTTTGGGAGGCGGCATCTCCGTCGGTCGGAAGAATCCCGTACATCCCGCCGATCTTGAGCGCGCCGATCCGACCCAGATCGCGCACCATGATGCGATGCGACTCCCGAATGTGATTGATGACGATGTCAGGATCCGCCTTGACGGGAATGCGATAGCCCGGGTCATATCTAAATAATCTGGCGGTGGCGGCCAGATAGTCGTGCCACCCCAGGCTACCGCCCACGAAGAACGGGTGCAACGCTTCCGCCATCTCTGCGATGCGGAAGATGGCGCGCGGATTCTCAAAGACGACGAGAATACGTATGGCGCCGGCACGGTAGGCGGTGTCCCGCATCAGAATCGCCGCCTCGATCGTCCGGAGTAGCGTCGCGATGTAGGCAGCTTCCTCCTCATTCTCCAACTTGGGAATGTAGAACGCGAGCGCCTCGGGTCGGTGACGGTGGAGCCAGATGTGCTGGACCAACTCCGTGAGATGGAGCGGGAGGGGACTGCCATCGAGCAGGTGGTGACCGTCGGGAATTGCAAGTCCAACGACCCGTTTCACCGGGATGGAACGGCCTGTCGGCGCGAGGGCATAGACCTTTTGGGTGCGGGCATCCGTGACCGACAGCGTGCCGTCGAAGCAGGCAGCAAGATTTTCACTGGCTTCCAACAGATCGCGGCGGCGGGGCGTCTTGCTGTCCTCACTATCGGCACCCCAGCGGGGAACCTGTCCGCCGGCCGCAAGCAGCTCCTCGATGATGCCGGGCTCCTCGGGACGCCGCCGGTGGACCGCGTTCATGGCGTTGATGGCGAGACGAGCGCCATCCGGGGGTCCGAATAGCGTGACCTGCGTGCCACGAAGGAAAGGCGGAACGTCAACGGGCCGACGGCGTTCGAGAGGAAAGAGCGGACCAACGACCAGACGGCCAGCGGCATCAAACTCCCCGACCACCGTAGCGTAGGTAGGATCGTGAACACTGCGGCCGGCGTTGTCCTGAACGAGCGCGCGCGTGCGGCCGTCGACAAACGCTCGGTCGGTAACGCGACGCTCCAGCACGCCGCGAAGCACCGGGAGAACAACCCTGTACACCTCGACGATCAGCGCTAGCACCGACGGATTTTCGAACCGCGGAAATTCCGCCTGGAGTCCGGGCGCAACGCGCAAGCCGGGGACACCAGGTGCGTCCTCCGCCACGCGATCAAGTGCGCCGAGCAGCGGCGCCGGAAGAAACGCGGCGTACGCCGGAAGATCCAGATCGGAAGGGCGCGGCTTCATTCACTGGCCTTCGCCCACGACGTGAGCGTCGTACGTTCTTCATCCGTCATGCCCGTGAGGTTACCCAGCGGCATGGCGCGCGACTCGACTTGCGTGCCGATACGGGCGCGGTTCGCCAGGATCGCGCCGCGATCCTCGAGCACCAGGCCCTTCGGTGGCGCCAAAACGCCCGCCTGGGTCGGAACCTCCGAGTGACACGGAAGGCACCGATTCGCGATGATGATTTGAGCGGTGGTGAACGGGATTGCATCGCCAGCGGAGACGGTGGGGGCCGGTCGCATCACGACGGCGAGCAAAATGAGACCCGCGGAGCCGAGGATTGCCGGCGTCCACGGCTTCGGATGGCCCACCCCGCGCAGATTGAACGAGTGTCGCAGAAGCACGCCCATGGCCGCGATGGCGACCACCAGCGCCCATCCTAGCGGATGACCCCAAACGGTTGGGTAATGGTTGGACACCATGACGAACAGTACGGGCAACGTCAGGTAGTTGTTGTGCAGCGACCGGAGGGCCCCCGCCTTTCCGTGCTCCATCGGCGGTGGCCTGCCTGCCAGCATCGTATCCACCATCGCCCGTTGCCCGGGAATGATGACGAACAGCACGTTTGCCGCCATGATCGTGCCCAACATCGCCCCGAAGTGCATCGCGGCCGCGCGCGGCGCGAGGGTCTGAAACAGCCCGAATGCGGCCGCCGCGAACAGCCCCGAAAGTACACCTGCCAATGCGATGGACCGCTCCGCCAGCGGGGAACGGCAAAGCAGATCGTAGACCATCCACCCCACGACGAGCGAGCCGAACCCGAGCCCAACAGCCGTGAGCGGAGACAGGGCGCGCACCGACGCGTCCACCATCATCGCGCTGCTCTCTGCCCAGTAGGTGACGCCGAGGAGGAGAAAACCGGTGATCCACGTGAAATAGGCCTCGTACTTGAACCAATGCAGCGTGCGAGGGAGCCGTTCCGGCGCTCCCTCGTACTTGCTGACCCGGTAGAAGGCGCCGCCGTGGATGGCGTACACCTCTCCCTTCACTCGCGGGTCGGGATCGCCACTTTCGACAGGGAGAACATGGTTGTTCAGCCAGTTGAAATAAAAGGACGCGCCGATCCATGCCGCGCCGGTCACGAGGTGGAACCAGCGGAGCAAAAGGGCCGTCCACTCAGTCAGGTGCGGGTCCACGAGCATCTCCGAGCGCAAGGCTAACGCGCTACCTTGTCGGGGATGACCACCGCCTCACTCCGAAGCACCCGCGTGCTCATCGACGGAAGCCTTCGGCCAGCCGTCGTCCGCGTCGAGAACGGCCGCATCGCGGCGCTGCTTCCCGATGGGCCGGCCGTGCAAGACCTTGGGGATCACGCGCTCCTTCCAGGTTTTGTCGATGGACACGTGCACGTCAACGAACCCGGTCGCGCCCTGTGGGAGGGTTTCGCATCCGCGACCCGCGCGGCAGCCCTCGGCGGAGTCACGACGATCGTAGACATGCCGCTCAACAGCTCGCCGGTCACGACGACGCAAGGCGCGCTCATCGGAAAGGTTGCGCAAACACGCGGAAAGCTGACGGTCGATGTTGCATTCTGGGGCGGCGTTGTTCCAGGAAACTCACAACATCTGGCACCCATGGTGCGGCAAGGCGTACGCGGCTTCAAGTGCTTCCTGTGCCCGTCCGGTCTGGACGAGTTCCCCCACGTCACGGCGGCGGATCTCCGTGTCGCCATGCCGATCCTACGCGATTGTGGTGTCCCCTTGCTGTTCCACGCCGAATTGGAGGACGAACTGGCGCGCGTTCCGATGGACGCGGATCCGCAGACGTATGCAACCTACCTCCACTCCCGCCCCAAGGAATGGGAGGAACGGGCCATTGCGCTCGTGATCGATATGGTCCGGCAAACGGGCTGTCGCGCGCACATCGTCCACCTTTCTGCGGCGTCCGCGCTGCCCCAAATCCGGGCGGCCAAGGCGGAAGGTCTTCCCCTCTCTGTCGAGACCTGCCCGCACTACCTCGGCCTCACGTCGGCTGAGGTTCCGCGCGGCGCCACCGAGTGGAAATGTTCGCCGCCCATCCGTGAGGATGAGAATAGGGAACGGCTCTGGGAGGGCCTCCGTGACGGTGTGATCGACGTGGTCGTCACCGACCACAGCCCGTGTGCGCCGGGCCTCAAGAAGCTTGACACGGGAGACTTCATGGGCGCATGGGGGGGGATTGCCTCGTTGCAATTGGGGTTCGCGGCGGTCTGGACGGAGGCAGCGCGGCGCGGTTTCGACCTTGCGACCCTGTCGCGATGGATGGGGGCCGCACCGGCCCAACTGGCGCGCCTGCCGGGACGCGGGGAGATCCGGGTGGGCGGGCGGGCAGACCTCACGGCCGTGGCACCCGAGATCGACTGGGTGGTTGATCCAGCCGAACTCGCGCATCGACACCCCCAGACGCCCTGGGCTGGCCGGTCGCTGCGCGGCCGGGTGACCGACACGTGGCTGGGGGGCGTGCAGATCGTGGCGCGTGGGGCACTGGTCGGCGTCACGCCCGGCCGAGCCATCCTGTCGAACGCAAACGAGGGAGTATAAATGGCCGAAATCATTGGCATCCCAGCCCTGTTCACCGGATTGGTCGATCTCGCGTCCGGCACCGTGGGCGGTCGTGCCATCATCGCGAGTGACGACTTCTTTGCCGAGAAGGAAAAGCTGCTTTCGTCGGGGCCGGCGCAGTTCGATCCGAACACCTACACCGACCGCGGGAAGGAAATGGATGGGTGGGAGTCGCGTCGGCGGCGCTCGCCCGGACACGACTGGTGCATCGTTCAACTCGGCGTCGCTGGACAAATCCGTGCTGTGGATATCGATACCAGCCACTTTCTTGGCAATCACGGGCCTTTCGCCGCCCTGGACGGCGCGAATGTTCCCGCAGACACGACGGGCGAATCGCTGCGCGACACGACGGATTGGACCCCGATCGTGCCCGAAACCCCATTGAAGCGCGGATCCTCGAACGTGTGCGCCGTCGTGGATGACCGGGTCTGGACCCACGTCCGGCTCCATATGATTCCCGATGGCGGCATCGCAAGGCTCCGTGTGTACGGCATCCCCGCGCACATTGAATCCGACGCGCTGATCGATCTCGCCGCACTTGTGAATGGCGGCCAGCCGGTCGTCGCAAGTGACAGCTTCTTTTCGCCGATGCACAACCTGATCCTGCCGGGCGCGTCAACGTACATGGGAAACGGCTGGGAGACGCGACGCAGTCGCCCCCCGGGCGTTGACTGGATCATCGTGAAGCTCGGTCAGATGGGCATTTTGGAGTCCATCACCCTCCAGACCCATCACTTCAAGGGCAACTTTCCCGATCGGGCGAAGATCGAGGCAATCTGTTGGCCTGACGCGCCTGCGTCCCGACTCGTGACCGCCGACTGGACAGCGATTACGACCGAAGTGCGATTGAGCGCCGACACGGAGGTCACGTTGCCGGTGACGACGCATGGGCCGTGGACGCACCTCCGTCTTCGCATCATCCCGGATGGGGGAATCTCGCGCATGCGCGCATGGGGGCGTGCGGTGGCCGGCGTCGTCAGCGAACCGAAACTTGCTGCCCTCAACGAGCGCGTAGATATCGATGCCCTGATGCGATGCTGCGGATCGCGACGCTGGGCGAAAGCCATGCTTGCCGCGCGGCCCTTTGCATCGAGCGCGCACCTGTTTGGCGTCGCCGAAGTCGTGTGGTGGCGGCTTGGGGATGGGGACTGGCGGGAGGCGTTCGCCGATCACCCGAAAATCGGTGTAAACGCAGCCTCGCTAAGGGAAAAATTTGCGCCGACCGCGGCGTGGGCAGCGGGCGAACAGGCGGGCGTATCTGGCTCGACGGAAGAGACCCTCACCGCATTGGCTGACGGAAATCAGGCCTATGAGAAGCATTTTGGGTACATCTTCATCGTATGTGCTACTGGATTGACGGCCGCCGACATGCTTCACCGCCTGCGCGCGCGGATGGACAATACGGCGGACTACGAACTGCGCGTCGCGGCGGGGGAACAAGCGAAGATCACCCGTATTCGGCTCGGCAAACTCCTGGACGAGGGGTAGCCGATGGGGTCATCGCTTACGACGCACGTGCTCGATACCGCGCGCGGTGTCCCCGCGGAGGGCGTGATAATTACGCTCGCGGAGGAGCGCGGCGCGGTGTGGATCGAGCGCGGCGTGTTCACAACCAACGCGGACGGCCGCGTTGGCGCTTTGCTACCGGACGGGGAGTTGTCGGTCGGACGCTGGCGGCTCCGCTTCGACGTCGCGAGCTATTTTGTCGGCCATGGCCTTCCTTGCTTCTTCCCCTATGCAGAGTTGGTTTTTGACGTCACGGAATTGACGCGCCACCACCACGTTCCGCTGCTGGTCAGTCCGTTCGGATACAGTACCTACCGCGGCAGTTGACCGAACGCCGGGAGTTTCGCCGACTGCGCCCTACAGCGGATACCGCCCATCTGGACCGGGCATCTCACCGCCATCGGAGACCGCGCAGGGGCTGTAGGCGCCGCCAACCAGCGAGTGCGCCGTGTACCGCGATCCGTCAAAATCGGGGTCCAGGACCCACGACGCATCGTTGAATGCGTCAGTCGCGGTCATGGTTGCAAGCTCGTCACGCGTTTCAGCGGCCAGAAGGCGCACGGTGTCGCCTTCATTGTTGAGCGCAAGACCAAGTTTGAGGCCGATGTCGTCGTTGACGGCCACAACGGAGGTGCAGTGCGCTCGCGGCGCCGGTCCGACGCCTCCGCCGTACACCACGACCGCCTCGCCTGCCATCAGGATGGTGCCGTCGGCAAACGTATGGCGGGCTCCGGGGTTTTGGCCATCCCAAAGCGTGATTCCCGAAAGATCGACTGTGGAACCGCCTCGATTCGCGATCTCCGCAAATTCGTCGGTCGTCGAATCGGCCGTTCCATCGCCGTTCACGTCCGCATCCACGGGAACGTCAACAAGCACCTCGTTGAACACGAGATCCCCAGCGCCCGGCCTGACTATTTCCGTCACCGTGAGATCGGCGGAGTCGTCCTCCCCCTCCCACGTCGCGGTCAATACGCTGCTTCCGACCGTCAATGGCTGCGCGACGCCGTGTTCGTAGAACTTCGCGACCGTTTCATCCTCCGATTCCCAACGGGCGTCCGCGGTCACTTCACGTTCAGACTCGTCATCAAAGACGGCCGTGACGGTGAACTCCGCCTTTTCACCGCTGGAGATGCTGGAGCTGTCCGGCGTGACGCGCACGTGCACGAGCCGGGGTTCCGTATCGTCGGTGTCATCCGTATCGTCGGTACCCGCGGTGTCTGCGCCGTCGAGCAGCGAGCCGGTGTCGAGGTCGTTCCCATCGCTCTTTCCGCTTCCGATGTCACCGGAACAGGCCAGAAAGGCGAACGCAGAAAACAACATCGAACACCTCGAATCCCGCGCGCTCTACACTGGTACCTGCCCGATGGCAAGCCCGGCCCATATACTGCGCCGATGCTGCTCCTCCTGCTGCTCGGCTGCCCAGCTCAATCGCCTGCCAAGGCGGATTCACTGCCCGCATACTCCGATCCCGAGGGCGCCACACTCGAAGCGAACGCCGAGGGCACGCTGACGTACACCACACCGGAAGGCGCGGAGCATGCCATCGCCCTCGGATTCGGATTCGTCGGAGAGCCGAACGATGGAACGAATTACAACCCTTGGAACCTGTATGATCCCAACATGTCCTACGGAATTCCGTCCGGCCTGGAGATGGCAGTGGCGTCCGGGTGCTCCGCGGCAGCGGACGGGTATGAAATGACATTGGACAATGGCGAAGTCGTGGACGTGCGTGTCGATGAGGCCGGGCCCGGCCTTCGATTGACACTCCAACACGACGATGCCACGTGGGCTCCGTACGTCTTCGTGCGGATTGGTGTCGCGAGCGAGGAGGCGTTTTACGGCCTCGGTGAAATCTTCTCCAGTGTGGAGCACCGGGGCCAGATCCATCCCATGCAAATCGAACTCGACGCGGGAAGTGAGAGCGCCTACAACGAAGTTCACGTTCCCGTTCCGCTGCTGATTTCCAGCGCTGGTTGGGGGGTGCTCGCCGATAGCACCTGGCCGGGGGTGTTCGATGTCGGCGCGAGCGATGCCGACACCGTCGAATTCGTGTTCAACCAACGGAATGGCTTTTCGTTCGATCTATATGCCCCGGGCTCGCCTGCGGAGGTGACCGCCCGCTACCATGCGCGCAAGGGGGCGCCGGAAATTCCACCGACCTGGGCATTTGCTCCATTGCAGTGGCGAAATGTGGTCGCGGATCAAAGTGTTGTGTTGGAAGACGCGGCGGCGATTCGGGCTCTTGACCTGCCGACGGGTGTGATCTGGGTGGACAATCCATGGCAGTCTTCGTACAACTCGATGATTCCCGATCCCGCCATGTTTCCAGATTGGCCGGGGATGATGGAAACCTTGCACGCACAGGGATTCCGCGTGTTGGCTTGGACAACGCCGTACATTGAAGAAGACGACCCCGAGCATTCCAAATTCCAGGCCAACGGATGGTTTCCGGATTTTCCCATCTTGTTTTCCGATTTCGGGGACATCGTCGATTTGACCCACCCGGACGCGGCTGCCGCGTGGGCTGCACGCGTTGGGGCGGCGCGAGATCTCGGAATCGAAGGCTGGAAACTTGACTACGGCGAAGATGTTCAGCTGGGCGTCGGCGCCGGCCGCAATGCGTGGGCTTTTGCAAACGGACAGGACGAGCGGACGATGCACCACCAGTTCGCCACCTACTTTCACCAGCCGTACAGTGACCCCTACGACGGGGATGGCGTCCTGATCGGACGCGCCGGTGTCCTCGGCGGACACACGGTGACCGACGTGATCTGGCCAGGCGATCTCGACAACGACTTCCAGGATTTTGGAGACGAGGGGTGCGATGAGCTTCGTTGTGTAGGTGGACTGTCGTCGGCGATTCGCGGGGGAACTGGGCTCGCGGCGAGCGGATATCCCTTTTTTGCAAGCGACACCGGCGGCTATCGCGGTGGCCGCCCCGGCAAGGAAAGCTTCATCCGGTGGATGGAGTACGCGTCTATCCTGCCGATTTGGCAGTACGGCGGCGCTGGTGAAAATCACAATCCGTGGGATTTCACGGAGTACGAATCCAGTCAGTTTGATGAGGAAGTGCTCGCTTCTTTCCGACGATACGCAAGCCTGCACATCCGACTGTTTCCCTACTATTGGATGTATGCCGAGCGTCTGGCGGCGGAGGGTCTACCCATCGTGCAGGCACAGGGATTTGCCTATCCCGAGGACCGGGTGCGTTCGGAGAACAGCTTCCTCGTGGGTGAGGACCTGTTCGTGGCGCCAGTAGAGGAGAAGGGCGAGACGTCACGCGCCCTCACGCTGCCTTCCGGAAGCTGGGTGCACTGGTGGACGGGCGAAGAATACGCCAGCGGAGAAGCGACGATCTCAGCGCCACTTGGCGCGGGGCCGCTGTTCATCCGTCAGGGCGCCGCAATCCCCATGTTGCGCCGGTCCGTGGTCACGCTTTCTCCGGCCGACACCAGCGTAGATTCATGGGCGAGCGTGCCCGGTGTGCTGAACGCCCGGTTGGTGCCGGGCGAGGATGGCGGCTTTACGTTATCTACGGGGGAGAGCGTTGCAATGCATGAAGAAACGGCAACGCTGACCGATGGCAGCATGTACGAAGGTTGGGACGTGGAGTTCTATCTTCCAGGTGCGCGTGGCGGCACCGCCGACGGCGAGGATTTGCCGCTTGGGGAGGATGGGTGCGGGAACTGCATCATTCTGGGTGACCCCTGGATTCGCGTTGTAGTCCCTGCAGGAACCGGCTCGATTACGGTGGAGTGAACATGGTCACCAACCCGCATCCGCGAGCACGCTCCGGGCGACAGCACGCAACTCGCGCAAATGGAATGGCTTGGCCAGCACCGCGCACGCGCCCGCCGCCATCGCGGTTTGTGCCACCCCGTCCGGCGCCGCACCACTGACCACGATAACGCGCAGGTCCGGCCAGCGCGCGCGCGCCTCCGCCAAGACCTCCAGACCGTGTTTCTTCGGCATACGCAGATCGAGGACGAGCAGGTCCGTATCCCCGCTGGCGAGCGCCACCATGGCCGCCTCACCGTCACCCACCGACACGACCTCCTCGAACAACGATGCCAAAGCCTCGGCGAAGAGAACGCGTAGCTCATCGTTGTCTTCTGCAACGACCAGGCGCGTATGGCGGAGCCCACGGGCCGACGGCGGCGTCGAATGCAGTGCTTGCGGCGGGCGGGCGAGAGGCGCGGACACCGCGATGGCAATGGCGCCGCTCGGCTGGTCTTCCAACGTCAGCGAGATTCCCGCCTCCCGGGCCTGATCCAAAAACTCCCGAGCGCCGGCGTCCACAAGCATCCAACGCAGCCGCACGCGTTCAGTCGCGCTGGGCGTGTAGACGAGTCGGAGCGTTCCGTTGCCATGCAGCGCATCGACGCCGATAGACACCTTGCGGCCGACGCTCTCCACTTCCATCGCCCGGAGCGCAAAATGGATGCACGAACGCACGATCGCGTCCGGCCCGGCGAGAACCCAGGGGCCAGTCGACGCCACGACGTCAATCTCGGGGCCGCATTCTCCTGCAGCGAGGCGGAGAAACGCCACAAGATCGCGGGCAAGCTGCCCAAGGTCGGTCGGCCCCGGCATCGCGCCGGGTGTCGACAGCGCCAGCATCTCCCGACCCAGTCCACCCAGCGTGCCTGCGAGCGCGAGCACGCGCGCCAGCGCTTCCCCGGCGGACGCGGGGTCCGAAGAGAGCAGCGCGCGGTCACAGGTGGCCATGATCTCCGCCGCCAGGTTGTTCACGCGGTGCGCGGAATGTCCCGTCAGCCGCGCAATCAAATTCACGCTGTCATCGATGCTTCGGAGACGCTCGAGCTCGCGTTCTCGGTCCAGCGCGCGGGAGATGCACACGTAGTGCGTAATGGCCCCGCTCGCGTCCCGGACGGCGGAGATGCCACGGAAAACGGTGACCCCAGCGCCATCAGGCCGGACCATCATGGTCTCCCCCATCGTCATGCCATCCCGCTGCGTGGGCCTGAGAATCGTTTCCTCGTAGACCTCACGGATGGCCGCAGGGTAGAACAACAGCGCGTCCCGACCCAGGGCTTCCGCCCGCGTCAAGCCGACCAGGTCGCAAAAGGCGTCGTCGCAATAAATCAGCGTTCCGTCTGCATCGTAGACGCTCATGCAGACCGGTAGACGCGAGAGATGGACCAGCATCATCTGATCGACATCGGCCGGCGAGATCGCGCCGTCCGCCTCCGACAAATCCAGACGGACCCCGTTGGGGGCGGGCTTCACGGCGGCATCAAACCAGCGTCGCGACGTACCCCGCCCCACCGCGAACCGCACGGCCCCCGTCCGCGCAGCAACGGCTTCCCGCACGTCCAAGCGACGCGCAAACATCCACGATAACGAGCGAACGGGCGGGCTGATCGACGCGAAAATCGCGGCCACGTCCGGCGAAACCTCCAGAAATGCGCCGGTGTCGTCGGCCTCCAGCCAGAGGTTCGCCACTACGCCTCCCCAACGGACTCCACGTAACTGCCAATCACGACGCGCGCGGGCCGGATCAGCCGAGTGCCAATTCGATATCCGTGCGAAAAGACGCGCACCACGACGTTGTCACCAGCGGGATCGGCCACCGGCTCACTGGCGATGGCTTCGTGGAGCGCGGGGTCGAAGCGCGCGCCCTCTCCCGGCACTTCCTCCAGCCCCAACGCCTTGAGCGCGGTCACAAATTGCGCGTGCACCATCTCGACGCCAACGACCGCGTCCGGCGCCGTCGCGCGGAGCGATTGCAGCGAACGCCCAAGATTTTCGACGGGCTCGAAGATGGCCATGATGGCCTCGCCGCGACGCACCTCTTCCTGCGCCGACGCCTGCCGAGACAGGCGATCTTTCGTCAATTGGATTTCATCCTGCTTTTCGCGATACGCGGCGCTGACCGTGCGAAGTCGGCCTTCCAACTCCGATATCCGGGCCAACAGCGCCACGGTCGGATCCGCCGGGACGGGAGGGTCCACGGGGGCCACACTGTCAGGTTCTGCCTCTTCCTGTCGCGGTTCACTACTCACGCCTCGACTCCTCGCGCGCCGGGAGGATAGGCACCCGCCCGCCCGCGTCAAGCCCCCCGATACGTCGACACCGAGCCTGCCATGGAAAAGCAAAACCGTCTCCTCACCATCCTTGCCGTCTTCCTGCTCGCCCTTGTGGCGGTGGCGGTCCTATGGAAGGACGACGGGAGGGACGACGCGTTCAAGGACCCGAACGCGCCGCCGACTCACAAGCTGGCCGCCGTCGAAAGTGGTGACGTCGTCAAACTTACGCTGACGGCGGCGTCCGGGCCGTTGGCCTTTGACAAGTCGTCGGGTGCCTGGAAGATGACGGCACCGACGGAAATGGCGGTTGAGGCCGGAAAGGTGTCGGAAATCGTGGACCGTCTCATCGGCGTGGACGTCGAGGAGAGGGATCTCACGGGAGATGCCGGCGGATACGGACTCGATGCTGCATCCCGCGTCGAGGTCAAAATGGAGAAAGCGGACGGTACCGCGTTCACCGTGTTTGTCGGAAAGGATTCCACGGTGGGTTGGAAGTCGTACGTCAGTGAGAGCGATGGCGGACCTGCGCTGCTCGCGTCGGCGCGCCTTTCCGATCTCGTTCGCAAGTCCCGCGATGATTTCCGGTCCAAGGACGTCTGGCAAATCTCGGCAGGAACGGCGAAGCGTATCCGCATCACGACGCAAGCGGCCGACGTCGTGCTGCGAAAAGACGACCACGGATGGTGGCTCGGCGATACCGGGCCGCGCGTGGACGAAGTCCACATGCAAGAGTGGCTTGACAGAGCATCCGGTTTGAAAGCCGATCACTTCGCAGACGATGTGGCCTCGATGGACGCGTTCGCCACCCTGACGGTGGAGGACGCCGACGGTACGCACGACCTGAAGCTCCTCGCCGCCAGCGACGACGGCGTGCGCGTAGCGGGCTCGCAAGCCGTGTTGAAGCCCGACTCCGCGTCGATGGTCCAGGTCGACGCTTGGTTGTCGCCGACGTTGCTTCCCGTTCGGGAAGCCCAGGTCGATGGCGTCGAAATCCGGCTCGGGGACAAGTCCGCGCGGTTCGCGCGGACGGACGGCGTGTGGACGGACAGCACTGGAAAACCGGCGCAGATGGTGGAGGGACTGCTGGCGGCGATCGGTGGCACAGCGGCGGATCGATCATCACCGGTAGTCGGCGGCGTGGCCGCGCCCTGGGGGAAGATTATTTTGTCCGAGGGGGCCGCACGTGCGGAGTCCGTGGTTTTCGGCGACGTCATGGGCGACAGCCGCGTCGTGACCGATGCCGCCGGCGGGCCGCCATTTTTGGTGCAGGCTGCAGACCTGAGCGCGCTTGCGGCGACGCTCCCGCAGTGAGACGCCGACGGCTCCCTAGTTTCGCGCCGCGGACTCTCCCTCACGCGGCATGAGCTCCGGCGAGACGAGGCGCATGGTTCCGCCTGCGGAGTGCAGCGCGCGCTTCGTGCGACGGTCGAGGCGAAGCAGCGAAATCGCAACCTGAACCGGCGATATCGCAATGGACAGCGCACCCAGCCAAGGGTGACCGACGGTGAACGCCGCAACGCCGAGCGCCAGCGCAACGGCCGCAAGCGCGACGTTGCCCAGCGCGTGCGCCCCCGCCCGACGCAAGTCCGACGCGGTACGCTGAATGAACCACGCATCTTCCGGGGCCTCAGCTGACGTTTTCGACAGCTCCCGCCACGCGAGCAGCCAACGGCGATCTCGAAGCGCAAGCGCCCCACGAACAAGCGAAAAAAGAGGATCCGTGCCCTCAAACCCCCGAACGACGACGAGCGCTTCTTCCTCACGACGCTGGTGCAGCAGCGAAACCGCCAAAAGGTAGTGAAGGAGCCTGTCGGCCGGGTTGTGCAGGATGCCGTACCGTGCGGCGAATTCGGCACGTTCCGACTGCCGTCCGAGCAGCGCCAACAACGCCGCGCTTTGCGGTAGGATTCGGCGACCTGGATTTGCGTCCATCCCCGCTTCGAATCGTACGAGCGCCGCCACGGGGTCACCATCGTGTAGGGCGCGCGTGCCTTCCCGCCAGGGATCGCCGCCGCCTTCGGGCGCAATGGCCGGTTCCGGTGTCATGTCCAGCTCGATGCCCGGACCGTTCCAGGTTCCGACTCCCGCCAATATCAGACCGAGGTCCGGGCTCCGCTGGCACGCGAACAACCGCTCCACGTCCGCGTCCTGCCCCGCGCCGCGCAATCGAACAAGATCCTCCTCGAACAGATCTTTCACGCCCTCGGGTCCTGATGCGTCGAGTCGGTAGCAATACAAAAGGTAGCTCCGATCTCCCCCCGCGGGCCGAAGGAAACACGTGTCGCAAATGCCCGTTGAAACAGGCGAGATGCTCAACCCGCCGCCAACCGCGACATCGTCATTGAATACTCGACGCAGGAAAGAACCGATTTCCGCAGCGAGCGGCGTTCCGAGCACGCCGCGTGCTGCGCCATCCCGTGCCCAGCCCCAGCCGGCGTGATCTATGTAACTACGTCGAAGTTGGTCGATGCGACTCCGACAATGCCGAACTTCAGCGTCGATCATCTCCGGATCGTCATATCGGATTGGCGCAGACTGGATCCGACGGCGGTACAAGCGAACGGCGTCGTCGAACGAGTACCGACGGATCAAGTTGTCTCGGCCAACGATCTCCACCGGGAACTCCACGCGCTGCGTGTAGTCCTTGCGCTGATAGCGCCGGAGTCGCGGGGAGCGATCCATTCGCACCTCAGCCCAGAGTGTAGCACCGGAGCGCTACGAGGACGAGTACGACACCGAGCACGAGAAACGTGCCACGCTCACTGCGGAAAGCAACGCGGCCCGACCACCCGCCGGCGCGGGGGAATGCCCGCGGCAGCCACCGTGGCACTCGCGCCTGATACGCCTCGTACGTAGCGCCGATCCGCGCGCGAAGGTTCGACTCTTCCCAACGGACGATGGCACCGTAGTAGAGCAGAAGAATCGGTGTTAAAAAGACTGCGGCTGGCCACAGCACCACGCCGAATCCAAAAAAAATCACCAAATTCGCGACGTAGAGCGGGTTCCGCACGACGCCATACGGACCGGAATCGATCATCGGGCCGACGCGATCGTCACGCGTGCGACTGACCCGCCCGATGTGTCCGGCAGCCCAAATGCGAGCGCACTCACCGAGCAGCATCAGAAAGAGTCCACCGACGATGAAACGGGGCTGAAGCGTGAGGGAGGCCGCAACAAACGGAGCCGGGAGCCACCCGCGATGCGCGAACAGCCACCGCCCGACCCGCGTCCAGACGTCGTTCGGGAACGCTGCCCGCGTCAGAGCCGCCCGGACTGGATGCGGGCCCGGAGCATTTCGTGCACCTTCTCGTAGTCGTCCATCCCGGCGCTACCGAGTTCTCCGACAAGCGCGCCATCGGCCGCCTGCGCCTGCTTGAAGCCGTCCGCCGCCGCCTTGGCATCTCCGCACGCCTGATATGCAATCGCCCGCGCCAGTAGGAGCCCGGCGCGGCCATCGGCTCGCGACCCCTCCAACTGCAGCCCTCGATCCGCGAGGCTGGCTGCCTCCGGCCAATCTTGTCGACGCAGGGCAATCTCCGCCAAGCGGAGAAGGGCCAACGGCTGTCCTGGATCGAATGCCAGACTCTTCTCGTAATGCTGCGCAGCCTTGTCGGCGAGATTCAGCTTTGCATCGAGGACATAGCCCTTCTGCAAGTACGCCTCGGTGACGTCACCCGGGTCGTGCGTGTGGTAGATGACGTTGTTGTAGACGTTGAGGAGGTTGTTCCAGTCTTCCAACGCCGCGAGCACGAGCGAGAGCCCCTTTAGCGCGCCGATGTCATTGGGGCGCAGCTCCAGCGCCTTGTTGAGTCGCTTCCGAGACTTTTCAACTTGACCGAGCCGGAACTCTGCGAGGCCGAGGTTCGCGTACGTCCGGGCGAGCTGATCGGAATTGCCGAGGCCACCTGTCAATTGCAGGAGTTGGCGGAACACCTTCTCCGCGCGACCCCATTCATGCGCCGCCATGTAGAGCGGGCCCACGGCTTCCAGTGAGGGGAGATGCGTCGGATTGAGTTCCAACGCCCGTTCGAAGCGAGCCGTAGCCTCCGCGACGCGATCGAGGCGAACCAGCGACTCGGCGAAGCGGTAGAAGAACATCGACACCTCGATCTGGGTGTCGAAATCTTCCTTATCGCGCGCGAGTTCGTCTACTTCCATCCTTCCAAACAGGTCAACCGCACTGGCGTGGTCACCCGCCTCCCAGAGGAATTCGGAGCGGAAGCGCAACCCGTCGGGGTGGTTCGGCGCAAGCGCCAGCAGTTCCTCGTAAATCTCGGCTGCCCCCGCGCGGTCTGAGAGCGTTTCTGCTCGCATGCGGGCTGCACGAGCGAGAGAATCGGTCCGCTCTTCGTCGTTGTCCGCTGCCCGAGCTCGGCGCCGAAGGCTCTCCACCACCCGATCCCAATCGCCTCGGCCGCTGTACATGCGCTCTAGCATCCGGGTCGCCTCTACGTCTGGAAGCGAGCCAGTGGCCGCACTCTCAAGATACCGAATGGCATCTTCCTCACGACGCAGGTGATCCGCATAGGCGACGCCAATGCGCCGCATGAGGCTCGACCGCGCAGCGCCCTCTTCGAACGGCAACAACGCGACCGCGTATTCCACGAAGCCGGTCCAATCCTTGCCGACTTCCGACAGCGCGACCAAATGCCGGAGCGCCTCCGAGTCCTCCGCCAGCTCCAACACCTTGCGCCACGAATCGGCAGCGACCGTTGGATTCTCAAGTTGATCCTCCCATATCCGCGCAATCTCGACGAACCTGTCGGCCTGATCGCGTCCGGTGGAGAGCGCCGCGAGGCGGGCAAGCACGCCAACCACCGCGTTCCAATCCCCCGCGTGCTCTGCAAGCCGGCGCAAACCAGCGAGCGCCTCACCGTCGTCCGAAACATAGTCCAACGCACGAGTGTAGGCCGAGCGCGCCCCGTCCGCGTCACCAGCTTGCTCCAGCACTTCCGCTCGGCGGCGCTGTACGCGGGCCGCATGCACGGGGTCCTTGGACGCAGCGGCCAAACCGTCGAGATAGCCGACCGCGAGCGCCGTTTCGCCGCGGGCACCCGCGATGCGCGCAAGCGCCTCCAGAACCTCGACGTCGTCGGGGCGCGCCTCGTGGAGTTGCCGATAGAAATCCCACGCCTCGTCACTTTCCGCGAGCTTCTCAGCGAGGAGCCACCGGCATTTCGCACCGATCTCGTTCTTCGTGGCGGTGGAAACGTACGCCGTCCGGGCTTGTAGCGTCTCGAACACCGCTTTCCACTCCCCGAGCCCCGTGAGTGCGCGTTCGAGGCGGAGGCTCCATGGCAAGGGGTCCGCCGCCGAGGCCACCTGTTCTTTCCATGCGGCCGACGCTCCAGTCAGATCACCGGCTTCTTCAAGCGCTTCTCCGAGACCCGTCTGGGCATCCGCCGGAAGGTAGGAATACAGCGCGCGCAGGGCATCCCCATCCTTGCTGGCGATAAACATGCCCCGAAGGCCGTCGAACGCCCTTCCCGATCGCGGATCGGCGTCAAAGGCGCGTTGGTAGGCATCTGTGGCCTCCGTTGCCATACCGGCGGCGGCAAGGTGCGGCCCGGCGGCGAGCGCGTGCATGGCGGCGACGGCGGGCGTTGCCGCGATACGCGAAAGCGCCGCATGGGCACGTCCGCGAGACCCGTGGTCGCGGGCGATGCGAAGCATCGCGAGCGCGGCCGCAGCATCATCCCCACTGTCCAGCGCCGCGTTCAGGGTCTGGATCGCACCTGCTGAATCGCCAAGGGCGTGCTGTCGCAAGCGGGCCGTCTCGGCTGTCGCCCCCGCGCCCGCCTCTTCCAGCGCGCGTAGTGCGTCCTCAGGATACCCGAGCGATTCCGCCACGCGTGCAAGCGCACGCAAGGGCCGCGCGGCAACACCAGTAGCTCCTACAACCTCGCCGAGACCGCGCAAAAGCGCCGGGGCATCTCCCTGATCAGCGGCGAGCTCCGCCACACGGACGCAAGCACGCGTGCGCTCGCCGTCGTCACTCGTGGCCGCAGCGCGCTTCATGTAGAGCGCCGTGAGGCCGGAGGTGTCACCCTGCGCGATGGCGATGCGCTCTGCGAGCTCGTTTGCGCCCGGATGCTCCGCGTCCTCACGCAGCACCTCGCGAACGAGTTGATGCGGGTCGGCCTCCGGAAGACGTTGCGCCGCTTCCGCAGCTGCAATCAACCGCCAGTGCCGACGCTCCAAATCCTCGCTCTGATCTGCCTGTGCCCGCTCGAGGCGAAAGTATTCCGACCAATCTCCCTGCCGCGCCGCCAACTCCTTCAATAGGAGCACGGCGGGAAGGAACCCGGGCGACGACTCCAGACACTTTGCAAGGCACGCCATGGCGCCCGCGATGTCCTCCGTGCGATCCGCGAGAACGCGGCCGGCACGATAATTCAGGCTGACCACCTCGTTTCCGTCACGCGCACTTGACGCTGCCGCACGGAGGACGCGAGCGAGACTCGCCCAGTCCTTTCGGGCCTCAAGCGTGCGGGTCAGAGCGTCGAGGGATGGCGGGAAGTCCGCGACGGCGTCCAACGCAAGGCGATATTGTTCGAGGGCCCGATCTTCCGCCGCGAGACGGAACTCGTACACCGCACCCGCGCGGTGTCGGTGAAGCGCGATCGCGGACGGGTCCTCCGAAAGAATGGCCCGCTGTTCGTAGATGGCTGCCAGCTCGGCCCACGCGCCGAGTCGCGTGTACACACGCTCCAGCCCCTCAAGCGCCGGAAGATAGCCCGGCGCCACATCGAGAATTCGTTCGTAGTGGCCGCGGGCTCCCGTTTGATCATCGATAGGCCCTTCGCACGTCTCCCCCATGCGGTACAACACGGTCACGGTAAGCGCGGGGTCCGAAAGCAACGTCAGCCGCTCGCCGAGGAAGGCTACGAGTTCCGTCCAGGAGCCGCGCTGCTGAAGAATCCGGAGGACCGCCTCGGCAGCGGGGGCGGCAGCAGGGTCCGTCGCCGCGGCACGATAGAGCGCCACGGCCGCGTCCAGGTCCCCAAGCCGTTCTTCCGACAACGCGGCAAGGCGGTACTCCAGGAAGCTGCGGGCTGCCGGGGTGGCCACCGCGATTTCCGCCGCCAGCGAGTCCGCAAGCAGCTGCCACCGTTCGGTCTCGGCGCAAAATACGTTGTACTCACGACGCACGTCCTGCGCCGCCGGGCACGCCACCAGCGCGGCCCGGTATGAAACCTCGGCTTCGGCTTCGTTGAAGATCTGGGTCCGGAAGACGCGGGCCGCGCGGGCATGCCACCAGGTTGCTTCTGCGCCAGCGGCATCCCCCCCGGACACCGAAGCGCGTTCTCCCTCGGCACGGTACATCGAGGCGAGGGGCGCCCATTCACCGTTCGCGCGCCACTGGCGATCAAGCAGCTGAAAAGCGGCGGCTGACGTCGGATCTGCAGCAAGGGCGGCGCCAGCCGCGCTCACCGCGTCGGCTGGCCGGGCGAGCGAGCGTTCCAGTACTTCGGCGCGCGCCATGTGCCAGTGCGCAGCTGCCGCGCCGGTGTACAACGCCGCCAGCAACGCCAACGCTGACGCTTCCCCCTCGTGATCTCCCGCGCTGCGTCGCAACTCGAGCAGCGGCAGAATCACGGCAGCGTCGTGGGGACGCTTCTTCACAATCTGTTCCAGCTCGGCGCGCGCCAGTTCATCCTGAGCGAGCGAATCTCGGATGATCTGCACCGCGGCGAGGGATGCTTCCGTGGAGGCAGCGTCGTCACCCGTGACCAGCTTGCCGAGCGATTCCCGCGCGGTGTGCCCATCACCTGCCGCCGCCGCGACCGCCGCGCGTTCACGCCACAGCTCCGCCGAAGGGGACTTCTTCGCGGCTTTCAACGCCTCTTCAATCAATACCTGAGCCCGCGCGAGGTCCATCGAACGCGTCCGCGCGAGGTGCGCCGCTGAAACCAACAATGCAGATTTTCGGGGTCCAGACGTCACCCCGGCTTCGTGAACGATCTGCTCAACCGCTTCCTTCCACGCCTCCAGCTCTCCACCAACGGGAACGTACGTCGGCGCAGGTGGGAGCGGCTCCGGCGCAACCGGCTCCGGCGGGACGTACCCACGCGGCGCCGACTGCGTCTCCGCGTCCTCAATCGAGTCCACAGACGCCGTATTCATGAACACGGGTGCGGCTCCCGCAACTTGTGCAACCTCCGCAGGAGACTCGGCGGCCGCGTCGACAGCTGCTGCTTCCGATTCCACCTGGACAACCTCCGCGGATTGCGGGTCCGCACCGTCTTCCGCCGACCCAGCAGCCGCCAGGGCAGCTCCCGCCGCAGGTGCCGCTTCCGCTGGCATTTCTGCCGAAACGCCAGCCGCTTCTACAGCCGCGGCCCGCCCCGATTCCGCGGCAGGCAGCGTGGCCGGAACCTCCGTATTCGGTTCCGCCTCCGCAACCGCCGCTTGGGATGCTTCCGCGGCCGACACCTCCGCTAGCGCGTCCTCAGCATCCTCTTCCGCGAGCAACTCCTGCTTCGACTTACGACGAAAGACGCGGGTTGCGGCGTTTCCGAGGTCGCGGGCGGCGCGGCGTGCTTCGGCCTCCAACTCCGCTTGACGCTGCGCTTCCGCCATTTTGGCTTCTGACGCGGCCTTCTTCGCCGCATCCGCCGCTTTTTTATCGTCAGACTTCCGCGCTTCGGCCCTGGATTTTTCTTCCGCAGCTTTCGCGTCGGCTGCCGCCTTCTCCACGGCCGCCGCCTGCGTCGCCGCGTCCTCGAGTGGGGCGGACGCCGGCGGAGAATCCGCGGCTACCGGAGCCTCTCCTTCGGCGTTGGGCGCATCACCCTCGTTGAACCAGTCATCGAGGTCTCCGAAGCCCTGATCGATAGCGGGCGGATTCTTCTTCGACATGCGATTGCTCCTCGAGTCGGGAGTGAGGTCCCAGAATCTCCGGTCTTAGCACCCTTGCCCAGTGGCATCCAAGCGCCGGACCGACGGTTTGGCTAGGGTTTGACGGGGAGAGCCGCCATGACGTACTTCACATCCTTGTCATCGAAGGTAAAGCCACCACCGACGTAGCCCGTCACGTAGCCGTGCTGGGCACCAAGAATGATGTTGTCGAGACCTCCCTCGAAATAGACGTGGCGCCACGGAAGGGCGCGCGCGGTGAATTGCAGGTTCGGTGTCCCGTCGAGCAAAGGGTAGGAGCCGTAGGTGAAGTCGAACAAATCGGCGGACACAAGAAAGTGGTCGTTGAACAGGTTGTAGTCGACGCCGAGTCCGCCGCCGGAATCCTTGATGCCGAAGCGCATGACAAGATCGTTGAAGCGCTTCGCGAATTGAAAGGTGAAGCGGTAGCTCGGTTGTACAACGATTTCCCGGTATTGCGTGCCCATCTCGGGGATCGAATGATCCTCCATCGAGATGCTGCCCTGAGGGTGGCCCGCGAATTCGACGATGTACCAGTGGTCCTCACTGGGCATGATTCGAATGCCGATTCCATTGCGGCTGCCGCCAGCAACGGGGTTCGTCGCAAGGGCAGAATCCGTGGGCTTCGTTCCGAAGTAGTAATCCCCTCGGTAGTAGACCTCGGTCTTCAGCTTCGCCACGTCCGCAACGATGCCGTTGACGTCCTCCAGCGTGTCGTTCACCGTGTCGATCGTCGTCGAATCGTTCAGGAGCTTGCCAACCGTCCCCTCCCCGCCGTTCACCTTCGCCGTGATTTCGTGCAGATTTTGCAGGGTGGCATCGAGCTTTTCCGTTGCCCTTCGGATGGCTTCCATCTCAAGCGCGACGTCACCGCCCGTGCGGTCCACCACGGCCTTCAGCGCTTCGCTCACCTGGCGAAGGTTGTCGGCGATGATGGCGATGTCGCCCCCATTATCCGCCGCAATCGCGCGTAGTTCCTCCGAGAGCGCGCGCACGTTCTCCACGGTGGCCATCAGCGCCAGCCGCGTTGACTCGTCGTCCGTAATCTCGCGAATGTTGCCGGTAATGACCTTGAGATCCGTAGAAATCGCGCCTACCTGCCGCTGCAGCCCCTCGAAATCCGGGGGTGGCTCCCCGACCGTGATCGCGTCCCCGTCCTGCAACATCGTCGAGGATGAACCAGGGACGATCTTGATCGATTTGTCACCGAGCATACCCTCCCCTTTCAGGGTTGCCAGCGAGTCAATCGCAAGTTGCACGTTGCCGAGGAGCCCGAGCGTGACATGCGCCGTGCTGCCAACCAGCTCGACCTTTTCAACGCTGCCGATCGTCACGCCGGCCGTGCGTACCGGCGTCGAGACGTAAACGCCCTCGATTGAGGGGAAATCCGCTGTAAGATGCCAGACTTTTCCGACGTCTCCCGGCTTGTCGTCGGTGCGGACGATGCCGAACACGACAAGCCCGAGAACGAGAATCGTCAGGAGGCCAACGCGAAATTCGATGCTGAAGCGGGTCATGCCGGAGCGCGCAAGGGTATGCGATCCAGCGGGGATCATCCACCCGCGGCGCGAGAAGCGGCGTTAGGTCGGGGCCGTGCTCTCCGCACTTCTCGCCATTGTGGCCCCGGTGCTCGCTGCGTCCTTCGATCCCGACCTGCGGTGGCGCACGCTCCATACGGAGCACTTCGACGTCACGTTTCATACAGGCGGGGAGCGCGTTGCGGAGGAAATGGCCGCCGCCGCTGAAACGGCATGGGACAAGCTGACGGTCGAGATCGAAACGAAGCCGAAAAATCGCGTGCAGGTCATCCTGATCGACTGGACCGACTCGGCGAATGGGTCGGCGGGAATCGTCCCGAACAACACGATCATCATTTACGTCACGGCGCCAGGCGGTGACTCGGTTCTTGGTCTTTATGAGGACTGGAACGAAGCGATCATCACCCACGAACTCACCCACATCCTGCATCTCGACACGGTGGAAGGGCTGCCCGCAGTGGGGAGGGCGGTGATGGGACGGATCATTTCTCCGCACTCTGTTTCTCCACTGTGGACGATTGAGGGCTATGCCACCTTCGAGGAGACACGCCAGACCCACGGCGGACGAGGCAGAAGCGCAGGCGTCGATATGGTAAAGCGCGCCGTGGTCCTCGATCATCGCTTTCCGCGGCTCGGCAGCCTGGATGGATTGCAGGCGCTCCCCCCGTCCGGAAATCTCCGATACCTGTTCGGGCAGGATTTCATGCAATTCATCGCGGACACGCGCGGGGAAGAAAAGTGGACGGAGTGGGTCCACCGGTACGGCTCATCCATTCCCTTCTTCCTTCCGGCGAAACGCACGTTCGGTGTTAATTTTGCGCAGCTCTGGCGGGAGTGGAAAGTCGAGTTGGAGCATCGGTATGCGGAACAACTCGAAACCATCGAGAGTGAAGGGGTAACCGTCGCAACCGTGGTTAGCCCCGCGCGAAATGGCTGTGGAGCGGCGGCGTGGAGTCCCGATGGAAAATCCCTCGCCTACTCATGCAGCGATCCGCGGCGCGGCGTCCGCACCTGGCTCGCGGACGAGAATGGAGAAAACGCGAAGATTCTGCTGAAGAGCACGTACGCCGACGGCATCTTCTGGCGCGCCGACAGCAAGGCGTTTGCGTACACGTCCGCCCACAGCGTCGGGCTCTACACCTCCTTCGACGATGTGTACCTCTACGACACCGTCCGGAAGCGGACGACAGCGCTGACCTACGGCAAGCGCGCTCGCGACGCCGCGTTCACACCCGACGGCACTCGGTTGATCGCCGTGACCAACGAACAGCAAACCAACCAACTCGCCGTGCTTGGTGCCGATCAGCGGCTGCTTCCGATCACCGACGCGCGCGACCACACGCAGTTTTCGACACCGCGCTACTCGCCAGACGGCCAATGGATCGCCGTGAGTTCGTGGCAAGCCGGGTATCGTGACGTATGGATTTACACGACCGACGGCCGCCCGTGGCGGCGGATCACGTTCGACACCGCCATCGACATCGACCCCGTCTGGAGCGCAGATGGCGCCACGCTCTTCTTCACGTCAGATCGCTCCGGCGTCCCGAACGTGTACGCCGTCGACGTCGCAACCGACCATTTGTTCCGTGTCACCAATGTTCGCACCGGTGCCTACGGAGCACACCCCCATCCAAACGGCGCAAAGCTCGCGTTTCAGTTGTATTCGTCGTTCGGGCCGCAGGTCGCCATCGCCCCGATGGATCGCGCTGCGTGGAAGGATTTGGGCCTGTTGCCCAGCATCCCCGGCGCGGACGGATCTCTGCGTACTCCCCCGCCGCCCGTCCCGAACGCAAACGATCGCGCAGAGCCAACGCCGCTACAGGACGCCAAGACCGACCCTGACGTGGCGTTTTCCCACCCCGTTACTCCCTACAACCCACTGCCGTCGCTCGTTCCGCCGCGATATTGGCTCCCGAACACCCTTTTCACGACGACCGGCACGGACCTCGGCCTCTACGTGGCGGCGTACACCGGTGGCAACGACCCCCTCGGAACCGTCGGCTACGGCGCGTACGCCACCTATCGCACGGACGCGAACTTCGTCGGCGGCGGCGGTTCGCTGGTTTGGAACCGTTGGCGGCCGGTATTTTCTCTATCTGCCGGCACCTACGTCTCTCCCTATGGAGACATCTACAGCCGCGCTCCGCTCCCGGGTCAAGGCGGCGCCACAATCCCGACCATCGAGGATACCGGCGTACGGTACTGGGACCATCGCATCCGACTATCCACGTCAATGTGGTATCCCCTCGATGGGAACAGCGGAATCAGCGCGTACTACAAGGGGGAACTTCGCGAACCCAAGGATCAGCTCCCAACCGGCGCCTACCTGCCGTCGCTGCCGACGCGCGGTTTCTTTTCGTCCGTGGGGGCCGGTTGGACCTACGGAAAGGGAGAGAGCTACACGCTATCGATCTCCCCGGAAAAGGCGCGCTCGCTCGGCGTCGGCGTCGAATACACCTCTAAGTATCTGGGAAGTTCGACGGTTGACGATACGGGCGCAGCGGTGCCCTTCGATCAGGTGCAGGCCACCGCGGAATGGCGGGAGTACCGGACAAACCCATGGGTTCCCAATCACGTGGTCGCGACAAAGTTGACGGGCGGCGCCACGTTCGGTGACCACTTTCGCTACGGATCGTACCGCCTCGGCGGAAGTTTTTCCGAATACGGCATCACCGTCGTGCCCGACGAATGGCGCTCGCTAAGGGGTTTCTACCCATCCACCGATTCGGGAGAATGGTTCTGGCTTGCGTCGGCGGAATATCGCTTCCCAATCTGGCAAATCGACCACGGTTTCGGAACGTTGCCGTTCTTTTTGCGCAACCTTTCCGGCGCCGTGGTCGCGGACGCCGGAAACGCCTTCGATGACACTGAACAGGCGGCACTTGATCAGACCCTTCTCGGTGTTGGCGCTGAGGTACGCCTGAGTGCCGTACTATTCTACGGGTACCCGTTCCACGGCCGACTCGGCTACGCCGTTCCCGTCAACGGCGCGGGAATCGACTGGAACACCGTCAACGCATTCTACGCCACGATCGGATCGAGTTTTTAATGATCGACTGGATGACGGCCATGGCCATCGGGGATTGTCCGTCCGTCGTGACGCAACTGGCGCACGCGGAAACGCCGGTCGAGCGCCTTGCGTTGGCGCGGTGCTTGGACAAGGTGGGTGACGATGGCCGCGCCGTCGAGGTCGCAGCCGGAATCGAGGGGGCGCTTTCGCCGTATGCACGCGTGGTGCAGGGGCGGGCCCTGCTGGATCGGGACCGCGCGGCAGAGGCTGTCTCCGTGCTGAACGGCGTGTCTCTCGCAGGGACCGAGGAAGAGTTGTTACGCGGCCGCGCTTTGGTCGTCGCGGGGAGGAGTGAGGACGCGAGGGACGGCCTTCGTGCGCTGCTCGACGGGCCGAGCGGGCCGGACGCCCGATGGTGGCTGGCGAAAGGAGCCGAGGACCGTGGAGATCTTACGGCTGCGATCTCCACGTGGCAGTCACTATGGTCGAAGCACCCGGCGTCGCCGTTGGCAAACGCGGCAGCGGAAAGGCTGGCACAGCACAAGAAGCCAGTTCCCGACTACAGTTCCGGCGCGGCCCGCGAACTCGCGACGACGCGCGCGAAAACCCTTTTGCGCATGCGCCTCGCGGCGGACGCCATCCCGCTTTTGGACGGATGCAACGCGCTGGCGCCGTATACGGAGCCGTCCGCGCAACGCTGGTTCGCGGACGCATTGTTCGACGCGAAGCTCTACGCTCGCGCCGTGGAATGGTACGAAAAAGCAGGCTTTGATCAGATCGACTCGGCAACGTATTTCCAGTACGCGCTCGCCACCGCCCGATCGGGGAACTACGACAAGGCCGCCACCATTTACGCCCAGTTGATCCAGCGCTTTCCGAGCGCGTCCGAGGCAGATGAGGCGAGCTGGAAGCCAGGCTACATGCATCACGACGCCGGTGAGCTGCCCGACGCAATCCTCGGCTTCACCGCCTATCTTGCCAAGCACCCATCTGGGAAGTTCGCGAGTGATGCCCGGTATTTCATCGCGTGGGACCACCTGAAACTCGGGCACACGGGAGAGGCCGTCGCAGCATTCGATACGGTTCTGGCACGTGACCCCGCCACCGATCTCGCGGCGGCAGCTCAATACTGGAAGGCGCGAACGCTTGGTAATGACGACACGCTGCGCGATGTCGTCCGGGATCGCCCCGAAAGCGGCTACGCGTGGTTCGCGTCGAGGCGCCTCTCCATCACCCTTCCCGCCGCGGCGCCCGCGATCCGCCCGGCCTTCCCGGAGGCCTGGCTTGCGGCGCACCCAAACGTCGCGACCGGAATGCTGCTTGCACGCGCAGGAATGGCAGATTGGGCCAGGCCGCTCCTCGCCTCCAGCATCGAGGATTCGTCCGCCACGCAAGCGACCGCGGTGCCCATGGCCTGGGCTCTGATCGACGCGGAGGACTACCCCCGCGCGCGCACGTTGGCATGTCCGTACCGATCGACCCCCGCCGGGCGCGACGCCTGCCTACCGCGGCCCCATCATGCCATCGTGAGCGACACGGCGCATCAATACGGTCTAGATCCGCTTCTCCCCTATGCGATCATGAACGCGGAAAGCGCACTCGACCCCTCCGTCACCTCCCCCGCCGGAGCACGCGGACTGATGCAACTCATGCCGAAGCTCGCCGCCGGACTCGCCGCCGACCGTGTCCCTGGTTTCCACCCCGACGACCTGTACCGCGCGGGTACGAACGCCTTCCTGGGCACCACCGAACTCGGCTTGCTGAACGCGAGATTCGCCCGTTCAGCCGCCTCACCTTCCCTCCCGCTCGTCATCGCAAGCTACAATGGCGGTGCCGACGCAGTCGACCGCTGGCTCGGCGCATACACGACGCCACCCGACATCGATAGGTTCTCTGAGGATATTTCCTACACCGAGACCCGACGCTACGTGCGCCGCGTGCTGGGCTTTTTACAACAGTATCGTAGGATTTACGGGGATTCTTGAACTGGACATCCTTCGGACACGCTTGCCGTACGGCACAACCGCCTATTTGACCTCAAATTCCCCGAGCCAGACCGCCTGCGCGGCACCCGGATTGACCATGAACAACCGCACGGCATCGGGCACGTGCAGGTGCCGCACCTCCGGCACGGCCGCCACCACTAACGAACGAAACAGACGACGCAGACGCGCCCCGCGACGCGCAACGTAAATGTCCAAGCGGCGCGGATCCGTCAGGCTCGCGAGGCGTGCCGCCCGGGCGATTCCCTCCTCGACGCCACCAAGTCCGTCGATCAGCCCTAGTTCCAGCGCGCGCCGACCCGTCCATACCCGCCCGCGCGCATGCGGCTCCACCGTGTCGTACGCCTGTTTTCGTCCGGCGGCCACGCGTTCGACAAATTCGCGGTAGGCGCGCTCCAACCCAACCCGAAACCGCGCCCGCTGCTCCGGCGAAAACCGAGCGTCACTGAAGAAATCTGCCTGCGGAGCGCCGAGGACAACCTCGGTGTGCACCCCGAGCGATTCCAGCGCCGGACGGGCAACCACCTTGCCGCCGACAACGCCGATGCTGCCCGTCAAGCTGGCGGCATGCGCAACGATTTCACTCGCTGCGACGCCGATGTAATACCCGCCCGACGCCGCGACGTCACCAAAAACGGCGACCACCGGCTTCTCCTGCCCCAGCTTGCGCACCGCACGCCAGATCAGGTCACTCGCCATTGCGCTCCCGCCAGGCGAGCGGATGTGGAGCACGACGGCGCGGACCCCGGTGTCCTCCGAGATCGTCGTCAACAGCTCGCACACGGGTGCCGCGGCTATCTGTTCAGAACCAGGATTTCCACGACCATCAACCACGGCGCCGGCCAGGTGGACCACCACCACGCGCGGCCCCCCGACGATGAATCGTTCGATCCGTAAGCGACGACTCGCTACCTTCCACCACGTTGCGAACTCAACTACACGGGGATTCTCTCCCCAAAGCTCCTCGGCAATGTCCGCGACTTCGTCGGGGTATTTCGCGCCGTCCACAAGCCCGGCAGCCACGGCGTCCGCGGCCGAAAGTGGTGCTGCCGCCAGCGCCGCCCGAACGGCATCGACAGCAACCCCCCGGCCCGTAGCGATCGCCCCTTCGAGTTCTCCTTGTAAATCCTCCACGAGGAGCCGCGTTGCCTCTCGGTTCTCCGGCGACGCCCATGCCCGCGAAAACATCTCCCCAAAGCTCTTGTACGCGCCAGCGGCCTCGACATCGAAAGCCAGCCCGAGGCGTGCCAGCGCTGCCCCGCCAAAACGGAGCGCCGCGCCGACCCCGACCAGCCAGACCTGCGCCGTTGGTCGGATGTACGCGCGGTCCGCCGCCGAGGCCAATAACATCTCAGCGTTGCCAGCCCGCTCCATCTCCAGAATCACGAGCTTGCCGGCCTTTCGGAGCGCGAGCAGCGCATCTCGCACCGCGGCGATCGACGCCCATCCGCCTTCGACCGCCTCAACGGTGATCCAGATCCCGCGGACGCCAGCCCGATCGAGTACCGCCAGGAACGACTCCACCGACGGGAGCGGCGTTCGTTCGTCCACACGCACGCGAAGCACGGTGCCACCGCGTTCGTAGAGCCATTGCCACCCGGCCGCCAGCGACCAGAACGGCATCGCGATGAGGCGCAGAGAGAGGGGAATCGAGGCCATCGGGCGGGGGACGTATCTCTGATAGCGAAAGGAAGCTGTCAAGCGCGGCCAGAACGCTTGACGCCGCGTGCGCCCTGCCCTACAACTGCGACCTTTCCGAGCCGTGCGAGGCCTGATGAGCACGAAGATCTGCCCCTCCTGCCAAACAGAAGTTCCGGCCCTTGCGAACCTCTGCAAGCACTGCTTCCATGACTTCCACCTGCCGGTGGTCAAGCGCTCCAGCCCGCTGTGGACGATCTTGTTCCTTGCCGTGGGCACGGCCATCGTGACCGCGATGGCGTATGGATACATCCAGAGTCAGCAGCATACGCAGAACATCTCCATTGACCCTGAGACGAAGTCGATCGTCTTTACGACCACATGGTCGGACCACACAGAGGCGAATCGCGTCTTCTACACGGACATTGACCGCATCGAATATGTCAAGAATGCGCACCCGCGCCCGTTTGAAATCGCGATCGTCACGACCGACGGTGACCGGTACATCTACCAGCAGTCTGCGGACCCTCTGGCCTACCCGGCGAAACAGCTTGGTGACACCATCGGGCACCGCGTCGAGACGATTGACACCTCGGGTCGTGACGATCGCGGCAAGAAGAAGAAGCAACCGCAGCACTGAGCGCTCAACGAGATAGACTCGCGGAACCTCTGGACCGCGTTTGCTCGATCAGGCTCTCGGAATGCTGTCGACCGATCTCGCGATCGACCTCGGCACCGCCAACACGCTCGTGTACGCAACGGGTCGGGGAATCGTTGTGGACGAGCCCAGCGTGGTTGCCGTCGCCAAAGGGCCGGGTGTCGCACACGGAAAGGTGCTTGCGGTTGGCATGTCTGCCAAGCAGATGCTCGGGCGGGTTCCGGGAAACATCATCGCCATCCGACCGTTGAAGGATGGCGTCATCGCCGACTTTGAGATCACCGAGGCAATGCTTCGGTACTTCATCGAACAGGCGGTGGGCCGACGTGTGCTCGTGCATCCGCGCATGGTGGTTTGCATCCCATTCGGCATCACGGAAGTCGAAAAACGCGCCGTACAGGAATCGGCGCGCTCCGCCGGCGCGCGTGAAGTCATCCTGGTTCCTGAGCCCATGGCGGCGGCCATTGGGGCCGGCCTACCGGTCACCGAGCCCATCGGGAGCATGATCGTCGATATTGGCGGTGGAACCACGGAAGTCGCCGTGATCAGCCTGGGGGGTATCTGCGTCAGCCAAAGTCTCCGCGTCGCCGGTGACCAGATGGACGACGCAATCACCTCCTACGTAAAACGCAAGTACAACTGCCTGATCGGTGAACGCACCGCGGAAGACATCAAGCTCCGCATCGGCTGCGCCGCGCCGAAGATCAAAAGCGCGACCATGCACGTCAAGGGCAGAGACTTGAGTACGGGTGCACCTCGAGAATTCGAAGTTTCGACGGATGATTGTGCGGTGGCGTTGCAAGATGTCGTCGCGCAAATCATCGAGGCGGTGCGTACCACGCTCGAAAAGACGCCACCGGAGCTGGCGGCCGACATCATCGACCAGGGCGTCGTCCTCGCCGGGGGTGGCGCGCTGCTGGCAGGCCTCGACGAAGTGTTGCGCGATGCAACGGGATTGCCAGTCGTCATCGCCGAAGATCCGTTGCGATGTGTGGCGCTTGGCGCTGGCGCAACGCTTGAGCGGCCGGAGTTGCTGAAGCGCGTGGCGTTGTAGGGTTTCTCGCGGCCGAGCGAACGGTTTTTTGGCCTATCGCGCGCGGTCTTCCGCAGTGACGCCGGCACTGCCCGCGTGGCAGAGGCGCGGAACCCCCCCCTCGACAACCAAATACGTGCGGTGCGAAACCCAGTCGCCAAGATTGGCGAACCATCCGCTTCCGACGCGGGTCAACTCCGGGGCGTGTGTGTGTCCCATCACGACGAGATCCGCGCCTGCCGCAATTCGCCTCGCGGCGAGGACGCGCTGCAGGTCCACGAGCGCGGTGTCGGGCTCGCCCCGCGGCGGGTGTGCAATGGCCGAAAGGAATCGCCACGCCCTGCGCGGTCCCAAGCACGTGACAACCGCCCCGAATAGCCTTCCGCGCACAATCTCGCTCACGACGCCGTAGCCGAACGAGACGTCCACCTCATCGCCGTGCGTGAGGTGAACGCGCGTGCCGTCCCACGTTTCGAGGACCACAGGCCCCGACGAAGGGAAGTACGACGACGCGCAAAAATCATGATTTCCCGGTACGAACCCGACGTTGAAGCGGGAAAGCGCCTCGATGACCGGTTCATATTCGCGAAAAATCGTCGGTTTCGTCGCCGAAGCGCGTGCGAAGCACGCCCAAATTCCAGTCGGGAAATGCCACCAATGCTGGAAAATGTCGCCAAGAAGCATCAAGCGATCGCACTCCAACGTGCGCAGAAATTCGAGAAATTCCGCTTGCGTCGGATCGTCGGGACCGCCGAGGTGAACGTCGGAGACCAGCACGACCCGCATGCCCGCACTCTATTCCGCTATTACGCTGGGACATGGCTGACGTGCGCGCCCCGCTTGCGGACCGGATGCGTCCGCGTACGCTCGACGAAATCGTTGGGCAGGACCATATCGTTGGGATGAATGCTCCGTTTCGTAAGGCGCTCGACGCCGGCCGGCTACGCTCTGTCATTCTTTGGGGACCGCCGGGAACTGGCAAGACGACGCTCGCCCGGTGTCTGGCCGAGGCCGCCGGCTTCCGATTGGTGCAGCTATCGGCAGTGCTTTCCGGCACAAAGGATCTACGGGAAATCATCGAGTCACGCCCGGCGCTCGACCCGCGGCCAACGCTGCTCTTCGTGGACGAAATTCACCGGTGGAACAAGGCCCAACAGGACGCGCTCCTGCCGCACGTGGAGTGCGGGGTCGTGACCCTCGTCGGCGCGACAACGGAAAATCCGGCGTTTCAACTAATTCCTGCGCTACGTTCGCGGACCGAGCTGCTCATTCTGGAACGTCTCACACACGACGCGATAGCGAGTGTGTTGCGGCGGGCCGCTCGCCTTGACGGCATCGAACTTCCCGACGAAGTGTGCGCGGTGCTGGCACGCGCGGCGGACGGAGACGCCCGGCGGGCGCTGTCCATGCTGGAGCGTCTGCATGACCGCGGGCCGATTACGAACGAGGCCCTCGCGGCGCTCGACAGCGCCATCTTCCACGATCGAGATGGCGACGCGCACCACGACGTCGTCAGCGCGTTCATCAAGTCGATGCGCGGCAGTTCGCCGGACGGCGCGTTGTACTGGATGGCGCGCATGCTCGAGGGGGGCGAAGACCCGATGTTCGTCGCAAGGCGGATGGTGATCTTTGCCAGTGAGGACATCGGTAATGCCGAACCCCGCGCCATTACGTTGGCGGTTAGCGTCATGGAGGGCGTTGCCCGCATCGGCATGCCCCAGGCGCGAATATTGCTTGCGCAGGCATGCGCCTTTCTGGCAACTGCGCCGAAAAGCAACGCCTCGTACACCGGCGTGGACGCGGCGATCGCGGCGGTGCGCGAATCCGGCGCACTGCCGGTGCCGAACCACCTTCGGAACGCCCCAACGACTCTGGCGAAATCGCTGGGGCACGGCGCAGAGTACCAATACCCGCACGACTTTCCCGACCACATCGTCGACGCTGTTTACCTGCCGCACGCGCTTGGCGGTCGACAGTTCTACGTTCCCTCGGCGCAGGGTGCCGAGAAGACCATTCGCGATCGCTTGGCATGGTGGGCGAGGCGCCTTTCGGAGCGCCTGCCCGAGCGCGAGTAAGCGGTCAACAGGTCAGCGCGGCGAACCGACGGCATCGCGGCCGGTCATTGGTCGGCCGCTCATCCACCACCAGGCGAGGAGCGCCAGCAAAGCCCCACCCGCCACATCTGCGACGTAATGCTGCTTCGTCGTCAGCGTCGATATTCCGACCGCGGCGGCCCAACCCATCCACACGCTGCCACCCATCGCGCGAGCTACCATCACGCTCCCGGCAACGTGCAGGCTTGGAAACGTGTTCGCCGGCAGGTCGGCGCCGTGGAGGATGGTGAAGGCCCACCGCCAGAACGGCGAAGCCAGCACGCCAGGATCGGGGCGGACGATCGGCGTTGGGAACGCGAGAAAGCTGGTCCAGGCCACGATCAGCACGAGAGTAGCGGCACGGAGTAGCCGGAGGAACGCCTGCTCCTCCGCCATGAACGCAGCATACACCAGTGCCACGTAGAAGCTGAGGTATACCCACAACGAGCTCGGCCAGAACGGAATGGCAGCGTCGAGGCCCGTCATAAGGTGCAAATCCGACGCGGCGCGCCCGTTGATGAGGACGTAGCCAGCCAACGCAAACGCGCTGTAGCTGACGCCAACGACGCCCCGCCGCAACCGCGACGACGCCAGGTCGATGGCGAATGCCGCCGAGAAACGCTGGTCGGCCACGAATTCGCCGAGCCTACTCTTCTGAGCTGTCCGACGTGTTTTGCGAGGACGCCAGCACCTCGTAGTCGATGTTCACAACCGAAAGCGGGTCCGGAACGTACGCCACAAAGGTGATGCTGTTGCGCGCCGGGTCGTACGTCCAGTCGTCCCCCTGATCGAAGGACTCCTCATCGCCATCCGTCGTCACCGACACGGCAATTGTCTCCTCGACCGGTCGTAACGACAGATAGAACTCACGCTTCAAGCCTGCGGCCTGCAGGCCCAGTTCGGTAAGGACACCACTCCAGTCAGAATCACATATGGAAGCCTTGATTCCACCGACCTGAGCCGTGGTTTCGAGGTAGCCGGTGCCCTTTTCCGCTTCCATGCAGTCGTTATTCGTAAGGCCAACAATCGAAGAGAAGCTAGCCATGCCCTCTTTCGGCTTTAAATCGAGCATCCAGTTGACGAATTCCGTCACGGAGATTCGAGAGTAGTCGAGTTCATCACTGATGACGACGACGGAGAGCGACGCATCGGGCCGATAGAATCCGACGTTGGTGCGGTCCGCCTCGGTCGTCAGGGCTGCAAAGGCAGCATCCTTGCCGCGTTCGTCCGAACTGCCGTTCGTACCCAGATCTGCACGGTCTCGAAAGCTCGCAATCGCTTCGTCACCCGACATCGACGAGTCAATGTACCGACCGCTGTGCGAGGAGTCGTCAATCAGCTTTCCCGACTCCTTTCGATTGTCCATGTCGGTGCTGACCACGCCAACGTGGTAATCGAGACCGGAGTCGGTGAAATACTGCATGAAGCTGGTGAAATTCTCACGCAAGGCCCGTTGCTCCTCGGACATCGAACCGGAGTTGTCGATGACCCACAGGACGTCCACTGCCGGGATCGTCACCTGAGTGATCTCATCCGTTTGCGTCGGGGTTGTGAGATCGGGGGGGTTGTACTTCCCCTCGTGAACGGCCGGTCCATTCAGGTTGTAGTCGGTACATCCCGCAAGAAGGGTGACGGCGAGGATCGTACGCATCGGCGCTCCGCTACGCGCGCCAGAATAGCACGGACGAGCCGTCTCGGCAGGCCAAAAACGAAACCGCCCCCGTGAGCGGATGCTCACGGGGGCGGTCGATATGGAGGCCGGCGACTACCTACTCTCCCACACCCTTGCGGGTGCAGTACCATCGGCGCAAGAAGGCTTAACTTCCGTGTTCGGGATGGGAACGGGTGGAACCCTTCCGCTATCGTCACCGGCCAAAGTGAATGCGTACAACGCATGATGCGTGGACGTGGTGGTAGGCGAGGGATTCCGAAAAGGGTCAAGTCAGTCGGGCGATTAGTACGGGTTCGCTATACGCCTTGCAGCGCTTACACGTCCCGCCTATCAACGAGGTGGTCTTCCTCGGCCCTTCAGGGAGAGTTAATCTCGAGGTGGGCTTCCCACTTAGATGCTTTCAGCGGTTATCCCGTCCGCACGTAGCTACCCGGCCGTGCCGCTGGCGCGACAACCGGAACACCAGAGGTGCGTCCATCCCGGTCCTCTCGTACTAAGGACAGATCCTCTCAACTCTCCTGCGCCCACAGCAGATAGGGACCAAACTGTCTCACGACGTTTTGAACCCAGCTCGCGTACCGCTTTAATTGGCGAACAGCCAAACCCTTGGGACCTGCTCCAGCCCCAGGATGCGATGAGCCGACATCGAGGTG